>JAGTRS010000015.1 GCA_018262195.1 Pseudomonadota bacterium | reverse complement strand
ACGGGGCAATCTACCCGTGCCGCTGCGTTACCCAGCGCGGCGCTTAATAGCCCGTCCTTACGGACAACCGCAAACCATCAACCAAGTAGCTTCCGTTGATTGCTTACGATCTGCTGATCAGATTGATGGCCTGAGCTGCTGCTGCCATGCCGAAGGAGGATGTAACGCAGACAGACGATCCGAATCCCGCACAATTCAAGCCGGCCGGGCTGCGGTCAGCTTCGCAAGAGGCAGCGCTTTTGTTCGGGTAACGTAAGGGTTCTGTCGAGAAAACTGCGGAGATGCCGAATTTTTTCTTGGTATCTTTCGGAAAGCCGTACTCTCGGCGAAGAAGAGAGCGGACTTTAGATAGAAGTGGATCCTGTACCGTCTGGCTAAGATCGGTGACGCGAATTTGCGTTGGATCGATTTGCCCTCCAGCTGCTCCTGCTACGATAATTGGGGTCTTTTGCCGTCGGCAGAAAGCGATCATTGCTGCCTTAGCGCGGACCTGGTCGATGGCGTCGATGACCACCGAAAACGGTTGCTCAAGAATCTCTCCAACGTTTTCAGGGGTTATAAAATCTTCAATACAGGTTATTGCGCAATCCGGGTTGATGGCGCGTACTCTTTCGGCCATCGCATCTACTTTGGCTTTGCCGTAGATATCGTCTAGCGCGTGGATTTGGCGATTGGTGTTGGATTCCGCCACCATGTCCAGATCAACGAGGGTCATGCTGTTGATACCGGATCTTGCCAGAGCTTCGACAGTCCAAGAGCCTACGCCACCAATTCCAACCACACAGACATGGGCGCGCTGGATACGTTCTGCGGTCTCTGGGCCATATAGGCGTGTGTTACCGCCAAAACGGCGTTCTCGATCAAAGGTCATCAGGTTTCAATGGTCTTGCGAATTACTGCGTTGAATGGGGTGATCCACTCTGGGGCAAACTGGTTGTCGCAAGCGTTGATTTCGGCAATGGCGCGCAGTACCGAGCGATTCTTTCCTCGGTGGATATGCTTGAGCATGACTGCTTCAAATGCATCGACGATGGCGAGAATCTTGGCCCCGGGACAAATTTCCGAGTCTTGCAATTGATTGGGGTACCCACCGCCATCGGGCATTTCGTGATGTTTGGCGACCATTTCGGCGGCGGATTCCCAGCCTGGCATACGCAGTAACAGCCCTGCCGAAAAACCAGGATGGTTGCGTAATGCAACCTTGTCTTCAGGAGACATCTTGCCGACCTTCAACCAGATACTTTCAGGTAATAGCATCATGCCGACATCGTGCAGATAGATGGCAGCCTCGAGTTGCACGGGATCGACAACATTGTGGCCGCTCTTGTTTGTTTCCAGTGCAAGCCGGAGGATACGCATCGTGCGTCCCTTGAAAAGGGGGGAGCGGCTTTCGAATTGCAAAGCCAGAGAGCGGAAAAACTGTAAATCGCTGCTGGCATTTTTCTGATCAGATTTTGGCTTTGAGACTTTCGGGGCTTGGCTCGATATTTCCGGGATGACCGGGGGGAAACCGGTTACGGCTTCGATCAGGTCGGCGCAGCTGAAATCGATTTGCTGAAGCGTCTCCTGAGCAACTTCGTTGAGACCCTGCACAAGAATTGGCAGGCGAAGGTTTTCCAGTGGTTTGTTGGTCAACAAAGCATCAGTTGCCAATTCGAGTCGGTCAACCGCAAGCAAAACCAGCTCGGCAAGCATGTCGGAGAAAGGAATCTCTCCCTCTCGGAAGCGTGACATCATTGTTTCGATCGGGTGGGCGATGGCGACACCCAGTTCAAACTTGCAGAGCGAAGAGTCGCCCTTGATGTTGTGTACCGCCCGGAAAAGGCTGGCTGTGATATCACGATCCAGAGGGGTTTCCTTGAGCCGAGCAACGTCACGCTCGATTTCCGGAGCACGGTCGTTCAGGGCATCAGCAAACTCCTCCAGTGCTTCTTTGTTAAGGATGGCTGATGCGACGATTGAACGAATGTCCATGCCCTCTCCTGATGGATTGATCTAATCTGAAGAGTTTAACAAACTGAGAGGTTGAACGGAGTGTATCCTTGATCGTTCGGCCTTGACTGGGCCTCGTCCGCCCCCTAAGATTCCGCGCTTCTTCAAGGAATTACCTGCCGTGACTCTGGAACAGCTCTACGCCCTGATCGGGCACGACATGAAGGCCGTCGACGCGGTGATCCGCGATCGTCTTTACTCAGACGTGGTGCTGGTCCGGCAGGTTGCCGAATACATCATCAGTAGTGGCGGCAAACGCATGCGTCCGGCCTTGGTCCTCCTTGCGGCTGGAGCGCTGGGTTACCAAGGTACTCGGCATCATGAAATGGCGGCTGTCGTCGAATTCATTCATACGGCCACCTTGTTGCATGATGATGTGGTCGATGAATCGGCGCTGCGACGTGGGCGCAATACTGCTAACGCCATGTTTGGCAATGCGGCTAGTGTTCTGGTTGGTGACTTCCTTTACTCGCGTGCTTTCCAGATGATGGTTGCTGTCGACAACATGCGTGTGATGCAGGTCCTTTCGGATGCGACCAATATCATCGCTGAGGGCGAGGTGCTGCAGTTGATGAACTGCCATGACGCCGATGTTGATGAGGCGCGCTACATGCAGGTTATTCACTACAAAACAGCCAAGCTTTTCGAGGCTGCTGCGCAGCTTGGGGCCATCCTAGGTCAGGCGACCCCGGAGGTGGAGAGGGCGCTGACTGCTTATGGCATGCATCTCGGCACGGCTTTCCAATTGATCGATGATGTCCTCGACTATTCCGGGCAGGAAGCTGATACAGGCAAACACCTAGGTGACGATCTGGCTGAGGGAAAACCAACCTTGCCGTTGATTTACGTGATGCAATCCGGCACACCAGAGCAGGCTGCCTGCGTTCGCAAAGCCATCGAAGAAGGTGGTCGGGATGACTTCGCACAGGTACTCGATGCGATTCGAAACAGTGGTGCCTTGGAGCATGCAAGGGCCCGTGCTGTCCAAGAGGCGGAGTCGGCAAAAGCTGCAATTCAGTGCTTGGGGGATTCAAATTATAAAAAAGCTCTGCTACAATTGACGCTCTTTGCAGTTGAGAGAAATCATTAGGTTTCTTTCTCGCGTCGGAGTGTAGCTCAGCCTGGTAGAGCACTGCGTTCGGGACGCAGGGGTCGCAAGTTCGAATCCTGTCACTCCGACCAAAACTCTGCAAAGAAAAAGCACTTAGCCATCCTATGGGGTGGCTTTTTGCTTTTTGGAAGCTGAGGGTAAACATTATTGGCCTTGGGCATACCTTAGCGGGGCATATCCTGTGCGATTACGTACAACAGGTTGCTCGGACCGGGGCTCTGAGTTCAGATTTCATCGCTTGAATCTCGGTCTGCCGCTGGAGTAAATGATAAAATTGACCGCTTTTTTGCTGAAAGAAGCGGAGATCAAGATGAGTAACCTAACCTCGGGCGATCGTGTGGTTCACCCAAACCAGAAGGAATGGGGACTCGGGAAGGTGCTGAGTGCTACACCTGATAATCTTGATATCTTCTTTGTGGGTGTTGGCCGAAAGAGGCTTTCCCGGTCATTTATCAAGCTCGATAAAGTCGAGGGAGCTGGCTCAAAACATCGCCTCCTGGACAACCTGATCGAAACATCGCAAATCAGCAGCGATGACTTTATCTCGGTTCCCATGGCGGTTGAACGCTTCATGCGGAGTTATCCAGACGGATTCGAGGATGCTGGTTTTATCAAGAACACGCGTGATGCCACTGTTCGCGGCCACAAATTCTGCACCCAGTTACTGGCTAAAGAGGAGCTTTGCCGGCTTGTTGATGATGGTTGCTTTGAGGCCGTTTGTGATCGGGCGCGACACGTTGAATCGACCGCAAATCTGCTGACCAAGAGCGAGAGAAAAGCATTCCAGGACGCCCTTGAGCTGCCGGCATGCCAAAAGCTGTTTTCGGTAGCCTTGGCTGATCTTCTCTATGGCGCGGAAGCAGACGAGGCCCGTTTCAAGCACTTTCTCCGTACCTTGGGGATCTTGCATCTTAATAAATGGTCGTTTGCAACGCTCTTCAGCTTCATCCGCTACCCACAGCAACATGCCTTCATCAAAGCCAGCGCAATCCAGAATGGGGCTAAGGCGCTGTGCTGGCGAATCAACTATAAACCGGAACCAAACTGGAAAACCTATGATGCCGTGCTGCGGCTCTACAGTTACGTGCGGACGAATCTGCTTGAAGAGGGTTTGATGCCCCGTGATATGGCTGACATTCAGTCGTTCATTTGGTCCGTCGGGCAAAAATAAATCCGGATAGCCGTCTCTCACAAATAGCTATTTCGCAATTTGTTGAAGTTGCCTCAGTGCTGCCTTCATCGGATGATAGGCGAGGGGGCTGGTGTATTCTTGATCGTAAAGTTGGTAATGGTTAATTGAAATTGTTCTGGAGACTTGATTGCCTTTTCTGCAGTCTGTTTTGGAGGCAATGAGGAACGGTTAGGTCGTGTTGTTCCGAGAAAACGACAGAAGCTTACGGATTCTCCGTAGATTTTTATTTCTGGGGGGCTGATGAAATATCTGCTGTTGTTCGCGTTTATCGGTGTGGTCTGGTGGCTATGGTCCAAGCGCAATGCGCCAGATGCTTCTGATTCATCGGCACGGCCAGCTCCTCCTGTGGAGAAGATGGTTACCTGTGTCCATTGCGGCGTCCATTTGCCTGAGAGCGAAGCGGTGTCCGTTGCCGGCAGGATCTATTGCTGTGAGGCCCATCGTATCGCTGCCAAATCGGCGGAGGACTGATGTCGGATTGGCTGTCCTCCACGTGGGAGGCAAATTGGCGTTCCTTCCTGTATTTCAACCTGTATCGACTGGTTCTGGCCGGGTTGTTCTGCTTGGTGATTTTGTTTCCCCATGAATGGACGGCTCGCCTGAACTGGATGCCGTCCCCCTTGCTGTTTGGGCTGACGGGAACTTACATGGCGGCGACAATCGCCGGACTTCTGCTGGCAACGCACTGGCAGCATCATTTTAATCAGCAGTTGTCTGCCCAGATAATGGTGGATATCGCCATCGTCAGCGCCCTGATGTTCCTGGCTGGCGGGGTGAGCAGCGGCTTGAGTGTGTTGTTGCTGGTTTCCCTGGCGGCTGCCAGTTTGGTCGGGCGAGGGCGTCTGGTCTTGTTCTACGCGGCCGTGGCGACAGTGGCGGTCCTTCTGGTTCAGACCTACGGAATCGTCGCCCAAGGATCTGATCAGGGCACTATTGTCCAAGCCGGATTTATATCTGCGGGCTTCTTTGCCACAGCCATTCTTGCGCGTCTGCTTGGCCAGCGGGTCATGGTTAATGAAGACCTGGCGCGACGGCGTGGAGAGGCCCTGGATAACCAGATTCGTATCAGTCAGCGCGTCGTGGAGCGGATGCAGGATGGTGTGCTGATTGTTGCCAAAGGCGGCGTGCTCAGCCGATGCAATCCCGTGGCGAAGAGTATGCTTGGCGTGTCTGTTGATGATCCGGCGCTTCCGTTGGAGTCATGTGCCCCGGATTTGGCGGCGGCCCTCCGGCACTGGGAGTCGCTTGGTGAGGGCGATGGGCTCCATTTCGGTGGTGCGGAAGGGCGGGATCTACGTGCCCGTTTCGAGCGAACGACCAGTTCGGACGGCGAAGTGCTGGTGTTTCTTGAGGACGTCGGGCGGATCAAGGAGCATGCCCAGCAGTTGAAACTGGCCTCTCTGGGGCGTCTGACAGCCAGTATCGCGCATGAGATTCGCAACCCGTTGTCGGCAATTGGCCATGCTGGCGAACTGTTGCGTGAGGAGCGCCGCGGCGAGATGCAGGAACGTCTGCTGCGCATTCTCAACGACAACGTGATCCGGCTTGACCGGATCGTACACGACATTCTGGAGCTAGGCCGCCAGAGCCGGGCAGAAGCTGAGTTGTTGCCGCTGGATGAGTTCTGTCTTGGCTTTCTGGAGCATTTCCTGTCCAGCGAGAACTTGGCTCCGGATATTGTCGTTCTGAAGGCGCCAGCCGGGCTCAAGATCTGTTTTGATCGGTCTCATTTGCATCAGGTCTTGTGGAATCTGGTCAGCAACGCGCTGCGTCATTCGACCAAGGGGCCCGGGGCGGTGCTGATCGAGCTGCTCGGCGCTCAAGGTGAGGGGCGGGTAGAATTGCACGTGATCGATGATGGTCCGGGTGTTCCGGAAACCGTGCGCGAACAGATTTTTGAGCCATTTTTTACGACGCATACGCAGGGTACAGGCCTTGGGCTGTTCATTGCCCGTGAGCTTTGTGCAACCAATGGTGCGAGCCTGGAATTGATGGCCTCGGGTTCTGGGGCTCATTTCATTGTGGCAGGGAGAAACGATACGTGTCAGTTGTCAGAACCGAACGGCGTCCGCGCGGCGAATTAAGCCGGGTTCTCGTTGTTGATGACGAGCCCGATATTCGTGAACTGATCGATTTGACCTTGGCCCGCATGGGCCTGGCTACCGAGTGTGTGGGTTCGGTTGCTGAAGCGCGGGCCGCGCTTGAGGCCGATGATTTTCAGCTTTGCCTGACCGATATGCGCTTGCCCGATGGCGAGGGACTGGAAATTGTCCGCCTCATCACTGAGCATTACCCTCAAACGCCAGTGGCCGTCATTACCGCCTATGGCAGTGCGGGAAATGCCGTCGCTGCCTTGAAGGCCGGGGCCTTCGACTATCTGGCCAAGCCGGTCGGACTTGAGCAGCTACGGGCGCTGATCAAGTCAGCCTTGCGTTTGCCCGGCGGCGGGCAGGGGGATGACGAAGATCCCCTGCAATCGCTGATTGGCGACTCACCGAGCATGCAGCAGGTGCGGGCGATGATCGAGAAGCTGGCGCGCAGCCAGGCGCCGATCTACATTTCCGGTGAGTCCGGTAGCGGCAAGGAGTTGGGCGCCCGATTGATCCATAGCCGTAGCGCTCGGGCAGCGGGGCCCTTTGTGCCAGTCAACTGCGGGGCGATTCCGGAAAACCTGATGGAGAGCGAATTTTTCGGTTACCGGAAAGGGGCATTTACCGGCGCCGACAGTGAGCGCGAGGGGTTTTTCCAGGCAGCCAACGGGGGCACGTTGTTCCTCGATGAAGTGGCTGATCTGCCTCTGGCCATGCAGGTCAAGCTGTTGCGTGCCATTCAGGAAAAGCGGGTGCGCAAGGTGGGGAGCGTGGCCGAGGAGCCGGTCGATGTCCGGATCATCTGTGCGACCCATCGCAATCTGCGCGATCTGGTGGAGAAGGGGGGCTTCCGGCAGGACTTGTATTACCGGCTGAACGTGATTGAACTCCGCATGCCACCGTTGCGTGAGCGCCTGGAGGATATTGCGCCGCTGGTTGATGCCATCCTGCGGCGAGTTTTCGGGGATGCAACGCCGAAGCTTTCAAGCGGCGCGCTGAAAGCGCTGGAGTACTATTCCTTTCCCGGCAATGTGCGCGAGCTGGAGAACATCCTGGAGCGTGCGACAGCGCTTTGTGCCGGCGACACCATCGAAGTCGACGACCTGCATCTTGGTCCTGAGGAAATGCCGGGTGGCGAAGCGCCGGGGCGTGGCAGCGAAACGTTGGATGAGTATCTGAATCGCCTTGAACGTCAGGCCATTCTGGAAGCCTTGCAGAAGGCAGAGGGGAACCGTACGGCAGCGGCTCGACTCCTTGGTGTGACCTTCCGCTCCATGCGCTACCGGCTTGAGCGTCTGGGCATCGAGTGATGGGGTGGCAGGCAAACGGCTGGCTGGAGGGAGCTGATTGGCTGCCATCGCCGAATTTTGGCGAACGACCGGCTGGTGAAGCGGTATCCCTGGTGGTGATTCACAACATCAGTCTTCCGCCCGATGAGTTCGGTGGCGACTGGGTCGAGGACTTTTTTCTCAATCGGCTGAATCCTGACGCTCACCCGTATTTTTCGACCATTTCCGACTTGCAGGTATCCGCGCATTTCTATGTCCGGCGGAATGGTCGAGTCATCCAGTTCGTTGGCTGCGACCAGCGGGCCTGGCATGCCGGGCAGTCGTGCTGGTGCGAGCGTGACAACTGTAACGATTACTCGGTGGGTATCGAGCTGGAAGGCTCGGACAGCCACCCTTATACCGCCGAGCAATACACCTCATTGTGGGGCTTGCTGGACGCCTTGCGTGCGCACTACCCGATTCTGGCGATCGCCGGCCATTGCCATGTTGCCCCCGGGCGAAAGACCGATCCGGGGCGATATTTCGATTGGGCAGGCCTGCGTTCCCGCTTCCCGGGTCTGGAATTACCGGCCGAAATAAGCACCTAATCGTTCGACAGCCTCGGCGAGCCGCTCAACCCCGGTGGTGTAGGCGAAGCGGATGTGCTTTTCCGGCTGGTTGCTGCCGAAATCGAGGCCGGGTGTGGCGGCAACCCCGGTCTTTTCCAGCAGATCCTTGGCAAGCGCGAAGCTGTCATCGGCCAGCGCCGAGCAATCGCAATACAGATAGAAGGCGCCTTCAGGGCGGGCCGTGATGCGGAAACCGATCGCCTCCAGCGCCGGGGCAAGGAAGTCACGACGGCGCCGGAATTCGCTGCGCCGGCTTTCGAGGATGGCGATGGTTTCCGGCTCGAAGGCTGCCAGTGCGGCATGCTGGGCTGGTGTCGAGGGGCAGAGCGTGAGGTTCTGGGCCAATTTTTCGACATCGCGGACATAGGCTTCGGGAATGACCATCCAGCCAAGGCGCCAGCCAGTCATCTGGAAGTACTTGGAAAAACTGTTGATGACCCAGATATCGTCGCCGGCAGCGCAGGCGGTTGGGGCTTCAATCTCGTAGGTCAAGCCGTGGTAAATCTCATCGACCAGGAAATGCCCGTTCTTATCGCGGCAGACTTCAGCCAGTCCGGCGATCTCCGGGAGCGTGAGCAAGGTGCCGGTCGGGTTGGCCGGAGAGGCAACCAGCAGGCCGGCAGTGCTCTGTTTCCAGTGCTGGCGTAGCAGTTCCGGCGTCGGCTGAAAATTGGTCTCGGGGCCGACCGGAATATTCTGCGGCCGTCCTTCGAATGCCCGAAGGATGTGTCGGTTGCATGGGTAGCCGGGGTCGGTCAGTAGCCATTCGCTACCCGGGTCGGCCAAGCAGGCAAAGGCCAGGTTCAGCGCACCGGAGGCCCCGTTGGTGACGGCAATGCGGCTGGCTGGTACTGAAACCCCATAGCGCTGGTCGTAAAACCGGCTGATTGCCTCGCGCAATTCGGGCAGGCCAAGGGCCTGGGTGTAGAGCGTTTTCCCGCTTTTTATCGCATTGGTCGCTGCCTTGGCGATGGGCTCTGGCGTCGGGAAGTCAGGCTCGCCAACTTCCATGTGAATGATGTCGCGCCCCTCGGCTTCGAGCTGTCGAGCACGGGTCAGCAATTCGACGACGTGGAAAGGCTCAATATCGGCAAGGCGTTGGGCGGGGCGGTACATGCGGGTCTCCAAAGTAAAACGGCCACCCTGAGGTGGCCGTCGATCATAGCAAGAACTGAAATTAATCAGCGTTCTTGAACAATGCCATTTCGAACAGTTCACGCTTCAGGGTGAATTCACGCGGCAGCTTTTCGCCCATGCTGTCGAACCACTCCTTGTGGCCGGCTAGCTCGGATTTCCAGGCGTCGGCATCGATGTTGGTCAGGCTGTTGAACTCGTTCTTGCTGATGTCCAGACCGGTCCAGTCGATGTCTTCAAATTGCGGCATCCAGCCCAGCGCGGTTTCCTTGGCGGTAACAGTGCCCTTGCAGCGCTGAACGATCCACTTCAGAACGCGCATGTTGTCGCCGAAGCCCGGCCACATGAATTCGCCCTTTTCGTTCATGCGGAACCAGTTCACGCAGAAGATCTTCGGGGCGGCATCGACGGTCTTGCCCATCTTCAGCCAATGGTTGAAGTAGTCGCCCATGTGGTAACCGCAGAACGGCAGCATGGCAAACGGATCGCGACGGACAACACCCTGCTGGCCGAAAGCGGCAGCGGTGGTTTCGGAGCCGAGGGTGGCGGCCATGTAGACGCCGTAGTTCCAGTTGAAGGCCTCATAGACCAGCGGTACGGTGGTAGCGCGACGGCCGCCGAAGATGAAGGCGGAAATCGGCACGCCAGCCGGATCTTCCCAGGCGCTGTCTACGGACGGGCACTGGCTGGCCGGGGCAGTGAAGCGGGAGTTTGCGTGGGCCGCCTTCTTGCCGGCCTTGCCGTCTTCCGGCGTCCAGTCGTTGCCTTGCCAGTCGATCAGGTGAGCCGGAGCTTCCTTGGTCAGGCCTTCCCACCACACATCGCCGTCGTCGGTCAGTGCAACGTTGGTGAAGATGATGTTTTCCTTCAACGTGGCCAGCGCGTTGAAGTTGGTCTTTTCGGAGGTGCCCGGAGCGACGCCGAAGAAGCCGGCTTCCGGGTTGATGGCGTAGAAGCGGGTGACGCCATCCTTGTCGACACGCGGCTTGATCCAGGCGATGTCGTCGCCTATGGTGGTGATCTTCCAGCCGTCCAGGGTCTTCGGCGGGATCAGCATGGCGAAGTTGGTCTTGCCGCAGGCCGACGGGAAGGCGGCAGCAACGTAGCTCTTTTCACCTTCCGGGGATTCAACGCCGAGGATCAGCATGTGTTCGGCCAGCCAGCCCTGATCACGCGCCATGTTGGAGGCGATGCGCAGTGCGAAGCACTTCTTGCCGAGCAGGGCGTTGCCGCCGTAACCGGAACCGTAGGACCAGATTTCACGGGTTTCCGGGTAATGGACGATGTACTTGACGGTCGGGTTGCATGGCCACTTTGCATCCTGCTGGCCCGGCTCGAGGGGGGCGCCGACGGTGTGGATACATGGGACAAATTCGCCATCGGTACCGAGCACGTCGAAGACTTTCTTGCCCATGCGGGTCATCGTGCGCATGTTGGTCACGACGTAGGCAGAGTCGGTGATTTCAAAGCCGATATGGGCGATCGGCGAACCGAGCGGACCCATGCTGAACGGGATCACATACATCGTGCGACCCTTCATGCAGCCCTTGAAGATGCCGTTCAGCTTTTCGCGCATGACGGCAGGCTCTTCCCAGTTATTGGTCGGGCCGGCGTCTTCCTTCTTGGCGGAACAGATATAGGTGCGGTCTTCGACGCGTGCCACATCGGACGGGTCGGAGAAGGCGAGGTAAGAGTTCGGACGCTTCTTTTCGTTGAGTTTGATCAGCGTGCCGGCCTCTACCATTTCAGCGCACAGGCGGTCATACTCTTCCTGCGAGCCGTCAGCCCAGTGGATACGGGCCGGCTGGGTCAGGGCGGCGATTTCGGCGACCCATTTCTTCAGGCCTTCATGTTTGACGTAGTCAGGTGCATTCAGCGGTGCGGTCATGGCGGTGTCTCTCTCCAAGTTACTGAAATAGATAAACTTTGCGCCAGTCGCCGGGAGCTGCCACCAAGACTGAAAGCGGCTAGGGGCCGTCGGCTGGGAAGCCCGTAATTATGCATCATCTTAGGGTAAACATCTACTTGACTTTGCACCTCTAAGTGATTCCCGAAGGTGCTTGATGTGCTGTTGCATGGTATTATTTTCCGCGATTCGAAATGGCATTTCACGATACAAAATGGAGACAAATATGGATTCTCGCCAACTACGTGAAGCAGCGCTCTACTATCACCGCGAGCCCAAGCCGGGCAAGATTGCGGTTACCCCAATCAAACAGCTGACCAATCAATACGATCTTTCGTTGGCTTATTCGCCCGGAGTCGCATTTGCCTGCGAGGAGATCGTTGCTGATCCACGCGAAGCCAGCACGCTGACCTCACGCGCCAATCTGGTTGGTGTGATCACCAACGGCACCGCCGTTCTTGGCCTTGGCGCGATTGGCCCGCTTGCCGCCAAGCCGGTCATGGAGGGCAAGGGCGTACTCTTCAAGAAATTCGCCAATATCGATGTCTTCGATATCGAAATTGAAGAGCGCGACCCGGACAAACTGATCGATACCATCGCCTCGCTGGAGCCGACCTTTGGTGGCATCAACTTGGAAGACATCAAAGCGCCCGAGTGCTTCTACATCGAAAAGAAGCTGCGCGAACGGATGAAGATCCCCGTCTTCCATGACGACCAGCATGGCACCGCCATTGTTGTCGGCGCTGCAATTCTCAATGGCCTGCATCTGATCGGCAAGGATCTGTCCAAGGTCAAGATCGTCACCTCCGGAGCCGGTGCTGCCGCCTTGGCCTGTCTTGACCTGCTGGTCATGCTCGGTGCGCCGCCAGCCAACATCTGGGTGACCGACATCAAGGGTCTGGTCTATGAAGGCCGTGTCGAAGAAATGGACGAGATCAAGGCGCGCTATACCAAGGTGACCGATGCCCGGACGCTGGGTGAAGTGATCGCCGATGCCGACGTCTTCCTCGGCCTGTCGGCCGGTGGCGTACTGAAGCCGGAAATGGTGGCCAAGATGGCGGCGAATCCGCTGATCATGGCGCTGGCCAATCCGACGCCAGAAATTTCGCCGGAACTGGTCAAGAGCGTCCGTAACGACGCCATTATCTGTACCGGTCGCTCGGACTACCCGAACCAGGTCAACAACGTCCTGTGCTTCCCTTTCATTTTCCGCGGCGCGCTCGATGTTGGTGCGACGACGATTACCGAAGAAATGAAGATGGCCGCCGTCAAGGCGATCGCCGAACTGGCCCGCGCCGAGCAGTCGGAAGTCGCGGCCCGTGCCTATGGCGAGAAGGTCGCCAGCTTTGGTCCCGAATATCTGATTCCGAATCCGTTCGACCCGCGCCTGATCGTCAAGATTGCCCCGGCCGTGGCCAAGGCGGGTATGGATTCAGGTGTTGCTACCCGTCCGATCAAGGACTGGGATGCCTACATTCAGGGCCTGAATGAATTCGTTTACCACTCCGGCATGATCATGAAGCCGGTCTTCTCGCAGGCCAAGATGGCGCCGAAACGGATCGTCTTCGCTGAAGGTGAGGACGAGCGCGTGCTGCGTGCTGTGCAGGTGGTCCGTGATGAAGGCATTGCTTGGCCAATCCTGATTGGGCGTCATGCTGAAATCAATCGCCGGATCGAAGTCGCCGGGCTGCGTATTCGCGAAGGCGAGGATTTTGAGGTTGTCCATTCAGATAACTCGGCATTCTTCGACGAGCATTACGAAGAGTTCTGGCGGACTTATCATGGCCTGATGGAGCGCAAGGGCGTTTCGCCCGACTATGCCAGACGCGAAGTCCGTCGGCGCAATACGCTGTACGGTTCGCTGATGGTTCGACTGGGTTATGCTGACGGTCTGATCTGCGGCACCTTCGGGCGCCATGAGACGCATCGCGAGTATGTGCAAAGCGTGATTGGTACGCGTGCGGACCATGATCGTTATTACGCGATGAATCTGCTGATGTTGCCAGAGCGCACCGTATTTATCGGTGATACCTACGTCAACTACGATCCGACAGCCGAACAGTTGGCTGACATGACCTTGCTGGCGGCCGAAGAAATCCGCAATTTCGGTATTGTGCCCAAGGTCGCGTTGCTTTCGCACTCGACTTTCGGCACTGAAGACACGCCGACCTCGGTCAAGATGCGCGACGTACTGGCGCAACTCAACCGGCGGGCGCCGGAACTGGAAGTCGAAGGCGAAATGCACGGTGATGCCGCGCTGGATGAGCGTATTCGTCAGGCTGCCTTCCCGAATTCCCGCTTGAAGGGACAGGCCAACCTGTTGATCATGCCGACACTGGATGCGGCTAATATCTCCTTTAACTTGCTGAAGGTGGCGGCGGGGGATAACCTGACCATTGGTCCTATCCTGCTGGGAGCCGCCAAGCCGGTCAATATTCTGACGCCGACGGCAACTGTTCGCCGCATCGTCAATATGACTGCGCTGACCGTCGTCGATGCGGTGTGATCGGCTGCTTTAAGTTGTTGTTGTATCTATCTATTTTTTATTGATATTTCTATATCTCCTGCTAAAGTAAGGTAAACTTTGCCCGATGTTGGCAGGAGATAGTGAATGAAACACAAATTGAAGGCCGCCTTGCTGGTCAGCGCTTTGTTGGGCGTGGGCATGCAAGCGCCAGTCGAGGCTGCGACGGCGAAGAGATCCGAGCAGCAGACAGCAAAAAAGGTAGCGTCCAAGGGCGCACACAAGGCGCCGCTGGCTGCTAAATCGGGCAGCAAACATGCTGCCAAGTCAGCCGCCAAGGCTGCGCCGACCAAGAAGGCTGCTGCCCCGTCGCGACATGCCGGAAAAGTGGCGGCGGCGCACTCGGCAGCCAAGCCGATTCGTCACGCTTCGATGATGGACATGGATCCGACGCGTCTGGCGCTCTATTCGGCCTCGGCGCTGGTCATTGATCAGAATACCGGTCAGGCCATGATCGAAAAGCAGCCGGATCTGGTCGTGCCGATCGCCTCCATTTCCAAGCTGATGACCGCCATGGTTGTTCTGGATGCCAAACTTGATCTGCAGGAAGTCATCGCCATTGGTGATGCCGATGTGGATGGCCTGAAAGGGACACGTTCGCGTCTGCCGGTTGGCACAACCATGACCCGTGAAGCAGCCATGCTGCTGGCGCTGATGTCGTCGGAGAATCGTGCGGCCAACTCTTTGGGCCGGCATTACCCTGGCGGCCTGCACGCTTTTGTTCAGGCGATGAACAAGAAGGCGCAAGCCTTGGGTATGTACAACTCGCGATTTGAAGAGCCGACCGGTCTGTCGAGTAACAACGTCTCGACGGCGCACGATCTGGCCCGCATGGTGGCGGCTGCAGCGCGCTATCCGGAAATTCGCCAGTATTCGACGACCGCCGAAGCCAAGGTCGAACTGAACGGACGCATCCGCGACTTCCACAACACCAATGCGCTGGTGCGCAGCGATAACTGGGAAATCGGCGTTTCGAAGACCGGTTATATTTCCGAAGCGGGGCGTTGTCTGGTGATGCAGGCACGCGTGGCCGACAAGCCGGTGGTGATTGTGCTACTCGATTCGAATGGCAAGATGACCCGGGTTGGTGATGCCAACCGGATCAAGCGCTGGATGGAGAGTGCTGGTCTGGGAACAGGACGACGCCCGGCTTAATCTCCGGAGCGTAGCAACTCAAAGGCCGCCGCGAGCGGCCTTTATCTTTTTGGGCCGGTGTAGCCGAGAGTGTGGGAGACGGCGTCGGCCGTTTGCTTGACCTGGCGAGCCCAGTCGGGATCGTGCCGGTCGGCCGGGGCTGAAACCGAAAGTGCCGCAACGACTTCGCCGTCGTGATCGTAGATTGGGGCGGCGACGCACTTCAGGCCCATTTCGGCTTCTTCGTCGTCATAGGCAACGCCATGCCGGCGCACCTTGTCGAGCTCTTTCTCAAGCGCCGTCAGGGTGGTCAGCGAGTGCGGCGTCTTGCCGGGCAGGCCGGTACGCTTGGCGTAGTCGCGAACTTTTTGCGGGCTTTCGGCGGCCAGGAACAGCTTGCCGAGTGAGGTCAGGTGCAGCGGGGCGCGACCACCGACCAGATAGACGACGCGAACGAGGGCGCGGCCGGAGGAAGTGCGTTCGAGATAGACGATGTCGTCGTCGTGGCGGGCGCCAAGGTTGATCGCTTCGCCGATTTTTTCGTGCAGTTCCTGCATGAAGGGAAGGGCGACTTCCCGCATGTTGATCCGCGATTTGACGATCCCGCCCAGTTCCAGCAGGCGGATACCGAGGCGATAAGTGCCAGCATCTTGACGTTCGACAAAGCGCGCATTGCACATCGCTGCCAGAATGCGGTGCGCTGTCGAAGGATGGAGATCGGTGGCCTGGGCCAGTTGCTTCAGGCTTGCAGCCTCCGGAGACGCGGCGAGGGCGTCGAGCAGCGACATCATGCGCTCGATGACCTGAATGGAGCCGGGTGCTTTCGCAGACCCGCTGGCGACTTCGGACAACTGGATTCCTTTATTGGTGTGGTTTGAGTAGCATTAGCCACTTCATTTTCTTGTGCGCCGCAATATTAGCATGCGCTTAGCCTTGTACGTTACCTGTCTGGTCGATCTGATGCGCCCATCCGTGGGCTTTGCGGCCCTGCGCCTGCTGGAGTCTGCTGGCTGTGAGGTGGTCGTGCCGGAAGGACAGACCTGCTGCGGTCAGCCTGCCTGGAGTGCCGGCAATCGGGCGCTCTCGGCCGATCTGGCCAAGAAGGCGATTGCCGAACTGGAGGGCTTCGATTATGTGGTGATTCCCTCCGGTTCCTGCACCGACCAGATTCGCAATGTCTATCCCCAGCTGTTTGCTGCTGACGCACATTGGGGGCCGCGTTCCCGGGCGATTGCCGAGCGGACTTATGAGCTGACGACTTTTCTCGCCGATGTACTGAAGTTGCCTGCAGTGCCGGCGAAATTCGAAGGCTCGGTGACCTATCACGATTCCTGCAAGGGCTTGCGTGGCCTGGGCATCAAGCGGCAGCCGCGCGAATTGTTGATGAAGGTGAATGGGCTTGCGCTGAAAGAAATGAGCGATTGCGAGGAGTGCTGCGGTTTCGGTGGCGCCTTCTCGGTCAAGTTCGGCGACGTATCGACCAGGATCGTTGATCGCAAGTGTGACTCGATTGCCGCGGCCGGGGCGGATGCCGTCGTCGGCGGTGATCTCGGGTGCCTGATGAATATCGAGGGTCGCCTCCGCCGCCGCGGTGATGAAACGACCCGCGTCCTGCACATCGCCGAAGTGCTGGCGGGCGGGGGCAATTCCTGATGTCGGCAGTCAAGCATTCGCAGGCCATGCATTTCCAGGCACGGGCAGGCGAGAAGGTGCGGAACCCCGTCCTGCAGAGGGCTCTGCAGAAAGCCAAGCCGCTGTTCGTCGGCAAGCGGGCCAAAGGCGTCGCGGCGCTGGCCGACGATGGCCTCGACTTCGAGTTGCTGCGCACGACCTGCGAAGGCATCCGCAATCGAACTCTGGCCGATCTCGATGTCTGGCTGGATATTTTCGAAGAGCGGGCCAAGGCGACGGGTGCCGAAGTGTTGTGGGCGCGGGATGGTGATGAAGTCAGCCAGCTGGTCGTCGACATTGCCCGTCGCCATGGCGTGACCAAGGCTGCCAAGTCGAAGTCCATGCTCTCCGAAGAAGCGCATCTGAACGAGGCGCTGGCGGCCGCCGGCATCCGGCCGGTCGAGACCGATCTGGGCGAGTACATCGTGCAACTGGCCGGCGAGACGCCATCGCACATAATCGCGCCGGCCGTGCACAAGACCATCGAGGAAGTCGAGGCGCTGTTCGCCAGGGAGCATGGTCGGCCGGTCGAAACGCGGACCTCGGCCGACATTCCGGCGATGACCCAGGAGGCACGCGCCGTATTGCGCCAGCACTTCCTGACGGCCGAGATGGGGATTTCCGGTGCCAATTTCCTGATTGCCGAAACCGGCACGGCAGCGCTGGTCACCAATGAAGGCAACGGCCGCATGGTGACGACGCTGCCCAAGGTGCATGTCGTGATCACCGGCATCGAGAAAATCGTTCCGACGCTGGAAGATTTCGCGACGCTGATGCGCCTGTTGCCGCGTTCGGCGACCGGGCAGAGCATTTCCAATTACGTGTCGCTGCTGACCGGCACCAGGCAGCCGGGAGACTTGGATGGCCCGGATAAGACCGTGTTCATTCTGGTCGATAACGGCCGGGCCAATCTGCTCGGTTCGGCCTATCAGGACATGCTGCGCTGCATCCGCTGTGGCGCCTGCATGAACCACTGTCCTGTGTATTTCTCGCTGGGCGGCCATGCCTACGGCTGGGTCTATCCCGGGCCGATGGGGTCGGTGCTGACGCCGCTCTATACCGGCATCGAGAACGCACTCGATTTGCCGCATGCTTCGACCGGCTGCAATCAGTGCGGCAGCGTCTGTCCGGTACGCATTCCGCTGCCGACCCTGATGCACCGTCTGCGCGAGGAGCAGGTTGAACGCGGCCTGCGCCCGTGGTCGGAGCGTCTGGCCTTGAAGGCCTGGGCGTGGATCGCCGGCAAGCCGCTGCTATACCGCTGGCTCACCCGCCGCGCGGCGCGCTACCTCAACTGGCTGGCCGATGGCGAGGGCCGTATCCGAATTCTTGGCCTGGCGCCGGAGTGGACCGCCGGACGCGATCTGCCGGTCGCCGGTGGCCAGACCTTTCACGAACTTTACGCAGCAAGAAAGAGAGCTTGAACATGGAATTAGCCCCTGACGGCCCGATGGCCATTCCGCTTTGGATCAACGGCCATGCCTTTTTGACCGTCACTGATTCCTTCTTCAACGTAACCAATCCGGCGACCGGCGAAGCGATTCGTCGCGTGCCGCTGTGCGGTGCCAGCGAGGCCACTGAGGCGGTGAAGGCCGCTCAGGCGGCCCAGCCCGAGTGGGCGATGATGGGCATGCCGGCCCGGCGCCATTGCCTGGCCAGTCTGGCCGAGGCGCTGGATCGCTACACCGGGCATTTCGCCAAGCTGCTGGTCCAGGAATGCGGCTTCGATGAGGCGCGGGCAACGGCTGAAGTGGGTGAGGCGGTTGCCGCCTTGCAAGGCACTTTTGTCGGCCAGACCGGCGTGGTCGGTGTGGTGCTTGACGATTCCCGGCCGCTGGCCAACTTTGCCGAAGCTATTGCGCCAGCGCTGATGGCGGGGGCAACCGTGGTCGTCAAGCCGAGCCCGAAGGCACCGTCGGCCGTCTATGCCCTGTGCGAACTCTCCTCCCGCGCCGAATGGCCAGCCGGCGTGCTGAACCTGATGCAGGGTGATGCACCGGCGATCGCCGGTTTGTGCGCCGGCGGTGTCGATCGCCTGGTTTACAGTGGCCATGCCGCGCTGGGCGTGCAAGTCGGGGCGATTGCCGAAGCCGCCGGCACGCCGTTCGAAATGAAAGCGGCCTGATGCGGCGTATCGTCCAGCTCGAAGGCGAGTCACTGATCGCCGAAATTCGGCGGCCGGCTTTCGCCCATGACTGGGTCGAATACCCGAAGACCTCGCCCGATCAGGTTGTCGAGCGACTGGCCGGGGCGGCGATTGCCATCACCAACAAGGTGGCAATCAACGCGACAGCCATCGAGGCCTTGCCTGAGCTGAAAATGATTGCCGTGTCGGCCACCGGCACCAACAACGTCGATCTCGAAGCTTGTCAGCGGCGTGGCATCGTCGTTTCCAACATCCGTGGTTACGCTGAACACACCGTGCCGGAACACGTCATGGCGCTGCTGCTGGCCCTCTCGCGCAATCTGGTCGCCTGGCGGGAAACCCTGCAGGCCGGCGGCTGGCAGCGGGCCGAGCAATTCTGCCTGTTCGACCATCCGATCCGCGACCTGCATGGTGCAACGCTGGGGCTGATCGGCAGTGGCACGCTGGGCAACGGCGTGGCGCGCCTGGCCGAAGCTTTCGGCATGCGTGTGCTGCGCGCCGAGCGCAAGGGCGCGGCGGCCGTTCGACCCGGCTACACGGCATTTGCCGAAGTGCTGGCCGAGGCCGATGCGATCAGCCTGCATTGCCCGCTGACAGCGGAGACCACCGGCCTGATTGCCGAGCCGGAATTGCGGGCGATGAAACGTTCTGCCTTGCTGATCAACACGGCGCGCGGCGGCATTGTCGATGAGGCGGCGCTGGTTCGGGCGCTCAAGGAAGGCTGGATTGCCGGCGCCGGCTTCGATGTGCTTACCGCCGAACCGCCGCCTGCCGGGCATCCCATGCTTGATCCGGCCTTGCTGGACCTGCCCAATTTCCTGCTGACGCCGCATGTTGCCTGGTCCAGCCGACCGGCCATGCAGACGCTGGCCGATCAGCTGATCGACAACATCGAGGCCTTTGTTGCCGGCACGCCAAGGAATCGGGTCGCATGAGCGCCAAAGACGAAATACTCGGCCGCGTCCGGCGTGGTGTTGCCAAGGACGATTTTGCCGGGCGCCGGGCGGCGGCCGTTGCCTCTCTAACCAATGCCGGCCGCGGGCCGCAACCGAGCATGGCCGGCAATCTGGCCGAGCGCTTCCGGCTGAAGGCGGAAAGCCTGTCGAGTACCGTCGCCGCCGTGGCCCGGCGGGAAGATGCGCCGGCGGCGGTGGCGGCTTATCTGGCGGCGCACGGTATCGGACAACAGGCCGTGCTGACGTCGGATGTCGGCGGACTGGACTGGTCTGCCAGCGGTTTGCAGGTCGCCGCACGGGCGGCTGAAGATGCAGACTGGGTGGGCATCTCCGGCTGCTTCTGTGGCGTCGCCGAAACCGGCACCCTGATGCTGCTCTCCGGGCCGGAAACGCCGGCCACGGTCAGCCTGTTGCCGGAGACTCATGTCGCCCTTGTCGATGTTTCACGTATCGTGGCCACCATGGAAGACGCCTTCGCCTTGCTCCGCGCCGAACGCGGCAGCCTGCCGCGCGCCGTCAATTTCATCTCCGGCCCCTCGCGGACCGGCGATATCGAACAAACCATCGTCCTCGGCGCCCACGGGCCTTGCCGGGTGCATCTGATCCTGATCGGCGGGGCGTAGCTCGGATCCGCTACTGGCTCACTGACAACAAAGCCGCTGCCGGCAACTCCGGCGCCGGCCGCATCGGTGCTCATGCAGGGCTGTTCTCGCAGATCGGGTGAGATTGTTCGGGGGGCGACCACAGGTCGATGGTCCCCAGGTCATACATCGGCAGGTTGCTGCGGATGAACGTTTCGGCTTGATCCGCCGGTAGTGGTTTGCTGATCAGGTAGCCCTGTACCTTTTCGCAGCCGATGCTGGTCAGGAATTTCAGTTGTGCCTCGGTCTCGACCCCCTCGGCGACAACTTCCAGGCCGAGCTTGTGGGCGAGCAGCACGGTGACGTCGCAGATGTCGGCATCGTTGGGGTCGGATTCGATGTCCTTGACGAAGGAGCGGTCGATCTTCAGCGTGTGGATCGGCAGCAGCTTGAGATAGGCCAGCGACGAATAGCCCGTGCCGAAATCGTCGATCGACAGCGTCAGTCCGCTGCTGCTCAGGGTTTTCATGACGCTGATCGATTCGTCCGGCGAAGCCATCGACATCGATTCGGTCACTTCCAGGTCGAGCAGGCTGGCACTCAGACCGTTGCTCGCCAGCAGTTCGTGGATGCGGGCGGGCAGGGTCTTGTCGAGAAACTGTCCGGTACTCAGGTTGATCGACATGCGGATATGGGTGATGCCCCTCGTCTGCCAAGCCTTTAGCTGGCGGCAGGCTTCCTCGAGCACCCAGTCGCCGATGGCCGAGATCATGCCGCTGTCTTCGGCAATCGGGATGAAGTCGGCTGGAGAGACCAGCCCGCGGGTTGGATGTTGCCAGCGGATCAGTGCCTCGACGCCGACGATGGTGCCGCTGCGCAGATCAAGCTGGGGCTGGTAGTGAAGCAGGAACTCGCCGCGGGCGATGGCCAGACGCAGGTCCGATTCGAGGCTCATGCGCTCGGTCGTCGCGATGTTCATCTCTTCCGTGAAGAACTGGTAATTGCCGCGCCCCTTGGCCTTGGCGTGGTACATCGCGACGTCGGCATTTTTCAGAAGGTCGCCGATTTCCGTGCCGTCTCCCGGGTACACGCAGATGCCGATGCTCGGCGAGGTGCGTAGCTCCTGGCCGTTGATCAGGTAGGGGGCGGAAATCTCGCGGGTGATCTTGTCGGCCAGGTGGGCAGCATCGGCTGGCGAGCTGATGCCGGGCAGGGCAACAACGAATTCGTCGCCGCCCAGACGGGCCACGATGTCGCTCTCGCGGACCGCCGCCGAGAGGCGCCGGGCGACCTGGATCAGCAGTTCATCGCCGGCTTGGTGGCCGAGGGTGTCGTTGATCGTCTTGAAGCGATCAAGGTCGATCAGCATCAGGGCCAACTGCATGTGATTGCGCTTGCAGAAGGCGATGGCCTGGCCAAGTTTTTCGTGCAGGCTGAAACGGTTGGCAAGGTTGGTCAGCATGTCGTGATGGGCGAGATGACGGATGCGTTCCTGTGTTGCCTTCAGTTCCGAAATGTCGATGAAGCTGCCGATGTGATTGAGGATCTGTCCTTCGTCATCGCGGACCAGCGAGATCGAAAGCCATTTGGGGTAGGCCTCGCCGGTTTTTCGGCGGTCCCACAATTCGCCCTGCCAGGCCCCATCCCGATGCAGGCAGGTCCACATGTCGGAGAACACCTCGGGCGGGGTAATGCCGGCCGAGAGGATGTGCGGGTCCTTGCCGATCACTTCTTCCGGCTGGTAACCGGTGAGCCTCGTGAAAGCCGGGTTGACGGCGATGATCCGGTTGGCGGCGTCGGTCACGATAATCGCTTCGTTGCTGTTCGAAAAAACCATCGCCATCAACTGGAGGTGGGCCTCGGTTCGCTTGCGCTCCGAAATGTCCTGTACCGTGCCTTCATAGCAGATGAACTCGCCCTTGGTGCCGTGCACAGCGTGGGCATTTTCGGAAATCCAGATGCGCGATCCATCGCGCCGGTAAACCTCCGATTCGAAGTTCAAGACCTCGCCATCCCTTTCGATCAAGGTCAGAAAGTCTTCCCGGCGATCGGGCAGGACATAAAGCCGGCGTTCGATGTCGGCCAGGTCGGCCATCAGCGCCTGCGGACTGTCGTAGCCATAAAGCCTGGCCAGCGCGGGGTTGGCAGCCAGGTAGCGGCCGTCGCGAGTCGACTGGAAGATCCCTTCCGAGGCGTGTTCGAAGATGTTGCGATAGCGCAACTCGGCAGCCTCAAGCGCCTCCAGCGTCATTCTTCGCGCCGTGATGTCCTCGATGAAGCCTTCAAGCACAGCTTCGCCCTGCTCGTCGCGGATCGCCACGCCGCGCTCGATCACCCACTTGATTTGCCCTGACTTGCTGACGATCCGGTACTGGACGGTAAAGCGCCGGCCGCTGCGGGTGGCCTCATCAATGCAATCGCGGACGTGCCTGCGATCTTCCGGGTGGATGATCTCCTCCCATGATGTCCCGGTCTTGCCGAGAATTTCCGAAGAGGCATAGCCGCATAATTCGCGGCATCCCTCGCTGACGAAAACCATTGTCCAGCCAGCGTCGTGCAGACAGCGGTAGGCCATACCCTCAAGGTTCTTGACCAAAGTATCGAGGACTCTGGAGTGATTCAGGCGCGAGGGGGGAACGCCATGCTGATTTTGGCGTTTGGGGCGAAAGTGCACGTCAATGGGTGAAATCGAATGAATAGATACTGACTTCAGCAATTAGCGTACCCGTCAAAAAGGGGTGTTTTATGACGTTGGAGCGTCTTGTTGGTGCTGTTTGTGATGCAGCGCACCGCGATGGGGCGTAGCCCTCCCAGTCGGGATGCAAAATGGCGATGGATATACAATGGGCGTCTTTGACAAGCGAGGCAGTGCGCCCTCTTGTCCCCGTTACCGACAGGACTACCCATGAGCACCACCTTTGCCATTCGCGGCGAGTACATTCAGCTGGACCAACTGCTCAAGGCGACCGGCCTTTGCGAATCGGGCGGCGCCGCCCATGCGGCGATTTCCGAAGGGCGGGTCAAGGTCGATGGCACGGTCGACACGAGAAAACGGGCCAAAATGCGCCCCGGCCAGGTGGTCACCATCGGTGACGAAGAAGTCGTGCTGGTCGCCGAATAGGCGCTTGCTGGTCGAGTCGGCCGACTCAAGCGACGCGCTGTAGCGGCCGTACTTCCTCGGCGATCTGCTCCGCGTTCTCGCTAGCCGCCTGTTTCAGGTCGAAAGCGCTCTGCAGATTCAGCCAGAACTGCGCTGTCGTGTCGAAATAACGCGCCAGTCGCAGCGCCGTATCCGGCGTCACCGCCCGTCGTTCACGGACAATATCGTTGATTCTCGGGGCGGGAACGTGCAATGCCATCGCCAAGGCATTGGCACTCATACCCAGCGGCACCAGAAATTCCTCGCGGAGGATTTCGCCGGGGTGGATTGCGCGCATGTTGTTCGTAGCCATCTTCAACCTCTCAGTGATAATCGACGATCTCAACGTTCGTCGGTCCGCCATCCGTCCAAACGAAGCACACGCGCCACTGGTCGTTGATGCGGATGCTGTGCTGACCCGAGCGATTGCCGCTCAACGCCTCAAGACGGTTGCCCGGCGGTGATCGCAAGTCGCGCAACTCAACCGCGTCATCCAGCATTTGCAGCTTGCGCTGTGCCACATTCTCGATGTTTCTGAAGCACCGCGGGCTGGCCCCCTCGTATAAGGCCTCGGTATCGGCACACCGAAATGAACGTATCGTCATGGCTAAATTTAGTCTGAGTGGCGTTTAACGTCAAGCGTTAAATGCGGAGTGTTGAATTTAGCTGGCGGGTGTCGCCCGTGCCAGCTTTTCCACCGCATTGGCTGCCCGCTGAATCGCCGGGCTGTCGAGAACCGGGGTCTTCCTCTCCGGGAGCAACAGCCAGCGGGAATTCTTCGGGTTTATCGCCTGCACCATGGTCGGAGTTATCCGCGCGGTGCGGTCTATCCACCAACCGGGCAGGGATAAAACCGCAGTCACTGCGAAGGACTCGCCAGTTTCCTTGCGCAGATAGTTGGCCAGCCAGCGGGCCTGACGGTCCGCCTGCTCGACCGGCTTGGTCTCCTTCCAGCTGCCGAAATCCAGCGACTGGCCGTCGTACTTCACTGTTGGTTTGCCGTTGCCGGCTGGCGGCTTCAAGCGCGACTTGGTTTCCACGGCAAATACGCCGGCCGGCGTGACGACCACATGGTCGATGTTGAAGTCGCCGCACTGGATGTCGTGGATGATGCGGTTGTCACCGGCCAGCGAGGCAGCCAGTTCCTGGGCGACCGCCTGTTCGGCGCGAACGCCTTGTCTGCACTTCCGTTGCAGCGGCATTTCATGGGTGATTTGACGGCCGAAATACACCGCAATGGCCATCGCCACCAAAACAAAAAAGCTGTCCAGCCAGTCCCACGCATGAGTACTCATGTCGATGCGGCGCGACGAAATGAACAAGGCGGTCAGCAAGCCCGCAATGATCACGTAGACCAGTTTATCCATGCGCGTTTCGTCGATCTTCTCCAGTCGCTCGCGCAGGCTGTGCGCCGGCAGGACGCGCAGTTCGGTGAGAATTGGATCGCGTCGATCATCGCGGTCCAGCTGTCGCTTTTTCCAGAGAATGATTGCGACCAGAACCAGCATGGGGGAAAGTCCGATCAATTCCAGCACTAAGGCCCAACTCATTTGCTAGCTCCATAACGGCCGTCGTGGCTCATGCGGGCGCGGCCCAGCGCGACCAAGGTTTCGAGCAGTTGCGGCAGGCGCTTCTTCCATGGACCTTTGCCGGTGAAGCGGCTGGCGATTTCCGGCTCGCTGAGCGGCAGCGGGCATTCGGCCAGAACCTGTGCGATGGCTGCCACCTGTTCGGGCAGGGTGGGTGGCCAGGGGCGTTTTTCGGCGGGTTTGGGGGCGGGCGGGGCGGGGGCGTCGCCGAGGTCGCTGGTGACGTCCATTTCGACCGTGCCCCGGTGGCCTTGCGGGTTCTGGAAGTCGGGGCGGAGCCAGCGGATTTGGCCGGTGGCTTCTTCGCGGCTGCGTTCGGCGTTGAGGGCGACGAGGCGGTCGAGCAGGGCGTCGGTGGCGGTGGGTGGGTTGGTCAAATTCAGGTCTGACCAGCCGTAGGCGGCGAGGACGGCGGTGTCGAGTTCGTCGTGGAGCTGGCGGAGGACGGCGATGAGGCCGGCTTCGTGGATGGTCTTGTCCTTGGCGGTGAGCGGTTCGCCGCTGCGCAGTTTGGCTAGCACGTTGTACATGCCCGTCAGCGTCAGGTCCGGGTGGGCGGCCTGCTGGCGCTTGCGGTGGGTGTCGAGTTGTTCGGCGAGGGCGGCGATGCGGGCTTGCTGTTCGGGGCTGGCGGCGGGGAAGGGGAATGGGTCGAAGCAGCGGGATTTGTTGTAGCGCGGCCGATCTTCCAGTGTGCCGCCGGCAGCCAGCGCCCAGACGACGTGGACTTGCGACGAGAGGACGCCGAGGGCGTAGGCATCGGCCAGTGCGATGCAGACGAGCATGTTGTCCGGCGCGATGGCGGCGTCGAGGAACAGGAAGGTGCGGTGCTTGGCGGTTTCGACGGTGGCGATGTAGCGGGGCAGACCGGTGAGTGATGCGCGCATGTCTTTGCGCGGCTCGCCGAACAGCCACCAGTTGTTGCGATATCCGGCGCGGTTGTTCTGGTCGCGTTCAGGTTTGACGCGTTCGAGCACCCATTGATAAGCGGCTGGGTAGCGGCTGCGCGTTTCGTCGGCGGTCAGGCCGAAGAGGTCGATGACCGATACGCCGCGCGGTTGGTCGGTCAGGTCGCGGCCGTTGCGGTAGGGACGGATGCGGTCGCAGGGTTGCAGATGGGCAGTTTCGTCGGGGGTGACGATGAAGCCGGCGCCGATTAGCTGAAAGCCACGGTTGCCTAAGCCTTCATTCGCCCGCAGCGCCTTGGCGCCGACGACATCGGCGCCGATGCTCAGGTCGGCGTGGATGCGGCCGGTTTTCTCGGTGAGTTCGATGTGCACCGCGTCGGCTTCCGCGCCGCCTTCGGCAACGACGGTTTGCAGCGTTCCCGGTGCGTCGCCGGGCTGGCCGACGGTCATCGCGATGCGCACGGCAGCGCCGCTGGCGGCGTCGACCCACGGGTGGTCGGGGATGGCCCAGGCGAGCGCGAGCGGCGGCTGGGCGTTGAGGTGGTGTTCAAGGACGCGGCGGTTGAAGGTTTGCTTGAGGCTGTTGGTGGTGATGAAGCCGAAGCGTTTGACTTCGCCGCGGCGGGTCAGGTCGGCGGCGTGGTGCCACCAGAACATGACGAAATCGGCGGATTCGGGGACGGCCGGCCAGGCGGCGCGCAGAGCTTCGGTGTAGCCGTCGCCGAGGGCCTGGCGCATGGCGGCGGCGCCGATGAAGGGCGGATTGCCGACGATGTAGTCGGCCTGCGGCCAGGTGGCGGGGCGCGGGTTGGTGTAGCGTTCGCGCGGGATTTGGGCGGCTTCGTCGGGCACGAGTTCGCCGGTGACGGGGTGGGGTTTGGTGGTGCGGCCGTCCCAGCGGGTGAGGGGCTTGCCGCTTTCATCGGTGGCGAAGGCGATGGCGTCGGCGCTGAGCACGGCGTCGCGGCATTCGATGTTCTTGAAGTCGCGCAGGATGGGGCTGGGCGGCAGGCCGCTGCCCTGGGTGCGGAAGTGCCATTGCAGGTAGCCGATCCAGAGGACCATTTCGGCGATGGCGGCGGCGCGCGGGTTGATTTCGAGGCCGAGGAACTGGTGCGGGTCGACGGTGAGGCCTTCGACTTCGAGGCGTTGCTGCGTGTCGCCAAGC
Source organism: Pseudomonadota bacterium (assembly GCA_018262195.1). Classification (GTDB taxonomy): domain Bacteria; phylum Pseudomonadota; class Gammaproteobacteria; order Burkholderiales; family Rhodocyclaceae; genus Azonexus. The sequence continues at coordinate 43,932 of JAGTRS010000015.1, read as the reverse complement.
TGGGCGAGGGTGTCGAGGACTTCGCCTTCGAGACGCTTCATGTGTTCGAGCGTGACGTAGAGGAAGTTGCCGGAGCCGCAGGCGGGGTCGAGGACGCGGGTGGTGCACAGTTTGTGGTGCCAGGCGCGGACGAGGTCGGCAGCGTCCTTGAGTTTGCCTTCGTTGGCGAGGAGCAGGGCGGCGGCCTGGGTGTCGTGCCAGTTGGCGCGCAGCGGCTCGATGACGGTGGGCAGGACGAGGCGGTCGACGTAGGCGCGTGGGGTGTAGTGGGCGCCGAGGTCGTGGCGTTCGAGCGGGTTGAGGGCGCTTTCGAGCAGGGTGCCGAAGATGGCGGGCTCGACTTCGGCCCAGTCGGCGCGGCTGGCTTCGAGCAGGAGGTCGATCTGGTCGCGGTCGAGCGGCAGGACTTCGGGCTGCTTGAAGAGCTTGCCGTTGAAGCGCGGCAGCTGGGCGCGGATGGCGACGGAGAAGCGGCCTTCGTCCATGGCCTGCCAGAGTTCGGCGACGAGCGGGACGAATTGTTGCGGCGCGTGTTGCAGGGTCTTGAGCAGGCCGGTGAAGGCGCCTTCGTTGTCGACCTTGGGGAGCAGGCCGACGTCTTCGGCGAACATGGAGAACAGGCAGCGCGACAGGAAGGCGGCGACGCGCTCGGGCTGGTATTTGCCTTCGAGCCGATTTTCCAACGATTGGGCGACGCGGGCGAGGCGGACGGCGATTTCGCGCGTGGCGCGGGCGGTGCGGCGGGCCGGGTCGAGGCTGTGCGGGTCGTGCCAGACGGCCTGGAGGCGGGCGCGGATTTCCGGCTTGCTGAGGTCGTCGAGCCGGATGCGGTGGCTGCGCGGATCGGGGAAGGGCGTGTAGCTGCCGCCGGTGCAGGTGAATTCGGCGTAGAGCTCGATGACGTTGCCGACGTCGAGGACGACGAGGAAGGGCGGCCGGCCTTCGTCGGCGGGCAGGTGGCGGGCGTAGTTTTCGGCCTGGCCGCGGGCGCGCAGCAGGGCGTCGTCGAACTGGCGGGTTTCGGCGCCGGCGCGGATTTTCTTGGCTTCGCCGATGAAGCTGCCGCGTTTGTAGCAGTCGATGAAACCGTTGCTGGTGCTGCCGTCGCCGTGATGGAAGACGACGCGGCGCTCGAAGACGTAAGGATTGTCGCGGGTGTCTTCGTTGGCGGGCTGGGGTGGGGCGACTTCCAGCAAGGCGCAGAGGTCGGCGATGAAGAGCTGGTAATTGGCGCGCTCGGAGCCGCCGGCCGCCCGCCAGCGGGCTAGGAAGGTGTCGATTTGCATGATGACGGGATTCTAGCCCGTCGGTCTGGCTTGTGTTCGAGTCGGGGGTGTCGGATTTCGTTACACCTTGGCTGGGTGACTTATTTGTAAATTTCGTAAGGTTATGAATCGATGTAGGTTATTGGTTGTTGGTATGTGTTATGCATGATTTTTGGCGAAGTTATTTAGCCATAAAGGGAGATAAAAATGTCCAATAAACTGATTTCCACTTTGAGTGTTCTGGCGCTGGCGGGGATGGTGTCGACCTCGGCGCAGGCGTTGCCAACGCCGGTCCAGACCGAGCTTTCGGTGTATACCCAGGCCTATGTGGCCGGTGGTGATTTCGTCGGGAATTATGACCCGGCGTGGACTACGGGTATTGCGCCGATGGCGGTGGGTCCTTCAGCGTATTCCGAGTCAAATGGGGCTTCGGCTAACAGCTTCGGCTTTGGGGCAAGCAATTTTTCCGACTCAGCGGCCGGTGCCGTGGGGTTCTCGGCTCTCGGCTGGCGCACAGAGAATCTTCTTGACGGCCGTGTGCAGCTAACGGCGCGATTCCTTTATGAGTTCACGATGAATGAAAACGGCAAGTTCAACTTGCTGTGGGGTATTACGAGCAACGGTTTGAGCGACCCGGCGATTGGGAATTTCAATTTCTCCATCAGTGGTGTGGGGTCGCAGTTGCTTCAGCGCGATACGGGCTTCAATGAAGTGAGCTTCGATCTCCTCGCCGGAACGACCTACAAGATGTTGATTCTGGGCGACTGGTCGGCCGAGGGCGCGTTGGGGATGCAGGGGTTTAGCGAGGACGCCTCATTTGTCTGGAATATCACGCCGACGGGCAGCGGCCAGGTTCCCGAGCCGAATGGACTGTTGCTGCTGGGGTTGTCGCTTGCGCTGTTGTTTGGCGTGCAGAGGCGAAGTGAGGGAATGCACTGATCCATTCGTCGGGCTTGTTGGCGGGTCTTGTCCCTTTTGCGAGCCGTTTCGCAGCGCAGGAACCGCCTTGAGGCACGCCAGCGGGCATCCGGAATAGGAAATGCGGCAGCCTGGATTCCCGCCAGCAGGAAACAGGCAACGCAATTCCGGTAGCCGGCGAGGCGGCGCTCAGTCGAGCCAGCGGATCGGCGAGGCGAGTTCAGGGTGTTTGCCTTGCCGGCCTTCATAGTGCGCGGCGATGGCAGCAATGTCGGTGGCCGGATCGCCGGTCATTGTCAGGTAGGTGAGGATGCCGGCTTGACGGCGGGTGTAGTCGACGAAGGCAAGGGCGACGGGCACTTTGGCTTCAAGCGCGATGCGGTAGAAGCCGCTTTTCCAGCCTTTGGTCAGGCTGCGCGTGCCTTCGGGGGCGATGACCAGCAGGAAGTTCGGGTTGGTGGCGAATTGTGCTGCCATCTCGGCGACGAAGCCGTTGCGCACGTCGCGCCTGATCGGGATGCCGCCCAGTCGGCGAAATATTCCGTCCAGCGGCCCGCGAAACAAGGAGTCCTTGCCTACCCAGCGGGCGTCGAGGTCGAGGGCCAGCTTGGTGAACAGGGCGACGACGCCATCCCAGTTCGAGGTGTGCGGGTAGCCGACTAGTACGGCACGGGCCGGCCGTTCGGGTGGTTCGATGACGGTCCAGCCAAAGAGTTTGAGCAGGGTGCGAGCAAGGGCTTTCAGCATGAGATCAGCACATCTTGACGACGATGTCGTGCAGCGTATTGGCGCAGTTGGCCATGCGGTCGGCGGCGTTGGACAGGTGGCGGTAGATTTCGCGGCGCTTGAACATGTGGATGTAGTCGTCGCCCACGAAGAGTTCGGCGATGGCCCGGCGGTAGTTTTTTTCTACCCGGCGTTCGGCCTTGCGGGCGGCGTCGGCATCGGCGGCGGCGGCGGCGGGTTCCTTGGCGAGCCTGGCGTAGCCCTGGGATAGCGCATCGGTGCCGAGCTTGATGTGCATGGCCATTTCCAGGCAATGCTTGTCCGGGGCCAGACCGAGCACTTCCATTTCGCTGACGGTGGTCTTGCAGTAATTGACGATCTCGTCGAGGTCGATGATGGCGCGGTAGAGGTCTTCGCGGTCAATCGGCGTCGAGAAGGCTTCGTTCAAGGTGTGCAGGTTGCGGATCTTGACGCGGTCTGCTTCGTGCTCGTCCTGCCGGATCAGCTGACCGACGCTTGGGTCGCCGGTTTCCATGAATTCGACAAGTCGTCCGGCGGTGATGCCGACATGCTGGCATTGCTCGGTAAGCCGCGAGAAGAAATCCGGCATTTTCGGGAAAACGCGGTCGAACAGGCGGCGGAAGATGGACGGGCTGCTTTCTTCGCTCATGGCGTGCCTCCGAGGAAAAGATGGACCAGGGCATAGGCCTGGATGGCGACGATGGCGGCGCCGGGAATGGTGATCAGCCAGGTCATCGCGATGTCCTTGGCCTTGGCCCAGCGCACGGCGCGTGGGCGCTCCGATGCGCCGATGCCCATGATCGAGGTGGCGACGACGTGGGTAGTGGAGACAGGGGCTCCGCCAGCCGACGCGGCCATGATGACGAGCGCCGAGGTGAGCTGAGAACCGAGCGCATGGATGGGGCGGACGCGGTAGATGGCGAAGCCGAGGGTGCGGACGATGCGCCAACCACCGGACATGATGCCGAGCGTGATGGCCGAGGCGCAGGCGAGCATGACCCAGAAGGGCACCTCGAAAGTCGGAATGAAGCCGCCGAGGAGCAGGACCAGGGTCAGGATGCCCATGCTTTTCTGGGCGTCGTTGGCGCCGTGCGAGAAGGCGAGGCCGGCTGCGGTGAGGTATTGCAGGCCGCGCAGCCGGGAGTTGGCGGCCGGGTTGGCGGCAACGAGCAAGGTGGTGAGTAGCCGGTGGATCAGGAAACCAAACCAGAAACCGATCAGCGGCGAGAGGACCAGCGCCGCCAGCACCTTGACGATGCCGGTCAGATGGCCATCGGCCAGTTCGGCAAAGCCCCAGGCAACGTGGCCTGGGCCAACCGAAACGACCACCGCGCCAATCAGCCCGCCGACCAGGGCGTGCGACGAAGAAGAGGGAATGCCAAAATACCAGGTGCCGAGATTCCAGACGATGGCACCGATCAGGCCGCAAAGCAGAATGGACAGGGAAAGAACGGGGGTGACGCCATCGAGTACGACAAATTTGCCGATGGTGTTGGCGACGGCAGTGCCACCGAGCAGCGGGCCGAGAAATTCAAAAATGCCAACAATGATCACCGCCTGGGCCGGGGTCATGGCGCGTGAAGCGATGACGGTGGCGACAATGTTGGCCGCGTCATGGAAGCCGTTGGTGTAATCGAAGACCAGGACAATGACGACGGTAACGACAGCGAGCAGGAACAGGGTATCCATGCGTATTGGCCCGACGGTGTCAGGCCCGGCCTCCGTTTCGGTATATATTGTTTTGGCCAGTATATCGCCGAATTGCCCGCGCTTTGGGGGTTCGCATGCGTATGGCTGCAGCTGAACGGTTAAAATAAGCAAAGTCTAATATTTGTAGGATTATCCAATGAGCTATCCCCACTTCGCCGATATTTCCCGGACCTTTGCCCCAGGCTGGTTCGCTGCAGTGATGGGGACCGGCGTTTTTGCCATGACGACGCATGGACTTTCCCTACGTTGGCCGTGGCTGGCCTTGCCGGCCGAGTTACTGCACTGGTTCAACAGTGCCTTGTTTCTGGTGCTGGCTGTGCCCTGGCTGACCCGCTGGCTACGTTTCAGGACGGCGGCAATGCAGACGATGCAGCACCCGGTGCAGGCCAATTTCTATCCTACCTTCTCGATTGCCCTGCTTGTTCTGGCGGCGCAGTGGCTGACCTTCACGCCCTGTGTCGAAGTGGCGCTGGTGCTGTGGTGGCTGGGCGTGATCCTGCATTTTATTTTCAGCTTCGCAGTGCTCTTCATCATGTTCCGCGGTGAGCATGTCGCGGCCGAGCACGTGACACCGGCCCAGTTCATCCCGGCCGTCGGCCTTGTCGTCATGCCGCTGGCCGGCGGGCCGCTGCTTGCCCACATGGATGGTGCGCTGCGCGAGTGGGCGCTCACCATCAATGCCGTCGGGCTGGGGGCGGGCAGCATGATGTACCTTGGCCTGCTCGGTCTGACCCTGCATCGCAAATACCTGCACAAGCCGGCTCAGGGCATCCTGACACCGACGGTGTGGATTCATCTGGCGCCGATCGGTGTCATTCCCGTCAGCCTGATGAATGTCGCCGAGCAGTTGCCCTATCCGGCCGTCCGCGAGGTGGCCACGGTGCTGATGCTGCTGGTCTGGGGCTTTGGCGTCTGGTGGCTGGTCATGGCCAGCCTGCTGACCTTGTCGGCGCGGGCTGCCGGGCAGTTGCCCTTCGCCCTGTCGTGGTGGGGCTTCACTTTCCCGCTTGGCGCCTTCGTGGCCGAAAGCCTGCGCCTGACGAAGCTGCTCGGCTGGAGTTCAACCTTCGCCATTGGCCTGGCCGCCTGGCTGCTGCTCTGCTTTTTCTGGACAATCACACTGGTCCGGACGGCGCGCGGCGTAGCCAGTGGCGCCATCTTCCAGCCGCATCCGTAAATCGCCGCATGAACTGGCTTTGGGGCATCCCCTTGCTGGCCGGCGGCTTCGGCGCGTTGAATTTCGCCATCCGGCGCGGCCTGGCGGCACCACGGGTAATCGAAAGCGCTGGCCCGGAAGGTTTGCCGTGGCGTCCGGTGCGAGTGCCGGCGGCCAACGAGAAAAGCCTGTTCGGCTGGTTCATTCCGGCCGGAGTGGGCAGCCCGGCGCTGGTCGTCATGCATGGCTGGGGTGGCAATGCGGAAATGATGTTGCCGTTGGCAGCACCGCTGCATGCCGCCGGTTATTCGCTGCTGTTGCTCGATGCGCGTTGCCACGGCCAGAGCGATGGCGACAGCTTTGCCTCGCTGCCGCGCTTTGCCGAAGATATTGAAGCCGGATTGCTCTGGCTGGCGGCGCAGCCCGATCTTGGTCAGCGTCGGCTGGGTATCGTCGGGCATTCCGTCGGGGCCGGGGCTGCCCTGCTTGCCGCTTCCCGTCGGGACGATGTGAGGGCAGTGGTCAGTCTGGCGGCATTTGCCCATCCGGCGGCAATGATGCGGCGCTGGATGGCCGGCATGCACATTCCCTACTGGCCGCTTGGTGCTTACATCCTGGCTTATGTTCAGCGGGTGATCGGTCATCGCTTCGATGCCATTGCGCCATGCAACACCATTGCCAAGGTGGCTTGCCCAGTGTTGATCGTCCATGGTTTGGCCGATGACACGGTGCCGGTGGCCGAGGCGCACCAGATTCATGCGGCACGGGCCAGCGACGCGGTCGAGCTGCTGTTGGTGCCCGGCAGTCACGACGACTACGGCGACATTGGTCGACAGATCGGTGCAGTGCGGGACTTTCTCGATCGCGCCATGGTGTGCTGAGTCAGGGCGAAAAAAAGGCGGGAGACCAGCTCCCGCCCAAGCGGAGTCTGCCTCTGACTACTGAGGCAGGAGGAAAGCGGCTTTCTCGCGGACCTTGATGTCCGGGTTGTCGATGGCGACGATGTCGAAGTGAATCTGGTTGGAGCCGGTCTTGCCGGCATCGGGCGGCACGCTGACCACGGTGTTGAACGAGGTCAGACCGGCTGCCTTGGCATCGACTTCCGGATTGCCGGCGATTTCGGCGCCGAGCAGGCCGTCCACCGTGATGCGATAGCGGTGTGGGCGTTCCTCTGTGTTCATGATCTGCAGCATGTAGACGTTCTCGATCCGGCCATCGTCAGCTTCGCGAGCCAGCACGGAGCGGTCGCGGATGATGTCGACCTTGAGCGGGATGCGGTGGGCCAGGAACCAGGCGGCCAGGCCGGTGATGATGACGAGAATGACCGTGTACAGCAGGATGCGCGGGCGGACGATGTGAGCAAGAATTTCCTTCTTGGTCAGGTGCTTTTCCATCGCGCTTTCGGTCGAATAGCGTACCAGGCCGCGCGGCAGGCCGACCTTGTCCATCACCTGGTCACAGACGTCGACGCAGGCAGCGCAGCCGATGCACTCGTATTGCAGGCCGTTGCGGATGTCGATGCCGGTTGGGCAGACCTGCACGCAGAGTCCGCAATCGACGCAGTCGCCGAGGCCAGCCGCCTTGGCATCAACACCCTTCTTGCGCGCCCCGCGGGTTTCGCCACGGTCCGGATCGTAGGTGATGATCAGCGTATCCGGGTCGAACATCACGCTCTGGAAGCGGGCGTAGGGGCACATGTACTTGCAGACCTGTTCGCGCATGAAGCCGGCAAAGAGGTAGGTGAAGCCGCCGTAGAAGAAGATCCAGAAGGTTTCCCACGGGCCGAGGTTGCCGGTCAGGACGTTATTGACCAGTTCTTCGACTGGCGTGAAAAAGCCGACCAGCGTAAAGCCGGTCCATAGCGAGAAGAGCAGCCAGAGGCCGTGTTTGGTCGCCTTGATGCGCAGCTTGCGGGCATCGAGCGGTGCCTTGTCGAGCTTGATCCGGGCATTGCGTTCGCCTTCGACCCAGTTCTCGATCCACATGAAGATCTGCGTGTAGACCGTTTGCGGACAGGCGTAGCCGCAGAACAGCCGGCCTGCCACGGCGGTGACGAGGAAGAGGGCGTAGGCCGAAACGATCAGCAGGGCGGCGAGATAGATGACATCCTGCGGCCAGAAGACGACGCCAAAAATGTAGAACTTGCGTTCGACGAGGTGAAGCAGGATGGCCTGGCGCCCGTTCCAGACCAGCCACGGGCTGACGTAGAACAGAAGCTGCGTGAAGATGACGAGGGCGATACGCCAGTTGTCGAAAAAGCCGCGGACGCCTTTGGCGTAGATTTTCTTGCGCTTTTCGTAGAAGGAAACTTTTGCAACGCTGTCTTGCTGCGGGTTGGCTTCGGGCTGGCTCATCGGTCCTCGATCAGTGGTTGAATAGGGTTGGAAACCGGGACGACCGGCACCGATTGGCCTGGCTGCATAAAGCAAGCCTGCGGGGCGAACTAAGGGGGATATGCCGCCAAGCCATTTTCGGTTGCCAACTCCTGTTCGTTCACACGGTGAGGAAAGCGCTTTGTGCAGGAGAGGCGTCACCAGTTTCCAGTGTACCCCTTATCAAGATGCGTGCCTGAATTTGTTGTTTCAAAAAATGCAATTAAATCAAATTGTTATGTGGGTGCCATTTGGTTTGCTCGCCGGTTTTTACTGTGCGGGTGTCAGAATTGGCGAAATTTATTGGCGCGTGTGACAATGGTGGCATGACATCACATTTCCTCAGCGAACTGATTTCCTTTCTTGACGGCCTTCCCGAGCCGCGCATTGTCATGGATGCCGACTACCGGATCGTCGCCGCCAACGCCGCTTACGTTCATGAGTTCGGTGGCGACAAGCCGCTGGCCGGCCGTGCCTGCTACGAGGTCTCCCATCGTTTCAATGTGCCCTGCGATCAGGCTGGAGAGTCATGCCCGCTTAAGCAAAGCCTGGAAACCGGGGAGCCGCAGCGCGTCCTGCATCTGCACCACACGCCGCGTGGCGAGGAGCATGTCGCCGTTGAAACGACGCCGATTCGCGATGATCAGGGGCAAATTGTCTATTTCGTCGAGACCATGCGCGTTGTTCGCCAGGCCAGCAGCCGGGCGGCAGCGCAGGGTCTGGTCGGCCGTTCGCCGGCCTTTGTCGGCATGCTCGAAAAAATCCTCCGTGTGGCCAATTCCGATGCGGCCGTGGTGCTGCTCGGCGAGACCGGGACCGGCAAAGAGTTGGTTGCCCGCGCCATTCATGAAGCAAGTTCTCGCGAGGAAGGGCCTTTTGTCGCGGTGGACTGCGCCGGCATGACTGAAACCCTGTTCGAGAGCGAGTTGTTCGGCTACGAAAAAGGTGCCTTCACCGGGGCCACGCACCGCAAGCTGGGATTGGTCGAAGCGGCTGCCGGCGGCACTTTGTTCCTCGACGAGATCGGTGAGTTACCGCTGGCTTTGCAGGTCAAGTTGCTGCGCCTGCTGGAGACCGGAACCTTTCGTCGGGTTGGCGGGCTTGACTGGCTGCCGGCCAGCTTCCGGCTGATCACTGCAACGCACCGCGACTTGCGAGCCATGGTGCAGGCCGAAACCTTTCGGCGCGACCTCTATTTCCGCATCAATACCTTCCCGATTCACACGCCGGCCCTGCATGAGCGGATCGAGGATATTCCCTTGCTGGCGGCCTCCCTGCTCGAACGGGTCGATCGCAAGCCAGGGCGAAAATTTTCGTCAGCCGCCCTTGAGTGGCTGAGTAGTCGCCGCTTTAGCGGCAATATCCGCGAGCTGCGCAACCTGATCGAGCGCGCCACCTTGATGGCCGACGGTGAAGTCATCGACCTGCCACACCTGCTGGACATGGCCGACGATGTCCCGGCCGCGCTGCTGGGTGAGGACGGGGTTTTCCGGATTGCTGAGGTGATCGATCTGGCCACGCTGGAGGAGCGCTATCTGGCCTGGGTTCGTCAGCGGGCAACGGGAGATCATGCTCAATTGGCCGAACGACTCGGCGTTAGTCCGCGGACGCTGTATCGCAAGTTGCAGGGGTACGAAAAGATCTGAGCCGGAATACCCTTCGAAAAGGCCTTGCTTGGTGCGAGTGTCATCGGGCTTGCGCGTTGGTTCTGATCGGCGCCAAGCAGCAAGTATCATGCTCCAAACCATCTTTGGACATTGACCACGGGATTGTTATCGGGGAGAAGTTGCACAGTTGATGCCGCTCGTCAATTTCGAGAAGCAGCCATCCAAACTGCTGCTGAAAATCGGAATCTGCCGGTAGGGCAATACAAACATATCTTCCATATAGGACATCCGCTCCCTTGGCACTTTCAAGATTGGCTGTTTAAATCTGCGAAAGTCACCTTTCACCCCTGAAATAGACCTTAGGGTTCGTGTTTGCATCTGCCACAAATTTGCTAAACGATCGCTCACTCAACAGATACCCTTCCGACTCGTGCGCCATGGATATGCAACTTAAAGATGTAATCGACAACCTCCGATTGACTCGCATAGCAAAAAGCCGAATTCATGGTAACGGACTCTTTGCCAGCGAGGACGTGCCCGCCAAGACGGTTCTCGGCGAACTAGATGGTCAAGTCATTCCGTGGAGACTCCATCAAAAATACTCATTGACGTTGGAATGGAATGCGTTGGACGAGAAAACGCTACTGGTGAGAGCCTACCGGACAAAATATAGCTACATCAATCACAGCAGAGAACCAAACCTCGTGCTGGCCCGCAATCCATTACGTGTTGTCACCCTGAAATACATCCTGAGTGGTGAAGAGCTCACTCTCGATTACAGGTCCGAACCGCTACCGCCCGAATACATTTCTGGTGAGGGGGGCTTTTATCTATGACAGCATGTCGCGCCAGGCTTTTTCTTTTATGGTCTATACGGATCAAGAAAAAAAAGGAGTGGGCCGACCTGACAAGTTGCGCCGTAGCCAACCCGACAGGGCCTGCCGCGAATTTATGGCGAAAAATGGATGTTGTTTCGTGCAAATACCAGGAAAGTTCCGATAAAGGACTTGATTATCGCAGCGCCCTGGATCAAGCCAGAAATTTCTCCCCGTTCGTCAGTAGGTCCATCGACGAGTTTGATTCACTGGAGAAAAACTGCGCAGGAGTACTCATCTCGGGACGGGACATTTCGCTAATACGGGATGAGCATGGAAACTTCCTTTTGATATTGGCCTACAGTTTAAGCTTCGAAATTTCGAATGCGCTCTCGGCAGTAAGCCGCCTATTCAAGAATAGGGGGGTCTTGGAGAACCTTGGGGAAGCCGAGGTTTTCGAGAAAGCGCAAGCGCTGGCCAAAGCTGAAATTGCGCTCTATGCAGAAGGCCTGCTTGGAGAACCGTGCCTGTCCCTGGAGGACATTGAGCTGCATGCCGATGCGGCATTTCCACTCCTTATCTCAGAATGCCCCGCTCCGGCAAATATCGAATCGCTCTTCCTGAACGAAGAGAACAAGGTTCAACGAACGGAAAAAAGCCCACTTGCTTTGGATTACGAAAGCTCGTTTTTCCACGTGGGATGGAACTACACCTTGGCCTTCAGCTTGCCACGCGAGGTGAATGAACAGGTTTTCGTGATAATGGCAAAAATGCAGATGAGCTATTACACATTCCGCTACTACAAAGAATACTTCGAAGAGGCGATAAGTGACTTGGCCGATAGCGCCGATTACATAGACCACGAAGTGGTCGATTTTTTCGACCGTCTAAAGATTGGATATCAAGGATTTCTTTCTCAATACACCAAATTCAAACTAGGGCTCTATCCTAAATATTTTGCTGAGTTCGAAAAAATCGAGGCGCTTTGGCATATTGATAAAGATATTCAATTGATCTCGGAATTACTCACGTCGCAGACAGAATTCGTCAATAAGAGACACTCACTCCTCGCCGAAAGGCTCAGCACGCGCCAGCAAAAGACATTGGCGCTGATTGCCATGTTGCAAGTACTTGCGTTCATGAGCGTATTTTTTGATTCCTACCAATTTCTGCAGGCCGATAGCAGATGGTTCGGAATTTCAGTATTTGCCGTTGTTTGTTTTCTCGTGGCAGCCCTTGTCCGTTATGGAGGCGCGCCATCTATGGAAGTGGGCAAGCGTTTACGGATGGCAAAGTACAAGAATCATCGGCATGGCAAGGTCACTTGACTAACCGTAGGTATGCTGATGCTGTGCTTGGATTTATGGCACGGGCTGCCTAGATAATTTGCCACGCTGTTACGCCAAGGCTAACTTGTCGAGAAGCTGACGTTTAAAGTGATCTTCGGTTGTTTGAGGTGCCGCTCCCGATTTTTCACTGTACAGATTCCATATTTCAATTATTATTGAAATATGGAATCGAAACTTGCTGTCGCTGCGCTCGGTGCGCTGGCTCATGAAACCCGTCTCGAAATCTTCCGGCTGCTGGTGCGCGCCGGGGGCGAGGGCTTGTCTGTCGGGCGCATTGCCGAAGGATTGGGCGTTGAGGCCAATGGCCGCCTGACTTTTCACTTGAAGGAACTGGTTGCTTCAGGTCTGGCGGCTTCGCGGCAGGAGGGGCGGTTTGTTTTTTATTCGACCGACTACGTGGCGATGAACGAGTTGCTGCGCTACCTGACTGAAGACTGCTGCGGCGGTCTGGGTTGTGGCGAGGTGGTCGAATCCTGCAATCCGGAGAAGTGCGCATGAAAATTTTCAATGTGCTGGTTTTGTGCACCGGCAATTCGGCCCGCTCGATTCTCGGCGAGGCGTTGTTCAATCATCTCGGGCGGGGGCGGATTCGCGCCTATTCGGCCGGCAGCCAGCCCAGCGGCAAGGTCAATCAGGTGGCGCTGGAAACGCTGGAAAACCATGGCGTGCCGCTGCCCGAGGCGCGCAGCAAGTCGTGGGACGAGTTTGCCGCGCCCGGTGCGCCGGCACTCGATTTCATCTTCACGGTCTGCGCCAGCGCGGCCGGCGAGGCTTGCCCGATCTGGCCGGGACATCCTGCGACGGCGCACTGGGGTATCGCCGACCCGGCCCATGTCGAGCCCCTGGCGGCCCGCCGGGCGGCCTTTGAAACAGCCTATGGGGAACTTGAGAAGCGGATTTCCGCCTTCTTGCAGTTGCCTCTCGAAACCATGTCGAGCGCAGCGATCATCGAAGCGGCCCGGGCGATTCACATGGAGGCTGCGGCATGAGCGCGCAATGCGAAGTGGCGATGAAACAGGCGGCCGGCTCGGCAATGAGCGGGTTTGAGCGTTACCTGACGATCTGGGTGTTCCTCTGCATCGTGACCGGTATCGTCTTTGGTCAGGTGTTCCCCGGTTTCTTCAAGGCGGTCGGCGGCATGGAGGTGGCTCGGGTCAATCTGCCGGTCGGGCTGTTGATCTGGGTGATGATCATCCCGATGCTGGTCAAGGTCGATTTCGGCGCGTTGGGTGAAATGAAGCAGCACGCCAGGGGCATCGGCGTCACGCTGTTCGTCAATTGGCTGGTCAAACCGTTCTCGATGGCTTTTCTTGGTTGGCTGTTCATCCGCCAGTTGTTTGCCCCCTACCTGCCGGCCGATCAGCTGGACAGCTACATTGCCGGACTCATCCTGCTTGCCGCAGCGCCGTGCACGGCGATGGTCTTCGTCTGGAGCCGGCTGACCAACGGGCATCCGTTATTCACGCTGTCGCAGGTGGCGATCAACGACACCATCATGGTCTTTGCTTTCGCCCCGCTGGTTGCCTTCCTGCTCGGCATTTCGGCGATCACCGTGCCGTGGGATACGCTGCTGACCTCGGTCGTGCTCTACATCGTCATCCCGGTTGTCCTGGCGCAACTGTGGCGCAAACGCCTGATGGCCAGAGGGCAGGACGCCTTCGATGCGGCCATGGCCAGGATTGGCCCGTGGTCGATCTCGGCGCTGCTCGCCACCCTGGTGTTGCTATTCGCCTTCCAGGGCGAGGCCATCCTCAAGCAGCCGCTGGTCATTGCCCTGCTGGCCGTGCCCATCCTGATTCAGGTTTTCTTCAATTCGGCGCTGGCCTACTGGCTGAACCGGGCGGTTGGCGAAAAGCACAATGTCGCCTGCCCATCGGCCTTGATCGGCGCTTCCAATTTCTTTGAACTGGCGGTGGCCGCGGCGATCAGCCTGTTCGGTTTCGAATCCGGCGCAGCATTGGCGACTGTGGTCGGCGTGCTGATCGAAGTGCCGGTCATGTTGCTGGTCGTGCGTGTGGTTAATGCCAGCAAGGGGTGGTACGAGGCGGGATAAGCGCTGGCATGGGCCGGCAGGGAAGAGATCATGAACATCGTCATCGAAGCGCTGCAGGGTGGATTAGGTGGTTTGGCCTCGTACCTGGCGGCTCATGTGCTGCTCTGCCTGGTTCCCGCCTTTTTCATTGCCGGCGCCCTGTCGGCATTGGTGCCGCAGCAATCGATCATTCGATTCCTTGGGCCGGATGCCTCGAAATGGGTGTCCTACCCCGCGGCTGCCGGGGCGGGCAGCCTGCTTGCTGTCTGTTCCTGCACGATTCAGCCCTTGTTTGCCGGCATCTACAAGAAAGGCGCCGGGCTGGGGCCGGCCATCACCTTCCTGTTCTTTGCGCCGGCCGCGAACATTCTGGCGCTGTCCTATACCGGCGTCGCCCTGGGGGCCGACTTCGCCATCGCCCGCATTGTGCTGGCCCTGTCCTTCGGCATCGGGATCGGCATGATCATGGCCATCATTTTTCGGCGGGGTGAAGAGGCGCGGCAGGCGCAGAGTGAGGCTTTTGAGGCGGGTGAGGGCATTTCGCGGAAAACGCTGGTTTTCCTCGCTGCCCTGGTCGCCTTGCTGATTGCCGGAACGCTGAAGCTCGATTTCCTGAAAGCCGTGCTGTTCAGCATCGATTTGCCATTGCACGGTGTTGCAGGGCTGCAGGCGATGCTGGATCGTCTGGTGCCGATTGATGAAGCGGTTGGCGCTGAAGGGCTGAGCGTGCAGGGGCTGTTTCTTATCGGCTTGCTGGCCTTGATCGGTGTGGCGGCCTGGCGCGGTCTGGGGCTGGTCGATAACGGTTTCAATCGCCTGACGCCGGTGGCTCTGGGGCTGACCGTGCTGACGCTGGTCGTTGCGGCGCTCGGTGTCAGGGTTTCGGAGAGTGGCTTGTTGTTGACCGTGAGTGTGCGAACCGCGGCGGTGGCTGCCCTGTGCATTGGACTGGTGCCGCTGGCCAGACGTTTTGATCCCTGGGATGTGCAGCAGTGGCTGTGGGAAACCTGGCGTTTCGTGAAGCAGATCTTTCCGTTGCTGGTGGTCGGCGTCTTTCTGGTCGGCGTCATCCGCGTCTTCATCCGGCCGGAATGGATACAGGCGGTGGCCGGCAGCAATACCATACTGGCCAACATGGCCGGCGTCGTGTTCGGCGTCTTCATGTATTTTCCGACTCTGGTCGAGGTGCCGATTGCCAAGATGTTCCTGTCGCTCGGCATGCATCCGGGGCCGTTGATCGCCTATCTGATGGCCGATCCCGAGCTATCCCTGCAGAGCATCCTGATCACCAGTGCCATCATCGGCAAGCTCAAGGCCTGGACATATGTCGGTTTCGTCGCCCTGTTCTCGACGCTGGCCGGTCTGGCCTACGGCGCCTGGGTCGATGGAACGGCGCTCTGGCTGCTGGCGCTGCTGGTCGGTGGATTCATTACGCTGCTGTTGAGCACCCTGCATTTTGTGGACCGGGCATCCCGTGCCCGGACAGTTTGAGAAGGAATCACCATGTTGATCAAGATCCTCGGTTCCGGTTGCGCCAAGTGCAACCGTCTGGAGCAACTGACCCGCGAAGTGGTCGCCGAACAAGGGCTGAGCGCCAGCTTCGAGCATGTGACGGCCGTGGATGAAATCATGGCTTACCCGATCATGACGACGCCGGCGCTGGTCATTGACGAAGCGGTCAAGGTTTCTGGCCGGATTCCGAGCAAGGAAGAACTCGCTGCATGGCTGAAGGGCTAGCGAGGGCCGTTGCCGGCCCTCGCGCATCAATCAGGCCGAGACGGAAAGCAGGCTGCTCAACGACGAATTGCTCGTGTTGTCGTTGACGCTGCCGTAAGCGTGCATCAGTTGCATGATCTTCATCATTACCTGGGCTTCGCTGTTGGTACTGCTTGTGCCACTTGAGGTGCTTGCCGTCGTGCTGCCGGTGCCCGAGGTGCTGTCCGCCAAACTGCTGTTCAATGCCTGGGCTTCGGCAAACGAGACCTTGCCATCACTATTGGTATCCGCGGCGTCAAAATTCTGGACAACGTTGGAAACAAAGCTGGAGCGCGTGGAGCCCGAGCTGCCGATCTCTTCAAGCTGGCTGGTCAGCTCATCCTTGGTGAAGCCCTGGTCATCCTGGGGCGGCGGCGGGGGTGGCATGCCGCCCATGCCTTGCGGGCCCTGGCCACCATGCCCTTGCATCCGCATCTGGTTGAACTGGCTGTCGAGTTCTTCCTGGAGTTTCGACAGGGTGGTCGAAAACTCGCTCTCGGTGACCTTGCCGTCGCTGTCGGCATCCAGTGCCGCGAAGACATCTTCGGCCGCGGATGAACTGCTGTCCGATCCGATTTTGCTGAAGGCCGAGATGATGTCACTCTTGTCCAGATAGCCCTGGCTCTTGGTGTCGAGCTTGGCAAATAGCTGGCTGATCGATGTAGTGCTACTCAGGCTGCTGACCATGATTACCTCCGATTGGTTGGTCAAAAATAGAAAGCCCTGGTTGGGCTGACTCCCTTTGAGCAAGTTATCGGCCAAATCCGCTGAAAATTGGCGGTGCTTTGCGTTAATCGAGGTAAATTTCAGTTAAGAAAATGAGGTTTCTGCTTTTGTTTTTCCAAAACAAGGCTGTTTTTTGGCTGAAAGTGGCTATTTTTTTGCTGGCGGCAATATTTGCCGGTTCCGGATTGTTGCCGCCAGCCAGTAAAAATCTGTAAAGCTATCGCGCTTCGTCTGGTTTAGCCGGAGGCGCTTGGCTATGATCATTCTTTGCCGATCAAGCGTGTGAGTTATGCCCCATATTTTGCTGGTGGATGATGATGTCGAGCTTTCGGGCATGTTGCGCGACTACCTGAGTCAGGATGGCTTCGAGGCTACGGCCGTCCATGACGGCGAAAAAGGCGTCGCAGAGGCACTCTCCGGTCGCTACGCGATCGTCGCGCTGGATGTGATGATGCCCGGGATCAGCGGCATCGAGGTGTTACGTCGCATACGGGCTGCCAGCAACGTTCCCGTCCTGATGTTGACCGCCAAGGGCGATGATATGGACCGCATTGTCGGCCTGGAGCTAGGGGCCGATGATTACGTGCCAAAACCTTGCCAGCCGCGTGAGCTGGCGGCGCGGTTGCGGGCCATCCTGCGGCGAACGACGCCCGTCGAGGCCGCCACCGGCCCGATTGCCGTCGGGCCGTTGACGGTGTACCCGGAGCAGCGTCGCGTCGAATGGAGCGGCGAGCCGGTCGAGATGACCAGTACGGAATTCAACCTCATCGAGGTGCTGGCCCGCAGTGCCGGGCGCCCGGTCAGCAAGGGGCTTCTCTGCGAACAGGCCCTGGGGCGGCCGCTGGCCCGTTTCGATCGCAGCATCGACGTGCATCTGTCGAGCATCCGCCACAAGCTTGGCACCCTGCCCGATGGCCGTTCCTGCATCCAGACGGTATATCGGCAGGGCTACCAATTGATCAAGGAATAGCGTGGGGCGATTATTCTGGAAGTTGTTCCTCTTCATCTGGCTCGGGCAGATGGCCGCCGTGATCGGAACGGGGGCCTTGTTCTGGGCGGAGCGCAACGGCTACATGACACGCATGGATGGCGGGGGCGGGCCTCCACCGCCACCCCGCGAAGGCAGATTTGACCACCCAGCACTGCCACCGGCACCTCCCGGTGGCCCAGGCGGCGATATAAGCCACCCACTGCCGCGGCACATGGCGCCACCTGGAATTCCCTTGCCGCTTCCACCGATCCTGACTGGCCTGCTGGCGAGCATGCTCTGTGCAGCCGGTCTGGCCTGGTATTTTGCCCAGCCGATTCGTCAGCTTCGCCAGGGTTTTGATGCGGCGGCCAACGGAAAACTGGATGTACGGGTTGCCCCGGAAATGGGCAAACGGCGCGACGAGCTGGCTGACCTCGGGCGCGATTTCGATCGCATGACCGAACGTCTGCAAACCGTTGTCGAGGGGCAAAAGCGTCTCTTGCACGATGTGTCGCACGAATTGCGCTCCCCGTTGGCTCGTTTGCAGGCGGCGGTCGGTCTGGCCCGGCAGCAGCCGGAACGGATGGAAGATTTGCTGGCGCGCGTCGAGCGCGAAAGCGAACGGATGAATCTGCTGGTCGGTGAGCTGCTGACCTTGTCACGACTGGAAGCTGGCAGTGCCGGTGCGGTTGCTTCAGTCGACATGGAGGAACTCCTGGTACAACTGGTCGAGGATGCACGCTTCGAAGGCGCGGCAAGGCAGGTAGCGATCGATTACGTGCCGGGACGGATGGCCGAGGTTCTGGCCAATACCGAATTGTTGCATCGAGCGATCGAGAATGTTGTCCGCAATGCCCTGCGCTTCTCCCCGCCGGGCGGCGTAGTGCGCATTGAGGCGGGAGCCCGGGGCGAGGGCACATTCCAGATCAGCGTTCTCGATCAGGGGCCCGGCGTCGGCGAGGCAGACCTCGAGGCCATTTTTACCCCCTTCTATCGCGGAGCGGCACCGAGGGATGACGATGGCTATGGTTTGGGGCTGGCCATTGCACGCCGGGTCGTGCAGGTGGGCAATGGCGCCATCTGGGCAAGTAACGTCACGGGTGCCGGTTTGCTGATCAGCATCGAGCTACCGATTGTCATTTCCTCGTGAAAAACGTCCTTTTCCTCGCCATTTAGTCGCTGCGGGCCGAAAACGCTGGCGGGTGCGTTACATCATCGAAGGAAGCCCCGCTTTTTTCGGTCATCCGTGACGTATTTATCCGTTCGATTTACTAACTATTACAATCAGCTAGGCTTAGCTACCTATAATTGGCACCAATTTAGAGGGGCCTCTTTCCGCGTCAGCGCGCTTGTTCGTTTCAATGCTCAAGAAGAGGCTTTTTCAAACAAATTTACAAGTGCCAATATGAAATACAACGCTGTCGCTTCCCTTTTTCTGGCTGCTGCCATTCCGGCGATCGCTCAGGTTCCGTCCGCATCGAGCCCGGCTCAGGTGACGCTGAAAGATGTCGCCCAAAGAGCGGTTCTGAACAGCCCGGAAGTGACCTCAAAATGGCACAACTACAAGGCAGCCGATGAGGAAATCGGAGTCGCGCGCGGTGGCTATTTCCCGCGCGTTGACCTGACTGCCGGTTCTGGTCGTGAAAATCTCCGTCAGCCTTCAGCCGCCGACCGGGACTACACGCGTAGCGGCTACATGCTCAGCCTGAACCAGATGATTTTTGACGGCTTTGCCACCCGGAATGAAGTTCGCCGACTCGACAAGGCCAAGCTGGTTCGCTACTACGAGTTGCTCGATGCCTCCGAAAACGTGGCCCTCGAAGCAGGTCGCGCCTACCTTGATGTGCTCCGCTATCGCCACCTTGTCGACCTCGCCAAGGACAACTACATCCAGCACAAGGCGACCTACGACCAGATTCAGCGGCGTACCCAGAGTGGTGTCGGGCGTCGGGTGGATTTCGAGCAAGCCGGCAGCCGTCTGGCTCTGGCTGAAATCAACCTGGTCACCGAAAGCGCCAACCTGCACGACGTAACCGCGCGCTTCCAGCGCCTGGTCGGTGCCCAGCCGGACGGCGCCATTGTCGCGCCGACGCTGGTCAGCACGGCTTTCCCGGCGCAGGCCAAGCTTGCGCTCGACACGCTGCACAAAAAGAATCCGGCACTGTTGGCGGCCACCGAGAACATCGAAGCCGCCCAGTACGAAATCAATGCCCGGCGCGGTGCCTATTCGCCGAAACTTGACTTCCGTGCCCGTACCGACCAGACCAAGAATTATCTCGGCGATACCGGCCAGCGTGACTACAAGGTGGCCGAGCTCGTTGTCAGCTGGAACCTCTTCAACGGCGGTTCCGACCGTGCCCGCGAAAAACAGACCATCGAGAAAAAGAACCTGGCGTTCGATCTGCGTGAGAAAGCCTGTCGCGATACCCGGCAGACCATGCTCATCGCCTATAACGATGTGCTGCGCCTCAAGGAGCAGTCGGTTCATCATGCACGGCAGGTCGCTCTGCTCGAAAAGACTCGAGATGCCTATCGTGACCAGTTCAATGTCGGGCAACGTACGCTGCTTGACTTGCTTGATACGGAGAATGAACTGCTGGCCGCCCGTCGTTCAGCGACCAATGCCGATACCGACCTGACCCTGGCCTACCTGCGTACCTATGCCGGCATGGGTACTCTGCTTGAATACCTCGGCCTGCAACGCCTCGATGCGGAAACGCCTGACGCCAGGGATCTGGCAGAAATCGATCCGGCTCAACTTTGCCCGAATGACCCGATTGCCCTGAGCCAGCCGGATCGTGAGGAACTGAATGCCAAGGCTGCGGCGCTGAATGCCGCCAAGTCGCTGCCCATGCCGGTGGTGATGGGCGGCGAGACTGAAATCCAGAATCAGGTGAAATCGTGGGCTGCTGCCTGGTCCGCTCGCGACTACTCGGCCTACTCTGCTTTCTACGCACCGACCTTTACGCCGGATGGTGGCCTGTCACGTGAGGATTGGGCGCAACTTCGTCGCAGCCGCATTTCTGCCCGCGGCGATATCAACGTCGACGTGCAGGATATGAAGGTCCGCATGGATGGAAACGACCGTGCTTTCGTCGAGTTCCGCCAGATCTATCAGTCGAATAGCTATCGCGACACCACCCAGAAGGCCCTCGAGATGATCCGGGTCGGCGGCAAGTGGCTGATCAATCGCGAAAGCTCGGTGCCTTGTGCGGGGAATACTGTGGGCGGTTGCAAAGGGCTAACCCGGTAATTAGTGCTGTCGCCGGCCCAAGGCCGGCGGCTGGAAATAAAAAAGGCCATGCTGGAGAGCGTGGCCTTTTTGTTGCGGGCCGGTTTTAGCCCGGCAACGCAGGGTTCAGCGTATAGGTTCCACTCAGGTTGGCTTCGGCCAGAATGTGCCCTTGCATGGCGGCACGGACTTCGGGGCCGCCAAACTTGCCCTCGAGAGGGAGTTTTTCGATATCTAGAGCGTACACCGTGAAGATGTAACGATGGACGATCTCATCGTTCCAGGGCGGGCATGGGCCGTCGTAGCCGTAGTAGTCGCCGCACATGTCGTGATCGCCAGCGAACCAGTCGGTGTAGTTGTTGATGCCCTGGCGGCTACCGTAAGCCGCTTGTGGCCCCGGCTTGCCACGTGGCGTGACCTCGGTGCTGAATTCGCCTTCTTTCAGGCTGTTGATACTCGCCGGCAGGTCGATCAGAACCCAGTGGAAAAAATCCACTCGGGGCAACGAGGCGGGGACGGTACGCCCTTCCTGATTGACATCGTCGCCCTGGCTGGGTACGTCGGGGTCATGGCAGATGATGGCGAACGATTTCGTTCCGGCTGGGGCCTCGCTCCAGGAAAGCTGAGGATTCTTGTTGCTCCCCAGGCAGACATGATGGGCCGGGTCCGGAATGCAGAACGAATGATCTCCGGGAATCATTTGCCCGTCAGTCAGGCTGCTACTTGTCAGTTTCATCGTTGTCTCTCCTGATTATTGGGCCGTGCGGCGCTTGAAGTCGCCCAGGCGGAAGCCAAGAATCCATAGTGTAGCGAAATAGATACCGGCGCCAAGCGGTACAAGCCATGCGAGGTGAATTATCCGGTGGGTGAACCCAAGCTGCAGCCATTGGCTTTCACTGCCCATGCCAAACCAGAGGCCTCCCCCCATGGCAATCAAGGCAAGGCCGAGCTTGGCTGTGAAGCTACCCCATCCCGCCAGTGGTTCGTAGATATTGAGTCGACGCAGGCCACGATAGAGCATGAAGGCATTCAGGCAGGCTGCCAGCCCGATGGAGAGAGCCAGGCCGGCATGGCCGATCCAGCCGATGAAAGCCAGATTCATCACCTGGGTGGCAGTCAGCGAGATCAAGGCGATGCGAACCGGGGTTCTGACGTTCTGGCGTGCGTAGAAGCCAGGCGCCAGTACCTTGACGAGAATCATGCCGGTCAGGCCGACTGTGTAGGCGACCAGCGCCTCCCGGGTACGGAAGACGTCATCCGGCGAAAACGCGCCGTGGAAGAACAGCGTGGCGATCAAGGGTACGGACAGGATGGCCAGACCGAGCGCCGCCGGTGCGGCGAGCAGAAGTGTCAGCCGCAAGCCCCAGTCGAGCAGCCGGGAGTATTCGATCTGGTCGTTGCTGGCGTGACAGCGCGACAGCGATGGCAGCAGGATGGTGCCCAGAGCAGCGCCCAGCATGCCCGACGGAAACTCCATCAGGCGGTCGGCGTAGTAGAGCCAGGAAACGCTGCCGGTCTTCAGGAAGGAGGCGAAAATCGTATTGATCAGCAAACTGACCTGGGATACGGATACTCCGATCACGGCCGGGCCCATCAGCGTCAGGATCCGGCGCACGCCGGGGTCAGCCCAGGCCGCCCGCCAGTTCAGGGAAATGCGGGGCAACATGGCGATTTTTTTCAAGGCGGGAATCTGGATCGCCAGTTGTAGCAGGCCACCTAAAAACACCGACCACGCCAAAGCCAAAACCGGCGGGTCGAAATAGGGGGCGGCAAACAAGGCCATGCCGATGAACGACAGGTTGAGCAGAACCGGCGTGAAGGCTGGCAGCGCGAAGCGGCTCCAGCTATTAAGCAGGCCGCCGGCCAGGGCGACCAGCGACATGAAGAAGATGTAGGGAAAGGTGATCCGGGTCAGCGTGATCGTCAGTTCGAACTTGCCTGCATCCGCGGCAAAGCCGGGGGCTGAGATCCAGACGAGCAGCGGTGCTGCGGCGATGCCGACCGCCGTCACGGCAAACAGGATAATCGACAGCAGGCTGGCGACATGGTCGACCAGTGTGCGAGTCTCTTCTATGCTGCGCTTGTTCTTGTATTCGCCAAGGATGGGTACGAATGCCTGAGAAAAAGCGCCTTCGGCAAACATTCGTCGCAACAGGTTGGGTAGTTTGAAGGCAACAAAAAAAGCATCAGTGGCCAGTCCGGCACCAAAAGCGCGGGCAATCACAAAATCCCGAACGAAACCGAGGATTCTCGACAGAAGAGTCATTCCGCTGACAGTAGCCAGCGCGCGAAGCAGATTCATTGGGTCTGAGCGTTGCCTGAAAAGGTTCGAAAAGGCGCCAATTCTACGCCCTGCTTGTCCTGGGCTGCGAAAGTCAGATGCTATCTGGCTTTCCTGTGGTCGAAGATGCCGCTCCATTGATGGCGATTGAGCCACCGCCAATGCGGCAACGGCTTGAATGTAGTCAAGGGGGCTTGCTTGATGGGCTGTCGCTGATACCTAAACCAGCGATTTCCATTGAGGATGGCTGGCTACGGGAGGTTTTTGGCCCTCTGGCTGTTGCCGGTCAGGAGTCGCTGTTGTACAATTCGCGACCTTGGTTTGCCGCTTTAGCTCAGTTGGTAGAGCAGTTCATTCGTAATGAAAAGGTCGCCAGTTCGATTCCGGCAAGCGGCACCATATTGATTTAGCCCACCTCGTGTGGGCTTTTTCATTTCCGATGACTTCGAAAATTCAATCGCTATCACCGGAATTTCGTCAATGCGCTGTCGTGAGTGGCTGCCAACCTGTAGAGTAAATTCTTTGCAATCAGCAGGTTTGGCGGCGGTATTGCGCCAGTTTTTCCAGCTAGTATTCGTTGGATAATGACGAAGGAAACAAACAAATAGTTAGCCATGTCGGAAACGGTACTTGGAATTTGCTCTCGGTTGTGGATGGCGGCGCATCGCTTTGCCGGTTACGCGCAGCTTGGCTTGATCGATGACCCCGCAATTCTGGCGATGGGATTTTGTTGATGCCTGACAAGAAGAAAGACCGCCAGAACGGACTTTCGCTATATTGACAATGCAGCAAAAAAGCGACTTTCAGGGGCCGAGTTCCCTTTCCCATGGCGAACTGGTCATTTTTTGGCGGCACATGGCATTTCGCTTCTTTGTTTGTTGCTGGGCTTTGTACTCGATCATCTCCGACCCAGTGGACAAGGCTTTTATCACTTTGCTGGTTTTGGTTTGCTTCTATGCCATGGGCGAAACGGTTTTCGCTTCTTACATGGGGTATGCCCGCCTCAAAGCGCGCTGGGATGAAGGATTAAAGCGTCAGGAAGAGCGACGTAAAGCAAAAGAGGCGATGGAGGCTGCCAAGGCCGCCTCGGCAGCGAAATATTTCGATCTGGAGAAGGAGGCAAATTCGATGCCGAATTCCGGAGCATCCGCCTGATTGTTCAGAATGCCCTTTCAAGCCGCGCAGAGCTTACAAACTAATGGTTTAACGCCACGCGGTTTCTGCCGGCACGTTTCGCTGCGTACAGCCCGGCATCCGCCGTTCTGAGCAATTGCTGTGGTGCCTTGTCGGCGCTGGGGCAGGTACTGGCGACGCCAAAACTGCAGGACACGCGACCATCAATGCCTCTTTCATGCGGAATGCCGAGGTCGCGGGCCGACTGGCGCATGCGCTCGGCCACTGCGTAGGCGCCAGCGGCGTCGGTGCCAGGCAGGATGGCAACGAATTCTTCGCCACCATAGCGAGCGACCGTGTCTTCCACCCGGAACAGGGACTCGCTGAGTGAACTGGCGACAGCTTTAAGGCAGACGTCACCGGCCTGGTGGCCGTATATATCATTGAATTGCTTGAAAAAATCGACGTCACTAATGACGATGCTCAGGGGCGTTTCAGTCCGGATGCAGCGTTTCCATTCAGCGGCAAGGGTGTCATCAAAGTGGCGGCGATTCGGGATGCCGGTCAGGCTGTCCAGAATGGCAATCTCCTTGAGTTGCCGGTGAACGGCGCAGATTTCCTGTTGCCGCGTTGCAATACGCAACATGGCCCTTACCTTGGCCAGCAGAACCACTTCCGAGACCGGTTTGTAAAGAAAATCGTCGGCACCGGCCAGGATGCCTTTGGCCAGAACGTCTTCATCATTGACTGAAGAGAGCAGGACAATCGGTGTCCACGGCGAGAAAGCAGCTTCATCTCGTGAGCGCTCCCAGGTCCGGATTGTCCGGGTCAGTGCGATGCCATCAATGCCCTGCAAGGCGTCGTCAAGCAACACCATGCTCGGCCAGGTTTCCTGAATGATCGTCAAGGCCTGCTCGCCATCGCCGGTGGCGATCGTCCGGATGTCCGGCAACTGATCCAGGCACTCGCAAATCTGCCCCCGGTTCGCCGCGGAAGGGGCGACCACGAGCACGCTTGGCTTGTTGTTGGCAGATGCTAGCTGATCGAACATGGTCGGAGCGCCTTGGTGGCTGATCTATCGTCTGATCATAGCACCTGGATGAAAGGAGAGCTTTTTCCTTTGCTGTATCCGGGAGTAATATGTCGTTTTTTTCCATACGGTACCGTCTGGAAAGGTGGACTGTTTTTCCGGGAGGAGTGGATATGCAAATCAAGGACAAGGTATTTCTAGTAACCGGTGCTGGCTCTGGTCTGGGGGCAGCGACGGCGATAGCTTTGGCTGAGGCGGGGGCCAAGGTGGTCTTGGTTGATCTCAATCGTCAGGCGGGCGAAAAGCAGGCGGCTGAGCTAGGCGAGCGCGCCTGTTTTGTGGAAACCGATGTCGCCAGCGAGGCATCTGCACTTAATGCCATCAATACTGCGATTTCAAAATTCGGTGCCCTGCATGGTCTGGTCAATTGCGCAGGCGTTGCGCCGGCTGAAAAGGTCGTGGGCAAGGAAGGGCCGCACAAACTGGAGAGTTTCGCCAAAGTTATCAACATCAATCTGGTCGGAACGTTCAACATGATTCGCCTGGCTGCTGATGCGATGATGAAAAATGAGCCGGATGCTGGCGGCGAACGTGGCGTGATCGTGAATACGGCTTCGGTGGCTGCCTACGAAGGGCAGCTTGGACAGGCGGCATATGCTGCCTCGAAAGGCGGCATTGTTGCCCTGACGCTCCCGGTTGCTCGCGAACTGGCACGCAGCGGCATCCGTTGCATGACCATTGCACCGGGGATCATGGAAACCCCGATGTTGCTCGGCATGCCGCCTGAAGTTCAGGATGGACTGAACAAGATGGTTCCCTTTCCAACCCGGATGGGCAAGCCGGCCGAATACGCTGCGCTGGTCAAACATATTGCCGAAAACTCATATCTGAATGGCGAAGTGATCCGTCTGGATGGCGCGATCCGGATGGGTGCCAAATAAACTATACTTCGGCTCCGCCCTTGATCTAAAAGGCACTTCGGTGCCTTTTTTGTATTTATGCCCCAAGCTTCCTGTTATCACTGCGGCCTGCCCATTCCTGATGATGTTCATCTGTCGGTGACGGTTGGTGGCGAGTCGCGGGCAATGTGTTGCTTTGGCTGTCAGGCAGTGGCGCAATCCATCGTTGAGAACGGGCTGGAGGACTATTATCGCAGTCGCGATGCCCTGCCTGAGTCGCCGCGTGAAGCCATGCCGGCCGTGCTTGATCAGTTGGCACTGTTCGATCATGCCGAATTCCAGAAAAGCTTCGTCAAGGAACTCGGTGAGAACGAGCGCGAAGCTTCCCTGCTGCTTGAAGGCATTACCTGTGCTGCCTGTATCTGGCTGAATGAACAGCACGTAGGCCGGCTGCCGGGCGTGACGGCGATGGATATCAATTACACAACCCGTCGGGCGCGCGTGCGCTGGGACGAAACTCGCATCAAGCTGTCGGATATTCTTGGTGCCATCGCCGCCATCGGTTACCGGGCTTATCCCTACGATGCGGCGAAGAATGAGGAAATCTCCCGCAAGGAGCGGCGCGGCGCGCTGTGGCGTTTGTGGGTGGCCGGATTCGGCATGATGCAGGTGATGATGTATGCCTACCCGGTCTACATCGCCGACGGCGACATGGCGCCGGACATCGAAAGCCTGATGCGCTGGGCCAGTTTGCTGCTGACCTTGCCGGTAATCTTTTATTCTTCCGCACCCTTCTTCCGGAATGCCTGGCGCGACATCAAGCTGCGCCGCGTCGGAATGGATGTGCCTGTTGCGCTTGGAGTTGGTGCCGCATTCGCTGCCAGTTGTTGGGCGACCTTCATGCAGGCTGGCGAAGTGTATTTCGACTCGGTAACGATGTTCATCTTCTTCCTGCTTGGTGGACGTTTTCTGGAAATGACCGCCCGCCAGAAGGCGCTGAGCGTGACCGAGGCGCTGGCCAAGCTGCTGCCAGCCTTTGCGCAGAAAATGCCCGGCTACCCAGGCGATCGCACGACCGAGCAATGCGTTGTGGCGGACTTGCTCCCCGGTGATTACGTACTGGTGCGAGCTGGCGACGTTGTGCCGGCCGACGGTCGGGTGATCGATGGATTCAGTTCTGCAAATGAGTCGCTGCTGACAGGTGAAAGCAAGCCGGTGCCGAAATCGCCGGGCGAGCTGGTGACCGGCGGTGCGATCAATGCGGATAGCCCGTTGGTCGTGCAGGTCGAGCAAGTAGGTGAGGGAACGCGCCTGTCGGCCATCATCCAGTTGATGGAGCGCGCCGCAGCGGAGAAACCGAAAATCGTTGAGTTGGCTGACCGCATTGCCAGTTATTTTGTGGCGGTCCTGTTGGCTGTCGCCATCCTTGTGGCTGTCGGCTGGTATTTCGTCGATCCCTCAAAAGCGTTGTGGATTACGGTGTCCGTGCTGGTTGTCACCTGTCCGTGTGCCTTGTCGCTGGCTACTCCGATCGCCTTGACCGTTTCGGCGGGTGCGCTGGCCAAGGATGGCTTGTTGGTGACGCGCGGGCATGCCATCGAAACGCTGGCCCGGGCAACGCATTTCGTGTTCGACAAGACAGGTACCCTAACCACGGGGCGCATGCATTTGGTTGATGTGCTTCCTGTTGCCGATTTAAGCAAAGAGGAGTGCCTGGTAATGGCGGCGGCTCTGGAGCATGCCTCGGAGCATCCCGTGGCCACGGCATTGCGTCGGGCGGCAAGCGCGCAATTGCCAGAAACTTCAGCGGTGCTCAATGAGCCGGGGCAGGGGGTCCAGGCCGTTGTGGACGGTCGTCGATGCCGGATTGGTCGGCCCGACTATGCCTTGGGCTTGGGGGCAGGCGACTTGCCTGATGCCGCACAGTCCTGGCTCGCAAGTGGCGATACCGTCGTTGTTCTCGGTGATGAAACGGGTTGTCTGGCGCTTTTCCGGATCGGAGATGAGTTGAGGCCGGAGTCGGCTACCTTGATTTCGGAATTGCGCGCCGCCGGCAAGAAAGTGGTGCTCCTGAGCGGAGATGCAGCGGCGGTTGCCAATCGTGTTGCCGCTACGCTGGAAATTGATGATGTCAGGGCCGGTGTTACGCCACAGGGCAAGCATGACTGCGTCAAGGGGCTGCAGGCAGAAGGGGCGCTGGTGGCCATGGTCGGCGACGGGGTAAACGACGCACCAGTGCTGGCGCAAGCGCAGGTCTCGGTGGCGATGGGGGGCGGTGCTCAGCTGGCACGTACACAGTCCGATTTTGTTCTGCTTTCCGAAAACCTTGACCATCTGCGCTATGGTTTGCGTCGCGCCCGGAAAACGTTGCTGATCATTCGTCAGAATCTCTGGTGGTCATTCGCGTACAATTTTGTTGCGCTGCCTTTGGCCATTGGCGGTTACGTGACTCCCTGGCTGGCAGGTATAGGCATGTCGGCCAGTTCTTTGCTGGTCGTGCTCAATTCACTGCGTATTCAACGCGTGGAGACTGACTGATGGAAAGTGTTTATCTGCTGATTCCGGTCTCGGTGATTCTGGTCTTCGGAATTGCCCTGGCTTTTTGGTGGTCCGTGCGAAGTGGTCAGTTTGATGATCTTGAGGGGCCGGGTTTTCGTATTTTGATGGACGATAATCCGCCACAAAAACCGGCGGAGCCAGTTGATGCCGATAAAACGGAGAAAGTTTGACCTGCGTCAACGTGTTAATGGAAGCTCGGCAGCAATATGACTACATTGCGAGGTGCGAACTTCGCAGCAATTCTCTGTTGGGGTTGGGGTGCGTTACGACGCACCCTTTTTTTGTCTACGCCCCGCCGCGCTTGCCACAGCAGCTAGCTAATTCGAACTAATAGGGCTTAGATAATCGGTAGGTTGATCTAGGTCAAAACGACCCTGTTCAACTAGAATAATATCCGTTTCCATGTGCCCCCTTGGTTTCAGGGAGGTGGGCATTCCGTTTTTTATTAACGAGAGGTGGGTTCATGTCTGGAACGCAAACCACATACAACGATAAGGTCGTACGGCAATTCGCCGTCATGACTGTCATTTGGGGCATCGTTGGCATGCTTGTTGGTGTCATCATTGCAGCTCAACTGGTCTGGCCGGAGTTGAATTTCGGTCCCTGGTTGCACTTCGGGCGCCTGCGCCCGTTGCATACCAACGCAGTTATTTTCGCGTTTGGTGGCTGCGCTTTGTTCGCAACGTCCTACTGGTGTGTTCAGCGCACCAGTCACGCCCGCCTTTGGGGTGGCCCGCTGATTCCCTTCACTTTCTGGGGTTGGCAAATCATCATCCTTTTGGCTGCAGTCACCCTGCCGCTGGGGTTCACGACCGGCAAGGAATATGCTGAGCTGGAATGGCCGGTTGATATCCTGATTACGCTGGTTTGGGTTGCCTACGCTCTGGTCTTCTTCGGAACGATCGCAGTTCGCAAGGTTTCTCACATTTACGTGGCCAACTGGTTCTTTGGCGCTTTCATCATTGCCGTTGCGCTGCTGCACATCGTCAATAGCATGGAAATGCCGATCACGCTGACCAAGTCCTACTCCATGTATTCCGGTGTTCAGGACGCCATGATTCAGTGGTGGTATGGTCACAACGCAGTGGGATTCTTCCTGACTGCGGGCTTCCTGGGCATGATGTACTACTTTGTGCCGAAGCAGGCTGGTCGTCCGGTCTACTCGTATCGCCTGTCCGTGGTTCACTTCTGGGCGCTGATCTTTACGTACATGTGGGCGGGCCCGCACCACCTGCACTACACCGCGCTGCCTGACTGGACCCAGTCCGTCGGTATGGTCTTCTC
Organism: Pseudomonadota bacterium; assembly: GCA_018262195.1. Lineage (GTDB taxonomy): Bacteria > Pseudomonadota > Gammaproteobacteria > Burkholderiales > Rhodocyclaceae > Azonexus. The sequence continues at coordinate 14,112 of JAGTRS010000015.1, read as the reverse complement.
GCTGATTCTGCTGGCTCCGTCCTGGGGTGGCATGATCAACGGCATCATGACTCTGTCCGGTGCTTGGCATAAGCTGCGTGATGATCCTATCCTGAAGTTCCTGATCACCTCGCTGTCCTTTTACGGTATGTCTACCTTCGAAGGCCCGATGATGTCGATCAAGACCGTCAATGCCCTGTCGCATTACACGGACTGGACCGTTGGCCACGTGCACTCCGGTGCTCTCGGCTGGGTGGCCATGGTTTCCATCGGTTCCATCTACTACCTGCTGCCCAAGCTTTTCGGCAAAACCGAGATGTACAGCACCAAGCTGGTCACGACCCATTTCTGGATCGCTACCATCGGTACCGTTCTGTATATCGCTTCCATGTGGATTGCCGGTGTGATGCAGGGCCTGATGTGGCGTGCGGTGAATGCCGACGGTACGCTGGCTTACAGCTTCGTTGAATCCGTCAAGGGCTCTTACCCGTTCTGGGCGATCCGTTGGTTGGGTGGTGTCTTGTTCCTGTCCGGCATGTTGATCATGGCTTACAACATGTTCAAGACCATGGCTGGCGGCAAGACGCAGGACACGCCGGTGCTGGCTCCGGCTGGTCATCACGCCTGATTAGGGAGAGATAACAATGCTTAAGCATGAGCAAATTGAAAAGAGCGTAGGCCTGCTGATTGTGCTGACGCTGCTTACCGTGATTTGGGGCGGCCTGCTCGAAATCGTTCCGTTGTTCTTCCAGAAGTCGACCACGACTCCGGTTGAGGGTGTCAAGCCTTACGACGCAGTTCGTCTGGTTGGACGCGACATCTATATCCGCGAAGGCTGCTTCCTGTGCCACTCGCAGATGATTCGCCCATTCCGTGCTGAAACTGAGCGTTATGGTCACTACTCCGTGGCTGGCGAGTATGTCTACGATCACCCGTTCCAGTGGGGTTCGAAGCGTACCGGTCCGGATCTGCATCGCGTTGGTGGTCGTTACTCCGACGAGTGGCAGCGTGCTCACCTGATCAATCCGCGTGACGTCGTTCCTGAGTCCAATATGCCGGCATTTGCCTTCCTGGCAAATACCAAGGCCAAGGATTCGGTCGGCGTCGACATCGAGAAGAAGATGCAGGTCATGCGCGGTTTTGCGAACGCCCGTGGTATCCCGACCTATACGGATGAGGAAATCAAGGGTGCCAAGGCTGCTATCGGCGACAAGACCGAACTGGACGTCCTGATTGCGTACCTGCAGGGTATGGGTACGGCGCTGAAGAACGTCAAGTAATAGCCATGGACATCAACGATCTGCGTTCTATCACTACAGTCCTGGGGTTGCTCTGTTTCCTCGGGATTGTGGGGTGGGCTTATGGCAAGAGCAGCAAGAAGGGGTTCGAAGAGGCTGCCAACTTGCCATTCGCAGAGCATGATGACGACGGTTCGGCGTCGAGCACGCCGAACCCGCGCTGATATAAAGGAAAGCAAATGAGCGATTTCGTTAGCGATTTTTGGAACCTGTACGTAGTTGTGATCGTGCTGGGCAGTATTCTTGCCTGTGCCGTCCTGCTGATTGTTCAGGGCAAAGCGACGTTCACCCCTGGCAAGACCATGGGTCACGTCTGGGATGAAACCCTTGAGGAATACAACAACCCGATGCCTAAGTGGTGGAGCTGGTTGTTTGTAATTACCGTTGTGTTTGCGCTGGTTTATCTGGCTCTGTATCCGGGTCTGGGTAACTTCAAGGGTATGCTTGGCTGGACTGCTGTTGGTCAGCACAAGACTGAAGTTGACAAGATGGATGCTACCGTCAAGCCCTTGTTCGACAAGTACATGGCCATGGATCTCAAGGCTGTTGCTGGCGACAAGCAGGCCATGGAAATGGGCAAGCGCCTGTATCTGACTTATTGCATGCAGTGTCACGGAGCTGACGCACGTGGTGCCAAGGGCTTCCCGAATCTGACCGATAGCGACTGGCAGTATGGTGGTGAGCCGGAGCAGATCAAGGAAACCATTTCCAATGGTCGTATGGGCGTCATGCCTCCGCATGAAGCGCTCGGTGCCGATACCATCAAGGATCTGGCCAACTTCGTGCGCTCCCTGTCCGGTCTGCCGAGCGATTCCGTACGTGCTGCCAAGGGCAAGGAAGCCTTCGCCTCCGCAGGCTGCGTCGGTTGTCACGGTATGGACGCCAAGGGTATGGCTGCAGTTGGTGCTCCTAATCTGACCGACAAGGTGTGGCTGTACGGTTCTTCCGAAGCGACCATTACCGAGACGATCACCAAGGGTCGTCAGAACCAGATGCCGGCCTGGAAGGAATTCCTTGGCGACGCTAAGGTGCATCTGTTGTCTGCCTATGTGCTCAGCCTGAGCCAAGGCGCCAAGTAATTGGCTGAAGCGGGGCGGCTAAGCCGCCCCGTTTTTCTTTATGTCTATCTAAGGCTGACCTGTATCAAAATTGCGTTAGTTAAAACGCCGAATAATTCACGCATAGCGCAATTTCGATACGGATAAGAACTCTTATGGAACCCACTGACAATATTCCACCGGCGAAGCCAAGCGATTCCCCCTCGCCTGTTTCTTTCTACGAGAAGCACAAAAAAGTTTATATCCGGGAAGTCAAAGGTTGGTGGAATAACTGGCGCTGGATTCTGGTTCTTTTCACTCAGGTGCTTTTTTATGGGGCACCATGGCTGGAGTGGAATGGACGGCAAGCCGTTCTTCTTCATCTTGTAGAGCGCAAGTTCTACCTCTTTGGGCTGGTTCTTTGGCCTCAGGACGTGTTCTATCTTGCGTTATTGCTGATTGTTTCGGCCTATGCGCTCTTCCTGTTTACTGCCATCGCCGGTCGGCTTTTCTGCGGTTACGCCTGTCCGCAGACCGTTTATACCGAAATATTCATGTGGGTCGAGAACCGTATCGAGGGTGATCGCTCAGCACGGATGAAGCTCGACAAGGGGCCGATGACGGCTCGCAAGTTCGGTCTTAAGGCAATCAAGCATACGATCTGGTTGCTGATATCGTTGTGGACGGGTTTTACGCTGGTCGCCTATTTCACGCCGGTAAATGAGTTGTTGGCGGCACTCCCGTTTGATTTTTCGGGATGGGAGTTGTTCTGGACATTTTTCTATGCGGGATTTTGCTACATGCAGGCTGGTTTTCTGCGCGAGCAGGTCTGCAAGTACATGTGCCCCTACGCGCGCTTCCAGGGGGTGATGTTCGATCCGGATACCTTGATCATTACCTACGATCCGGAGCGTGGAGAGCCGCGTGGTGCACGCAAAAAGAGTGTGGATGCCAAAACCCTAGGGGATTGTGTTGACTGTGGTTTGTGCGTAGCGGTTTGCCCGACCGGTATAGACATTCGCAAAGGCCAGCAATACGAATGCATCGGTTGTGGCGCGTGTATTGATGTCTGTGATCCGGTGATGGACAAAGTCGGATTGCCTCGGGGGCTGATCAGATATACGACAGAGAATGCATTGGCCCAACATTTCGGTCCCAAGGACGTCGTGGGCCATATCCTGCGGCCACGAATCATTCTTTACACGGTGATCCTGACCCTAATTACCGCAGCATCCATTTGGTCGCTTGCGACACGGGTGCCGCTCAAGGTGGATGTGATTCGTGATCGTTCAATTCTGGCGCGGGAGGCAGATGACGGCCGGATCGAGAACGTATTTAACCTCAAGATCATGAATACGACAGAAGAGCCCAAGCGTTATGCACTGTCGGTGGAGGGAATGCCCGGGATCGAAATTGTTGGCGAACGGATTATCGAAGTTGGTAGTGCAGAAAACCACGAAGTCACCATCGTCGTCCGGGTCCCTCCTGAGTCTGGCAAGACCGGGGCTAACCCAATTTATTTTGATATTAAGGCCCAGAATCACGACAAGATCGCGGTTCACGAGAAGGCCTCTTTCCTGATGCCCTGATATGAGTAATTCAATGACCCTTCGCAGTGACAATCAACCTTGGTACAAGGAACGCTGGCCCTGGATTTTGATGGCTGGGCCGGCCGTTGTAATCGTGGCCGGAATCATCACCCTGTGGCTCGCAGTGGTCAGTAATGACGGACTGGTGACTGATGACTATTACAAGCAGGGATTGGCGGTAAATCAGCAATTGCGCCGGGAGCATCAGGCTGGGAGCTTGGGGCTGCGTGCCGATGTGATGCGGGCTGGTCCCAATATCCGTCTGCTTATTGGGTCGGATGGTGAGGCAAAATTGCCAACTGCAATTACCCTGAAGTTGGCGCATCCAACCCGGGCCGGGCAGGACCAGTTGGTACAGATGACTTCTGAAGGACAGGGCTTCTACAGCGGAAAAATGGCTGCAGAGGTGACGGGGCGTTGGCTTGTTTCGATTGAAGATCCTGCCGGGGAGTGGCGGCTTCAAGGAGAATGGCAGGCTGATTCGGAGGAACCGCTGCGCTTGGTGGCGAAGGCGGATAAGTAATTTCTTTATTTGTTACTGGGAGGTGACTTATGGCATGGGAACTATTGTTTACTAGCGATATCGGTCTGATGAGTCTTGTTGTGATCGTTGGCGTTCTTGTTATTGGTGCAGTGATGGGCAAGATGTACGCCAGCAAGATGGACGAAGAGTCTCGCAAGCTGGGCAAGTAATTGCTCCATTCTTGCCACCTTCCTCTAGGTGGTAATGATCACAAACCCCCATTCGGTTCCGCCGTTGGGGGTTTGTTATTTTTGCCTGAAATCGATGATACTGGCGCATGCTTCGCGCGCTACTCATTTCGATTGCATTCCATTTGATGATCTTGCTCTCACCGATCATTCCGGATGGAGCGATGGGGAAATCGTCTTTGATCAATGGCCACCTTGTGGGTGTGTCGTTCGCGCGGCATTCTGAAAGCGCTGGTGCTGTTGTCGATCCAGAGATCGCCAAGGGGCGACAGGGAATGCCGTACTTTCGGCGAGAGGAAGACAGAGGTCTGCGGTCGAAACAGCCTCGTTCGGAGGGCTCGTCTCGCGCAATCTTGCCGATTGCGGAATCCCCGCGAGCTTTAGCGCCGGATGATCACTTTGCAAGCTCGGATATCTCAGCCGACACGCAAAATGTACCCTCAGAAGGGGAGCAGGAATACCGTTTGAACGTTTCGCGCGAAGCGCGAAAATTCAAGCGCTATCCATTGATTGCCCGCGACCATGGCAGGGAAGGTGTCGTCGTCGTCGCTGTCTCGATGGCGTTGGCTGCTGCTCGCCCTGTTGTTTCGCTGGAGCGCTCGAGTGGGCATGATGAGCTTGACCGCCAGGCTCTGGAAATGATGGCTGCGGCGGTAAATCAGGCCACACTGCCTGAGGGGCTGCGGGGCCGAAGGTTTGGAATCAGTTTGCCAATCGAATATCGCCTTACTGAAAAATAATCAGCTAAATCGGTCCAAGTTGAGCTTCGTGAAAGCCGAATTGTCCGTCTTTGCGATCCGCCAGGTAATGTTCGAGACACAGCGTGACGCTACGAAACGCCAGATTATCCCAAGGGATTTCCTCGGGGGTGAAAAGGGCGACCTCCAGGCTTTCTTCGCCGGCTAGGTAGTCCGAAGCCCTCATTCGTCCGCGATAAAAGAGATGAACCTGATTGATGTGCGCAATGCTGACCAGAGCAAACGGCGCATCGACCAGGATATGGGCGCCTGCTTCTTCATGGGTTTCACGAATTGCTGCCTGGGCCGTGGTTTCTCCGTTTTCCATGAAGCCTGCAGGTAGGGTCCAAAAGCCGTGTCGTGGCTCGATTGCCCGTCGGCAAAGCAATATGCGGTTCTCCCACTCAGCGACGCAGCCAACGATCAAACGGGGGTTTTCGTAGTGAATATGTCCGCAGGCATCGCAGACATGCCTGGGTAATGAGTCTCCACTTGGGACCACAAAGGAGACACTCGAGCCGCAATGATTGCAAAACTGGATCACGGGGAAGTTGGCTTATAACGATGATTTTCAGTGTATCACTTTGCTTCGCAGGCTATTGGGCGCTCCACAAGCGGCTATCTCTTTCTTTGCACACCGGCAATTCATGTGGCTACAATAGCGAAAACCAATTACTGGGCGGATCCGCGCCGGTTCTCGCTGGTGCAATAGGGGGCTTTGCATGTTTCTGATTGTCGGGTACGTCATCATTTTGGCTGCGGCGTTGGGGACGTACGCCATTCACGGTAGCCTGCTTGCCCTTTGGGTGCCCACGGAATATGTCGCGATCGTTGGTTTGACCATCGGTTACTTCGTGGCGGCAAACAATATCAAGATCATCAAGGCCACCGTTGCAGCTGTTCCGGGGATATTGAAGGGGTCGAAGTACAACAAGGCCTTCTATATTGATGCCTTGGCGATGCTTTTCGAGATTCTCGCCAAAGTCCGCAAGGAAGGCCTGATGTCTATCGAGGGCGACATCGAGAATCCCGATGCGAGTCCGATTTTCAGCAAATATCCTAATCTGGTTCATGATCATCACATCATGGAGTTCGTCACCGATTATCTGCGGATGATGGTTGGCGGCAATCTGAACACGGTGGAAATCGAGAGCTTGATGGATGTGGAGTTGGAAACCCATCATCATGAAGCTGCGGAACCTGGCCATGTAGTGTCAAACATTGCCGGGGCAGTTCCTGCTTTCGGTATCGTGGTTGCAGTGATGGGCGTGGTGAACGTCATGGGCTCCGTGGGCTCGCCACCAGCCGTCCTGGGCAAGATGATTGGCGGCGCGCTGGTCGGCACCTTCCTTGGTATTCTCATTTCTTATGGTTTTGTCGAGCCAGTTGCCAAGCTGATGGAGCAAAAGGCAAATGAAGGTGCGACCATCTACAAGTGCATCAAGATGGTGTTGCTGGCCTCGATGTCTGGCTATGCGCCGCAGGTCGCCATTGAATTTGGCCGAAAGACCCTCGATTCGGGCTCCCGCCCAAGTTTCCGCGAACTCGAGGAAGAGCTGAAAGCTCGCAAAGGCAAGTAAGTCCCCCATAGCCACCGACCAATGCAATGAGCGACGATTCCACACGCCCCATAGTCATCAAGCGCAAGAAGGTAGTTGCCGGCGGCGCGCATGGCGGCGCCTGGAAAATTGCCTATGCAGACTTCGTGACCGCCATGATGGCGTTCTTCCTGCTGATGTGGCTGCTTGGTTCTACAGCCAAGGGCGATTTGCAGGGCATCGCCGATTTTTTCCAAAATCCCTTGAAAGTGTCGCAGCAGGGGGGGAGCGGGTCCGGTGATGCGACCAGTGTCCTTCAGGGGGGGGGCAAGGATTTGACCCGACAGTCGGGGCAGGTCAAGCGAGGTGATGTCGAGGCGAAGAAGTCGACATCCTTCTCCAAGGAGGCTCAGGCCGAGTTTCGCCGCAAGGAGCAGGAGCGTCTGGAGAGTCTGAAGGCAAGCATCGAAAAGATGATCGAACAAAGCCCTCAGTTAGCCCAGTTCAAGAAGCAAATGTTGCTTGATATTACGTCAGAAGGTTTGCGTATCCAGATTGTCGATGAACAGAATCGTCCGATGTTCGATTCCAGTAGCGCCGATCTGAAGCCATATACCCGCGACATTCTTCGTCAGATAGGCAAGGCCTTGAACGGCGTTACCAATCGCATCAGTCTGGCAGGCCATACTGACGCGGCTCAATTTGCTGGTGGTGAAAAAGGCTTTTCAAATTGGGAGTTGTCGTCCAACAGGGCCAATGCGTCGCGACGCGAGTTGGTCGTGGGGGGGATGGATGACAGCAAGGTGCTCAGAGTTGTCGGCTTGGCATCAACTGTCCTGTTCGACAAAAACGATCCCTTGAATTCGGTGAATCGACGCATCAGTATCGTCGTACTAAATCAGAAAACCGAAATGGCCATTCTTCAAGAAGAGGGGCCGGAGTCTGAAGTGGGCAATGAAGAAAACGTACCCGAGGGCCTGATACTTCCCGGGGTAGGTAAAAAAGGAACCGCTGGCTGAGAGATTCAGGCAGAAGGGTCATGAGGAGATGGGATGAGTGGTAATGGCAAGCTGATCTTGATCGGCGGGGGCTGGACAGTATTGGTGGCTGCCGTTCTCCTCGCAGTAGAGCCAGCGGCGCGTTCGCCGGCGGTCATTTTTTCCTTGGTGGTCATGCTTGCTGGATGGTTGATCGCGGGCAGTCTGGCCTGCCGGCAGGCTACCGCGCGCGAAAATGATGCTGAGAGCAGTCGCATCGGGCGCGACATCATTGAGCAAAGCGGCAATGCGATCGTTCGTGTTTCCACCGAGGCTTCGCGGCAGGTCGGGGAAATGCGGAATGAGGTTGCCCGCGCCCAGAATATCTTCAATGAAGCGATCGACAAGCTGGTGGGCAGTTTTCAGGGGATGAACGCCCAGATTCAGCGCCAGCAGCAGCTTGGTATGCAGGTTGTCTCTGGAGGTCTCGAGGGGGGCTCTGTGACTGAGTTTCAGATGTTTGCCAACAAGACATCCGAAACCCTGCGGCAGTTTGTTGATAGCGTGGTCGAGAATTCACGCCTGGCCATGTCCCTGGTCGAGATGACTGACCGAATTATTAGCCAGATGAGTGAAGTGCGCGGCAGGCTTGGTGAAATCGAGGGAATTGCCAAGCAGACCAATCTTCTGGCACTAAATGCAGCTATCGAAGCGGCTCGGGCTGGCGAGGCGGGACGAGGATTCGCCGTGGTGGCTGATGAGGTGCGTGACTTGTCTGGGCGCACCAATCATTTCAGCCAGCAGATTCGTGGCTCCCTGCAGAAAATGCAAACAACGATCGAGGCAACTGAAGCGGCCATCAACCAGATGGCGGCTCAGGACATGACCTTTGCCCTGACTTCGAAGAGCGACGTCGAACAGGCGATGATCGGTATCAACGACATGAACCGGCGTACTGGCGAAACGGTCAGCGAACTGAATACGATTGGTGAGCAAGTTGAGCAGGCGGTCAATCAGGCCATTATGTCGCTGCAGTTTCAGGACATGGTTACCCAACTCCTTGGACATGTCACTCGGCGTCTGGATGTGGTGGATGAAATGCTGGCCGATGAGCAGAAGATGGCTGGAGCGCTGAACAACAGCGGGGAGAGTGCCGCGACCTTGGCGGCATTGGCTGAAATCTGTCAGCACGTTGACCAGATTTCGCAAAAAATGAGTGTAATTTCACAAAAAGTAGACAATAATCCGGTCAATCAAACTGGCTTCGCCAGCGGCGAAGTTGAGTTGTTCTGATTCTTTCACGAGGAAAAAATGGCAAAAACCGTTCTTGCAGTTGACGATTCCGCATCCATCCGTCAGATGGTGTCATTTACCCTGAAGAGTGCGGGCTACGATGTAGTTGAGGCTGTCGATGGAATGGACGGCCTGGAAAAGGCCAAGGCCAAAAGTGTCAATTTGATCCTGACCGACCAGAACATGCCGCGGATGGATGGCCTGACCTTGATCAAGAATTTACGTGGGCTGCCGCAGTATGCCTCGACGCCGATTCTGATGCTGACCACCGAATCTTCCGATGCCATGAAGGCCCAGGGGCGTGCTGCCGGTGCAACGGGCTGGCTGGTCAAGCCATTTGATCCCCAAAAACTGATCGAAGTCGTGCGCAAGGTGATCGGCTAAGCATAAGCCGGCTGACCTGTAACAGGGCAGGTCGTTCGCATACCATTTTCGGCTGTCAATCAATTGGCAGCTGTGCTCGGGGGGTAGCATGGCTATCGACATGAGTCAGTTCTACCAGGTGTTCTTCGATGAGTCGGCGGAGCACTTGGCGGCGATGGAGGGGTTGCTGCTTGATCTGGATATAGAGAATCCGGATTCTGAGCAACTCAATGCTATTTTCCGTGCGGCGCATTCCATCAAAGGAAGCGCCGGGACCTTCGGGTTCACAGACTTGGCGGAAACAACCCACATCCTTGAAAATTTGCTTGATCGTATTCGCAAGCAGGAACTTGGCTTGCGTGCCGATATGGTCGATGCGTTTCTGGAGTGCGGTGACCGCTTGCGCGAAATGCTTGAGGCTCACCAAGGTAGAGGCGAGGCTGTTGATCAGGCCGCTGTCGAGTCGATTTGTGCTCGTTTGCGCGACCTTTCCACCGACCGGCAGCCCGAGTTGCCAGATCAGGCTAAGCTTGCCCCGGAGAGTCTGACTCCGTCCTCTCTCGATAAACGTGTTTTCGACATTCAGTTTGTTCCGACGGAAGTGTCGGCGAAAGGTGATGGCGTCACCAGCTTACTGGATGAGTTAAGGTCGCTTGGGCAGCTTGAAATATTGAGCCAGCCAGCGGGCGATATCCACAATGTAGGTTACTGGCAAGTACGCCTGATTTCCGATCTTGGCCAGGAAGCGTTTGCTGACCAGATCGATTTCATCGCTGAAAATGGTGCTTGGCGAGTAGTCGAGGGGAAACTCTCAGCGGGCGATAGCGACCCTGCCTTCGGATTTTTTGATGACTCGCCAGGCGTGCCTGACGAGAATCAGAGTTATGGCTTTTTCGCACCACTCGATGCTTCGCCCGATGTGGGAGGTGCTGTCGCCAAGGAAGTCGAAGATGAAGGATTTGGTTTCTTTGAACCGTTGCCGGCGACCACTGCACCTCAGGTGACGCCTGAAGGTGGCAACGGCGAAGCGGAGGACGGCTACGGCTTCTTTGCGCCGTTGGCGCCGCCTGAGAAAGCGCCTGAAGTATTGGAGGAAGGGGACGGCTTCGGGTTTTTTGTCCCTGTGCCAGCACCAGCAGCGTCAGCTGCTCCCCTGGTGATCATGCCTTCTCCGGTAGCTGCGCTTGATTCTTCCTCAGCTGCCGCCGTGCCTGAAAAGTCCGCCGTCGAATCGCGAACTCGTGCGGCAAAAACCGCTGCACCAGCGGCTGCCGCAGGCGATTCATCGATTCGCGTCAGCATTGAAAAAGTCGATCAATTGATCAATCTGGTTGGTGAGTTGGTCATTACTCAGGCCATGTTGCTGCAAACGGCAACCCAGATGCAGGAGAGTGCACCGGAGCGTCTCGTCAATGGCTTAGCTCAGTTGGAACGCAATACCCGGGACTTGCAAGAGTCGGTTATGTCGATCCGGATGATGCCGATTTCCTTTGTGTTCTCACGCTTCCCCCGGGTGGTCCGCGATCTTTCGGGCAAGCTGGGCAAGCAGGTCGAATTGAAGACGTCTGGTGAAACGACCGAGCTGGACAAGAGTCTCATCGAGCGTATTGCCGATCCACTGACACACCTTATTCGCAACAGCCTCGATCACGGTATTGAATTGCCCGACAAGCGCATTGCTGCAGGCAAGAACCCGGTCGGGACGATTACCCTGAAGGCCTATCATCAGGGCGGAAACATCGTTATCGAAGTGGGTGACGATGGTGGCGGTTTGCCGCGCAACAAGATTCTTGCCAAGGCTCGAGAGCGAGGTTTCCAAGTCTCCGATCAAATGACCGATTCTGAGGTCTTCAACCTGATTTTCGAGGCCGGGTTCTCGACGGCTGACCAGGTGACCGACGTATCTGGTCGGGGCGTTGGCATGGACGTTGTCCGTCGCAATATCCAATCCATGGGCGGTCGGGTCGAGATCGAATCGATGCTTGGTGTTGGCACCCGGATGACAGTTCGCCTGCCACTGACCCTGGCCATCCTTGATGGCATGTCGATTGCCGTCGGGGATCAGACCTATATTCTGCCCCTTTCCTACGTGATCGAATCATTCCAGCCACGGACCGGAGATATCAAGACGCTTTCCAACCAGGCGCGGGTGATTCAGGTGCGAGGTGAATATCTGCCGGTGGTCGTGCTGCACGAATTGTTCAACATTAAACCGAAGGCGAGTGATTTTACTCAGGGCATCATGGTGGTGATTGATGCGGACGGGATCAAGGCTGCGCTGTTTGTTGATGCTTTGGTTGGTCAGCATCAGGTGGTCATCAAGAGCCTGGAAGCCAACTACCGCCGGGTGCAAGGAATTTCCGGGGCGACGATCATGGGTGATGGCCATGTTGCCTTGATTCTGGATGTGTCGGCGATTGCCGGAATGGCCAAGACAAGTATGCAAAAGGCCGGTTAACGGCTGAATTGAGGAGCAAAAGATGGAAGCGATAACGCAAAGTGGAACGGCTGTAGCGGAAGAGGATCTGGTCGCCAGCGAGTACCTGACCTTCACGCTTGGCAGCGAAGAGTATGCAATTGATATCCTCAAGGTTCAGGAGATTCGTGGCTATGAACAGCCGACGTTGATTGCAAACTCGCCTTCGTTCATCAAGGGCGTGATCAACCTGCGCGGCATCATCGTCCCCATCGTCGATCTGCGAATCAAATTCAATCTCGGCAAGATCGAATACACGCCATTTACCGTGGTCATCATTCTCAATATTGCGGGACGGGTAATCGGTGCTGTTGTCGATAGCGTGTCCGATGTCATGTCGCTGACCCGTTCGCAGATTCGTCCCGCCCCCGATTTTTCCGGCAATTTTGATACCAAGTACATTATTGGTTTGGCATCGCAGGATTCCCGCATGATGATCGTGACCGATATCGAACGCCTGATGTCCAGTGCCGATATGGAATTGATCGATTCAGCGACCGAATAACGCCACATAGTCCATTTGACGAGGGCAAGGAATGCTCAGCTTGCGTAGTTACAAGATTGGAACTCGACTCTTTCTGACCACCATCGGGGCGCTTGGCCTGATGATTGTCTTCGTGGTCATTGCTTTGTATAGCCTCAATACGATTGGCGAAAAGGTCGACCACATCATCAACAACAACGTCCAGAAGACGTCGTTGGCTGTCGATATGCGGATGCGCAATCTGCTGATTGCTCGGCATGTCCGGACCGCGCTGATCTATTCGGGTGCGGAAAAGCAGATGGGCGAAAAGCCCAAGGTTGATGCCGACTTCGCCAAGTATCTCGAAGACGAGACCAAGTTGTTGGAAACGTCCGTTTCTCCCCGTGGCAAGGAGATCATGTCGCGCATTCTGGCAACGCGCAAGGCGGCTGAAACATCCATCGACCAGTTGTTTGAAAGCATCAAGACAGGGAATCGAGCCGATACCGAGAAAGTTTTCTTCGACAATTTCCGTCCGAGGATGCAGGAGTGGTTTGATGCGGTGGGCGAGTATGTCCAGCTGCAGCGTGACAACAATGATAAAGATGTGGCTGACATCAATGCGGTCAAGTCCAATGTGCAAACCACGATGTTGCTGTTGATGGCGCTTGCTGCCATTGTGATGGTTCCGGCCGGAATTTGGGTGACACGGCAAATCACCCGCCCATTGAACGAGGCCGTCGCGCTTGCCGAGTCAGTGGCGCAGGGTAATCTGGATAATCGGATCGAGCACATTGGAAATGATGAGCCCGCGCAGTTGATGCATGCTCTCGACAAGATGCAGTCTGACCTGAAGCAGCGGTTAGAGGCCGATACCAAGGTCGCCGCCGAAATGACGCGGATCAAGGTTGCGCTGGACGTGTCCTCCAATAGCGTGATGGTGGCGGACGTCAATGGCATCATCATCTATTGCAACAAGTCCGTTCTCGAAATGATGCGCAACGCGGAGGCCGATTTGCGGACCCAATTGCCTGGTTTCCGTGCTGATGCCATTCTGGGTTCGAATTTCGACATCTATCACAAGCAACCTAGCCACCAGCGCAATATGCTGGCAGCCCTGAGAGGCATTCATCGGACTGAAATTGGCATTGGGGGGCGTTATTTCTCGTTGGTGGCCTGTCCGATTCTCAATGATCAGGGGGAGCGTCTTGGTACGGTAGTCGAATGGCGAGATCGCACCGCAGAAGTCCTGATCGAAAACGAAGTGGCCACGATCATTGGCGCTGCCGCCTCTGGCGATTTCAGCCGCCGCCTTGATGCCAGCAAGATGACTGGTTTCTTCAAGCAAATCTCCGAAGGCATCAACAATCTGCTCGAAGCCAATACCCGCGCCCTTGATGATATCGGCGCGATGTTCTCACGCCTGGCGCAGGGTAACCTTACCGAGAAAATTCATGCCGACTACCAAGGTGTACTTGGTGTCCTCAAGACCGACGCCAATTCCACAGTAGATAACCTGCAAGAGATCATTTCCTCGATCAAGGAAGCGACCGACGCGATCAACACGGCGGCGAAGGAAATTGCTTCGGGTAACCAGGACCTGTCGAGCCGGACGGAAGAACAGGCAAGCAGCCTGGAAGAAACCGCCTCG
>JAGTRS010000014.1 GCA_018262195.1 Pseudomonadota bacterium | reverse complement strand
CCAGCCCGGCAGGTTGTCGAGTTCGGTCAGCAGTTCTTCGGCGTAGGCGGTGATCTTCATGTAATACATGGGGATCTCGCGCTTCTCGATCAGCGCGCCAGATCGCCAGCCGCGGCCATCAATGACCTGCTCGTTGGCGAGCACGGTGTGATCGACCGGGTCCCAGTTCACGGTGCCGAGCTTCTTGTAAACCAGACCTTTTTCGTACAGGCGGGTGAACAGCCACTGTTCCCAGCGGTAGTACTCGGGCGTGCAGGTGGCAAATTCGCGTTCCCAGTCGATGGCGAAGCCGAGCGACTTGAGCTGCGAACGCATGTAATCGATGTTGGAGTAGGTCCAGCCGGCTGGTGGCACATTATTTTGCAGTGCAGCATTTTCGGCCGGCATGCCGAAGGCGTCCCAGCCCATTGGCTGCATGACGTTGAAGCCCTGCATCTTGTGGAAACGCGAGAGCACGTCGCCGATCGTGTAATTGCGGACGTGGCCCATGTGCAGTTTCCCGGACGGATACGGGAACATCGACAGGCAGTAGTACTTCGGTTTGGTCGTGTCTTCAACGGCGCGGGCGGCACCGGTCTGATCCCAGTGTTGCTGGGCGGCGCGCTCGATGTCGGCCGGGGAGTATTTTTCCTGCATGGGCATTTGCTGAATTCAATCGCTGAAAATCGGAGAGTAACCGCGGATTATACCGGTTGAACTCTGGCGATTCGCCGATGATGGCAAATACGATGCCGGGCCGATATCTCTCGGCTGTTTTGGTTGATAAAGGGCAGCTTTGACGGTCTGGTCAAGGCTGATTGAAGCGGATGTGCGGCTTGGGAGCTGCTGTGACCGGGAGGGTCGCGATTGCGGAACCTGCACGCTCCGCAATCGCTGCTTTACTTCAGCGTCGCCCGGTCACGCGGCTTTTTTTTGGCCGTACATGTCTCCGAGCGTGTTCTGCCAGCAACGGTAGGCGTTTTGCGCCGCCATCAGTGAGAGCAGGGACATCCGGGTCTGATGACGCCACATCCACGACAGTTGTGGCGCGGGGGTCAGGCTGTAGCTCGGTGCGTTGCCGACTTCATCTTCAACGATGGAGAGGAAACGTTCGACGGACAGCCCCCAGAACTCGGAACCTTCGGCCTTGCCGGTCAGGTATTCGGCTTCGCTGACGGCGCGACGCCAGAGCTTGAGGGCCAGTTCATCGCTGATTCCGGCCTTGCGGGCGATCCAGGGGAGGATCTTGGGTGCATTCATGCTGTTCATGCTGTTACTCCTTTTACTTGTAGCGGTGGCTACTTATTTACTACGACTGCCTTGTGGGCAAATAGTTTTGTGCACTGCAATATATTTTCTTGAAGTATACGTGTGCAAGGTGTCCATGCATGTGAAAAAATGCACGTTTTTGTAGGTCGCGTTGCACAAACGCAACTTTTTGGTCGGACCAATTTACATTGTTATTTCCGGAGCTATTTCTTATCCCATGTCCGATCTCCTTGCCAATCTGAATTCTCCACAACTTCAAGCGGTTACTTTGCCACCTGTCCATGCCCTGATTCTTGCCGGGGCGGGAAGTGGTAAGACCCGTGTCCTGACAACACGTATTGCGTGGCTGATTTCGACCAACCAGGTCGGGCCGCACGGGGTTCTGGCGGTGACCTTCACCAACAAGGCTGCCAAGGAGATGACGGCGCGCCTTTCGTCGCTGGTCCCGATCAATGTCCGCGGCATGTGGATCGGCACCTTCCATGGCCTGTGCAATCGCCTGCTGCGCGCCCATTTTCGCGAAGCCGGGCTGCCTCAGACCTTCCAGATTCTCGATTCGGCCGACCAATTGGCCATGGTCAAGCGCCTGCTGAAGAACCTGAATATCGACGACGAAAAATATCCGCCGCGTGAGTTGTGCCATTTCATCAATGCCCATAAAGAGCAGGGCGTACGCGCCGCTCAGGCTGAGGCCTATGACAATTACACGCAAAAGCGCGTCGAAATTTACGCTGAATATGAAAACCAGTGCAATCGCGAGGGGGTATGCGATTTCGCCGAGCTGCTGTTGCGCTGTTATGAATTGCTGCAGCGCAACGAACCTTTGCGGGCGCATTATCAGCAACGCTTCCGCCAGATTCTGGTCGACGAGTTCCAGGATACGAACGTCCTGCAATACCGCTGGTTGAAATTGCTGGCCGGCGGTGGTGCCCACATCTTCGCGGTCGGCGACGACGACCAGTCGATCTACCGTTTCCGCGGCGCCGAGGTGGGCAATATGCGTGAATTCGAGCGCGACTATGCCGGCGCCAACGTAATTCGCCTTGAGCAGAACTATCGCTCGCACGGCAATATCCTGGCCGCCGCCAACGCCATCATCAAGAACAACCGCGAGCGTCTGGGCAAGAATCTGTGGACCGATGCCGGTGATGGTGAGCCGATCCGCGCTTTCGAGGCTTATTCGGATCTCGACGAGGCGCGTTTCATTGTCGAGGAAATTCGCGAACTGGTCCGCGATGGCATTTCGCCGACCCAAATCGCCATTCTTTATCGCTCGAACGCCCAGTCGCGGGTGCTGGAGCATGAACTCTTCACCAAGGGTGTGCCCTACAAGGTCTATGGCGGCTTGCGCTTCTTCGAGCGTCAGGAGGTCAAGCATGCGCTGGCCTACCTGCGTCTGTTGGGTAATCAGGATGACGACACGGCCTTCCTGCGCGTCGTCAATTTCCCGACCCGTGGCATCGGTGCCCGTTCGCTGGAAAACCTGCAGGCAACGGCGCACCAGATCAATTCCAGCCTCTATAACGCCGCTGCATCATTGACCGGCAAGGCCGGGCAGACGGTAGGCGCCTTTGTCAGACTGATCGAGACCTTGCGTCAGGAAACGGCCAATCTGCCCTTGCCCGAGATCATCGAGCATGTCGTCGAGAAATCCGGCCTGGCCCAGCATTACCGGGTCGAGAAGGAAGGCCAGGAGCGGCTGGAGAACCTTGATGAACTGATCAATGCCGCAGCCACCTTTGTCGACGACGAAGGTGCCATCGGCGAAGGCGGGGCGCTGGCCTCCTTCCTGGCGCATGCCTCGCTGGAAGCCGGCGAGCATCAGGCCGGTGAGGGGCAGGAAGCGGTGCAATTGATGTCAGTGCATGCCGCGAAGGGCCTGGAGTTCGACGTGGTGTTCATCAGCGGTCTTGAGCAGGGTTTGTTCCCGCACGAGAACTCGGTCAATGAGGGCAAGGAGGGGCTGGAGGAAGAGCGTCGGCTGATGTACGTGGCCGTGACGCGGGCCCGCCAGCGCCTTTACGTCTCCTGCGCGCAAACCCGCATGCTGCATGGCCAGACGCGTTACTGCATGCCGTCGAGCTTCCTTGATGAAATTCCGGAAGGCCTGATGCGCAAGCTGAACAAGAAGGCGGAATCGGCGCCCGCCGTGCCGGCCTTCGGCTCGTTCGGGGGCGGTTATGCCGAGCCGGCAGCGGGTGGTTTGCGGGTCGGCCAGACGGTCGAGCATGCCAAGTTCGGCCTTGGCGTCATCGTTTCGTCCGAAGGGCGCGGTGCCGATGCGCGGGTGCAGGTGAATTTCGGCGGTGCCGGCATGAAATGGCTGGCGCTGGAATACGCGAAACTGACGCCGGTGTAGTTTCCTCGTAACTCATGTCCATCGCCTGGTTTATCAAGAGTCTGCTATCGGCCTTGCTGTTGCCGCCGGGCAACGGCCTGCTGCTGATCGCCGTTGCCGGCCTGGGGCGGCGTCGGCGTTGGGCTTTTCCCCTGGCTTTTTTGGGGGGTTTCTTGCTGTTGCTGCAGTCCTTGCCGTTGGTGGGCAGTGGCCTGATGGGGACGCTGGAGCGGCGCGCCGGGCCGGTGCTGCAGGATGTGGCTGGCGCACAGGCGATTGTCGTGCTGGGCAGCGGACTGGAGCTGGATGCCGAGGAGTATGGCGGCGATACGGCTAGCGATCGAACGCTGGTCAGAACCCGCTACGGCGCCACACTGGCCCGCCGCTTTGCCCTGCCCGTCCTGGTTTCCGGCGGGCGGCCGGCCAAGGCGATGCGCTCCGAGGCCGAGGTGATGGCCGATATTCTGGAAAGCGAATTCAAGGTGCCGGTGCGTTGGCGCGAAATGCAGTCGCTGGACACGATCCAGAACGCAGCCATGTCGGCGGCGATCCTCAAAAAGGCTGGTGTCCGGCGCATCGTGCTGGTCACCCAGGCTTTCCACATGCCGCGGGCAGTTCGCCTGTTCCGGGCGGCCGGCCTGGAGGTCGTTCCTGCACCCACCCACTTCAACGCGGGGGGGGCTGGTCCATTCAGCGTGACCGACTTTTTGCCCAGCGCCTCGGCACTCCACAACTCCTTTTACGCCCTGCATGAGTGGCTGGGAATCGCCTGGCTGACCCTCACGGTGGAATGAAGTTCGGCGCGGTGATAACCTCGCTCTGTTCCAATAACGACAACGAGGAGACGACCATGCCCCACGCTATTCGCATTCATCAGACCGGCGGACCGGAAGTGCTGTCTTGGGAGGCGGTCGATCTTCCCGCACCGGGGGCCGGCGAAGCGACGATTCGTCACCATGCGGTCGGTCTTAATTACATCGATACCTACCACCGGACCGGCTTGTATCCCTTGCCGCTGCCGTCGGGTATCGGCCTGGAAGGGGCGGGCGTGGTCGAGGCGGTGGGCGAAGGCGTCAGCGAGGTCAAGGTCGGCGACCGCGTGGCCTATGCCGGCGGGCCGATTGGTGCCTATGCCGAGGTGCGCAACATTCCGGCCCATCGCTTGCTCGCGTTGCCGGATTCAATCAGTTTCGAAACGGGCGCGGCCATGATGCTGCAGGGCCTGACTGCGGCTTACCTGTTGCGCAAGACCTATCGGGTACAGCCGGGTGATGCCGTGCTGATCCATGCTGCGGCCGGCGGTGTCGGGCTGATCGCCTGTCAGTGGGCCAAGGCACTGGGAGCGACGGTGATCGGTACTGTCGGTTCGGCCGCCAAGGCTGAACTGGCCATGGCGCACGGCTGTGACCATGTAATCAATTACAGCAGTGAAAACTTTACCCAGCGCGTTCGCGAAATTACCGGCGGCGAGGGCGTGGCCGTCGTCTATGACGGCGTCGGCAAGGACACTTTCATGGGCTCGCTCGACAGCCTGCGGCCGATGGGCATGATGGTCGCCTACGGCAATGCCTCCGGCCCGGTGCCACCGCTGGACCTGCTGCTGCTGTCGCAGAAGGGATCGCTGTTTGTCACGCGGCCGACCATCACGAGCTACACGGCCAAGCGGGCCGATCTGGTGGACCTTGGTTCGGAATTGTTCGAGGTCGTTGCTTCCGGCAAGGTACGGGTCGAGGTCAATCAGACCTATGCCCTGAAGGACGCTGCTCAGGCACACCGCGATCTTGAAGCCCGCAAGACGACGGGTTCCACCATTCTGCTGCCATGATGGCCAGGATCAAGGCTGGGTTGCTCTCGCTGCGGGATTTGTTTGCCACCGCCTGGTGGATCATTCTGCTGGCAGCGATCGGTTTTCTGATCGCCTACCAGTTCGTTGAGCCGGCGCCGCCCAAGAAAATCGTCATCACGACCGGCGGCGAGAGCGGCGCCTATTACCAGTTCGCCCAGCGTTACGCGGCGATCCTGGCCCGGGATGGCATCAAGCTTGAAGTCAAGGCCTCGGCCGGGTCGCTGGAAAATATCGAGCGCCTGAAGAGCGACGAAGCGCAGATCGGTTTCGTCCAGGGCGGCGTCGTGCCGCCCAAGGATGACCCGGATGCCGAAGATGACTCCGGCCTGCTCTCGCTGGGCAGCCTGTTTTACGAGCCGGTCTGGGTCTTCTACCGCGGTGACAAGGATCTGACCCGCCTGACCGAGTTGCAGGGCAAGCGCATTGCCATCGGCCAGGAAGGCTCCGGGGTGCGCCAGTTGGCGCAGCAACTGCTGCAGGCCAACGACATTCCGGCCGGCGACCATCTGGTCCCCCTTTCCGGCCTGAAGGCGGCCGAGGAACTGCAGCAGGGGCGGATCGATGCGGCGTTCATCATCGCCGCCGAAAACGCGCCAGTCGTCCAGGTACTGATCCGCTCGCCCGGCGTCAAGCTGATGAGCTTCGCCCAGGATCGCGCCTACCAGCGTCGTTTCCCCTTCCTGACCAAGCTGACTTTTCCGCGCGGCGTCGCCGATCTGGTGCGCGACTTTCCGCCCGATGACATCAAGGTACTGGCCCCGACGGCCAACCTGATCATTCGCGATGACCTGCATCCGGCGCTGCAGACACTGCTCCTGCGTACTGCCAGCGAAGTGCATGGCAAATCCGGCTTCTTCCAGGATGCCGGGGAATTCCCCGCCTACAAGGACCAGATGCTGCCGCTATCGCCCGATGCGGCGCGCTATTTCAAGTCGGGCCCGCCTTTCCTGCAGCGCTATCTGCCGTTCTGGCTGGCGGTGCTGGTCGATCGGCTGATTGTCATGCTGGTGCCGATCTTCGCGTTGTTGATTCCGCTGCTCAAGGTGGCGCCTGCAGTCTACACCTGGCGCATTCGCCGCAAGGTCTTCCTCTGCTATGGCGAATTGAAGTTCCTTGAAGAGGATCTGACCAACCATTTCGAGCCGGCCAAAATGGACGATTACCGCAACCGACTGGACGCACTCGATGCCGAAGCCAGCCAGCTGCGTCTGCCACTCGGCTTTACCGATCTGGTTTATACCCTGCGCGAACACGTCAATCTGGTGCGCAGCATCCTCGATAAACGGGAAAAACAAGCATGAAAGCCTTTCTTGTCGCCAACCCCAAGGGCGGCTCCGGCAAAAGCACCCTGGCGACCAATCTGGCCGGCTATTTCGCCAACAAGGGTGAAGAGGTGATGCTCGGCGACATCGATCGTCAGCAATCGTCGCGTGAATGGCTGGCCATTCGCCCCTTTGCATTGCCCACCATCGATACCTGGGAGGTCGGCGAGGACAAGATTTCCCGGCCGCCCAAGGGTACTTCTCACGTTGTGCTTGATACCCCGGCCGGCCTGCACGGCAAGATGCTGGAGCGCGTGCTCAAGCTGTCCACACGCGTGATTGTGCCGGTGCAGCCGTCGATGTTCGACATGCTGGCGACCCGCCATTTCCTGACCGAGTTGCTGTCCGAGAAGGCCGTGCGCAAGGGCAAGGCGGATGTGGCGGTGATCGGAATGCGGGTCGATGCCCGGACGCGTGCTGCCGGTGAGCTGGAGCGGTTTTTTTCGACCTTTGATTTGCCGGTGCTGGCCTATCTGCGCGATACGCAGGTTTATGTCCAGGCGACGGCGGCCGGCATGACTATCTTTGATCTGCCGCCCTCACGGGCCGAACGTGATGTCGAGCAGTGGCGGGCGATCATCGATTGGGTCGAGGCGGAATAGCTCAGCCGCCAGGACCTGAACAGCTCGCTGGCGCTCCGGATCATTCCTTCGGGCCCAGCCAGAAAGAGAGCTTGGCGTAAAGCAATTCCGGTACAACGGGTTTGGCGATGAAATCGGACATCCCCGCCTCGATGCAGCGCTCCCTGTCTTCGTTGAAGGCATTGGCGGTGAGCGCCACGATGGGAATGTCGGTGTAATCAGGCAAGGCCCGGATAGCCAGGGTGGCCTCCAGGCCATCCATTTTCGGCATTTGCATGTCCATCATGATCAGGTCGTATTGCCTGGTGCTGGCCATCTCGTAGGCCTTCTCGCCGTCGTCAGCGATATCGATCTGCAGGCCCGGTATTTCCGCCAGAAGTTCGAATGCAACTTCCCGGTTCAGCGGCTCGTCTTCGGCCAGCAACACGTGTTTGATCCCGAGACCGTCGGGGCGCTGGCCGGCCTTGCCCGGTTTTTCGGCAAGTGTCGAGGAGTGCGAGCCCGGGGTTGTCTTGTCCAGTCGGGCGGTCAGTGTGAAGCGGCTGCCGATGTCCGGAGTGCTGCCCAGTTCGATTTTGCCGTGCATCAGTCGAATCAGCTGCTTGACGATGCTCAGCCCCAGCCCGGTGCCGCCATGCTGGCGGGTGGTCGAGCTGTCGGCTTGCTCGAACGGGGAGAAGATCCGCGCCTGCGCCTCTTCCGGAATGCCGTTCCCGGTGTCTTCAATCGAGATGCGGATGCCCAGACTGTCAGGCGTCTCGTCGGTTACGGTCGCCTTGATCGAAATGCTGCCCTGAGCCGTGAATTTCAGGGCGTTATCGAGCAGATTGAGCAGAATCTGGCGCAGGCGCAGCGGGTCGCCGATCACTTCCGTGCTGGCGAGCTGGGGGCTGATTTCCTGAATGAGGTTCAAGCCCTTGGCGGCGATTTTTTCGCTGACGAGGCTGACGGCATTGGCGATGACATCGCTGACGCGCAAGGGAATCCGCTCCAGCGTCAGGCGATCCGCATCGATCTTCGAGAGGTCGAGGATGTCGTTGAGCAGGTGCAGCAGGTGATCGGCTGCCTGTCCGATCTTGTTCAGTTTGTCGCGTTGGGCGGAATTTTCGCTGCTGCGATTGAGCAGGTGCGTCATGCCGATGATCGCGTTCATCGGCGTCCTCAGTTCATGGCTCATGTTGGCCAGGAAGGTGGTCTTGGCACGGTTCGCCGCTTCGGCAGCTTCCTTGGCCAGCAGCAGGTCAGCGGTTCGGGCTGCGACCTGTTCCTCGAGATGTTCCCGGTGGCGTTTCAGTTCAGCTTCGGCCAGCTTGCGTTCGGTGATGTCGATGATGATCCCGATCAGCGCCGGCTTGTCCTCGTAGTCAACCGTGGTGCCGAAGACTTCGACCTCGACCGGACTGCCATCCTTGCGCCGCCCGGCGAAGCTGTAATGCATCGCCTCCTCCTCGCCAGCGATCCGGCGCCGGATATTTTCGGCAACCAATGGCTGGTCTTGCGCCGAGACGAGTGTTTCTACCGGGAGGGTGTCAATGATTTTGTCTGGCGAGTCGTAGCCGAAAATCTGTGCAAAGCACGGATTGACGTAGCGGAAACGTCGATCCTGAATGATGTAGACCCCGGCCAGGGACTGCTCGATCAGCCCCCGGAACTTGCGTTCGGCCGAGCGCAGGGCTTTTTCCGTTTCAACGCGTTCGGTGATGTCGCGGCCGACGGTGAGCAGGGCGTGCCGGGAACCGTCCGCCGCAAACAGGGGGACCTTGGCGATATCGAAAACGCGCTCGCCATGGCCATCGGCAGGGATCGTCAATTCGTCGTGCAGTAGTTCCCCGTTCCGCCACACCTGCTCATCAGAGGCTTCCAGTGCGGCCAGTCTGGCGTAGTCGAACTGGCCGGCTGCAGCCAGTTCACGGCCGGTCATCCCCTGGTAGGCCGTGCTCTTCAGATCGAACAGACCAAGGAGCAGGGCGTTGGCTTCCGTCCAGCGGCCTGCACCATCTTTCAGGCAGACGATGTCGGGCATGGTGTTGATCAGGGTGCGCAACCGCGTTTCATTCTCTTCAAGTCGATCGGCGTAGGCGGTGATGCTTTGCTGGAATCGGCTTTTCCGGAGCAGCCAGAAAAAGCTCATCAGGCCGATCAGCGTTCCTATCAAGGCAATGCTGGCCGGGAGTTGCGATTGCGTGACGCTGTCGAACTCAGGGCGGCTGCGGAAGAGCGCGGTCCATTGGTGGCCGCCGAATTCTATGGAATGCGTCACGTGCTGGCGACCTCGCATCGTGTTGCCCTGATCGGCGTGGGAGTCGAAAAGCAGGTGTTCCGGACTGATCTTGCCGTCGTACAGCTCGACTTCGACATCCTTGTTGTCCGGGCTGATCGCGCTGTGCATCAAATCCTGGGCGCGGAATGGGCTGTAGGCAAACCCGAGCAGCGCCTTGCGGCGCTCCTCAGTCGTATCGTGTGGCATCGATGCACGGTAGACCGGAACGTAGATGAGAAAGCCTGGCTGGACATCCACTCCTGCCTCCTGCACCAAGGTCACCTTGCCTGACAGGGCGGGTTCGCCATAATCCCTGGCATATTCCATGGCATCGCGGCGAACCGGCTCGGCAAACATGTCGTAACCAAAGGCTCTCAGGTTGCGACCGGTAAAAGGTTCGAGATAGATGATGCTGCTGTATTGCTCCCGCTGGCCGGCCGGCGTGATGGCGTAATCCGGGAATCCTCCGGCGCGCATGGCGTGCTCATGATCGGCCTTGTCGCGGGGAGCGATCATCTGCGAGAAACCCACTCCCTGAATGCCGGGCAGGGTTTTTTCGAGCTGAAGGTTGGCGACGTAATCCCGCCACTCGTGGCGGTCTACATGGTCGCTGGCATGGAACAGTGCGGCTGCGCCACGCAGTACCTGAGCGTGCACTTCCAGGCGGAAATGGATGTTGCTTCTTTCCTGCTCGGCGCGATTCAGGAAGCGCTGGTAAATCTGCGCTTCAGTCGTCTGGCGAACCACGGTACAAATTGCGGTCGTAAAAATCAGGATCAGCCCAAGCGCCAGCCACGCGCTTCCTTCACGAAAAATTGAGCGCGATGGAGGAGCGATATTGCCAAGCCTGATCGACGGAGGGACTGGTGAAATTTTCACTATTACCCAATTTGGTGTTTATGGAATAACCATAACACTTTATTGCTTTGGCGTGGAGAGGAGGAAACCCACGCTCACAGGCCGGCTACCAGGCGCTCGAGATTGGTTTTTTCCGCCAGTTCGTCGAGGAACCAGTTCAGCGCCTTGCCGCTTTGTCGGGTGCGCCAGGCGAGGTGCAGCGGCATGGGGTTGCGCGGGTCGGCCAGTGCTTTTTCGACGAGGCGGCCGGCGGCAATTTCCGGTTCTGCCAGCCAGCGCGGCAGGTGGCCAATGCCCAGGCCGGCGATCTGGGCGCTGGCTTTGGCCCGGATGTCGGGAACGCGCAGGATTTCCTGCCCTTCGATCAGGCCGATGGTGCGGGCGGCGAGCTCCTGTGAGGTGTCGGCGATGGCGATGGTGCGATGGCGCAGCAGTTCGCTGTTGGGGATCGGTTCCTGCCAAGATGCCAGCGGGTGAGTCGGCGCAATCGCAAAGACAAACTGGCTGTGCGTGCACAGCTGGCGAGTGGCAATGCCGCTGCGTGCCGGCATGTCGCCGCTGGCGCCGATCACCAGATCAGCCCGGTCGGTGGCGATGGCGTCCCAGGTGCCGCCCAGCACCTCATGGCTGAGGCGAAGCTGGGTACTGTGGCCGGCGGCGTAAAAGCGTTCGATCACAGGGTAGATGCGCTCGACAGGAATGATGGTGTCGACCGCTATGCGAAGTTCGGCCTCCCAGCCCAGGGCAATGCGCTGGACGCGGCGTTCCAGTTCGCTGGCAGCCCGCAGCAGGTGGCGGCCATCATCGACCAGCGTGCGTCCCGCTTCATTGAGCGTGGCGCGGCGGCCTTCACGCAGGAAGAGCGTGGCGCCAAGTTCGCCTTCAAGTTTGGCCACGGCGTGGGAGAGCGCGGAGGGGACGCGATGCAGTGCGCTGGCGGCGGCGCTGAAGCTGCCGTGGCGGTCGATGGCGTCGAGGATGAGCAGCAGATCGAAGGAAATTTTCATGTGAAAATAATTGAACGATAAGGCCGTAATAATTCGCTATTAATGGCTGAACTCTATGCCTAATATGGAAACTAATCCATACAATCAATTCACAAAGGATTCACCATGATCCAGCTACGTCCCTCTGCCGAGCGCGGTTACGCCGACCATGGCTGGCTGCGCGCCAAACACAGTTTCTCGTTTGCCAATTATTACGATCCGGCCGAAATGGGCTGGGGCGCCCTGCGTGTCATCAACGAAGACCGCGTGGCGCCCGGCCAGGGCTTCGGCACGCATGGCCATCGCGACATGGAAATCGTCACCTACATCCTCTCCGGTGCGCTGGAGCACAAGGACAGTCTTGGTCACGGTGGTGTCATCCGGCGCGGCGAAGTGCAGCGCATGAGCGCCGGCAAAGGCATCATGCACAGCGAGTTCAATCCGCTGCCGGATGAGGAAACCCATCTGCTGCAGATCTGGATCGAACCGGCGCAGCGTGGCACCCGGGCCAGCTATGAACAACAGGCCTTGCCAATCGAGGAAATGCGCGGCCGCTGGCGACTGGTTGCTTCGCCCGACGGCGCCGAGGGCAGCACGACCATCGGTCAGGATGCCCGCTTGTGGGCGACCGTTCTGGTCCCCGGCGAATTCGCTGAATACGGCCTGGCGGCCGGTCGGCTGGCCTATGTCCAGGTCGTTAGCGGCCAGTTGTCGATCAACGGTCAGGCGCTTGCCGCCGGTGATGGCGCCAAGATCGCCGATGAAACCCTGCTTGAATTCCTGGCTGATGAGGAAGCGGAAATCCTGCTCTTCGACCTGCCACCCATTGCCTGACCCAACCCCAACAAACCCAATAAGGAAAACAACCATGAGCAAGACGATCGTCGTTTATCACTCCGGCTACGGCCATACCAAGCGCGTTGCCGAAGTCGTCGCCGAAGGCGCCGCCGCCGAGCTGCTGGCCATCGATGCCGAAGGCAACCTGCCCGAAGGCGGCTGGGAAAAACTGGCCGCTGCTGACGCCATCATCTTCGGCACGCCGACCTACATGGGCGGCCCGAGCTGGCAGTTCAAGAAGTTCGGCGACGCCTCGTCCAAGCCCTGGTTCACCCGTGCCTGGCAGGACAAGGTTTTCGGTGGCTTCACCAACAGTGCCAGCCCGGTCGGTGACAAGGGCGCGACGATGATCCAGCTGCAGACGCTGGCCTCGCAGCACGGCGGCATCTGGGTCAGCCTCGGCATCCTGCCGGCCAATACCAAGGCCGCCACGCATGCCGACGTGAACCATCTCGGCGGCTCGGTCGGCCTGCTCGTTCGTTCGCCTTCCGACGCCAGCGTTGATGAAATCCCGCAGGGCGATCTCGATACGGCTCGCCAATACGGCCAGCGCGTTGCGGCAGTGGCTGCCCGCCTGCACGGCTAAAGCCCATGGCCCGGGGGGTTGAGCACTCCCCGGGCAGTGCTATAGTGTTCATTCCCCTCGTATCGGAGTGAGCGCATGGCACTGACTACCTCTCTGGCTGATCTGTCGGTCGTGCTGGTCGAGCCTTCCTCCATGCAGGCCAACATGGTCAAGCGCATGCTGGAACATCAGGGCGTCAAGAAGGTGACCGTCGTCGAAACGGCCAGTGCCGCCCTGGCGGCGCTCAAGCTCGAGCCCAAGCACGTGATCGTGATCAGCAGCCTGTATCTGCCCGATCTGGCCGGCACCGAACTGGTCATGGCGATGCGGACAAACGCCGATCTGGAAACCATCCCCTTCATTCTCGTCTCCAGTGAAACGCGGCCGCAGGTGCTCGAGCCGGTGCGGCAATCGGGGGCGTGCAGCATCGTCAACAAGCCGTTCAACGAGCAGCAGCTGTCGCGGGCGCTCTATGCCGCGGCGGACTACCTGAATCCGCCGGAAGATGTCGACGTCACCGAAATCGAAAACCTGCGCGTCCTGCTCGTCGATGACAGCCTGATGTCCCGCCGCCACCTGCGTCGCCTGCTTGAAGAGCTGGGAATCAGCCGGATCACCGAGGCAGTCAACGGCAAGGAGGCGGTCTCCCTGCTCGAACAGGCCATGGTCGATCTGGTCATTACCGACTACAACATGCCGGAAATGGATGGCCGCGAACTGACCGAATACATCCGCACGCAAAGCTGGCAGGCCGAAGTGCCGGTGCTGATGGTGACCAGCGAGCAGAACATGGGCCGTCTGGCCGCCGTCGAACGGGCCGGCGTTTCCGCCATCTGCGACAAGCCCTTCGAGGCCGGCAGCATCCGCCGTCTGATTACCGATTCCTTGACGCGATAAAGCGGATCACCCCCTGGCGGGCAACAACCGCCAGGGCGAGCAGCACGAGGAGCGGGTCGAGCAGGACATCCCACAGGTTGGCAAAAACGCCGCTGGTGTAGCCGACGAGGTCGGTGGCGAGAATGCCGAGCCAGACATCCTGCCGCTTCCACCATAAACCCAGGCCGAGCGGCAGCAGCGCGGCCAGCATTAGCTCTGGCTGATAGCCGAGGGCATACGGATCGAACGATCCGAAGCCGAGCGAGGCTGCGTAGAACAGCACGGCAAAAACGAGCAGGCCAATGGCCGGGCGGTAGCCCAGCGGCGATGGTGTTTTATCGGCCAGTTGGAGCATGGCCAGCGCCACAAGGGTCAGCGATGGCGTTCCAAAATAGGCATGCATGCTGGGGGCGATACCGACGATCAAGGCCAGCGTCGTTGCCGCCAGTGCCACGCGGGCGCGCAGCTTGCCGAAGGGGACGAGGACGATCAGGGCGCCGAAAATCAGCGCGTGGGCGAGCAGCCCGTAGGCGGCCAGCGCGTTCATGGCTGCCCTCCATCGAGCCAGGCTTCGCTGAAAACAACGTATTTGATGCCTTGCTGGCGCCAGTCGTAGGCAAGGTGGATGCGTCCGTCACGGCCGAGCAGCAGGGACGGGTTGTTGTAGTCGGCGCCGCCATCGGGGGCGGATTCGACGGTGCGCATTTCCTGCCAGGTCTTGCCCTGATCGGCCGAGAGCCAGAGCAGCAAGGCCTGACGCCCGCTGGCCGGGTTGCCGGCGAGCAGCAGCCGGCCGCTCTTCAGGCGCAGCAGGGCGACCGAAGCATCCGGATTGGGCACGGCAAGGGCTTCGCCCGCCAGCCAGTGCCGGCCGCCGTCGTCCGTTGTCGCGACCCGCACCGAACCCGGTGCCGGGCCGGCATCGCGCAACACGGCCAGCGCCCGCTGCTCGTCGAGAACGGCGACGGCCGGTTGCAGCGTGCCGGTGGCGCTGGGCAGCCGGACCTTCTCAAGAATCTGCCCGGTGGGCGACAGGCGCAGCCATTCGCCATGCTGGCCGATAAAGTCGTGGCTGATCGGCAACCCCAGACCGCCGTCAGCCAGTGGCACAGGGGCGGTCCGCACGGCGCCGCCGAAATTGGCCAGCGGCGAGGTTTGCAGGCGGGCCGGTTTGCTCCAGTTCTTGCCGCCATCGGTCGATACGCTATGGTTGATCGAGCTGCCCAGGGTGCGGTTGGCGTACCACAGATGCAGCCAGCTCCCTTCAGCATGCAGGACCGGGTGGCCGAGCTGGCCGATCTGGGCAAAGGTGCCGCCGGCCGTGCTTTCGGCCGTGGCGATCCGCACCGGGCTGCGCCAGCCACCACGGTCGCGGACGCTGAAATGGATGGCCATTGCATCTTCCGGGCCGGCCAGCCAGGCCGCGGCAATGCGGCCATCGGGCAATTCGGTCAGGTTGGGGGCCGCCGCCGCGCCCGTTTCACGCCAGAGCATTTCATTGGTGAAGAGGGCCGGCAGCGTCGATGGCGTGGCGGCAGGCGGCGGCGCGAAAGCCGGGGCGGCCGGGCTGGGCGCCCGCCAGAAAGCCCCGGCCAGCGCGCCAATGAACAGCAGCAACAGGAGAGGGCGGGCGGGAACCGGCATGGGCCGGAATTCTAACCCGCTTCGCCGGGTGCCTCGGTCAGCAGCCCTTGTATTCCGGCTTGCGCTTCTGCATGAAGGCGTCGATGCCTTCGCCGGCATCCTCGCTCATCATGTTGCAGGCCATCACTTCGCTGGCGTAGTCGTAGGCCTCGGTCAGCCCCATTTCCAGCTGCTTGTAGAACATCCCCTTGCCCATGCGGATGGCGACGGCGCTCTTGCCGAGGATGTTGCCGGCCAGACGCTCGATCTCGGCATCCAGTGCATCGGCCGGGACAACCCGATTGACCAGACCCTTGGCCCTGGCTTCCATGGCGTCGATGAACTCGCCGGTGAGCAGCATTTCCAGCGCCGCCTTGCGGCCCAGGTTGCGGGCCAGGCCAACGGCCGGGGTCGAGCAGAACAGCCCGACGTTGATGCCCGACACGGCAAACTTGGCGACATCGGCGGCCACCGCCAGATCACACATCGACACCAGCTGGCAGCCGGCGGCCGTGGCGATGCCGTGCACGCGGGCAATCACCGGCTGCGGCATCTGCGTGATGGTCAGCATCAACTTGCCGCACTGCTTGAACAGCGCCTGCATGAACTCCTTGCTGTGATTGCCGCGCATTTCCTTCAGGTCATGGCCGGCGCAAAACGCCTTGCCGGCCCCGGCGATGACCACGACGCGCACCGTCTCGCTAGCGGCAATGGCATCCAGCTCGGCCTGAATGGCGGTCAGCATGTCCTTCGACAGCGAATTGAACTGGCTCGGACGGTTCAGGGTCAGCGTCGTCAGGCCGTCGGCGCGGTCGGTACGCAGGACGAGGGGTTCGGTGGTGGTCATGGTGTCTCCGTGTTTCTTGAATTATTGGGAATGGCGAAAAAGCTATTTTACGCCCGGACGCCAGCCCGTTCCACGCTGGGAATGTCTCGTTTCAGTGTGGCTTCGGGAGAGTGCCGACTGCTCGGCGGCGCTGACTTAATTCGAGCCGGCCCCTTTGATTCACGATTGCCTGCTCGTCACCGAGGCATCAGCGCGAACACACCCCAGCCAAGATATTCACGCGTGTAAGCGGCGTAGCGTTCTGGTTCGGAGGTCAGTTGGGCGCGAACCTCTTTGGCTAACTCGTCGTCGGGATTGGCTTCAAGCCATCGGCGCATGGTGAGCCATTTGGCCGCCTCGTACCTATCCCAACCGTCCTGGTCAGCCAGAACCATTTCAACGACGTCGTACCCAAGCTGGCCGAAAGACGCGAGAAGTTCTGGCAGCATGAGAAAGTCGGAGATGGAGTGGGCAAGACAAGCCTTGGCTACATCGTCCGTGGGCGGCAACTGTCGCCAGTAGGGCTCGCCGATGAGGATGATCCCCCCGGTGAGCAGGCTCCGCGCCAGAAGCGCTATCGTGCCGGCGACGCCGCCAGCGATCCAGGTGGCACCAAGACAGGCTGCCACACTGACCTTCTCGTCAGAGACATGCCCGGCCGCATCGCCATGGATGAACCTGACTTGATCGGCGACACCGAGTTCCACTGCACGGAGTTTTGCTTGCTCGGTGAACAACTGGCTCATGTCGATGCCGGTGCCAGTTACACCGTGATCGCGCGCCCAGGTGCACAGCATCTCCCCCGAACCGCTGCCAAGGTCGAGCACGCTGGCCCCCGATTCCAGACGCAACGCCGCGCCCAGCGTGGCAAGCTTTTCGGGCGTGATCGGGTTGTGGATGCGGTGAGCACTTTCAGTGATGTTGAATATTCGTGGGATGTCCATTGCGGAAAACTTCCTTATGGGGGTGATGGATTCGGTCGGGGCTTTAGGTTGTAGGTAAGGGGCACGCGGCGTGCCGCGTATCCTTGCAACCGAAGGGAGCGCCTTGACCCGGAATGTTAGGCCGCGATTGGTGGGCAAGACGCGACATCTAGTTGCCTTCCCAAAAATACGGCCGCCCCTTGAGCAGGCTGAACAATAGTTCGGCAACAAGGATGATGCCAAACCCGAAGAGACCAGCGCGAATTGAGAGATCAAATATACCGCTCAAGACGAAGACTGCACCGACCACTCGCATTGCTTGGAGGGCATAGGCGACTGGCTTCTTCCAGAAAGGAAGTGTTGCAATTTCGGTGCGCCGCTGAGCCTGCCATTGTTTTCTAGACAAGCGCGGCGGTTGTATAACACCGGTCTTCGCTTCCTCGATGTCAGCGACGCTGGCCACAGCGGGACACCCACAAGCGCCACAAGCTTCGGAACCTGCGGGATTGGTGGCGTGGCATGAATGACAGACCCAGGCGTAGAGAGGCATAGCGGCCAAACTAGTAGTGGACGAAAAAGATGTCGCCTGATCCGGAAACCCGCCCAATAAGCTGTCGGACAGGACTGCCATAGGCCATTGTGCAGGAACGGTTCTGACCGTTTGCTTGCATATTCCCTCGCGTTTTCGGGCTGCAAACCGGACAGTAGGGATTTTTGGCTGGAATTGCAATTGGCATTCTTTGGCGCGCATTTCCGGCTCGCGGCGAAGCGGGGCGCCGATTTCGGGTTTGCCTGTCTTTTCCGGTTGGCCGTAGCAACGCTTGTCAGCGTACTTAAACAGAAACGCCCCGGCCGGCCGCGGTAAAATGTCGGCCATGAATTCCCCGCGCTACGTCCACCTCCGTCTCCATTCCGAATACTCCGTCACCGATGGCATCGTGCGCATCGGCGATGCCGTCAAGCGCGCGGCGGGGGATGGCATGCCGGCGATGGCGCTGACCGATCTGGGCAATCTGTTCGGGCTGGTCAAGTTCTATTCCGGGGCGCGCGGCAAGGGGGTCAAGCCGATTGCCGGGGCGGATGTCTGGATCGCCAATCCGGAGTCGCCGGATGATGCTTATCGCCTGCTGCTGCTGGCGCGCAATAACGCCGGTTACAAGCAGTTGTGTGAGCTGCTGAGCAAGGCTTATCTGGTCGAAGGCCGGCGTGACCGGGCTGAACTCAATCGCGACTGGTTTGGCGAGGTTGGCTGCGACGGTCTGATCGCCTTGTCCGGGGCGCATCTCGGCGATGTCGGCGAAGCGCTGTTGAACGGCAATTTCGATCTGGCCGGCCAGCGGGCCAAGGCCTGGGAGGCGATTTTCCCCGGCGCGTTTTATCTGGAAGTGCAACGCTACGGCCAGTCGCAGCAGGAGGCGATTGTTCAGCAGACGGCTGATCTGGCTGGTGAAACGGGCATTCCGCTGGTCGCGACGCATCCGATCCAGTTCATGAACCGCGACGACTTCCGCGCCCACGAAGCGCGCGTCTGCATTGCCGAAGGCTACGTTCTGGGCGATACGCGGCGGCCGAAGATCTACACCGAAGAGCAGTATTTCAAGACGCAGGCCGAGATGGCGGAGCTGTTTGCCGACCTGCCGGAGGCGCTGGAAAACTCGCTGGAAATCGCCAAGCGCTGCAACATCACGATGACGCTGGGCAAGAACTTCCTGCCCGACTTCCCGATTCCGCCGGGCATGACCGATGGCGAGTATCTGGTCGAGGAGGCGAAGAAGGGGCTGGAAGTTCGCCTTGCCGAGTTGTACCCGGACCCGGAAGTGCGCGCCCAGCGCCGGCCGGAATACGATGACCGCCTTGTCTTCGAGTGCAAGACCATTCTCCAGATGGGCTTCCCCGGCTACTTCCTGATCGTGGCCGACTTCATCAACTGGGCCAAGAACAACGGCGTGCCGGTCGGGCCGGGCCGGGGTTCCGGTGCCGGTTCGCTGGTCGCCTACAGTCTGCGCATTACCGACCTCGATCCGCTGGCCTACGCCCTGCTGTTCGAGCGCTTCCTGAATCCGGAACGGGTGTCGATGCCCGACTTCGATATCGACTTCTGCCAGGACAACCGCTGGCGTGTCATCGAATACGTGCGCGAGCATTACGGTGCCGATGCGGTCAGTCAGATCGCCACCTTCGGCACCATGTCGTCGAAGGCGGTGATCCGCGACGTCGGCCGGGTGTTCGGCCTGCCGTATTCGATGTGCGACCGGATTTCCAAGCTGATTCCCATCGTCCAGAACAAGCCGGTGTCGCTGGCCGAGGCGCTGGAACAGGAGCCGCAGCTCAAGGAAATGATGCAGGGCGACGGCGATGGCGAAACCATTCGCGAACTGTTCGACCTGGCCAGCCGTCTGGAAGACTTGACCCGCAACGTTGGCATGCACGCCGGGGGCGTGCTGATCGCGCCGGGCAAGATCACCGACTTCTGCCCGATCTATCAGGCCACCGGCAGCGATGCGTCTACGGTGTCGCAATTCGACAAGGACGACGTCGAGAAGGTCGGCCTGGTGAAGTTCGACTTCCTGGGCCTGCGCAACTTGACGATTATCGAGCTGGCCGTCGAGTACATCCGCCGGATGACCGGCGAGAAGCTCGATCTGATGTCGCTCGGCTTCACCGATCCCGCTGCTTACCAGATCCTCAAGGACGCCAACACGACGGCGATCTTCCAGGTTGAATCGGAGGGCATGAAGAAGCTGCTCAAGAAGCTGGCGCCTGACCGTTTCGAAGACATCATCGCTGTGCTGGCGCTCTATCGTCCCGGCCCGCTGGGTTCCGGGATGGTCGATGACTTCATCCTGCGCAAAAAAGGCCAGCAGAAGATCGACTATTTCCACCCCGACCTGACCGCCTGCCTGTCGCCGACCTACGGCGTCATCGTGTACCAGGAACAGGTGATGCAGATTTCGCAGATCATCGGCGGCTACACGCTCGGTGGCGCCGACATGCTGCGTCGGGCGATGGGCAAGAAGAAGCCAGAGGAAATGGCCAAGCACCGGGCGACGATTGCCGAGGGCGCGGCCCAGAAGGGCTACGATCCAGCGCTGGCCGAGCAGCTGTTCGACCTGATGACCAAGTTCGCGGAATACGGCTTCAACAAGTCGCACACCGCCGCCTACGCCGTCGTCACCTACCACACTGCCTGGCTCAAGGCGCACCACTGCGCGGCCTTCATGGCAGCGACGATGTCTTCCGATCTCGACAACACCGACTCGGTGAAGATCTTTTACGAAGACACCATCGCCAATAAGATCAAGGTGCTCGGGCCGGACGTCAATGTCTCGAATTACCGTTTCGAGCCGGTCGACCGCTGCACCATTCGCTACGGGCTGGGGGCAGTCAAGGGCACCGGCGAGCAGGCGGTCAATGTCATTTTGAAAGCGCGGGCTGAGGGCGGCCCGTTCAAGGATCTGTTCGACTTCTGCATGCGTTGCGACAAGCGGATGGTCAATCGCCGGACCACCGAGGCGCTGATCAAGGCGGGCGCCTTCGATGCCATCGCGCCGGAAATCGCGCCGGGCAAGGGTGCGGATCGCTGCAAGCTGCTGGCGACGGTCGGCGTGGCCATGGATTACGCCGAACAGGCCGAACGCAATGCCATGCAGACCAGCCTGTTCGATATTGGCAATGTGGCCGACGATCATGCGCCGGAATACATCAACGTCCGGCCGTGGGACGAAAAGACCAAGCTGATGGAAGAGAAGACGGCGCTTGGCTTCTTCTTCTCGGGTCACCCATACAACAGCAGCAAAAAAGAACTGTCACGCTTTGTTAAGCGCCCGCTCAATCGTCTCGAGCCCTCCAAGGAAATGACCATCCTAGCCGGGCTGGTCGTCGGCGTCCGCACCCAGATGACGCGGCGCGGCAAGATGCTGTTCGTTCAACTGGACGATGGCACGGGGATGATCGAGGTGACGGTTTTCAACGAGCTGTTCGAGGCCGAGCGCTCCAAGATCGTTACCGACGAAGTGTTGATCATTGAAGGCAAGGTTCGCTACGACGATTTTTCTGGCGGCAACAGCGTCACTGCCGAGAAATTGATGACGCTCGGTGAAGCCCGGGCCCGCTTTGCCAAGCATCTGCTGCTCAAGATGAATGGCAATTCCGATGCCCGCAAGCTGAAATCGCTGCTGACGCCTTTCGCTCCCGGCTCGGCACCCGTGCGGATTCGTTATCGCAATGAGCAGGCCGAATGCGAGCTGGTGCTCGGCGCGGCGTCGCGGGTCCGGCTCGACGATGCGCTGCTGGACGCGCTGAACGGCTGGTTGCAGCCGGAGAACGTCGAGATCGTTTATCAATGATCACGCGCCTCGACCAATCGATGATGGCCGGGTTGGTCGAGTCGGCCAGGCAGTCACCGCGCCGGCGAGTGCACCGCAATTTTCATCCTGACGACGTCTATCCGGCGCATCGCCTGATGATCGCTATCGAACCGGATTCCTATGTGCCGCCGCATCGGCATCTCAGCCCGACCAAGGACGAAACGATTCTGGTCTTGCGTGGCAGCCTTGGCGTGGTGTTTTTCGATGCAGAGGGGGTTGTCGAAAACAGTGTGGTGTTACGTGCCGGGGGCGAGGTGCTCGGTGTCGATATTCCGCACGGCGTTTTTCACACGGTATTCGCCCTTGAACCGGGAACCGTCATTTTCGAAGCCAAGGCCGGCCCCTATGTGCCGGTCAGTGCCGACGAGCGGGCTGCCTGGGCGCCGCTGGAGGGGGTAACCGAAGCGGCTGGCTACTTGGCTGCATTGCGTGAGGCCTGCGGAAGCACCAGCGGCTAGGGCGGTTCTGCCCGGCGAAAAAAAGGCGCCTTTCGGCGCCTTTTTGCTTCAAGCGGTAGGGAGTCTTACTTGACCATGTCGGTCTTGAAACCGATCCGCACGGCACCCCAGTGGCGGCCACCGATGACGATGGGCATCGACAGGTCGGCAAGGATTTCGCCGGTATCCCGGATGTAGGTCTGGAATAACGACGACTTCTGGTTCTTGGCCAGCTTGAGACCGACGGGGTCGTTGAAGATGCGCTTGTGACGGCTTTTGACCAGATCGACGGCGGGATCGCCGGTGGGTTGGTTGGAGAAGACGCCGTTGTGGGCCGGCGCATAGCCGTTGTTGTCGACAGCGAGCGAATAGGTCAGGCCCGGTACGTCGCGTAGCAAATCGTCATACATGCGCGTCAGTTCGGCATCGCACTGATTGTCGTAAGCAGTGGTGTAGCGCTTCGGGTTGGAGCCGGGGATTTCCTTGTAGGCCTGATCGAAGACATTGACGCCGCGATCAGTCAGTCTTTGCAGCACGTTGGCAACGTTGTCGCGGAAGCCCGTGCATTTATCGTGCAGGGTGTCGAACATGCTGTTGCCGGTGCGGAAATCGGCCAGCGTGCATTGGAGGTCTTCAGTCGACTCGCGCAAGGTCTTGGCTGAGTCGATGCACTGCTTCATGCGGCCGGAGATGTCACGCGAGTGGTCCCGGATTTCCTCGACTTCGCTATGGATCGCCTGATTGCTTTCGCGCAGGTTGTAGATGGCGCTGGAAATCGTCGCCAGCTGGTCGGTGGTCTGCTTGAAATCGCCGACCATGGTCGTCAGGTCGGCGGCTGAGGTTTCGATGTAGCCGTTGGCCTTGGTCACTTCGCCGACGATGGTTTGCGTCTTGGCCGAAGTGTCAGAGACCAGGTTGATCATCGACTGGGTGTTCTGGCCGATCACCTGGGTGGCGGTCTTGACCTTTTCGGCCAGCTTGCGCACTTCGTCTGCCACGACAGCAAAACCACGCCCGGCTTCGCCGGCGCGGGCTGCTTCGATGGCGGCATTCAGGGCGAGCAGGTTGGTCTGGTCGGAGATGTCGTTGATCAGGGAGACGATCTCGTTGATCTTCATCGAGCTGGTATGCAGTTCGCTGACGGTCGACGAAAAATGTTCGATGTGGGCGTTGGTCGAGCGCATCGTCGTGGCGACGGTTTCCATCTGCTCCAGCGAACGCTGGGCGAGGTCGAGGTTGTTCTGGGTCGAGGCCTGGATGGCATCGGAATTCATGGCCACTTCGCCAACGGCCTGATTGACGCGGTTACTCGATTCAAAAACATTGGCGGCCAGCACTTCTTGCCGGCGTACGGCATCGTCCGTCTGTTGAACCAGCTGGTTCATGCGCGCTGCGTCGGCCGCGATGCTGACGCTGCGCTCGCGAGAGTGCGAGATCAGGCCGCGAACACGGCTGAAAAATCGGTTGATGTTGCTGGAAATTCGGCCAACTGCATCGTTTCCGGTGCTACCAACTGAATGTGACAAATCTGCGTTTCCCTCGGCGATGGCAGCGATGTCGCGGTCCATCTTGTCGAGTGATGCACTATTTCCAAAAAATCCCATGGATTGTCTCCTGATTTATCTCTTATGGCTTGCCGGGATAGGGCAAAAGCTGCCACAGATCATACGCCTGCGCTCAGCCCGTTGTCACCAAAGAAGGTGTCGAAAGTCCATTTCCGGCGTGAGTTGGACGAAATAATTACTGTCGGAAAAGAAAAAATTGACAAATATAGAAAGTATCGTAAAAATACTTTACGCCATGGAGATTTTATATGTCCAATAACCTGCAAATACTTGTCGATAGTGTCGATGAAGGATTACTGATTGTCAGCCCGGAGGGCGTGGTGCGCCTGACCAACCAGGCGGCAACGCATTTCTTTCATGTGATCGTTGGGAAGAAATTGTCTGCCGAAGAGGTATTGGTCCAGATTTCGGCGGCTTCACGAGGTTATGTCAGATTGCCGCTTGAGTTCGAGATCGATGCCCCCGGGCAGCCCGGCGCCCCGGATAGACTGCACTTGAAGCTGATCGAATCGCCGCTCGGCGGCGGTTATCTGGTGATCGTCCGGAACATCAGCGAGGAGGCTCGCTACGAGAACATCATGTCCAATTTCGCCAATCTGATGGCGGTAGAACTCGGTGATCCGATGCGCAGGTTTTCAGGAGAGATTGGCCACCTGTTGGTAGATCTGGTTCCGGATATGGAGAGACGCGAGGCCCTGGGTGAGGAAATGCGTTCAATTCTTCGCCAGGGTGAAGAATTGGCCGGGCGGGTGACGCAGTTGGCAACCTTTGCCCAGCTGTTTGCCAAGTCACCGATCCTGGCCAGCGAACGGATTCCGGTGATGGATCTGGTGTCGGCATTGCTGATGCGGGTTCGGCCGCTGCTGGAGGCGCGGGACATCAAATTCCACATTGCCGGGGTATCGCAGGAATTGCCGGTGATCTATGGCAGCCGTGACTGGCTGGTCGAGGCCTTGTTCGGTTACATCGAACAC
This sequence comes from Pseudomonadota bacterium, assembly GCA_018262195.1. GTDB lineage: Bacteria > Pseudomonadota > Gammaproteobacteria > Burkholderiales > Rhodocyclaceae > Azonexus. The sequence goes on along the minus strand of JAGTRS010000014.1, from coordinate 52,170 downwards.
ATGGTCCAGAACTGCCGGATTCGCTCCGACCTGGAGCTCCAGGCGAGGCCGTTCGGTAATTTCATCAGTTTGCAGATTCGCAATCACGGGCGCGGTTTGCCCAAGCATTCGGAAACGCGCAGTTTCCTGCCCTTCGGCCAGGCCGCTCAGGGCAAGGCGGCCCCCGGCGTGCAGGGTTTGGGTCTGGGTTTGGCGCTATGCAAGCATGTGGTCGAAATTCACCACGGCAGCATGCGATTGAACGATGAGGATGGTGATATCACCGCCTTCGTCCTCGAATTGCCGGCCGGTGCGCCGCCAGAATCGATCAGCCCGAATCTTGGGGCCGAGCAGGCGAAGCGCTATGCCGAAGACTTGACCCGTCTGATGCAGCGTCAGCGGAAGGCAGCAGCTATCTGAAAGGAAAGAAACAATGAGCGATAGAAAAGTAATCCTGATCGTCGAAGACCAGAGCGATATCCGCAAGTTGATCCGCATGACTTTGGAGATCGGCAGTAGCGAGATCCATGAGGCGGAGAACGGCGAGGCAGGCTGGCATATGGTAAAGGCTTTGCGCCCGGATCTGGTTTTGCTGGATGTCATGATGCCGGGCAGCCTTGACGGCTATCAGGTTTGCCAGAAAATCCGTCAGGAGCCGGCGCTCAAGCACATTCCCGTGGTCTTACTGACAGCACGTGGCCAGCAGGCAGATTTTGAAATGGGCCGTCAGGCAGGCGCCGATGCCTACCTGACCAAGCCATTCAGCCCACTCGAACTGATCGACACGGTTGATGCCATGTTGGCAAAGACCGCCAGCATGGTGGCCTGAAAATGAATCGTCGCTACCTGGCCGGGTTGCTGATGACCATGCTGGTCGCCATGTTCTCCGGCGCAAAGGTCGCGACGGCGGGAGAGCCCATTCGGATTGGCCTCAATCTGGAAGTGGGTGATGTCACCAGCACATCGGATGATGCGGTGCGGCTGGGCGTCCAGCAGGCCGTCGAGGAGATCAATCGCAGCGGTGGGGTTTTAGGTGGCCGGCAGTTGGAGGTATTGGTCAGCGACAATCGATCCATTCCGGCGCGCGGGGTCAAGAATCTCCAGAATTTTGCCGCTATGCCGGACGTGGTGGCCGTGATGGTTGGCAAGTTCAGCCCGGTCGCCCTCGAGTTGGTCAAAGAACTGCCTGAGCTGCAAATCCCCCTGCTCGATCCGTGGGCGGCGGCTGATGGCATTATCGATAATGGTCAGGTACCAAACTGGGCTTTTCGCCTGTCACTGTCCGATAGCATGGCCGTTGGGGCGGTACTGAACCACGCAAAGAAGCGGGGGATCAGACGGCTGGGGGTGCTGTTGCCGAATATTGCCTGGGGGCGAAGCAACGACGAGGCCTTGAGGGCAAGGGCGCCACGTGGCGGTGTTAGCGTCAGTCGGGTCGAGTGGTACAACTGGGGGGGCGATCGTGGCTTGATGCAGCGCTATGTTGCCCTGCGTCGCTCCGGGGCCGAAGCGGTCTTTCTGGTTGCCAACGAGCGGGAAGGCGCCCAGTTCGTGCGGGAACTGGCCGAGTTGCCGGAATCCCAGCGCTTGCCAATCATCAGCCACTGGGGCGTAACGGGCGGCGATTTTCCAAAGATGTGCGGCGAGGCGCTCCACAAGGTAGATTTTGTCGTTCTGCAGACCTACTCGTTTGGCAAACCAAGAAATGACAAGGCTCGTCATCTTGGCGAGAAAGCGCAAACCACCTTTTCGGTTGCGCACCCGGAAAGTATTCCCTCTCCCGTCGGCGTTGCGCAGTCTTATGACTTGACGCGTCTGTTGGCCATGGCCATCGACAAGGCTGGCAGTAGCGACCGCGCTGCAGTGCGAGGCGCTTTGGAAAATCTTGGGCCCTACGATGGGGTCATCAAGCGCTATGCCCCTGCTTTCAAGGTGCGGCAACATGAGGCACTGGGTGAAGGCGACATTTTTTTCTCGCGCTATCAGGCGGATGGGCGTTTGAGCCGAGTCGATCGGTTCTGAGGAGGAACGGCGATGAGCGACTCTGTTTCCGGTGCTGTCCGCACAAGCCTGCATGCCAGGTTTCGCCACTGGTATGACGGGAGCCTGATCAACCGGACAACGCTGAAATCCCAGTTGTTGGTGACCATGGTGCTGCTCGCTGTCTGCGCAGCCACCTTTGCGCTTGTGTTCGATCAGGTCCACAAATCAGTCAATGAGCGGCTTGATGCGGTGGCATCGCTGAATGCGCAGCGCGTGCAGGCGGAACTTGATCGGGTGCTGGGTGAGGCAGAAAGCCTTTCCCGTCGCTCTCTGGTAGCGAATGGCCTGGCCGACTCAGCCGAGAGCAATGCCTATCTGCGTCCCTACCTCTATGAATATCGGCGGACGATACCCGAGATGCGGTCTTTGTTCCTGGTTGACGGTTTTGGCCAGATCGTTGCCTCCTCCGACCCTTCTCCCATCGTGCAGTCTTCAATTCTCACTCAGGTAACGCAGAGTGGGCGGGCTGTGCTCAGTCTCGAATTCACGCCTGGCCGAGCCAATCTGCAGCTTGCTTTCCCGGTTAAATACGATGCAACGCAGCAGACGGAGGGGGTCCTGGTTGGAGAGATTGACCTAGTTGTGTTGGCTCGGCGGGCAATTCAGGGCGACCAGGGAATGGATGGCTTGGCATATGTCGTCGCTGTCGAGGACCGTGACGGCAGAAGTGTGTTCAGCAATGGCCAGCGGATCGAAGGTGACTTGTTGCAGGTCCGGCTGCCGATCGGTGGCATTGCTGAAAAGCATGGGCTTTCGTTGGTGCTGTCCGTCGTTGTTTCACGGGCCGAGGCCTATGCGCCGCTGTACAAGATAGGCATGGCGATGCTGATTGTGCTGGTTTTTGCGCTGCTCGTTGTCATGTTGTTGGGCAAAAAACTGGCCCAAACCATCGTTGCTCCGCTGGATGAAATGAGCCGTCGGGCGATGGAGATTGCCGGGGCCGGGCCGAGCGGGCTGCGTGAGTTGCAGGTTACCCGCAGTGACGAGATGGGCCGGATGGGCTGTGCGTTCAATGAAATGGTGTTTTCCCTGCGCCTGGCGTATGCGACCCAGGAAGAGGAGGTTCAGCGTCGCACTGAAGAATTGGCAGAGGCGCGAGAGCAGCTGGCCGGCGTGCTGGCCAGCATCGATGATGTGGTCTATTCGGTTGATCCGGCGTATTCGATGCTTGAATACATCAGCCCTGCTGTCGCCAAGATATTCGGCTATACGCCTGAGCAGTGCTACCTGCACCCTGAGTCGCTTAAGGCGATGATCGTTCTGGAGGATCTGGCGCGTGTTCGGGAGGCCCGCCAATCACTGACTCGGACGAAGTCAGCGGACGTGCGATACAGGATACAGCGGGCTGACGGGAAGATCCGCTGGGTTCAGGACCGTTTTCATCTGCTCCGCGGAGAAAATGGCGAGGCTTTGCGTGTTAGCGGGCTGGTACGTGACGTGACGGCACTGGTCGAGGCAGAGGCTTCCTTGCATCTCAGGGAGCGGGCATTGGCTTCGAGTTCCTGTGGTGTGGTGATCAGCGACATGTTGCAGCCCGGGCAGCCGATTCTCTATGTGAATGAGGCATTCGAGCGGATTACCGGTTATTCGTCGGCGGAGGTTCTCGGGCGGAATTGCTCGCTCCTTCAGGCGGGGCGCCCGGATGCAATGATCGGGGTCGAAGAGATCCGGGCAGCGATTGCCCAGGGCCGCTCCTGCAAGGTGGTTATTCGCAACTACCGGAAGAATGGCGATGCCTTCTGGAACGAACTTCAGCTCTCGCCGCTGCACGATGATTCCGGACGGGTCACGCATTACATCGGAATCCAGAACGATATCAGCCCCAACATTGCCGCTACCCAGGCGCTGGTCGATAGTGAGCAACGACTGGCATTGACCATTGATGCCTTGCATGAAGGGGTCTGGGACTGGAACATTCCGGATGACACCCTGATTACCAGCCCGAGTTGGGCAGGGATGCTAGGTCTCGACCCCATTCTTGTCGCCTCAGAGCCTCATCTTTCGACATTTACCCGTCTGTTGCCCGGTGAATGGGCGCAGCGTCTCGAGAGCGAACTCACGGCACACCTTGCCGGCAGAAGTAACGATTTCTACATGGAGCACCAGATGCGCCATGCCGACGGACGGATCATCTGGGCGGCCAGTCATGGACGTGTCGTTGAGCGTGATGCCGATGGCTCGCCCCTGCGCATGGTCGGAACCCTTGTAGATATCACCCAGCGCATCGAGTCTTCGCAACAAATCATCGGCCTGATGCATCAGCTCGACGCCATATTCACGCTCAGCCCGGATGCATTTGCCTATTTCAATGAAAACGGGGTGCTGACGTTTGTGAACCCGGCATTCGAGCGGATGACCGGTATTCAGTCCGGGGAGGTTTCCGGTCTGACCTTGACAGATTTTCGTGAGCGTATTCGCGACCATGCTGATCAGGCTCATGTTTTCCCGGAGATCGAGGAGGCCAACTCGGGTGATGATCAGGCCGGCCAGTTGCTCTACCTGATGAAGCCCTCACCCCGGGTCTTGCTGGTGAATCTTCGCCAGGGCGGGGATCGCCTTTCGGCGGTCGTCTATCTGCGCGATGTAACCCGTGAAACCGAGGTTGACCGGATGAAAAGCGAATTCTTGTCGACTGCGGCGCACGAATTGCGGACGCCCATGGCCAGCATCATGGGCTTTGCCGAATTGCTGATGCTGCGGGAGTTTTCCCCGGAACGGACGAAAGACATGCTGGGCACCATGCACCGACAGGCCCGTCGACTGACTGACCTGATCAACGAATTACTTGATCTGGCGCGCATCGAGTCGCGGGCAGGGAAGGATTTCAAGATCACCCGGAATCGTCTGGAACCAGTAGTCCGGGAGGCTATATCGACGCTGCATGTGGAAGGCGATCGTGGCCGGATGCGCCTTTCATTGCCGGAAATGTTGCCGGAGATCGATATCGATCCCGCAAAAATGCAGCAGGCGGTGATCAATCTGCTCTCCAACGCTTACAAGTACTCGCCGGATGGTGGCCCGATCGACATCGGAATCCACCTGCGAGAGAAGGAGGGGTCGGCCCAGATCGGTGTCGTCGTTCGCGACTACGGTATCGGCATGTCGCCGGAGCAATCGGCCCGTGTCTTCGAGCGCTTCTTCCGCGCCGATCCATCGGGGAATATTCCGGGAACGGGGCTGGGCATGTCGCTGGTCAAGGAGATCATGGATACCCATGGCGGCACGGTCGAAGTCGAAAGCGTCCTCGGCGAAGGAACGAGCGCCTCGTTATGGCTGCCGGTAAGAAGTCAGTTCAAGCCACGTCTGCCCGAAGCACGGGAACAGACAGCACAGCATGGCGAAGTGACACTTTGGTTGAACGAGCCGGTTGCGCCTGAATACGGCAGCCTGTTGCACTGAAAGGAGATGGAGCATGCAGGACTCAAAGAACAGGCATGACGATCAGGAAGCCGATGACGTGGTATTCATCGATGAGGCAAGCATCGAGGCTGTACCGCCGCTTCCTTCTGCCCCGGGGGTGATGGAGCGTCTAAGTCTGCTGGAAAATGAACGACGGGCGGCCTATAGCCAGATGCATCGGATGGTTGCCGATATCGGGACACTGAAAAGTGGCCGCGATCGCTGGATTCGTGAACGGGAAATGCTTCAGTCAGATGCGATGTATCGCCTTGCCTTGTTGGCGGAGTATCGCAGTGGGGGAAATTCAGCAAAGGTCTTGCGGATTGGCGTCATGTCGGCACTGATCGCCAGCGCACTGGACTGTGATGAAGATTACTGTGATCGACTGCAGGCGGCGGCACCACTGCATGACGTCGGTGAAATCGGCTTGCCCGACAGCTTGTTCGGTGCGCTCGAATTCAGCGAGATGGAGCGTGCCTTGATGCGGAGTCACTGTCGGCTTGGGAACGCCTTGCTGGCCGAATCACTGTCGCCGGAAATCCGTATGGCAGCGGAGATAGCCCTGACGCATCACGAACGGTTCGATGGCAGCGGCTACCCAGAGCATCTGGCGGGGAAAGATATCCCGTTGGCCAGCCGTATCGTCGGCGTGGTGGATAGTTTTGACGCGCTGACGAGCAACCGGCCATACCGGCGGGCATCGACGCCTGCTGCTGCCGTGGACTTGATCAAGGCGGGGAGCGGCACCCTGTTCGATCCCGCTGTGATCGAAGCATTTCGTCAGGTGAGTGAAGCCTTGCTGATTGTCCGCTGGGTGCTTGATGAAAAAAACATGCGTCCGGAAGGCATGAAATGGCTCGGCAAACCGCCCGAGCCAGGCTTCTGGAAACGCTTTATGTGACTTCTCAGGAGGCGCGCTGGCGGGCTGCGATGCGGCCGAGCAGGAAACCCTTGATTTCGTGGAAGGGAATCGGCTTGCCGAAGATCGTGATGTCGGAAGGCAGGCCGCGCTTCTTGACCTCTTCGTTATCGATGGCGCTGACCACGATGATGTCCATCCGGGCCAGATCGGGATTGGCCCGCAGGCGACGGATCATCTCGAAACCATCCATGCCCGGCATCATCAGGTCGGCGATCAGAATGTCGGGAACGCGCTGGCCAACCTGCAACAAACCATCGAAGCCATTGGCGACGATGCGCAGCTTGATCGGCAGACCCCAGCTATCGAAAGTCATCTGGTAAAGCATCTGCAGCGTCTGGTCATCTTCCGCGACCAGAATGTCGAGCTGGCCACCGCTTTCTTGCGCGCTGGGCGTCAGATTGCGGCGACGGGCGAGTAGTGCGTCGACTGAAGCGACCGGAATGCGGCGGTGTCCGCCTGCTGTCTTCCAGGCTTCAAGGGCGCCGTTTTCCACCATGTTTTGTACAGTGCCGAGGGAAACGCCCAGACGCAGGGCGGCTTGCCGGGTACTGAGGTATTCTGGTTCTGCCATGATCGATTGTCTCTGATGAAATTACAAATTCTACAAATTTTATCCTGTTCTTCGGAGAAATAACAACGGAAAAAAACCCCGGCTTAAATACGACCGGGGTTTTTACCGTTGTCCAGCCCATGCTAAGGGCTGGAAAGCAAGCGTATTACAGCTTCTTGGCGTTCTTGGCGAGGTAAGCGGCAACGCCTTCGGTGGAGGCGACCATGCCCGGTTTGCCCTTGTTCCAGCCGGCCGGACAGACTTCGCCGTGCTCTTCGAAGAACTGCAGTGCATCGACCATGCGCAGCATTTCGTCAATGTTGCGGCCGAGCGGCAGCATGTTGACGACCTGATGCATGACGGTGCCATTTTTGTCAATAAGGAAGGACCCGCGCAGGGCAACACCGGCGGCTTCGAGTTCGACATCGTAGGCGCGGCAGATTTCATGCTTGACGTCGGCAACCAGCGGATAGCCGACCGGACCGATGCCGCCTTCCTTGACGGCTGTGTTCTTCCAGGCCAGGTGGGTGAACTGGGAGTCGATGGAAACGCCGATGACTTCGACGCCGCGCTGCTTGAATTCTTCGAGACGATGATCGAAGGCGATCAGCTCGGACGGGCAGACAAAGGTGAAATCCAGCGGGTAGAAAAACAGGACGACAGGCTTGCCCTTGAAGGAGGACAGCTTCAGTTCCTTGATTTCGTTATTGCCATAAACGGCGGTGGCGGTGAAATCCGGGGCTTGCTTGCCAACGAGAACGGCCATGGGGAACTCCTTATCGTGATCGGTTTTAAGGTTGGGGGGAAACATGCAATTTAACCAAGCGGGCATGACGTGTCAAACCGGTTTTCCTGCATTTTCTCGCTGCATTGGCCTTGGCAAGGCGTGTCCGGAAACTGCGGGGCGCTGGCATAATCCCGGTATGAAAATAATGATCGCCGAGCAGACTGGCGGAGGGGCCGGGTCATGCTGAAGGTGCTGGTTTTCTTGCCGGTGGTGGGGGCTGTTCTGCTGGCAGTGTTACCGGTGCGTCGTGCCCTGCCACTATGGCAGGTGGCGATGGCTTTTTCTTTGGCTTCACTCGGTTACTCGCTCTGGCTGGCTAGCCGGTTCGACCCGGCGGGGGCGGCTATCCAGATGTTCGAGAGTCGGGCCTGGAATGTCCGGCTCGGCTCCTATTTCGCCCTTGGCGTCGATGGTATTTCGCTGGCCATGGTCTTGTTGACGGCGCTGTTGTCGCTGATCGCGGTGCTGGTGTCGCGGCGCATGGAAGAGGGGGCGCGGCTATATTTCATGCTCGTCTTGCTCCTTGAATCGGCGATGTTCGGTGTGTTCACGGCGCGCGACTGGTCGTTGTTCTACGTTTTCTGGGAAGCGACACTGCTGCCGCTGTTCTTCCTGATCGACCGCCTGGGTGGGCCGAACCGCCAGCGGGCTGCGCTGAACTTCTTTCTCTATACGCTGGGCGGCTCGGTGTTCATGCTGGTCGCGCTGCTCTTTCTCTACGACGCGGCACCCGGCCACAGCTTTGCCATGGCCGACATGGCCGAGGGCGGGCGCGGTCTGCCTTTGAACACGCAACTGCTGATCTTCGCCGGCCTGTTCATCGGCTTCGGCGTCAAGATGCCGGTCTTTCCCCTGCATGGCTGGTTGCCGCTGGCCCACGTCGAGGCGCCCAGTCCGGTGTCCATCCTGCTCTCCGGGGTGTTGCTCAAGATGGGGGCCTACGGCCTGATCCGGGCGGCCGAAACCTTGCCCGCCGCGCTGCTGGCGACGCAGGACTGGCTGGCCATCCTGGCTTTCATCAGCCTGCTTTACGGCGGCATCCTGGCCTGGCGGCAGCAGGATTTGAAGGCGATGGTCGCCTATTCATCGATTTCGCATATGGGGATCGTGCTGCTGGGAATCGCGACGCTCAACGTCACTGGCCTGACCGGGGCAGTGGTGCAAATGGTGGCACATGGCTTGACGGCCGGAACGCTGTTCCTGATTGTCGGGCTGCTTTATCAGCGCACGCACAGCCGGAATCTGGCCGACTATGGCTCGCTGCTCGGCAAGGCGCCGCGTTTTGCTTTCTTCACGGCCTTTGGTTTGCTGGCGGCGATCGGCCTGCCGGGCAGTGCCGGGTTCATCGCTGAATTGCATGTGCTGCTGGCCGGCTATACCCACTGGGGAGCTTGGGTGCTGTTGCTCGGTGTGGCCCTGCTGGTCGGCGCGGCCTATAGCCTGCGCGTCATCGGCCGTCTGTGCCTGAAGGGTAAACCGATGGATCTGCCGGACATGACGCGGACTGAAACCGTGTGCGGCGGCTTGCTGGCTGCGAGCATCCTGATCCTTGGTCTGTGGCCGGCCCCATTGCTGGCGTTGATTGCCGGCAGTGTTGGCCGGGTGGCCGGTTTGTTCGGGGAATGATGTGAGCGTCGAGCACGAATTGCCCATCCGCGAACGACTGGCCCACTGGGTAGAGCATCTGACCCACGTGCTGCCAGCCCAGGCGCCGATTCGCGATTTCGTTCATCACAACACGTTGCATGGCTTCCAGCATCTGCCTTTTGCCGAGGCGCTGGCCGCAGCCCAGGCGTTGACCGGGGCAACGACGTATTGGCCGGAGTCGCGTTTCCGCGAGTGTCTGGCCAGCGGGCGGATCAGTCAGGACGACCTGAGTGCGGCGCTGGATGATTTTGGCGTCCACGATCTTGATCGGCCTGTCGCCCGCAATCTGACCCGGCGCGACATCCTGCTGGCCAGCCTGATGGCCGGTCTGGATCTTCCCGACGCCAGCCGCCTGGAATGGCTGGTCCGGGAAACATCGCTCGCTGACGACCCGCTCTTCAGCCATTTCTATCGCTCTACAGCGACGGCCGACGAAGGCGCTGCAATCGCCTGGCAGCAGTTGGCCTTGGATCGCTGGGAGGCGCTTTGTGGCCGTATTGGCAATACTTGGACCTGGCGTGCCCTGCTTGAATACCTGAGTGGCGAGGATGTGCTTGAGTGGGTGCGGACCATTCTGCAGCGCCACCTCGCCGCACATCTCGATCTCGGCGTTGCTGCCTGGCGCAATCCGGCCCAGGGAAAGGGCTTCTTTGCGGCCTGGCGGGCGAGTGCCGGGCTTGATCTGGCTTGGGAAATGGATGAGTTGCCGAATGTGCGGGATGAAATCCTGCATCTGCCGGATAGCCCGGTCGATGTGCTGCTCGAAGAGCTGCCCAGACTGATCCCCGATGAAAGCCAGTGGTATGGCTATCTGGAGCGACTGAGCCTCGAACTGCCCGGCTGGTCGGGCATGTTCCTGTGGCGCGACCGCAATCCGGGGCGCGGCGACGGAACGCCGGTGGACATGCTGGAGTATCTGGCGGTGCGTGTCTTGCTGGAGCGTCTGCTGACCGACGACCTGCTCCGCCGTCTGACCGGTTCGCCGATGAGCCCCGCCGAATTGCGGGCTTATTACGTGGCCAGACCCGAGGAGTTTCTTGTTCGCGATGCGCTGCATGCGCATCATCTGCCCGAGGAGCTACAGGGACGGGCGGCGCATCTGGTGCAGTTGGCCAGGGCGGGGCATGTCGATGCCGGCGAGTGGCGGCATCTGGCGGCAGACTTGGCGCCGGTGATGGCCGTTTCGCAGGCCGGTGGCGCCGCATGGCAAATGGCTGACCTGAGCCGGCAACTTGGCTTGACGCCCGCTGATCTGGAGACACTGGGCGGCGATGACCGGATTGCCTTGCAAGCCTGTGCCGCCAGCCTGTCAGCCCTGGAGCGCGGCCAGATCTGGCTGCTGGCTTACGAGCGCCATTACCGCGAACAGCTTTTTTCGGCCCTGACCGCCAATCATCCTCGTCAGGCCACGCCGCGCCTGCCATCGGCCCAGGTCGTCATGTGCATGGATGATCGTGAGGAAGGCACCCGCCGGCATCTCGAGGAAATCGCGCCGGATATCGCCACCTATGGCGCGGCCGGTTTTTTCGGTATCCCGATGTTCTGGCAGGGGGTCGATGATCCAGGCAAGACCGCGCTTTGCCCGGTCGTCGTCCAGCCGACGCATCTGGTCCGCGAACTGTCTGCGGAGGGCAACGATGACTTGCTGGCCGGCCATGCGGCTCGCCGTGAAAAACGGCTGCGCTGGCGTGAGCGGCTTTATCAGGCGACCCGTCGGCGTGCCGTTGCCGGCCCGGTTCTGACGGCACTGGCCGCACTGCCGGCGCTGACCTCGCTGGCCGCAGTGACGTTGGCGCCTGGCTGGTTCGGTGAAACGGCACGGCGCTGGCGCGAACAATACGAAGGCCGGGTGTCGACCCGTCTGGGCCTGACGAGTGAGCAGGCAACGGCTGCCACGCCCGAGCAACCGCAACTTGGTTTGACCGATGCCGAGCAGATCGAACGCGTCGAAGCCTTCCTGCGCATGATCGGCCTTTCCGGCGATTTTGCGCCGTTGGTGCTGATTTTCGGTCATGGGTCGGGCAGTCAGAACAACCCGCATCTGTCGGCCTATGACTGCGGCGCCTGTTCCGGCAAGCATGGCGGGCCGAATGCCCGGGTTTTCGCGGCGATGGCCAACCGGCCGGCTGTGCGCGCCGGGCTCACGGCGCGCGGCCTGTGCATTCCCGACAGCACCTGGTTTGTTGCCGCGGAGCACAACACCTGCGACGACGGCATCGAGTGGTACGACCTCGATACCGTACCGGCAGCGTTTCAGGCAGCGCTCGAGACCCTGCTTGGCCAGATGGCCGAGGCTTGCCGGGCCCATGCCGCGGAACGCTGCCGGCGGCTGGCTTCGGCGCCGCTCCGGCCTTTGCCATGGAAGGCGCGGCAGCACATGATCGGTCGCGCCAACGATATCTCCCAGGCCCGGCCGGAACTTGGGCATGCGACCAACGCTGCGGCCTTCATCGGCCGTCGCCAGATGAGTCGGGGACTGTTTCTCGATCGCCGCGTTTTCCTGATTTCCTACGACCCGATGGCCGATGGCGATGGTCGCATCGTCGAAGGCATCCTGCTCGCTGCCGGTCCGGTGGGTGCGGGTATTGCTCTTGAATACTATTTTTCGACCGTCGACAACGAACATTTCGGTTGCGGCTCGAAGATCACCCACAACATCACCGGCCTGTTTGGCGTCATGGAAGGCGCCGATTCCGACCTGCGCACCGGACTGCCCTGGCAGATGGTCGAAATCCATGAGCCGATGCGCCTGCTGGTCGTTGTCGAGCAAACGCCGGAAGTGCTGACCGCCATCGTCAGCCGTCAGCCACCTTTGCAGGAGCTGATCAATAACGAATGGATCATCCTGGCCGCCAAAAATCCGCTCAGCGGTGCCATCCATTCGTATTGCCCGCGTCGCGGCTGGCGGGCGTGGTCGGGTAAAGCAGTGCTGCCCCAAGTGGCGCATTCGGCGGACTGGTTTGCCGGTGAGTCGCAGCCGCTGCCGCCGGCAATCATTCTCGGAGGAGCCCGATGAACGCGCTGCTCGATCATTTGCCCAACTGGATCTGGCTGGTGCCGGCGCTGCCGCTGCTGGCCGTCGTCATCAATGGCGCCCGCGTGCTGCTCGGGCAGGCCTGTGGCGATGCAGCCGAACCGCTGACCGCCCGCTTGTCCTCTCTCGCTGCCTTCGGTGGTCTGGTGCTGCTCATAGCCATCGACGGTTTGTCGCTGCTGTATGGTGCGCCAGGCCATCGTCGCCTTGGGCACTGGTTCGGTACGGGCAATTGGGAAGCGAGCTTCTCGTTCATGCTTGATCCCCTTTCCTTGACGCTCGGCACGTTGACTGCGCTGATTGGCTGGCTGGTCATTCGCTTCTCGGCCAATTATCTGCACCGCGAGGCTGGCTTCCACCGCTTCTTCATCGCGCTCAGCTTTTTCCTGGCCGGCATCCAGCTCGTGCTGCTCGCCGGCAATGGCCTGCTCGCCTTCGTTGGCTGGGAAATGTGCGGCATCTCCTCCTTCCTGCTCATCGGCTACGCCTGGCATCGGCCGGTGGCGACCGGGAATGCGCTGTTTGCCTTTATTACCAACCGGGGCGGCGATGCCGGCTTCCTGCTCGGGCTGGGGCTGGCTGCCACCTGGCTCGGCGGCTTCGAATGGACGGCGCTGTCGCAGGCCGCGCAATTGAGCGTGGTCAACGATCGCCTGCTGGTCATCGGTTTTGTCATCGCGGCGCTGGCCAAGTCAGCGCAATTGCCGTTCTCGGCCTGGATCACCCGGGCGCTCGAGGGACCGACGCCGTCGTCGGCCATCTTCTACGGGGCGGTAATGGTGCATGCCGGCGTTTATCTGATGTTGCGTCTTGAACCGCTGCTCGTGCAGGTGCCGGATGTGATGTTCGGGCTGGTCGTCGCCGGGGTGCTGACGGCGATCTACGCCTGGCTGTGCGGCCTGGTCCAGACCGACGTCAAGTCGGCCTTGATCTTCGCGACACTGTTCCAGGTCTCGCTGATGTTTGTCGCCATCGGCCTGGGCTGGACGACGCTGGCCCTGGTTCATCTCTGTCTGCATGCCGCCTGGCGGGTCTGGCAGTTCCTGATTGCCCCGTCCTGGCTGGCCATCACCCGTGACCGCCCGCCACCGCCACCGGCCTGGCTGCGCAATAACCGATTGCTGTATACCATTGCCCTGCAACGTTTCTGGCTCGACAAGCTGTCGCATACGCTGCTCGCCGCACCGACCATGTCCTTTGCCCGTGACGTGCGCGCCCTGGAAGAACATTTCATCGACCATGCCATTGGTCAGCCCGGGCAGGGCAAGGCGGTCCATGCCGATCGTCCGCTGGTGGTTGCCGATGGCTTGCCGGGGCGAGTGCTGGCAGCGGTTTCCGATCTGCTGCAACACATCGAGTATCGCCTGCTGCTGCGTGGCAAGGGCGGCATGGCCGAGAAGCTGATGCACCGCGCCGGCGCCTATCTGCGGACGCTGGAGCATCTGCTCGAACAGCCGCGTTACCTGATGATGGCGGTGATGGCCACTTTTGTGGTGATCCTCTGATGGGCAGCGCCATGAATTCGCTCACCGAAATCTTCTGGAACCAGCAGGCCGGGTTACCGCTGCTTCTGTTGCTGCAATTGCTGCCGCTGTTCGGTGCGGCAGTGGTGTTTGCCTTCAAGGAACGGACAACGGCGGTAGTCGCCGGCAAGGTTTTCGCCCTGGCAGAACTGGTGCTGGCCATCGTCGCGGTCAGCCATATCAACCCCTTGTCGCCATCGCTGCAGCTGGCCGAAAGATTTGCACCGCTGGCTTACCACGTCGCTGTCGACGGGTTGAGTCTGCTCTTCTTGTTGCTCGCCGCGCTGCTCACCCTGTTGATGACTCTCTATGGCATGAGCCGCGGCATGATTTCGCCGGGACGCTTGTTTGCGGTGCTGTTGCTGGCCGAGGCCGGGCTGGTTGGCATGCTGGTGACGATGAATGTTCTGTGGTTCGCTGCCTTCTCGGCCCTCGAATTGTGGTCCGTCGTCTACCTGCTGCGGCGTTGGGCTTCATCGCGTGCGGAAATCCAGGCACTGGCCCGCTTCGTCCAGTATCAGGCCTTCGGCTGGGCCTTGTTCGCGGCGGGTTGCGTTGTGCTCGGCTGGGGCCACGCCGAAGCGACGGGCGGCCGCTGGAGCTTCGACCTGTTCGACTTGCTTGGTGCCATCCCGGTTGGCAAATTCCAGACGGCGGCCTTCTACCTGCTGTTTTACGGGCTGGCCGTGCGTACGCCGCTCTTCCCGTTGCATGGTTGGCTGCCCAACATGGCGCAACATGGCCTGATTGCCGTGGCGCCAGCGCTGATGGTTGGCGTCAAGGTCGGCATCTATGGCATGTTGCGCTTCGTGCTGCCGCTAACCCCGGGGGCTGTCCAGTACTGGCAGCCCTATGTCGTCGGCTTTGCCATGGCCGGGGTGTTCTTCACGGCGGCACTGGCTTTCCAGCAGACCAATCTGCGGCGCCTGCTGGCCTTTGCCGTGGTCAGTCATACCAGCTTGCTGGTCATCGGCCTGTTCAGCCTGCACGAATCCGGTATCCAGGGCGCCATGCTGCTGGCCGCCAACTTCGGGCTGGCGGTGACCGGCATGTGGTTCATCGTCGGCTTCGTCTTCAGGCGTACTGGCACGACTGAATTGCATGAACTGTCCGGGCTCTTCGAGCGCATTCCGTTCCTGGCCATTTCATTCCTGATCTTCGGCCTGGCCATCGTCGGCATGCCGGGGACCCCGGGCTTCGATGCCGCCCACCTGATCCTGGAAGCCTCCATCGACCAGTTCGGTGCGCTGTCCACGGTCGCGACGGCGCTCGGCAACGTGGCGGCGGCTGGCTTCCTGCTCTGGGCTTTCCAGAAGGCTTTCCTGTCACAAGCCAAGGCGGGCGGCCATGACGTCGACAAGACGCTGCCCATGGAGTACCTCGTTTGCGGCATCGCGCTGGCGGCCATGCTGGCCATCGGCTTCTTCACCGAGCCCTGGTTGTATCTGACCGAAACAGCCAGTCAGGCAGCGGCGGCGAGGTTCGTCCGATGAACCTGCCACTACTCTCTCTGCTCGTTTTTCTGCCGCTGGCCGGAGCCGGCCTGATCTGGCTCTTGCCGTCCCGTATCACCCGGCAGCTGGTTGCGCTGACCATGATCGTCACGCTGGCCCTCGGGGTGGCTGCGCTGGTTGCCTACGATCCGCCCGGGGCGCGTTTCCAGCTGGTTGAACGGGCGTCGTGGATCGCCAGCCTGAATGTTCATTACCTGGTCGGGGTTGATGGTATTTCCGTGCTCTTCCTGCCGGCGACCGGACTGCTCTTTCTTGGCTCGCTGGTGGCCAGCTGGAATGCGGTGCACGACGCGCCACGCCTGCACTACAGCCTGCTGCTCCTGCTCCAGACCGCTACTCTGGGTATTTTCTGTGCGCTCGATACGGTGCTGTTCTTCGTTTTCTGGGAGCTGACACTGGTGCCGCTGTACTTCCTGCTTGGCCGCTGGGGCGTGACGGATGGCCGCGCCGCGGCGGCTACCCGCTATTTCCTGATCATGCTGGCTGGCGGTATTCCCTTGTTGCTGGCCTTCGTCATTCTTGCCGCCAGCCAGTCCGTACCGACCTTTGATCTGATGGCCCTGCTCGCCGTGCCTTTGCCGCGTTCGACCCAGACGGCAGTCTTCCTGCTTTGTCTGATCGGCTTTGGCGTCAAGGTGCCGCTCGTGCCGTTGCATACCTGGTTGCCGCAGTTTTCACTGGCTGCGCCCGGTTCGCTGACGGCCCTGCTGGTTGGGCTGAAACTTGGGGCTTTCGGCCTGATCCGCTTTGCCGTGCCGCTGGCGCCGGAAGCTGCACTCGACATGCACTGGCTGCTCGCCGGCCTGGGGACGGTGGCCATCCTGTATGGCGCGGTCGGCATGCTGGCCCAGAGCAACCTGCGGGTTGGTCTTGCCTACGCCAGTATCTGCCACGTCGGGCTGGCTGTGCTCGGGCTGGCTTCCTACACGGCCCAAGGGGCGCAGGGGGCGGTGTCGCTGTTGCTCAGTTTCTCGGTCGCTACGGGCGGGGCGTTCATCCTGCTGGAATTCCTGCGTCAGCGTACCGGTTCCACCGATATCCACGCCCTCGGCGGGGCGGCCAAGACCATGCCCTTGCTCGCCACCGGCTTCCTGATCTGTGGCCTGGCTGGGGTGGGCATGCCCGGAACCAGCAGCTTCCCGGGCGAGTTTCTGCTCATCATCGCGGCGCTGCACAGTCATACAGGCGCCGGCATGGCTGCCCTGTTCGGTCTGTCCATCGCGGCTGGAGGCTTTTTGGCGCTTTACCGCAAGGCCTTCTTCGGGCCGGTCGAACGGGAAAATGTGGCTCAGGCAAGCGACCTGCGGCCGCGCGAATGGGCGGTGCTGGTTGCGCTGATCGTCATGATTGTCGCCATCGGGATATATCCCGGGCCGTGGATAGAAATCGTCAGGCCGGCTGCCGAGGCCTGGGCGGCCGGACTCGTGCGCTAAGTCCGAGCCGGTTCGCCAGGAGCGGTTTTTTCGATCCGGGTCAGGCCTTCTTGACGAACTCTGACTTCAACTGCATGGCACCGATGCCATCGATCTTGCAGTCAATGTCGTGATCGCCTTCAATCAGGCGGATGTTCTTGACCTTGGTGCCGACCTTGACGACGGACGACGAACCCTTGATCTTCAGGTCCTTGATCACGGTGACCGAATCGCCATCCTGCAGCTCATTGCCGTTGGCATCGCGCCAGACGCGCTTTTCTTCGGTAACTGCGGCAGCGTTCTTTGGCCACTCGTGGGCACATTCCGGGCAGACGTAGTTTTCGCCGTCCTCGTAGGTGTATTCGGAGTTGCATTTCGGGCATTTCGGCAAGCTGCTCACGGGGATTCCTTTTTAATAGTCTTCTTCAGTGCCGCCCATCAGATTGGGCAGCAGGATGTAGGCGCGCTGGAGGGCGCTGGAGAGGTCAGGGCAGACATTGTCATCGCCCAGGTGATCGATGAAGCCGGAACGGTAGAGAAGCGAACCCGGTTGTGAATTGAGGCCACAGACAAGCAGCGTGCAGCCACGCTTCTTCAGTTTGTCGAGCAGGCTTTCCAGTCCTTCGAGGCCGGTGGTGTCGAGCTGGATCAGTTGCGCCATATCGAGAATGACGACCTCCGGGTGGCCTGCGCTCGGGTCGAGCAGCGCTTCGAGCTTGTTGACCGCACCGAAGAACAGCGAGCCGAACAACTGCCAGGCAGCGACCCGCATCGTGCCATCCGGGTAGAGGAATTGCGGCTCACTGGCTTCTTCGCGCAGCGGCCGGCGTTCGACACGGGTCAGTTCGGACATGCGGTAGATGAAGAACAGGCTGGCCAGGACCATACCCAGTTCGACGGCAATGGTCAGGTCGAAAAGTACCGTCACGAAGAAGGTGGCGAGCAGGATGATCCGATAGTTGTAGGAGTAACGCTGCAATTCCTTGAACTCGTGCCATTCGCCCATGTTGATGGCGACGACCATGACGATGGCCGATAGCGTGGCGAGCGGTACGTAGGAGGCGAGTGGGGCGGCAATCAGGACAATGCCGAGCAGGACGAAGGCGTGGATGATGCCGGCGATCGGCGTCCGGCCGCCGGTCTTGACGTTTGTGGTGGTGCGGGCGATGGCGCCCGTGGCGGCAAAACCGCCGAACAGCGGGGCAACGATATTGGCCAGCCCCTGGGCGACAAGCTCCTGATTGGGATCGTGGCGGTCGTCGATCTGGCTGTCGGCGACACGGGCCGAGAGCAGGGACTCGATGGCGCCGAGCAAGGCAATGGTGATGGCCGGCGAAATCAGCTTGCCGAAGTCGTGAATTGAAAGTTCAGGCAGTCCAAAGTTGGGCAATTCCTGTGGAATGCCGTGGAAGCGGCTGCCGATGGTTTCAACCGGCAGGTTGAACAGGTATGAAACGAGGGTGCCGACGAGCAGCACGACGAGCGGCCCCGGTGCCCGGCGGAGCGGTGAAATCCGCTGGGCCAGCCAGTTGTAGGAAAGCAGGAAGGCGAAACAGGCTGAGGCCAGGCCCAGCGTCGGCAGGTCGACGGTGTGGGCGTAGGCGGCCAGCGTCTTGATGCGATGGAAAAACTCTGCGGGCAGGCTCTCGATCTGCAGACCAAAGAAATCCTTGATCTGGGCGAGAAAGATCACCACCGCGATGCCGTTGGTAAAGCCGATGACGACCGTGACGGGAATGAAGCGGATCAGTTGCCCCATGCGGGCCAGCCCCATGGCGAGCAGGAACACGCCGGCCAGCATGGTTGCCCCGAGCAGGTTGTTGAAGCCGTTGATCGCGACAATGCCGTAGATGATGGGAATGAAGGCGCCGGTCGGGCCGCCAATCTGAACCCTTGAGCCGCCCAGCGCCGAGATGATCAGGCCGGCGACGATGGCCGTCCAGATGCCGGCGGTTGGCGAACAGCCAGAGGCGATGGCAAAGGCCATGGCCAGCGGCAGCGCGAGTACGCCAACCGTGATGCCAGCGGCTATGTCCTTGCCGAGTTGAGCGCGGTTATAAGTCGGCAGGCAATCGAGCAGCTTGGGACGGAAGGCGATTTTCATGATGCGCGCTCACAGGGTAAGCGACGCATTATATGGTCGGCTGGTTAATCGTCAATGTTAATCACATGTTAATATGATTAGACACAAAGCCAAAAAGAGAAAGTCATGGAGAATAGAACAGCACGCTTGACGATCCTGATCGATCCTCAGAAAAAGAAGATTTTCGAGGAAATCTGTGCTGCGAAGGACCTGACCTCGTCGCAGGTGGTCCGCCGCCTGGTTCGCCAGTACATCATCGACAACGCCGGCAACCGTGAGTTGCCCGACTGGCTGAAGCCAGGCACCAAGAACGGCGATTAATCCGTTTTGTTGTCGGGGCGAACTTTGTCCGGATGGTTGGCTGCGATATAGGCATCGTAACGGGCCTGCATTTCCGGGGCCTGCTTGGCGATTTCGCGAAGGATGCGGGCTACCGACCAGATCATGACTGCGGCGCCACCCACCGTGCAAACCACTGCTTCAGCCATCGATGTCGGAAAGTTGGTCAGGATGGCCCCCTTGCCGGCGGCGAACCAGCTGGCGCCAATACCGACGCAAGACAGGCCAAAAACATCAACCAGCGCATAGACGAAGATCGGGCCGGTCAATTGCGGGCGAGGCGGGCGGATGGATGGTTTGAGCATGGCTTTGATGGCGATCGATGGTTGTTAACAAATAAGTCTTCTAAAAGACTTGACAAACTGAATGTCAAGGCTCGACTTATGCACAGTAATGGGGCGCTTATTCAGGTGGGGCAATTATGCGTTGGTGAATTTGTTAAATAAACCATCGCTTTTAATATTTGCCTAAAAATCAAAGACTTATGTTAAAGCTCAACTTTCAGGCAAGGTAACAAAAAACCTTGTGGAACGGTCACTTAGCGCATTGCTGCCGGTTTCATTCACAGACTTATCCACAGTTTTTGTGGATAGTTCCAAAAGCCTAAACCCTGTAGATAGATTGGGCTACTAAGTTAAAGTGATACTTGAGGTTAAAGGGTGGTTTTGTTGCGCCGCAACAAGAAACGGCCTGCTAAACAGGCCGTTTCCGATGGCGGTGAATTATTTGACTCGCATGCCGGGCTGGGCGCCTGAGTCCGGCGAGAGCAGGAAGATCCCCGGTGTCTTGCCTTCGGGGTCGGATGCTGCCAGAACCATGCCTTCGGACATGCCAAATTTCATTTTCCGTGGTGCCAGGTTGGCGACCATGACGGTCAGTCGTCCAATCAGTTGCGCCGGATCGTAAGCCGCCTTGATGCCGGCGAAGACATTACGTGTTTCGTCGTTGCCAACGTCCAGTGTCAGGCGGACCAGTTTGTCGGCGCCCTCAACGTGTTCGGCGTTGGCAATGCGGACGATGCGCAGGTCGACCTTCATGAAATCGTCGATATTGCAGAACGGTTCCCACGGGCTTTCCGATTTCAGCTCGTTCTGCTGGTGTTCGGCATGACGTTGCTGGGACTGAGCTTCCTGCGTAGGAGCCAGCGATTCCTTGTTGGCTTCGACCAGCTTTTCGATCAGCTTCGGGTCGACACGGGTCATCAGGTGCTCGTAAACATTGATGGCATGGCCTCCCGCAAGCAGACCTTGAGTATCGGTCCACTGCAGCGGGGCGATGTTGAGGAACTTCTCGACCTTGTCGGCGACGATCGGCAGGATCGGCTTCAAGAGAACGGTCAGCAGGCGGAACAGGTTCAAGGCGTTGGTGCAGGCAGCGTGCAGTTCGACTTCCTTGCCTTCCTGTTTTGCCAGCTCCCACGGCTTGACGCTATCGACGTACTGATTGGCCGCGTCGGTCAGCGCCATGACCTCGCGCATGGCCTTGCCGAACTCGCGGGCTTCATAAAGCTCGGCGATACGGCTGGCGGCTTCCTGGATGCCCTTGATGGCCGGCAGATCGGCAGCAGCCGGAGCCAGTTGGCCATTGAAGCGCTTGGTGATGAAGCCGGCCGAACGGCTGGCAATATTGACGTACTTGCCGACCAGGTCCGAATTGACGCGGGCAACAAAGTCATCGAGGCTGAGGTCGATGTCTTCCATGGTGGCCGACAGCTTGGCGGCATAGTAATAGCGCAGCCATTCCGGATTCAGCCCGGTCTTCAGGAAACTCTCGGCCGTGATGAAGGTGCCGCGCGATTTCGACATCTTGGCGCCGTCGACAGTCAGGAAACCGTGCGCAAAGATCTTGGTCGGCGTGCGGAAACCGGCATGGGCCAGTTCGGCCGGCCAGAACAACGCGTGGAAGTAGAGGATGTCCTTGCCGATGAAATGGTAGAGCTCGGTCTTCGAGTCAGGTTTGAAGTACTCGTCGAAATCGAGGCCATTCTTGCTGCACAGGTTCTTGAATGAGCCCATGTAGCCGATCGGGGCGTCAAGCCAGACGTAGAAGTACTTGCCCGGCGCATCGGGAATTTCGAAGCCGAAATAGGGGGCATCACGGGAAATGTCCCAGTCGGTCAATTTGTTCTCGCCGGGGGCGCCCAGCCATTCCTGCATCTTGTTGGCGGCTTCGTTCTGCAGCACGCCGTTGTCACGGCTGGTGTACTGGCGCAGAAAGGCCTCGCAGCGCGGGTCGGATAGCTTGAAGAAATAGTGTTCGGAGGTGCGCAGTTCCGGTTTGGCGCCGGAAATGGCCGAATACGGATCCTTGAGGTCGGTCGGCGCGTAGGCGGCGCCACAGGACTCGCAGTTGTCGCCGTACTGGTCCTTGGCCCCGCACTTCGGGCACTCGCCCTTGATGAAGCGGTCAGGCAGGAACAGTTGCTTGACCGGGTCGTAATACTGCTCGATGGTCCGCGTTTCGATCAGGCCGGCGGCGCGCAGCTTCAAATAGATGTCGTTGGCGCAGTCGCGGGTTTCGTCGGAGTGCGTGCTGTAGTAATTGTCGAAACCGACATGAAAGCCGGAAAAGTCGCGGGAGTGTTCGCCATGCACGCGGGCGATCAGTTGTTCCGGCGTGATGCCTTCCTTCTCGGCGCGGAGCATGATCGGTGTACCGTGGGTGTCGTCCGCACAGACGTACCAGCACTCGTTGCCGGACATCTTTTGAAAACGCACCCAGATATCGGTCTGAATGTATTCGACCAGATGGCCAAGATGAATGGCGCCGTTGGCATACGGCAGGGCGGAAGTGACAAGGATCTTGCGCGACATGGAGGGCTGATCTGAAAAGGTAAAGCGTGATTTTACCGCGATGGGACGGTGCCGTAGCTGCTAACAATGTCCATAAGTGTCGGCTAAACTATGTTACGAAAAGTAAACGATTGTGATCGCTTGGTAAAATTGCTCATGGCATCATTGCCGAAGCGGATCGAAGGGCGCAGAATTCGCCGCAAAAAAGGGAGGTTCCATGAACTTTGCGGTCGTTGAAGACAGCAGAAGCCAGGCTGAGGTATTGAAGGCACTTTTGAAGAGTGAAGGCCATCAGGTTGAGGTATTTGCCGAGGGCAGGCCTTGTATCGAGGCATTGAAGAGCCGCAGTTTCGATTTTTTCGTCATTGACTGGAATCTGCCGGATATCGGCGGTGACGAGGTGCTGAAATCCATTCGTGAACATTGTGGCTGGGATGTGCCGGTCCTTTTCTGCACCGGGCGTACCGATGAAGAGGCGGCTGCAGATATTCTGCGTCTTGGCGCCGATGATTATGTTCCCAAGCCGATCCGCTATATGGAATTCCTGGCGCGGGTTCAATCCTTGCTGCGTCGCCGGAAACCGCGTCCTGCCACCCTGCAGTTCGGCAATATCGAAATCGACCTTGAAGGTCGACGCATCCGTCTTTGCGGGCTGGATGTCGAACTCACCCAGCGGGAATTCGAACTGGCCGTAATCCTGTTGCAAAATGTCGGTCGTGTACTGTCGCGGGAAGAGCTGCTGACCAGCGTCTGGTCGAAGGAGGCGGGGGTGGATACCCGTACCGTTGATACGCATGCCAGCAGGCTGCGCAAGAAGCTTGGGCTGGCAGGCGAAAGCGGCCTGATGCTTTCATCGGTGTATGGCCAAGGCTACCGACTGGATACAGTACAGCAGGCCTGATCCTCTCTCCGGGTTTGGAGTATACTGGACAAAATTGGTCGGGTATTTCCCGGCGGTCACCCCCCAAAACCGGAGTTTTCATGAGTCTTACAGAACAGCAAATCAAGGCTGCGCTTTCTGCTGCGGTCGATCCCAATACCGGCAAGGATTTCGTCGCTGGCAAGGCGGTGAAGAACATCAAGATTGATGGCGATGATGTCGCCTTCGATGTCGAGCTGGGCTATCCGGCCAAGACCCAGATTGATGCCATCCGCAAGCAGGTCATCGCGGCCGCGCGCACTGTCCCGGGAGTCGGCAATATTTCTGCCAACGTCTTCACCAAGATCGTTGCTCACTCGGTGCAAATGGGCGTCAAGCTGATGCCGGGCGTCAAGAACATCATCGCTGTGGCTTCCGGCAAGGGCGGCGTCGGCAAGAGTACAACTGCGGTCAATCTGGCTCTGGCTTTGGCGCAGGAAGGCGCCAGTGTCGGCATTCTCGATGCTGACATCTATGGCCCATCGTTGCCGCAAATGCTTGGACTGGCGGGCGAGCAGCCGGAATCGAAAGATGGTCAGAACATGGAGCCGCTCGAGGCCTACGGCCTGCAGGCCATGTCGATCGGGTTCATGGTCGATGTCGAGACCCCGATGGTCTGGCGTGGTCCGATGGTTGCCCAGGCGCTCGACCAGCTGCTTGGCCAGACCAACTGGCGCGACATCGATTATCTGATCGTCGACATGCCGCCGGGTACGGGCGACATCCAGTTGTCTCTGGCGCAGAAGGTGCCGGTGACCGGTGCCGTGATCGTCACCACGCCGCAGGACATCGCCTTGATCGATGCGCGCAAGGGCCTGAAGATGTTCGAGAAGGTGAATATCCCCATCCTTGGCATTGTCGAGAACATGAGCATCCATATCTGTTCCAAGTGCGGCCACGAAGAGCATATCTTTGGTGAGGGCGGTGGCGAGAAGATGTGCAAGGACTACGACGTCGAATTTTTGGGCAGCCTGCCGCTGGAAATGGCGATTCGCCAGATGGCCGACGGTGGCAAGCCGACCGTGGTCGGTGACCCGGATTCGCGCACGGCGGAGATCTATCGCGGCATCGCCCGCCGCGTGGCAGTCAAGATCGCCGAGAAAGCCAAGGACATGACCTCGAAATTCCCCAATATCGTGGTCCAGAACACGTAATTTTTTGCCAAAACCACACACAAAGGCGGGTAAAATCCCGCCTTTGCTTTTTGTAGCGCGGACGATAAAAAATGGCCATCAAATCAGACAAATGGATACGCCGCATGGCGGCAGAGCACGGCATGATCGAGCCGTTCGAACCCGAGCTGGTGCGTGAAGCAAATGGTGAAAAGATCGTTTCCTATGGCACCTCCAGCTATGGCTACGACATTCGTTGCGCGCGCGAATTCAAGGTCTTCACCAACATCAACTCGACGGTGGTTGACCCCAAGAATTTCGATCCGAAGTCTTTTGTCGAGATCGAGTCCGACGTCTGCATCATTCCGCCGAACTCTTTCGCGCTGGCCCGGACCATGGAATATTTCCGTATTCCCCGTTCCGTGCTGACCGTTTGCCTGGGCAAATCGACCTACGCCCGCTGCGGCATCATCGTCAATGTGACGCCGTTCGAGCCCGAGTGGGAAGGCTATGTGACGCTGGAGTTTTCCAACACGACGCCGCTGCCGGCCAAGATCTACGCTGGCGAAGGCTGTGCCCAGGTGTTGTTCTTCGAATCCGACGAGATTTGCGAAACCTCGTACAAGGATCGTGGCGGCAAGTACCAGGGGCAGGTCGGCGTGACCCTACCGAAAATCTGACGCTGCACTGTAACGAAATCGTCTTATTCTGTGACCCGCTGCGGCGGGTCGCCGCTTTTTAAGGATTCACCATGCGCTTCCACTTCCCCATCATCATCATCGACGAGGATTTCCGCTCGGAAAACACCTCGGGCTTCGGTATCCGCGCCCTGGCTGAGGCGATCGAGAAGGAGGGCATGGAAGTGGTCGGGGTGACCAGTTATGGCGACCTGACCTCCTTCGCCCAGCAGCAGTCACGGGCCAGCGCCTTCATTCTGTCGATCGACGACGAGGAGCTGGCGCTGGAGCCGGAAGAGACACTCGGCGAACTGCGTGCTTTCGTTACTGAAATCCGCAACCGCAATGCCGAGATTCCGATCTTCCTGCATGGCGAAACCCGTACCTCGCGCCATATCCCGAACGACGTGCTGCGCGAGCTGCATGGCTTCATCCACATGTTCGAGGACACGCCGGAGTTCATCGCCCGTAACGTCAAACGTGAAGCGCAGGCCTATCTCGATTCCCTGCCGCCGCCCTTCTTCCGGGCGCTGACCCATTACGCGGCCGACGGTTCGTATTCCTGGCACTGCCCCGGCCACTCGGGCGGCGTCGCCTTCCTGAAGTCACCGGTCGGCCAGATGTTCCACCAGTTCTTTGGTGAAAACATGCTGCGTGCCGACGTCTGCAATGCCGTTGAAGAACTCGGCCAGCTGCTTGATCACACCGGCCCGGTGGCCGCTTCCGAGCGCAACGCGGCGCGCATCTTCAATGCCGACCACCTCTATTTCGTCACCAACGGCACCTCGACCTCAAACAAGATCGTCTGGCATTCGACCGTCGCGCCGAACGACATCGTGATCGTCGACCGTAATTGCCACAAGTCCATCCTGCACGCCATCATGATGACCGGGGCGATTCCCGTCTTCTTGATGCCGACGCGCAACAACTTCGGCATCATCGGCCCGATCCCGAAGAGCGAATTCGCCTGGGAAAGCATCCAGAAGAAGATCGCCGCCAATCCGTTCATCACCGACAAGACCGCCAAGCCGCGGGTCCTGACGATTACCCAGTCGACCTACGATGGCATCCTCTACAACGTCGAGGACATCAAGGATATGCTCGACGGCAAGATCGATACCCTGCATTTCGACGAAGCCTGGCTGCCGCATGCCGCCTTCCACGATTTTTACGGTGACTATCACGCCATCGGCGCCGATCGCCCGCGCTGCAAGGAGTCGATGATCTTCTCGACCCAATCGACGCACAAGCTGCTGGCCGGCCTCAGCCAGGCCTCGCAGATCCTTGTCCAGGATGCCGACAACTACAAGCTCGATCGCGACATCTTCAATGAAGCCTATCTGATGCACACCTCCACCTCGCCGCAGTACTCGATCATCGCTTCCTGCGATGTGGCGGCGGCGATGATGGAAGAGCCGGCCGGTACGGCGCTGGTCGAGGAGTCGATTGCCGAAGCGCTCGATTTCCGCCGTGCCATGCGCAAGGTCGATGAGGAATGGGGTGCCGACTGGTGGTTCAAGGTCTGGGGGCCGGATGACCTTTCGGAAGAGGGCATCGAGGAACGCGATGCCTGGATGCTCAAGCCGGGCGAACGCTGGCATGGCTTCAACAATCTGGCCGACGGCTTCAACATGCTCGACCCGATCAAGGCGACCATCATCACGCCGGGCCTCGACGTCGATGGCGATTTCGCCGACGAATTCGGCATTCCGGCTGCCATCGTCACCAAGTATCTGGCCGAGCACGGCGTTATCGTCGAGAAGTGCGGTCTGTACAGCTTCTTCATCATGTTCACCATCGGCATTACCAAGGGCCGCTGGAACACGCTGGTCACGGCGCTGCAGCAGTTCAAGGACGATTACGACAAGAATCATCCGTTGTGGAAAGTACTGCCGGAGTTCGTGCAGAAAAACCCGCGCTATGAGCGTGTTGGTCTGCGCGATCTATGCACGCAGATCCACAGCGTCTACAAGCAGAACGACGTCGCCCGCCTGACTACCGAGATGTATCTGTCGGATATGGTGCCTGCCATGCGTCCGGCCGATGCCTTCGCCAAGATGGCGCACCGTGATATTGAGCGCGTGCCGGTCGATGCGCTCGAAGGTCGCGTCACGGCGGTGTTGCTGACGCCTTACCCGCCGGGTATTCCGTTGCTGATTCCTGGTGAGCGCTTCAATGCCACGATCTGCAGCTACCTGAAGTTTGCGCGCGAATTCAATGCCCGCTTCCCTGGCTTCGAGACCGACGTGCATGGCCTGGTCAAGGGCGCCGACGGCACCTACTACGTCGATTGCGTGCGCTGATCCTCGCCGCTATTTGCGGCGATAGGTGACAAAAGAAAATCCCGTTCCGCTTTGGCTGGACGGGGTGTTTTTTTGCGTGACTGCCCAGCAGGTAGCGTCGATCACCGGGAACCAGGCATCGCCTTCGGGTTCCAGGTCGACTTCAGTGATTTCCAGGCGGTCGGCAACCGCCATGGCCTGCGTATAGATCTGCTCGCCGCCAATGATGAAGACCAGTGGCGCATCCGCGGCGAGTTTCAGGGCGTTTTCCAGCGAGTCGGCAACTTCGGCGCCCGGCGCAGCGTAATCGGCCTGGCGGCTGATCACGATGTTGCGGCGGCCGGGCAATGGGCGAAAACGCGGTGGCAGCGACTCCCAGGTCTTGCGCCCCATGACCACCGTCTGGCCGGCGGTCAGCGCCTTGAAGTGCGCCATGTCTTCCGGAATGTTCCAGATCAGCGTGTTGTCCTTGCCGATGACCTGGTTTTTGGCGACGGCGACGATGATGATGATTTCGGACATGCTTGGGCTTAACCTCGGGCGACAATGGCGTCGCGATAGAGGGCGACGTATTCGTTGGCGGCATGTTTCCAGGAAAAGTCCCGGCGCATGCCGTTCTGCTGGATACGTTGCCACAGTTTCTTGTCCTGCCAGTTGCGGCAGACCCGTTCGATGGCCACCCACAAGGCGTGCGGCGTATCGCCATCGAGCACAAAGCCATTGGCGGACTTGTCGGCCAGCGTGTCTTCACAAACGTCGACCACCGTGTCGGCCAGGCCGCCGGTGGCACGAACGATAGGCGGCGTGCCGTAACGCAGGCTGTACATCTGGTTCAGGCCGCAGGGCTCGAAACGCGACGGCATGACGAAGCAGTCGGCGCCGGCTTCGATGCGATGGGCAAGGCCTTCGTCAAAGCCGATTTTTACCGCGATCTGGCCTGGGAAACGCTTGGCCAGATCGACGAAGCCGGCTTCCATGGCCTTGTCGCCACTGCCCAGCAAGACGAGCTGTGCCGGCAGGTTGGGCAGCCCCTCGGCGATGGTGAGCAACAGATCGAGGCCTTTCTGATCGGTCAGGCGGCTGATGACCCCGAACAGCGGGCGGTCAGCGGTGACCTCCAAGCCCATTTCAGTTTGCAGCGCGGTCTTGTTGGTCCGCTTGGCGGCGAGACGGTTGGCCGCATAGCCGGTAGCCAGCGCCGGGTCGGCGGCCGGATTCCAGATGTCGGTATCGACGCCGTTCAAAATGCCGCGCAGCTCGGCAGTGCGATGGCGCAGCAGCGGGGCCAGACCATAGCCGAAGTGTTCGTCCTGGATTTCGCGGGCATAGGTCGGGCTGACCGTAGAAATCTGTGAGCACAACTGCAGCCCGGCTTTCAGGAAGGAGAGCTGGTCGTGGTATTCGACTCCATCGAAGCGCCAGGCATGTTCCGGCAAGCCAAGGGTGGCCAGCATGTCGCGGCCGAAACAGCCCTGGAAGGCGATGTTGTGCACGGTGACGACGCTCGCCGCGCCGCCCTGGTAATGTAGGTAGGCCGGCGCGAGGGCGGTTTGCCAGTCGTTGGCGTGCACGATGTCGGCCTGCCAGCCAAGCGGCGAGTCTGGCTGGCCGAGGCGGGCGGCAACTCGCGACAGCAAACCGAAGCGGATGGCGTTGTCGGGCCAGTCATGGCCGCTGGCATCGAGATAGGGATTGCCCGGGCGATCAAAGAGTTCCGGGCAGTCGAGCAGCAGTAGCTCCAGATTGCCGGCAAGGGCAGAAAGCAGGCGGGAAGGCGGCAGACCGGGGGCAAAAGCAGGTAATTCGGCAGCGAGGGTGGCTTCCGGGAATGCCTGCTTGAGCGCCGGGTAGGCTGGCAGCAGGACGCGGATGTCGTGGCCTGCTTTGCTCAACGCGGCGGGCAGGGCGGCAGCCACGTCGCCGAGGCCACCGGTTTTGACCCAGGGGGCCATCTCAGAGGTGGCAAAGAGAATCGAGAGGGAGCTCATGATTGTCCTTTCAGTGCCGCAATCAGGCCTCGCGTCGAGCTGTCGAATGCCGACAGGTCACCGTTACCCTCGATCAATGGGGTCAACTGGCCAGCCAGCTGCTTGCCGAGTTCAACGCCCCATTGGTCAAAAGCATTCAGGTTCCACAGAACGCCCAGGCAGAAGACCTTGTGCTCGAACAGGGCAAGCAGTTGTCCCAATGTGTAGGGATCAAGCGAGGGCAGCAGCAGGGTGCTCGAAGGCTGATTGCCGGGGAATACCTTGTAGGGCACCAGTGCTTCCGAAATGCCGGTGGCACGGACTTCTTCGGCCGTCTGTCCGAAAGCCAGCGCAGCGGATTGGGCCAGGCAGTTGGCGAGCAGTGAGGCGTGATGGCCGGGCAGGGGAAAGTCGGCTTCGCGCAGCGCGATGAAGTCGGCCGGGATGATGCGACCACCCTGATGGAAGAGCTGGTAGAACGAGTGCTGGCCATTGGTGCCGGACTCGCCCCAGATGACCGGGCAGGTCGCGATGTTCAGAGGATTTCCATCGCGGTCGACCTGCTTGCCGTTACTCTCCATTTCCAGTTGTTGCAGATAAGCCGGCAGCAGATGCAGCGACTGGCTGTAGGGCAGCATGGCCTCGGTCGAGGCGCCAAGGAAATTGGTGTTCCAGAGGCTGAGCAGGGCCAGCGTTAGCGGCAGGTTTTCAGCGGCCGGGGTGTCAATGAAGTGCCGGTCCATGGCGCGGGCACCGGCGAGCAGTCGTTCGAAATTTTTCCAGCCGATGGCCAGGGCAAGCGAAAGACCGATGGCTGACCAGATCGAAAAACGGCCGCCGACCCAGTCCCAGAACTCGAAGACGTTTTCCGGGCTGATGCCGAATTGGCGGGTGAGTTCGAGGTTGGTCGAGATGGCGACAAAATGGCGGGCAATGGCGCTTTCCTGAACAGCCGTGGCGAGCAGCCAGGCGCGGGCGGTGCGGGCATTGGTCAGGGTTTCCAGCGTCGTGAAGGTCTTGCTGGCGACGATGAACAAGGTCGTGCGCGGGTTCAGGCTGGCGAGCAGTGGCGCGATGTCGGCGCTATCGACGTTGGCAATGAAATGGACAGCAATGTCCGGTTGCTGCCGGGCGGTGAGGGCCAGGGCCGCCATGCGCGGGCCGAGGTCGGAACCGCCGATGCCGATATTGACGACATCGGTGATGCGTTCGCCGGAAAAACCCCGCCAGTCTCCATCGTGGATGCGCTCGCAGAAGGATTGCAGACGGGTGAGCACTGAACGGACTTCAGCGGGGGCCTGATCGCCGGCCCGCAAGTCCATGTGGCGGACGGCACGGCCTTCGGTATGGTTGATCGTCTCGCCGGCCAGCATTTTCTGCTTCCAGCCATCGACATCGGCCGTCCCGGCGTAATCGCGCAGCAGGGCCATGGTCTCGGCGCTGACCCGCTGTTTTGAGTAGTCGAGCAGCAGGCCGTCGTGGTGCAACGAGAAATGAACAAAACGCTGCGGGTCAGCGGCGAAGAGTTCGCGCAGATGCTGCGGGCGGATGGCCTCGGCATGGGCGGCAAGCGCCCGCCAGGCCGGGGTGTCGATGGGCGTCATAGCCAGATCATCAGTCCGGTTTCAAGAGGGTGGATCAGCGAGGCATGGTTCGGGAAGATGCGGATGCGGTACTCCAGCTTGCCGCACAGTTCCGGCGTCAGTTCCAGGTGGTAGCGCATCTCGCCATACTCGTTCTGGCCATCGCAGGTCATTGGATAGTGGCGAACGCGTCCGATGCCGCCGTTGCGGCCCGGGCGGCCGAACAGGGCTTCGAGCGTGACATCTTCCGGGCGCAGGCCGTTGAGCTGGACAGCCAGTTCGATGCGCACCGAGCCGCCGAATTTCAGGCGGCGCTCCGGCGTGTCGTTGCGGTGCAGGCGGACGCCCGGCCAGGCAGCGCGGACTTTGGCCTTCCAGTCGGCGACATGGCGGGCAACAGCAAAGTGGTCAGAAAAATACTTTCGTCCGTGGCCGGCAGCCGGGGCGTAGAACTTCTTGACGTATTCGCTGACCATGCGCGTCACGTTGAAGCGTGGCGAGATGGTCGAGATCGAGCGCTTCGACATTGCGACCCATTCCGGCGAATAGCCCATCGGGCCGGTCCGGTAATAGGTCGGGATGACCTGATCCTGCAGCAGTTCGTACAGTGTGCGGGCCTCTTCGGCATCGCGTTGGGCATCGCTGAGGTGGCCGGGAACGGGCTTGATTGCCCAGCCATTGGCGACACCATCATTGCCCTCATCGTAGCCCTCGCCCCACCAGCCATCGAGGACTGACAGGTTAAGCGCACCGTTCATCGCAGCCTTCATGCCCGAGGTGCCGGATGCTTCGAGCGGATAGATCGGATTGTTCAGCCAGACATCGACGCCTGCCACCAAAGAGCGGGACAGGTGCAGGTCGTAGCCTTCGACGAGCAGGATGCGCCCTTCGAATTCCGGCAACTTGGCCATCTCAGCGATCTTGCGGATGATTTCCTGGCCAGGCTGGTCGGCCGGGTGAGCCTTGCCGGCGAACAGGAAGAGGACCGGTCGGTTGGCCTGAGTGATGATCTCGCGCAGCCAGGTCGGATCCTGGAAGAGCAGCGCAGCGCGCTTGTAGGTTGCGAAGCGGCGGGCGAAACCGATGGTCAGGACATTCGGGTTGTCCGGATCGGCGTATTTGAGCAGGCGGTCGAGGTGCGACGGCGAGCCCTGGTTACGGTGGTGCTGCTCACGGATGCGATCGCGCACCAGCTTGAGCAGCTTGGATTTCAGTTGCTGGCGGATGCTCCAGAAAGTGGCGTCGGGAATGTCGTCGATGCCATGCCAGTTGGCCGGCTGGGTTTGCCGCTCCAGCCAGCCAATGCCGAGATAGTGCTCGAAGGTTTCGAACCATTCCGGGGCCAGGAAGGTGGGCAGATGGACGCCGTTGGTCACATAGTCCATCGGGTTTTCGTGCGGCAGAATCTGCGGCCACAGATAGCGGCAAATGTCGGCCGAAACGTCTCCGTGAATGCGTGAAACGCCGTTGTGGTGACGCGAGCCGCGCAGGGCCAGTGCGGTCATGTTGAAGTCGGTCTTGCCAGGTTCGGCACCCAATCCCATCAGGTGTTCGCAAGTGAGGCCGAGGTCGCCGCACCAGCCGCCGAAGTAGTTGCGCATCATTTCTTCCGTGAAATGATCGTGGCCGGCTGGCACCGGGGTATGCGTCGTAAACACGACGTTCGAGGCGACAGCTTCGAGGGCGGCGGCATAGGGCAGGCCACTTTTGATCAGGCTGCGGATGCGTTCGAGGATCAGGAAGGCGGCATGGCCTTCGTTGACATGCCAGACCGTCGGCTTCAGACCAAGAGCGGCAAGTGCGCGGGTGCCGCCGACGCCGAGCAGGATTTCCTGTTCGATGCGTGTGGTCTTGTCGCCACCGTAAAGGCGGTGGGTGATTTCGCGGTCACGTTCGCTATTGATTGGCAGCCAGGTGTCGAGCAGGATCAGACGGACGTGGCCGACCGTCACTTCCCAGACCTTGGCCTGGATGGTCCGGCCGGGGAATTCGACGCCGACCAGGACTTCCTTGCCATCGGCTCCAAGCAAGGGGGTGACCGGCAGGTCGTCGAAATCCGAGTCGTTGTAGGTCGCCTGCTGATGGCCGTCAGCGGTCAGTGTCTGCTGGAAGTAACCCTGGCGGTAAAGCAGGCCGACGCCGATGAAGGGTAGCCCCAGATCGCTGGCCGCTTTGCAGTGGTCGCCAGCCAGGATGCCGAGGCCGCCGGAATAGATCGGCAGGCTCTCGTGGAAACCGAATTCGGCGCAAAAGTAGGCAATCAGGTCATCGTCGGCGAAGGGCTGACCATGCACGTGCGCCATGTTCGGCATCTCGTGATAGGTGTCGTAGGACGAGACGACGCGATTCAGGGCGCCGAGGAAGACCGGATCTTCGGCAATGGCTTCCAGACGCTTCTGGTCGGCCCGTTTCAGGAAGGCCTTGGGGTTGTGGTTGGTCGCCTTCCACAGCGGATGCGACAGGCTGGCGAACAGGCCCTGGGTCGGGCGGTCCCAGCTGTACCAGAGGTTGTTCGACAGTTCTTCGAGGCGCTCCAGGCGTTCCGGAAGTTGCGGATTGACTTCGAGTTGGTAGACGGTTCCGGTCATGGTCTGGGTTCTATGTTCAGTTGGAGTTGTAGGGTGCAGCAGTCGTCGGGGATGATCCAGCTGAGCCGGAGTTCGACAGCCTGCATGATTTTTTCAAAGCCGGCTTCAGATTGAGAGACGGTTTGGTGCGGCTGGCCGTGAATTTCGACGGGCCGGGTAGTCTCTAGCGTCAAGCGGCCGCCCAGTACCCCGTCATCGAGACTGAGCGCGGTGGCTGAAGGCAGGGACAGGGGGTGGCCAAAGCCGCTGGGGATGCTGCCATCGGCCAGCGTGTAGTGGCCGAGGAAACCATCGCAACTGGGCATGGCCAGATTCAGCGCGGTCGTGAAACGGCGCCCGGCCAGGCCGGTCAGCTGCCAGGTGACGCTTGCCGTCGAGCCTTCCAGTGCGTAGGTCTTGGTGATGTTGGGGCGGGAAAAGGCCAGCTTGCCTTCGGCCTGGCTGTAATCGGTGAGCGCGGTGCCATCCAGTTCGTCCAGCCACAGTGCGCGGAGCAAGGTATCGGGAACGATGTCCTCGACGGAAATCGGGTGCTTGAAGCGGACGATGTCGTGGGCCGAGGCGATGCCTTCGCCGTGATGCTCGCTCGGGCCGTGGGCGATCTTGTCGTGATAGTGCTCGTGATAGCGGCGCAGGGTATCGCCGAAATTGTGCTGCAGCGGAAAGCTGCTCAGCTCGTGGGCTGCGGCCAGGCCATCGTTGCGGATGACCACCTGCAAGGCTGATGTATGGGCGAAGATTTCCGTTTTTCCATCGAAATCGAGATCGGCCGTATGCATCGGCGGGCGGGGTTTCAGGGCGTCGAGTTTGGCTTCGAGAGCCACGATGTTGTTCCAGACGGCGCGCCGCAAGTGAGGCAGGTAGAGTCCGCCGAACAGGCCGTGCCAGTAGGCATCATTGGCCTGGGCACGGTACAGGTCGTCGACCAGCGCCTGCGGCGGATTGGCCATTTCACCAAGGCGAGCAGACAAGCCCTGCATGCGCTTGTGCATCCAGTTGGCTTCCGGATAGCGGGTCAGGAAATTGCGCCAGATGCCGCCGCGCATGAACGGCCGGTGCAGGTCGCCGCGCCCGGCCGCCTTTTCGGCGGCGAGGAAGGACGAATAGATTCCGGCAGCCGGCATCGGCAGCGTCCATTCGTTCATCTCGCTGTACGAGGTGGTCGGCAGGTAAACGATGCCGCGCGTCGCGTTATGGGCGTGGAAATCGGCGTAGGTGCCGGTGCGGATTTTCGGGCTGGCCAGCACACCTTCGATCAGCGCCTTCAGCCAGCCACGGTTGTAGACCCAGTCGTAGGTTTCCGGCCAGATGCCGAATTTTTCGATGTCGTCGAAGTAGATGGCGGCTGACTGATTTCGATCGGCCAGGCTCTCGAGGTAAGCGATCACTTCGTGTGCTGGCGAGAAAGGCAGGCGATAGCGCAAGGCTTCCGAAATCGGGAAAAGGTCGAGCCGGGTGCCGTCTTCTTCGGTGCTGAAATAGCCATCGAGTTCATCGGCCGATTTGCCGGTGCAGAAGAAATGGTAGTCGTCGACCGTCACGTAGCGGATGCCGGTTTCGGCCAGCGCGGGCACGACTGCTGATTCCCAGACGCGTTCGGTCAGCCAGGCGCCGGTCGGCTTGACGTCGGTCCAGGTAGCCAGCTTGTCGTTCAGGGTCTTCAGTTGGCCGACGCGGTCGCGATGCGGAATGGCGGCCAATACTGGTTCAGTATCGCCGGAGCTGAACAGTTCGACCTGGCCGCGCTTGACCATCTGGGCCAGCAAATCCATATCGGCCGGATGCCGTTCACGCAGCCAGTCGAGCAGCCAGCCGGAAAAATGGGCGGCGAAGCGGAAGTCAGGATAGGCGTACAGGGTTTCCAGAAAGGGCTTGTAGCAGCGCTGGTGCGCGTCTTCGATCACTTCCGGGAAATTGCCGACCGGTTGGTGGGCGTGCACGCCGAGAAGCAGGGTAACTGCGTGAGTCATGGTGGTTTCTTAGGTGGCGCGGCGCATGGTGCCGCCGCTTTCCGGGGCTCCGCCGCCTTTGCTGATCGGGTGATCGAGACTGGCAGCCAGTGGCAGGTTGAGCAGGCGGTAGAGCGCCTTCAGGTTTTCGCGGAACAGCATGTCGAAGCAGGCGACCGATTGCGGCGAGTTGTAATCGCCCAGCCACCAGAACCAGTCCGAACTCTCGCAGATGGCCAGCCGGCGCAATACTTCACGCCGGGTTTCGTCGCTCATCCGTTCGCTGTCCAGTGCCCGGTCGGCGCATTGCTTGATGTCGCAAAGCATTTCCCAGGCGCGGTTTTTGTCCGGATTGCCGATCCAGGTCGATAGCGTGCCGAAGACCCAGCTGCCCGCCGTGAGTCGGGGCAGGCGCGCCCGGCGATCATGCTGGCTGGCGGCCGCTTCGGAAAGCGTGACCGTGCGAATGCCGGGGTTTTTGGCCAAGGCATCGTAGAGGTCGGAAAAGAAGTACCAGCCGTTGTACGGGTAGTACTCCCAGGCGTTTTCGCCATCGAGGAAGACCGGGATCAGGTTGCGGTCATCCTGCAGGTGCAGGGCTTTCAACTCGGTCATGAAATGCTGGGCGGCATCGCGGCCATGCCATTTCGCGTATTCGAATCCGATCAGGTCTGACAGGTGTTCGTTGCGGAAAAACAGGGTGATGTCGCCGGGGATTTCCTCCGGGGCCTGCCAGGCAACGGTGGTACGGGCGTCATTGCCAGCCGAATGTTTGAGGACGCCCTGGCTACTGGCCGTCCAGCGAAAACCGGATTCAGCCACCTGCTTCAGGAAGGGCATCGACAAGGCGCCTTCAGCCGGCCAAAGACCTGCCGGCGCCTGCTTGAAGCGTCGAGTATGGCTTTCCCTGGCGTCGAGCAGGTGGGCTTCGACGCGCGAACGGCCACCGGGGTATTCGGGGGCCGCTGGCAGCGGGCAATCCGGCCAGGCTTCGCGGGCGCTGTTGAAGTCGATCATCAGCGGCGCCAGCGGGTGGGTGCCCGGCGTGCAGCTGAGTTCGACCTGGCCGCGCTCGGACAGGGCACGGTAGCGCGGGATGATGTTGCTGATCGCGTGCCCGAGCTCGGCCAGCAAGGCTTGCCGGTCGTCAAAGGTGAAGGCGCTGCCCTTGGCCATCAATTCGGGAATGATCGTGCCGCTGCGGCGCAGGCTTTCGCCACACCAGGCCAACAAGTACCAGGTGGCCAGATCGGCAAAATAGGCGCCGGACAGGTAGTTCATGCCGTTGCCATCGTGGGCGCGCACAAAGTCCAGCAGGTCGCGCAGGCGCCGGTAGGGGGCGAATGGCTCAAGCATGGTTGGTGCGTGGCAGCGGAAGGCCATGTCGAGCAGCCAGTCGCGGTCTACCTGCGCCAGTTCTTCCGGGTCGGTGCTATTGGCAATGCGCAACAGCGGGTCGCGCCACTGGCGGGTCGCGAACTGATCGGCATAGTCCTCGATCTGGTCAAGCAGTACCGGCACGAAATTGACGGTGCAGCGAATACCCGGATGGCGCTCCAGATGCGCCGCCATGTCGGTATAGTCCTTGATGCTGTGCAGAAACACCCAGGGCAGCAGGAACTCCCCGCTGTCCGGGTGCCGGTAGTCTGGCTGATGCATGTGCCAGAGAAATGCCAGATCCGCCATCAGTGACCTTCGGCGGCGCCCTGGCCGAGCATTTCTGCCGTGACCAGCGTGATCCCCTTGGGGCTGACGTGGAAACGCTTGCGGTCTTCTTCAGGATCGACCCCGATGACCATGCCTTCCGGAATCCTGCAGTGCTTGTCGATGACACAGCGTTTCAGTACGGCATGGCGTCCGATGTCTACGCCGGGCAAGACCACGCAATCCTCGACGCTGGCCCAGCTATGCACATTGACGCTGGAGAAGAGCAACGAGCGCTTCACCGTGGCGCCTGAGATGATGCAACCGCCGGAGATCAGCGAGTCGACAGCCGTACCGCGCCGGTCGTCATCGTCAAAAACAAACTTGGCCGGCGGCATCTGCTCCTGGTAGGTCCAGATCGGCCACTCGTGGTCGTAAAGGTTGAGTTCGGGCGTGACCTTGGTCATTTCCATGTTCGCTTCCCAGTAGGCGTCGATGGTGCCGACGTCGCGCCAGTAAGGGTCATGGTTGTCGCTGCCGACGCAGGAGTCGGCAAAGCGGTGAGCGAACACGCGGTAGCGGGGAACGATGTGGGGAATGATGTCCTTGCCGAAGTCCCGGTTAGAACCCTTGGTCATCGCATCGCGTTCCAGTTGTTCGAACAGGAACTTGGTGTTGAAGATGTAGATGCCCATCGAGGCCAGCGCCCGGTCCGGCTGCCCCGGAATGGGCGGCGGATTCTGCGGTTTTTCGACGAAATCGATCACCCGGTCCTGCTCGTCAACGCCCATCACCCCGAATTCGCGGGCTTCGGCAATCGGCACGTCGATGCAGGCGACGGTCATGTCGGCATGATGCTTGACGTGGTGGGCCAGCATGCGGCCGTAGTCCATCTTGTAGATGTGGTCGCCGGCGACGATCAGGATGTGCTCGGGCTGGTAGCGGCGCAGGAAATGCAGGTTCTGGTAAACAGCATCGGCGGTTCCCTGATACCACTGGGTCTCGTCGATCTGCTGCTGGGCTGGCAGCAGCTGGATGAACTCGTCGAAACGGCCATCGAGGAAGCTCCAGCCGCGCTGGATGTGGCGGATCAGGCTATGTGCCTTGTACTGCGTGGCAACGCCGATCTTGCGGATGCCGGAATTGACGCAGTTGGATAGGGTGAAATCGAGAATCCGGAACTTGCCGGCGAAAGGCACGGCCGGCTTGGAGCGGAAGTCGGTCAGCTGTTTCAACCGTGTGCCCCGGCCCCCGGCCAGGATGATGGCAAAGGTATTGCGCGTCAGATGACTGATGAAGCGCATATCGGTCTGTTCCCGCATTTCGCAATAGGGCTGATGCGGACAGCTTGTGCTCATGGGCATGACGGACCTCCCTGGTCACTGTTTTGGCTTATGATACTGCGGTAAGGGGGCCATATGCAGCATGCCGACGCACTTTATCTGTTCAACGAGGGTCGAAACAATCAGGCTTATCGATTGCTCGGTGCCCATGCCGAAGTTTCCGGGACGACGTTCCGGGTCTGGGCGCCCAACGCCGGACGCGTCTCGGTGGTTGGCGATTTCAATGGCTGGCACGGCGACGTACACCAACTGCACCCGATGGGCGAGTCCGGCGTCTGGGAAACTACCGTCGCTGAAGCCCATCCAGGCAACCTCTACCGCTTTGAAATAACCAATCGCCATACCGGCGACAAGCTGATCAAGAGCGACCCCTATGGTCGTGGCTTCGAGCTGCGTCCCGGTTCGGCCGCCTATGTCGTACCGCCATCGACCCATGTCTGGGGTGATGCCGACTGGCTGCAGCAACGCGCCGCCTGGGACTGGCAGCAGTCACCGGTCAATATCTACGAAGTGCACCCCGGTTCATGGATGCGCCATCCCGACGGCAAGCCGTATCTGTGGGGCGAACTGGCCGAACGCCTGATTCCCTATGCCCTGGCGCAGGGCTATACCCATCTTGAGCTGCTGCCGATCACCGAACACCCGCTCGACGAATCCTGGGGTTACCAGACCACCGGCTACTTTGCGCCGACGGCCCGCTATGGCTCAGCCGACGAATTGCGCGCCTTTATCGATGCCTGCCACCAGGCTGGCCTGGGGGTTCTGCTCGACTGGGTGCCCGGCCACTTTCCGCAGGACGACTGGGCGCTGGCCCGTTACGACGGCACTGCGCTTTACGAGCACGAAGATCCGCGTCTTGGCCTGCATGCCGACTGGGGTACGCATATCTTCAACTACGGCCGGCATGAGGTGCGCAGCTTCCTGATGTCGTCGGCCTACTGGTGGTTGTCGGAGTTCCACTTTGACGGCCTGCGCGTCGATGCCGTGGCCTCGATGCTCTACCTCGATTACTCACGCAAGCATGGCGAATGGCTACCCAACAAGTTTGGCGGGCGGGAAAACCTCGAAGCCATCGACTTCCTTAAAGAGCTCAACGCCATGGTCCACGGTGAGTTCCCCGGCGCATTGACCATTGCCGAGGAATCGACCGCCTGGCCGATGGTCTCCCGGCCAACCTATGTCGGCGGGCTGGGTTTCTCGATGAAATGGAACATGGGCTGGATGAACGACAGCCTGCGCTATTTCCACCGCGACCCTATCTTCCGTCGCTGGCATCACAGCGAAATGACCTTTGGACAGGTCTACGCCTATTCCGAAAACTACGTGCTGCCCTTCTCGCATGACGAAGTGGTGCACGGCAAGGGCTCGCTGCTTGGCAAGATGCCGGGCGATGCCTGGCAACGCCACGCCAACCTGCGGCTACTACTGGCCTGGCAGGCACTGACGCCGGGCAAGAAACTGATGTTTATGGGCTGCGAATTCGGCCAGCAACGCGAATGGTCCGAGGCGCGCGAACTCGACTGGGGCTTGCTGGCCAATCCGGAAAACGCCGCAGCGCAACGCCTGTCGGCCGACCTGAATCGCCTGTACCGCGAGTTGCCGGCGCTGCACACGCAGGATTTCAGCCCGCTTGGCTTCGAGTGGATCGACTGCAACGACAGCGAACACTCGGTACTTTCCTGGCTGCGCTGGGGCAAGGACGGCAGCTTTGTCGTCGTCGTCTTCAACTTCACTCCGGTACCGCAAACCGCCTACCGCCTCGGCGTTCCCGAGGCAGGCACCTATGTCGAGTTGCTCAATACCGACTCTGCCTTCTATGGTGGCAGCAACCTCGGTAACGGCGGTGCTTTGCCGGCTCATGAAGGTGAATGGATGGGCCGTCCGGCCAATCTGGAAGTGACCATCCCGCCATTGGGGGCGGTGGTGCTACGCCTAGGGTGAAGAGCGGAAAGTGCCGATTCCCGCCCACTCTCCTGCTAGCCTCTCGCATTTCTATCTTGGAATCTAGAATCATCGTGCGGCAACGGAATTTGCTGAAAACCTCGCTATCGGGCTTGTTTGCCGTCCTGCTCGCCGGCTGTGCGCTGATGTCGTCCTGGCATTGGGAGAAGGCAGGGGCGAGTGAGGCTGAGTATTCGTTCGATGAAACGCAGTGCAAGGCGAAGACTTATGCCGGGAACGACGGGACGGTGACCAACGCGACCGTTCGGCGGATGCACGCGTGCATGGAGGCCAGGGGCTGGCGCAAGGTGCCGAACTGAGCGGCAGGGGGTCAGCGTTGTTGGGTTGCTCGCGCTAGGGTGCCGCGCAGGCCGAGGTCTTCGACGGTTAGTAACCGGATGGGCATTTTCTTGACCAGTTCGCGGTGTTCGCGTTTGGCGAGGAAGGCGTCGGTGAAGGGGGCTGCATCGATGTGCGGCAATAGTTTGGCGGCGATCCCGCCGGCCAGATAAACGCCTCCACGGGCCAGCCAGTGCATGGCAAGGTCGCCGGCAAAGGCGCCATAGCATTCGAGCCAGAGCCGCAACGCCGCGCTGGCTTGCTGATCGCTACCCGCAAGGGCGGCTTGGCTGATCTCTTCAGGTGCTCTTTGCTGACCCGAGAGGAAGGTGAAAATACGTGACAGGCCAGGGCCGGATACGATGTCTTCGACCGTGACCCGGCCATATTGCGCCTGCAGCCAGCGCCAGAGTTCGCCTTGCTGCGGGGTTTGCGGCGCGAATCCGAAGTGGCCGCCTTCGCCGGGAATGACGCGGCAGGCGCCGTCTTGCCAGATCAGGCCGGCGACGCCGAGGCCGGTGCCAGCGCCGAGAATGACGCGTGGTGCGCCATCTTCAGGCTGGCCGGCGTGCAGGGTCAGGATATCCCGGTCTTCAACCAGCGGCACGCCGTGGGCGGCGGCGGCAAAATCGTTGAGCAGCGAAACTTGGCCAATACCAAAACGATCTTCCAGTGCGCCGGCTGAGAGCTGCCAGGGTAGATAGGTCAGTTTGGCTTCGCGGCCATCGGTAGGTCCGGCGACTCCAAAACAGGCCGAGGCGATGTTCGGTTGGTCGGGAATGAATTCGGCGAGAAGATCGTCGAAAGAGGGGTAATCCTGGCTGGCGTAGCGCTGCTGGCGAAAAATTTTGAGGCGCCCGTCATCGATCTCCGCCAGCGCCAGCAATGTTTTGGTGCCGCCGAGGTCGCCGCCGAGAATCATCTTAGACGGCCACCGGGGCCGAAATGTGCGGGTGCGGGTCGTAGCCTTCGAGGCGGAAATCCTCAAACTTGAAAGCGAAGATATCTTTCACTTCCGGGTTGATCCACATCGTCGGGAGGGCGCGGGTGTCGCGTGAGAGCTGCAGTCTGGCCTGCTCGAAGTGGTTCGAGTAAATATGGGCGTCGCCAAAGGTGTGTACGAACTCGCCCGGCTGGTAACCGCAAACCTGCGCCAGCATCATCGTGAACAGCGCGTAGGAGGCGATGTTGAAAGGTACGCCAAGGAAAATGTCGGCGCTGCGCTGGTAGAGCTGGCAGGACAGCTTGCCATTCGCCACGTAGAACTGGAAAAGGCAGTGGCAGGGCGGCAGGGCCATGTTGTCCACATCGCCGGGGTTCCAGGCGGAGACGATGTGGCGGCGGGAATCCGGATTGTTCTTCAGGCTGTTGACCAGTTGCGTGATCTGGTCGATGACGCGGCCATCCGGCGTTTCCCAGCGGCGCCATTGCTTGCCGTAAACCGGGCCGAGATCACCGTTTTCGTCGGCCCACTCGTCCCAGATCTTGACGCCGTTTTCCTGCAGGTACTTGATATTGGTGTCACCCTGGATGAACCACAGCAGTTCGTGGATGATCGATTTCAGGTGCAGCTTCTTGGTGGTCATCACCGGGAAGCCCTTGGCCAGGTCGAAGCGCATCTGCCAGCCGAAGACGGAGCGCGTACCGGTTCCGGTGCGGTCGGATTTGTCATTGCCGTTGTCCAGCACGTGGCGCATCAGGTCGAGGTAGGGCTGCATCGGGTTGCTTGTCCGGGTGATCGTTCAAGCGGCTTATTTTACATGCGAGATGGCAACGGGGTACGGAGGCTCGTAGGGCAGGCGTTTTCGCGTTTTCAGTCAATGAGGAAATTGCTCACGCCAAGAGGCGGTATATCGGTCTAAACTGCCGAAAAAGAAATTTCACCGGAGTAACAGTGCTCAATAAAGTTGCCAATCTTGGCGGGCTTTTCGCCCAGAAAACGGATCATCCGCTGGCGGATTCGCGCGAACTGCGGAAAGTTCTCAGCGAAATCCCCAGGGACAACGCATTTAAAGCGTTGGACGAACTGGCCGGCTGGCTGGAATCGCTGGCCGGGGTGGGTGATTTTCCGGCTGATCGCCTTTATGAAATCGTCCAGCAACTGGACGAGGCGGCGCAGCCTCATTTGAAGCGCCTGTCGCAGGAATATTTCCAGACACGCCTGTCGCGCTCCGAAGAGCAGCGCCTGTGGTCGATCAACTACGGTTTCTGGACCCTGCTGGCGGCAGCCTACGAGCGTTGCTTGCTCTCCGTGGCGGAAAAGCCTCGGCCGAGCGAGCTGGCCAAGAGCGTTTTGCCGGTCTTGCCCATCCGTCTGATCGCAGCCTTGCGGCAGATGCTGAAATGGGAGCAGTTTCACTACGGCCCATCCCGCGGCGAGCTTTGGCGTCGCCTTGGTCATGCCTTGCTGGCGGCAGAAGAGGCGGGCCAGGCGAGCCGCGCTGTCTCGCTGCCCGGGAAAAGCGGGACGACGTCGGCTGACCTCGAGTACCAGAAAGCAATGGTCTTCCAGGCGG
This sequence comes from Pseudomonadota bacterium, assembly GCA_018262195.1. Taxonomy (GTDB): domain Bacteria; phylum Pseudomonadota; class Gammaproteobacteria; order Burkholderiales; family Rhodocyclaceae; genus Azonexus. The sequence continues at coordinate 9,286 of JAGTRS010000014.1, read as the reverse complement.
CTTCGCTGGATAGCCTGCTGCCCCTGGAAATTGAGCTGGCCGAACGGCTGATCGCGCACTTTTTGCCTGGTTTCGTTTTTGGCGCCCACGTTCATATCGACAGCGTCTATTGGTCTGATCTCGTGCTGGCTCAGCCACCATTGCGTTTGGCCCGGATGCCGGCGCAAGCCGTGCCGACCCAGCGTTTCCTCAAGCCCGGCCCGGCCCATGAAGCGATGCTTGCCCTGTTGAGCACGCTGGAGCGCGGCGGCGACATGCCGCCAGGGATCGATCTTGGCGGCCAATACCCGATCAAGCTGCTGGTCAAGGTGCTACGGCATCTTGCGGCCTATCTGGCCCCCATTCCGCCCCAGCGTCAGCATGACCGGCATCGTGTCATGCACCGGATGTCGGTGCTGCATGGTCTGGTCAACGGTTTCGTGGTGTTTTCCGGTGAATTCGGTGGCCGGCCGGCGGGTTTGCCGGTTGAAAGCTGGGTGGTGGAGAACGTCAGCCGGGGTGGTTTCGGCGCCGTGCTCGGGAACGTGCCCAGTGAATGGTTGAAGGTCGGGGCGCTGATCGCCATGCAGCCTGAAGGCGGCGATAACTGGCTGGTTGGCGTTATCAGGCGCTATCGCCGGGCTTCGGAAAGCGAATCGCGTGTTGGCATTCAGGCAATTGCCCGCAAGGCGGTTTCCGTGGAATTAAGGGTACGGACGGCTTCCAGTTATGCAGCCGCGGCGAGCATTCCCGCGCTGATGTTGCTCGACGGCAATGAGCCGGGCGAGCTGCGGGTGGTCTTGCCGCCAATGAGCTTCGATGCCCGGGAGGGAATGGAATACGCCAGCGAGGGGCGGCGCTATGTGCTGACCCCGGTGGCGCTGGTCGAGCAAACGGGCGATTTCGAACTGGTTCGTTATCGCCAGAGCCAGCTCGGCTGATTAAGTCTGTTTGGCCCGAATCGCCGATTTGGGCCGGAAAGCCTTGATCACGGCCTCGTTTGTTTCGGCGTAAGGGCCGCCGATCAGGTCGATGCAGTAAGGCACGGCGGCAAAGATGCCGACGTGCGTCACCTTGCCATCGGCGTCGCGAACGCCTTCCAGCGTTTCCTTGATCGATTTCGGTTGGCCGGGCAGGTTAATGATCAACGCCTGCTTGCGGATCACGGCAACCTGCCGCGACAGGATGGCGGTCGGCACGAAATTCAGGCTGATCCGGCGCATCTCTTCGCCGAAACCGGGCATTTCCTTGTCGGCAATCGCCAGCGTTGCTTCCGGTGTGACGTCGCGCAAAGCCGGGCCGGTGCCGCCGGTGGTCAGCACCAGATGGCATTTTTGCGTGTCCACCAGTTCGATCAGCGTGCTTTCAATCGTCGGCTGATCGTCGGCGATCAGGCGGGTTTCAACGCGCCACGGGCTGGTCAGCGCCGCGGAGAGCCATTCCTGTAGCGCAGGGATGCCCTTGTCTTCATAAACGCCGGTCGAAGCACGGTCGCTGATCGAGACGAGGCCGATGACGAGTTCGTCATTCATCAGCGGCTTCCTCTTCCGTGTCAGGCGTGCCCTGCTTGTCCAGCTCCTGCAGTATCTGGAAGATGGCCCGGAAGTTCTTCGGCGGCTTGTTGTTTTCCTGTTCCTTCAGCGCGTTGCGACGCAACTGGCGCATATGCTGCATGTCGATAGAGGGCCAAACGGCAGCAATTTCGGCCAGGTAGGCTTCGTCTTCGAGAAAGCGATTGCGGAAGCGTTCCAGGCGGTGCAGACGGGCGGTTTCGGCTGACGATTCGCCGCGCAGCATGGCCAGGCCGGCCCGGATCGGTTCGTCGTCGACACCGCGCATCAGCTTGCCGAGATACATCACCTGCCGGCGATGGGCGCCGTGAGCCGTGATCTTCTGGCATTCGCGGACGGCTTCGAAAATATTTTCCGGCAGGTTGATTTTTTTCAGCTGGCCGACGGAAAGTTCGACCAGTTCTTCGCCGAGATCACGCAGTTCATGCATCGCCTCCTTCTTCTTGGTCTTGGAGGGACGGCCGGTGTCTTCGGTGAAATCTTCTTCATGCATGGTTTGCGTCCGGTGCGGGCAATAACGGGCTGTTATGATAGCGACTTTCCCGCCCTGACGCCCCCTCCATGTCCGAAACCGCCGCATTTTCCTACCCCTTTGCCTCCCTGCAGCAACTCGCCGACGATGTGCTCAAGCACGCCAAGGTCAAGGGGGCGACGGCCTGTGAAGTCGATGTCTCCGAGGGCTTCGGACAGTCGGTGACAGTGCGTTGCGACGAGGTCGAAACGATCGAGTTCAACCGCGACAAGGGTATCGGCATCACGATTTACTCCGGTCAGCGCAAGGGCTACGCCAGCACTTCCGATTTTTCCGCTCAGGCGCTGCGTGAGACCGTCGAGGCGGCGCTCGACATCGCCCGCTTCACTGCCGAAGATGACTGTGCCGGCTTGGCTGATGCGGCACTGATGGCCAAGGATGTTCCCGATCTCGATCTTTATCATCCGTGGGCGTTGACCGTGGAGGATGCGATCGAGACGGCTCGTCGCTGCGAGCAGGCCGCCTTCGATGCCAGTCCGCTGGTCAGCAATTCGGAAGGCGCTTCGATCTCGACGCAGCAGGCGCATTTCGTCTCGGCCAATAGCCTGGGGTTCATGGGCGGTTATCCGACGTCGCGCCATTACATTTCCTGCTCGGTAATTTCAGGCGAGCAGGATGCGATGCAGCGCGACGACTGGTACACGACGCATCGCGATGCCAGCCGCCTCAATGACGCGGCGGAGGTTGGACGCATCGCCGCCGAGCGCGCCGTGGCCCGTCTTGGCGGCCGCAAGGTCAAGACTGGCGAATTCCCGATCATCTTTGAAGCGCCACTGGCCGGCGGGCTTCTGGGTAGCCTGGTCCATGCGGCAAGCGGCGGTGCGCTCTACCGGAAGTCGTCTTTCCTGCTTGATCAACTCGGCAAGAAAATCATGCCGGATTTTGTGCAGATTGCCGAACGCCCGCATATCAAGTGTGGCCTCGGTAGCGCCTCCTTCGATAGTGACGGCGTGGCAACGAAGGATCGCGATGTCGTAACCGACGGCATCCTGCAAGGCTATTTCCTGAGCACCTATACGGCGCGCAAGCTGGGCATGCAAACGACGGCCAATGCTGGCGGCAGCCACAACCTGATCATCCAGCCGGGTGAGCTTGACCTGGATGGCTTGATGGCGCAAATGGGGCGTGGTCTGCTGGTCACCGAACTGCTTGGCCAAGGGATCAACTACGTGACTGGCGATTATTCGCGCGGTGCGGCCGGCTACTGGGTCGAGAACGGCAAGATTGCCTATCCCGTGGAAGAGATCACCATTGCCGGCAATCTCAAGGACATGCTGGCCGGTATCGTTGCGGTTGGCAACGATGTCTTGATCCGGGGCAGCAAGATTACCGGCTCGATCATGATCAACCGGATGACAGTGGCGGGCGAATAAATAGGTGCATTAGGGTTTTCCGCAAGTCGCCAGCGAGCTGATTTTGGCTAGAATGAAGTTGCTTTATTCTGACGTGCTCAACGATTACTGAAGGAGACAATATGCAACGTCGTGATTTTCTGAAGAAGGCTTCTGTCGGTGCTGTTGCCGGCGCTGCTACCACCCTGGCCGCACCGGCCATCGCCCAGGCGCTGCCCAATATCAAATGGCGTCTGACCTCCAGCTTCCCGAAGAGCCTGGACACCATTTATGGTGGCGCCGAAGTGCTGGCCAATCGCCTGCGCGCGATGACCGGCGGCAAGTTCGACATCCGCGTCTTCCCGGGTGGTGAAATCGTTCCCGGCCTGCAGGCCCTGGATGCCGTGCAGCAAGGCACGGTTGAGTGCTGCCACACCTGCTCGTACTACTACGTCGGCAAGGACAAGACCTTCGGCTTCGGCACTTCGGTTCCGTTCGGCATGACTGCCCGCCAGATGAACGCGTGGATCTACTACGGCGGTGGCCAGAAGCTGCTTGATGATTTCTACAGCAACTACAACGTGGTTTCCTTCGCTGGCGGCAATACTGGTACCCAGATGGGCGGCTGGTGGCGCAAGGAAGTGAAGACCGTCGCTGACCTCAAGGGCATCAAGATGCGGATCGCCGGTCTCGGCGGCACTGTCTTCTCCGCACTGGGCGTCGTGCCGCAGCAGATCGCCGGTGGCGACATCTACCCGGCGCTGGAAAAGGGCACTATCGATGCGGCCGAGTGGGTTGGCCCGTACGACGACGAAAAGCTGGGCTTCTACAAGGTTGCCAAGAACTACTACTATCCGGGTTGGTGGGAACCGGGCCCGACCATTCACTTCTTCGTGAACAAGGCCGAATGGGCCAAGCTGCCGAAGGAATATCAGGAGGCCTTCCAGGCCGCCGCCTTCGAAGCCAACGTGACGATGATGGCCGAATACGACCACAAGAACCCGGCGGCATTGGCCAAGCTGATGCAGGCTGGCGTTAAGGTCAAGGAATTCTCTTCCGAAATTCTCAAGGCCACCTACAAGGCAGCGACCGAGCTGTACGTCGACGAAGCCGGCAAGAATCCGGCCTTCAAGAAGATTTACGTCGAGTACGACAAATACCGTCGAACCCAGTCGGCTTGGTTCAGTCTGGCCGAACGACGGATGGATGGATTCCTGCAGACCGGCAAATAACGGGTAGCCGTTTCGCCCGATCAGAAAAAGCCCGCGAACTTCGCGGGCTTTTTCGTTTCCAACTTCCTTCTTTCCTGAAGGAGATTCCAATGCTTGCTAAATGGATGATTCGAGCGCTGGTGGTTCTCGGACTGGGTTTTTCTGTATCTGCCATCGCCCAATACGATGTGCCTTCATTCAAGGTGGACTCGGCCAAGCTTTCTGATCTTTCGTTTGCCAGTGAAGCTAAAGAGCTAGGGCTGTTTTCGACAATTCATAACGGACTGTTCAAACCGGCTGGCATGAAAGAGGGGGTTCGTTATCCCGCCCTGGTTTTGTTGCATAACTGTGGCGGCGTCATGCCACGGCATATGCGCCAGTGGATAGAGGCGGGGACCCAGGAGGGTTATGTTGTTCTGCTGGTCGATGGCATGCGTGGGAACAAGACCAATTGCTTTCCGCCGACGCCGATTTCAGTTGGCCGGCGCATCAAGGATGCCTTTGACGCACTTGCTCACCTGTCGGTTTTGCCCTTTGTCGACCCGAATCGAATCTTTGCGGCGGGGTATTCCCAAGGCGGATTCACGGCATCGCAGGTCAGCAGTCGCGAGGTGGCCGAGGCATTCGTGCCCGCCGGGGCGCCCCGCTTTGCCGGAACGGTCGCGTTCTATAGCACCTGCCGCTGGCCAGCCGGAAAAATTCCGCGGGTCAATGTCGATATACCGATCGTTCGCCCGGATATCGATCGTCCGCATCTGATGCTGATGGGGGCGCTCGACAATGAAACGCCAAGCGAATGGTGTGACGCTGTGGTGCCTGCCATGAAGGCGGCGGGCGCCCCGATCTCTACACACGTTTATGCCGACATCGGCCACTGCTGGGATTGCATCGATATCGATGGCTTCAGCAAGACGGACTTCAAGGGCGACCGTGTCGTCTATCGTTACGATGCCAAGCTGACCGAAGATTCGCGGCGCAGGATGTTCGAGTTTTTCAGCGGCATTCGCTAGGTGTAAAAAAGCCCCGCCGATACGGGCGGGGCACTATGGAGCAGGGGGCAGTCTTAGCTTTCCAGCAGGCTGCGCAGCATCCAGGCGTTCTTTTCGTGAATCTGCATGCGCTGGGTCAGCAGGTCGGCGGTCGGCTCGTCACCGGCCTTGTCGACAATCGCAAAAATGCCGCGGGCAGTCTTGGTGACGGCTTCCTGGCCGGCGACCAGTTGCTTGATCATTTCCTCGGCCGTGACCTTGCCTTCGCTTTCCTTGATCACCGTCAGCTTGGCGAACTCGCGGTAGGTGCCGGGGGCGGCCACGCCCAGAGCGCGGATGCGCTCGGCGATCAGGTCCAGTGCATTCCACAGTTCGGTGTACTGGTCCATGAACATCACGTGCAGGGTGTTGAACATCGGGCCGGTGACGTTCCAGTGGAAATTGTGGGTTTTCAGGTAAAGGGTGAATGAGTCTGCCAACAGGTGGGAGAGCCCTTCGGCAATCTTTTCGCGATCTTTCTTGGTGATTCCGATGTCCATGATGTCCTCCTGGAAGTGAGTGGTTTTGACATCGACAATAATGCGCCAAGGCCGGTTTTCTTGCTAATTGATTACGTTAATTCAGATGATAGGGACAACAAAAAGGCGAGGCCGCAGCCTCGCCTTGATTGGGGTGGAATACCCTTACTTGTCGTTGCTTTGCAGACCCTTCAGCAGATCGGCGGCACCCTTTTCCTCTTCGGCACCTTCCTTCTGTGCATCCGGTTCCTCGTCGCTCTGCTTCATCAGCGAGTCGAGATCAATGGCGGCCGGGGCTTTGCCTTCCTTCTCCAGGCGCTGCTGTTCCCGTTGGGCATCGTCGCCATAGCTGACGATGTTCGGGAAGATGATGATCAGCGCGACCATGATGATCTGGATGCAGACGAAGGGGATGGCGCCCCAGTAGATATCCGTCGTCTTGACCGAGGAGGGTGCGACCGAGCGCAGGTAGAACAGCGCGAAGCCGAACGGCGGGTGCATGAAGGAGGTCTGCATGTTGACCGCGAGCAGTACGCCGAACCAGACCAGGTCGATGCCCAGTTTGTCCGCCACCGGGGCCAGCAGCGGCACGATGATGAAGGACAGTTCGAAGAAGTCGAGGAAGAAGGCCAGCACGAAGACCAGGATGTTGACCACGATCAGGAAGCCGACTTGGCCGCCCGGCAAACCGAGCAGCAGGTGTTCCACCCACAGGTCGCCATTGACGCCGCGGAAGACCAGGCCGAACACCGTCGAGCCGACCAGGATGAAGACCACGAAGGACGACAGCTTGCCGGTGGTTTCCATGGCCTGCTTGAGCAGCTTCATGGTGATCCGTTTGCGGGCCAGGGCGAGGATCATGGCGCCGGCTGCACCCATGGCGCCGCCTTCGGTCGGCGTTGCGATACCGAGGAAGATGGTGCCGAGGACGAGGAAGATCAGGACCAGCGGCGGAACCAGTGTGGTCAGCACGCGCAGCATCAGCTTGAAGCCGCGCAGCGAGCGGGCTTCCGGCGGCAGGGCCGGGCAGGAGTTGGGCTTGAGAACGCTCAGGATGGCTACGTAGCCAACATAAAGCGCAGTCAGAACCAGGCCCGGGATCATGGCGCCTTCGTACATGTCACCGACTGACTTGCCGAGCTGGTCGGCCATGATGATCAGCACCAGCGACGGCGGGATGATCTGGGCCAGTGTGCCGGACGCGGCGATGACACCGGAGGCCAGGCGCTTGTCGTAGCCGTAGCGCAGCATGATGGGCAGCGAGATCAGGCCCATCGAGATGACCGAAGCTGCCACCACGCCGGTCGTCGCAGCAAGCAGGGCGCCGACGAAGATGACCGCGTAGGCTAGACCGCCACGCATCGGGCCGAACAGCTGGCCGATGGTGTCGAGCAGGTCTTCAGCCATGCCGGATCGCTCCAATATCAGCCCCATGAAGGTAAAGAAGGGGATGGCGAGCAGCGTGTCGTTGGCCATGATGCCGAAGATGCGCTCCGGCAGGGCCTGGAACAGGGCCGGGGTGAGCAGGCCGAGTTCGATGCCGATCAGGCCGAAGACGATGCCGTTGGCGGCCAGTGCGAAGGCGACCGGATAGCCGAAGAGCAGGAAGAGAACCAGTGCACCGAACATCAGCGGCGCCATGTTGGCGATGATGAACTCAGCCATTATTTTGCCTCCTGAGCTTTGGCGGCAGCGATGGCGGCGGCCAGTTCTTCTTCGGCCGTCGGGCCCTTTTTCTTGTCGTTCGGGTCGTCGATCATTCCCGACAGGAAGGCGATGCGCTTGATCAGTTCCGAAATGCCCTGCAGGGCAAGCAGCGTGAAGCCGATCGGCAGCAGGATCTTGACCGGCCAGCGCAACAGACCGCCAGCATTGGCCGACATTTCATTGATCTTGATCGACTCGGCAATCAGCGGCAGCGACAGCCAAAGGATCAAAATCACCATTGGCAGCAGGAAGAACAGGCTGCCGATGATGTCAATCACGGCGAGGCCGCGTGGCGATAGTTTGCCGGACAACACGTCAATACGGACATGTTCGTTTCTCTGAAGCGCGTAGGGCGCACAGAGCAGAAAAACGGCGGCAAACAGGTACCACTGGATTTCCAGTAGGCCGTTTGAACTGTAGTCGAAAAGAAAGCGTACGACGGCGTTGGCAGAGCTGACGATGGTCATCAGCAGCACCAGCCAGAATGCGCCTCGGGCAACACGCTCATTGAGCCAGTCGATTAGCTGAGAGAGCTTGAGCAGAAGGGTCACGAAAAGTCCTCCTCGGTTGATAAAATTCCCGGCTTCTAGATGTGACCGGGGTTAATTGAAAATCCTAGTGCATCCAATTTACAGCGAAGGGCATAGGTCGAAAATGGTGGAAATCCCTACAACCCGACTTACTCGTGTCTGCCTGGTGCGCCATGGCGAGACTGAATGGAACGCCGAGCGGCGCATTCAGGGGCAGATCGACATCGGTCTGAACCAGACAGGCCGGCGGCAGGCCGTTGCGGCCGGACGCTGGCTGAAACAGGCCGGCATTATCGCGCTCTATAGCAGCGATCTCAAACGGGCGTGGACGACAGCGCAAGCAATCGGCGCCGAACTCGGCCTGACGCCGACTGCTGTGCCCGAAATGCGCGAGCGGCGCTATGGCGTCTTTGAGGGGCTGACCTATGACGAGGCAAAGGCGAATCATCCCGATGGCTACGCCGCCTTCGAGGGGCGCAATGCTGATTATGATTTCGAGAACGGCGAAAGCCTTCGTGCCATGTTCGAACGGGTGACCGGCAAGTTGAAAGAGCTGGCAGAACGGCATCAGGGCGGAACGATCGCGGTCGTCCTGCATGGCGGCGTGCTCGACATCATCAATCGTTTCGTTCGAGGCAATCCGCTGGAAATGTCACGCGATTTCCTGATTCCCAACGCGGGCATCAACTGGATTGCGCTGGCGGACGGCGCCTGGCGCCTCGAAACCTGGGGTGAAACAGATCATCTGGAACCGGGCGCCCTTGACGAGCTTCCCTCGTGATAAAATTTCACCCCTTTTCAATGGCTTGAGGCATTCCCCATGTTTTCCGCGAAAGACACCCTGGCAAAAGTTGACCCTGAACTCTGGCAGGCCATTCAGGCCGAAGTGCAGCGTCAGGAAGACCACATCGAACTGAT
>JAGTRS010000013.1 GCA_018262195.1 Pseudomonadota bacterium | reverse complement strand
CGGCCAGATGTTCGGCCTGCCGGTGCGCGTCTTCATGGTCAAGGTCAGCTACGAGCAGAAGCCTTTCCGCCGCTCGATGATGCAGACCTGGGGCGCCGACGTCTTCGCCAGCCCGACCAACCTGACCAACGCCGGCCGCGCCGCGCTGGCCGCCGATCCGGACAACCAGGGCTCGCTGGGCCTGGCCATCTCGGAAGCTGTCGAGGAAGCCGCCGCCGATCCCGGTACCTGTTACACCCTGGGTTCCGTGCTCAACCACGTGTTGCTGCACCAGACGGTCATCGGCCTCGAAGCCAAGAAGCAGTTCGACAAGATCGGCCTCTACCCGGACGTGATCTTCGGGCCCTGCGGCGGCGGTTCCAGCTTCGGCGGCATCGCCTTCCCCTTCCTCGCTGACAAGGCTGCCGGTGACAAGCGGGCGACCAACCTGCGTTGCGTCGCCGTCGAGCCGACCTCCTGCCCGACGCTGACCAAGGGCCACTACGCCTACGACTACGGCGATGTGTCCGGCTACACGCCGATCATGAAGATGTACACGCTCGGCCACGACTTCATGCCGCCCGGCATCCACGCCGGCGGCCTGCGCTACCACGGCGATTCGCCGCTCGTATCGCAACTGCTGCACGAAGGCAGCATCGAGGCGCTGGCCGTGCCGCAGGTGGCGACTTTCGAGGCCGGCGTCCAGTTCGCCCGCGCCGAAGGCATCATCCCGGCGCCGGAGTCCTGCCATGCCATCCGCGCCGCCATCGACGAGGCCTTAAAGTGCAAGGTCACCGGCGAGGCCAAGACCATCCTGTTCAGCCTGACCGGTCACGGCCACTTCGACATGGCGTCCTACGACAAATTCTTCTCGGGCAAGCTCGAAGACTACGACTACCCGGCCGAAGCCATTGCCGAATCGCTCAAGCATCTGCCCAAGGTAGGTTGACGCCGTGAAAGCCCTCGTCTTCCTGCTGGTGCTGGGCAACCTGCTGTTCTACGCGTTCAGTGCCGGCTATTTCGGGCGACCGGACAACCCCGATGCCGGTCGCGTCGAGCAACAGGTGGCGCCGGATCGCATGCGCATCGTGTCGCGCGGCGAAGCACCGGCAGGGGCGCCGCCCAAGGAGGCTGTTGTCGAGGAGGTCAAACCGGCCGAAGAGTTGCCCCCGGTGACGAAGACCGAACCGGAGAAGCCGGCGGCGCCGGAACCCGAGGCCAAGGTCGAGAAAACGGCAGTTTGCCTGAGCTGGCGGCCGCTGCCGGCAGCCGATGCGGATCGCCTGGCGACGTTGCTGAGCAAGCGTTTTGCCGACTTCAAGCAGAGCCGGAAAACGCTGCCGTCGGAAGGCAATGGCTGGTGGGTGCATATCCCGCCGCTGCCGAACAAGGCCGACGCCGACAAGAAAGCCGGCGAATTGCGGGACCTGGGCATCACCGATTTCTTCGTCGTGCAGGATGTGCCCGCCAGGTTCGCCATTTCGCTCGGCGTCTTTACCAATGAAAAAGGCGGGCAGGAGCGCCTGGCCGAACTCAAGGGCAAGGGCGTACGCTCAGCCGTGTTGGCGCCGCGCCCGAGCAAGGACAGCCTGGTCACCATCCAGGCCCGGGGTCCGGCCGGCGACAAGGCGGCGATCCTCGCTGCGGTCGGCCAGGCGCTGCCCAAGTCCGAGGCGCTGATCTGCAAGTGAGCCGGCTCGTCATCGGCCTGACCGGCGGAATCGGCAGCGGCAAGAGCACGGTCGCCGACCTGTTCGTCGAACAGGGGGCCGGCCTGGTCGATACCGATGCCATCGCCCGCGAGTTGACCCTTGCGGGTGGTGCGGCCATGCCCCGGCTGGCGGCCGAGTTCGGCCCTGGCATCGTGGCGGCCGACGGGGCGCTCGACCGCACCGCGATGCGCCAGCTCGCCTTTGCCGATGCGTCGGCCCGGGGCCGGCTGGAAGGCATCCTGCACCCGCTCATCCGCCAGCTGTCTACCGAGCGCTGTCTGGCCGCGCCGGAGCCCTACGTGATTCTCGCCGTCCCGCTACTGGTCGAATCCGGCACCTATCGCGAGCGCTGCGACCGCGTCGTGGTGGTCGATTGTCCGGAAAGTGTGCAAATTGCCCGTGTCATGGCGCGCAACGGCCTGAGCGCGGACGAGGTCAAGGCGATCATGGCGGCGCAGGCAACGCGTCAGCAACGTCTGTCGATTGCCGACGATGTCGTGGTGAATGAGGCCGGGTTAGCCGAGATTTCCGAACGGGTCCGTGTGCTCCATGCAAAATATCTAGCACTTTTGGCTGAAAAACTTAAAGCTGGCTGTTGAGATTTGAATGCAAATGGCTCAGAATAAACATAATTTTCCGATTCTCCGGACATTGGCCGCGTGATTACCTACGAATACCCGTTCAACGAGCGCATCCGCACGCTACTGCGTCTGGAGGATCTGTTCGAGAAAACGGCGTACTTTTCGCAGGAAAACGGCGCCATGGAGCACCACACGGCGCTCATTTCCCTGTTCGAAATTCTTGAGGTGGCGAGCCGCGCCGACCTCAAGATGGACCTGATCCAGGAACTCGAACGCCAGCGCCAGACGCTGCTCGCCTTCCGCAACAATCCCGATATTTCCGAAGAGGCGCTGTCCGGCGCGCTCTACGAAATCGAGCAGTCGTCCGCCGCCTTGCTCGCCATGACCGGCAAGATCGGCCAATACCTGCGCGAAAACGACTGGCTCATGAGCATCAAGAGCCGCGCCGCCATTCCCGGTGGCGTCTGCGAATTCGACTTGCCGTCCTACCACTGGTGGCTGCATCGCCCGGCCGACGTCCGGCGCAGTGCGCTCGAAGGCTGGACCAAACCCTTGTTCCCCCTGCGCGACGCATCGGCCATCGTGCTTCGCCTGCTGCGCTCGAGCGGTCGTCCGAAGAGCTACCTGGCGGCGAATGGCCAGTTCCAGCTCAATCTGGGCGGCTCGGCCGCGCAAATGGTGCGCGTCACCGTGACCGTCGACGAGCAGGCAATTCCCGAAGTCAGCGCCAACAAGTATTTCCTGAACATCCGCTTCACCAAGCCGCCGGCCGGCGAACTCAAGGCCCGTGGCTGCGAGCGCGACGTTCCCTTCGATCTGACCTTCTGTAACCTGTGATGTCGGTCGTCCGCAAGGTCCGCTGCCCGCAGTGCGGCGAAGATGCTCTCTATTCCCCCGAAAACCCTTGGCGACCGTTCTGTTCGGAGCGCTGCAAGAAGATCGATCTCGGCTGCTGGGCCAGCGATTCCTATCGCATCGGCGGCGCCGTCAGTGATGATGAAGCCGGCACGCCCGGCATCGATTTCCCCGGGGCCGACGAGCGCTGAGCCCTTATTCCGGTGCCTTTGACGGTCAACCGGAAAAAATGCCCAAAATTGAAATGTTGCGGTGAGGCTTACCAGCCGCGCAGCATGGCGATGCCGTGGGCGCCGTGTTGCTGCGCGTCGGTCAGCATGTCCGGTTGCATGCCGCCCAGTGCCAGCACGGGCAGCGTGTTGCCGTCGATCAGTCGGGCGAAGGCCGGCCAGCCGAGACCGTTCGCCTCGGGGTGGGTGGCGGTGGGCAGGACCGGGCCGAGCAGGGCGTAGTCGAGGCCGAGTTCGCCGGAGCGCCGGATGTCGTCGGCCGTATGGCAGGACGCGCCAACCCAGGTGAAATCAGGGCGTTGCGCGCAACTGGCCAGGCTGGCCGATGACAGGTGGACGCCGTCGGCGCCGACCTTGCGGGCGATGTCCGCGTCGTCGTTGATCACGACCAGCGCGCCATGGCTGCGTGCCAGTCGGCAGACGCCTTCGGCCAGCCACAGGCGCTGCGCCTGCGGCCAGCCTTTGTCGCGCACCTGGATCAATCGCAGGCCGTTGTTCAGTGCCTCTTCCAGGCGTTCCAGCTGGCGTTCTGTGCCTTCGGCTTCGGCATTCGTGATGGCCATTGTCGTCGGCAGCGACAGCGCCTTGAGGATGGGATCGTTGGCGGGCAGGATGGGCGTGACGCTGGCCGCTCCGCCTATTTTCTGCCATTCGACGGCCGAATGTTCGAGCGGGGCGGTGATGCCGATTTCGCCGTCCCAGGCCGTGACGCGCCAGAAATTGAGGCGCACGGTGGCGTGCGGGTAGGTGAATTGCCGGGTCAGCCACGGCGAGCAGGCGGTGACGGTGATGCCGAGTTCTTCCTGCAATTCGCGGATCAGCGCGTCGCGCACGCTTTCGCCGGGCTCGACCTTGCCGCCCGGGAATTCCCAGTAGCCGGCGTAGACCTTGCCTTCCGGGCGCTGGGCGAGCAGGAATTCGCGGCCATCGGCGCGCAGCATGACGGCGGCGGCGACTTCGACGATCTTCGTCACTTCGTTTTCTTTCGCGATGCCTTCTGGCGCCCGGCCAGATCGCGGGCGAACTGCCAGGCGACGCGGCCCGAACGCGAACCGCGGCTCAGTGCCCAGTTCAGCGCCTCGCGCTCGCTGGCGGCGATGACTTCCTCGCTGACGCCGAGTTGGCGCGCCCAGTGCCAGGCGATGGCCAGGTAATCGTCCTGGCTGAACGGATAGAAGGAAATCCACAGGCCGAAGCGTTCGGACAGCGAAATCTTTTCCTCGGTTGTTTCGCCGGGGTGGATTTCGTCGTCGACGCGATGCGTTTCAAGGTTTTCCGAAAAATACTCCGGCATCAGGTGGCGGCGGTTCGACGTGGCGTAGATCAGCACGTTGTCCGGCGGCGCTGCAATGGAGCCGTCGAGCACCGATTTGAGCGCCTTATAGGCCGTTTCGCCGGCCTCGAAGGACAGGTCGTCGCAGAAAATGATGAATTTTTCCGGTCGACCGTCGAGCAGGTCGACGATGTCCGCCAGGTCGATCAGGTCGTCCTTGTCCACCTCGATCAGGCGCAGGCCTTTGCCCGAATATTCGTTGAGCACGGCCTTGACCAGCGACGACTTGCCCGAGCCGCGGGCGCCGGTCAGCAGGACGTTGTTGGCCGTCTTGCCGGCGACGAACTGGCGCGTGTTGGCCGTGATGCGCTCCTTCTGGTCCTCGATGTTTTCGAGGTCGGCCAGGCGGATCGGGTGCGGATGGCGAACCGGCTGCAACCAGCCTCGGCCCTCGCGTTTGCGCCAGCGGAAGGCAACGGCGGACTGCCAGTCCGGCTGCTGCAGCGGGGCCGGCAGGGTAGCTTCGAAGCGTGCGAGAACGGCTTCGGCGCGAGCGAGCAGGCGCTCAAGGGACGGGGCGTTGGGCATGGCGGCAGGTATACTTCGCGGCAAATTGCGAACTCTAGCGAAAGCCATGCGAAAAATCCAAGCAGCAGCCCTTTTATTTCTTGCCGCACTTGCCGGCTGCTCGACCGTGCCGCCCAGCGTGGCCCCGGAGCCGTGCGCGCCTTGTCAGGCCTGTCCGTCCTGCCCGCCGGTGATGCCGCCCGTACCAGCACCGACGCCGGTCACCCCGCCGGCCTTCTCGCGCTCGCTGCAACCCGCCGCCTGGGGCGACTTGCCTGGGTGGGCCAATGACGACGTGGCCGCCGCCTGGCCGGCCTTCCTCTTGTCCTGCCGCGGCGTGGCGAGCAAGCCGCAGGGCGCGGGCTGGAAACGGGTGTGCGATCTGGCGCGGGCCGCGGATGGCAAGCCGGGGCATGATCCGCGTCGCTTCTTCGAACAGCACCTGAAACCGTATGCGGTTGCCGCCGGCGACGGCGCCACCAGCGGCATGATCACCGGCTACTACGAGCCCCTGCTGGCCGGGAGCCGCACGCGGACCCGTGGTTTCGAACAGCCGGTGCGCGGCGTTCCGGACGACCTGCTGACCATCGACCTCTCGGCCGTCTTTCCGGAACTCAAGGACAAGCGCGTGCGCGGCCGCCTCGAAGGCAACAAGGTCGTGCCGTACTGGTCGCGGGCGGAAATTTCGGCGCGCGGGGACAGGGTCCCGGGCAAGACGCTGCTCTACGTCGACGATGCGGTCGAACTCTTCTTCCTGCAGGTGCAGGGTTCGGGGCGCGTGCGACTGGCCGATGGCAACATGGTCAGGCTCAATTACGCCGACCAGAATGGCCATCCCTACCAGTCCATCGGCAAGGCGCTCGTCGAACGTGGCGAGTTGAAGCTTGAAGAAGCCTCCATGCAGGGCATCCAGGCCTGGGCGCGGGCCAACCCGGCGCGCCTCGAAGGTTTGCTCAACACCAACCCGAGCTACGTTTTCTTCCGCGAAGTGCCGAATGGTCCGGATGGCCCGATCGGCGCGCTCGGCGTGCCGCTGACCGCCGAGCGCAGCATCGCCGTCGACCCGCGTTCCATCTCCCTTGGCGCGCCGGTTTTCCTGGCGACGACGCGACCGAATACCAACGTCGCCATGAACCGCCTGGTCATGGCGCAGGATACCGGCGGCGCGATCAAGGGCGCCGTGCGCGCCGACTTCTTCTGGGGTTTTGGCAAGGACGCGGGTGAGCAGGCGGGGCGCATGAAGCAGTCCGGGCGGCTATGGATTTTGTTGCCCGCGGAGCTTGCCCCGAAATAAGGCATTGGCGCACTAGGAAAGGGCGCCGATTGCATTTCTGCACAAAATCAGTGCGTTTTGCCGCGTAAGCGTCTGAAGCAACGCACTGATTTATAACATTTTTAATGCACTGGAATGGTGCTTGCTTCCAGTCCCCGGACTTTTGTTTTGGGGGTTTCATGGAAACGTATCAATCCAGTAGTAATGTGTTGTTCATCCTGCTCGGTGCCATCATGGTTCTGGCCATGCACGCCGGCTTCGCCTTCCTTGAGGTCGGCACGGTGCGCAAAAAGAACCAGGTGAATGCCCTGGTCAAGATCCTGACCGATTTCGGCGTGTCGACCATTGCCTATTTCTTCGTCGGCTACAGCATTGCCTATGGCGTCAATTTCTTCAGCGGCGTCGAAACGCTGATGGACAAGAACGGCTTCGAGCTGACCAAGTTCTTCTTCCTGCTGACTTTCGCTGCAGCCATTCCCGCGATCATTTCCGGCGGCATCGCCGAGCGCGCCAAGTTCAATCCGCAGCTCATCGCCACTTTTCTGCTGGTCGGTTTTGTCTACCCCTTCTTCGAGGGGATCGCCTGGAACCAGGCCTTCGGCATTCAGGCCTGGCTGAAGGCGACCTTTGGCGAAGAGTTCCACGACTTCGCCGGCTCGGTCGTCGTGCATGCCATGGGTGGCTGGATCGCCCTGCCTGCCGTGCTCCTGCTCGGGGCGCGCTATGGGCGCTACAGCAAGGATGGTCGGATTTCCGCGCACCCGCCGTCATCGATTCCCTTCCTCGCCCTTGGCGCCTGGATCCTGACGGTCGGCTGGTTCGGCTTCAACGTCATGAGCGCGCAGACGCTCGACAAGATCTCCGGCCTGGTCGCGCTGAATTCGCTCATGGCCATGGTCGGCGGGACGCTGGTTGCCCTCGTCGCCGGCAAGAACGACCCGGGCTTCCTGCATAACGGCCCGCTCGCCGGTCTGGTCGCGGTCTGCGCCGGTTCCGACCTGATGCACCCGATCGGTGCGCTGGTTGTCGGCGGTGTTGCTGGTGGCCTCTTCGTGATGATGTTCACCTTGGTGCAGAACCGCTGGAAGATCGACGATGTACTGGGCGTCTGGCCGCTGCATGGCCTGTGCGGCGCCTGGGGCGGCATCGCCGCCGGCATCTTCGGCAGCAAGGCTCTGGGCGGTGCCGGTGGCATCGCCTTTATGCCGCAGTTGATCATGACGGGCATGGCCATCGCCGTGGCGTTGATCGGTGGCACACTGGTCTATGGCGTGTTGAAGGCTACCCTCGGCCTGCGTCTGGATCAGGAGGAAGAATACGAGGGTGCGGACTTGAGCATCCACCGCATCACCTCGACGCCCGAGCGCGAACCGAACTGGTAATTTTGATCCTATAAAGAAAGTCTGTAACATCAAAAGAAAGTCTGTAACAGTAAAGGCTCTAGGGCCTGTGGGACTGCTCAGAGTTTAAAGAAGAGGCCGGGTACCCCCCGGCCTCTTCTTTTGTGCCGCGCTTTGGTCAAATGTAAGTTTTGCGCAAGCATCACACCTAGATGTGATCTGTTCATGCAAAAGCAAGAATGGCGGATCAGCTTGATAAGTCCTAAATCAACGCCCAACAAAAACATAGGTTGGGAATGCTTGCCCTTCAACTCTCGCATCAGCCAAGGCTATGGCTTCGCCTTGAGCTTCGGCAGACTTGTCAAATGGGAACCAACTACGTCCAGCGCCAGAATTTAATCTTGGTATCTGCCAATACGAGCAACCTTGATCAAACCAGATTTGTACTGTGTTACCGTTATCAAGCGTGAAATCCAAGCGGCGTGCATGAATAGCATCCTGTTTGCTCCGACTAATAACGCTCGCTTCGATACCAGAAAACTCGAAAGCTGCTTCGATAGCTCGATCTCGGGCATCAGGGTGTGGCCAGTTATGCCATATTTTGTTGGGAGGCATACCTGGCCTTGGCTCCTCAGAAAATGGTGACAACATCAAATTAAATTTCGTTACCCCCCAACGATCTGCGTAGACCGTTTTCACCCCTGATATGAATTCGAGTAGTAGCGAGACAGGAAGCGGAGAATTCAAATATCGGTCGTGGTAGGTAACTTCAACTACATCCGCATTCGTAGAAAACAACGCCCCACCAAGCTCCGCCTCCAAGGCTGACAGAAGGCGCTTTCCAAACCCGATAACAGCCCCATCAAGCTCATTCTTCAGTTCTAGGCGGTGGGTTCTTTCCGAAACTGGAACGGGTGAGATAGCTTCGAGTTTCAGCTGATGATCAAGACAGCCTGAAGCAGACAGCGTCCCTCTGGTAATTGTGCTTCCGTTTGGCTCTCCCCAAGTACCTGCGGGCATTGCCATTCCAATGGACGCGGTCGCCCAACCAATAGACCCGTCTTTGCGTAGCAGCTCAGCCGCTACGAATCCGCCTGAAGCACATGCCGGAGGAGAGCCCGCCCAGATGGATACTCCGTCCAGTACGCATAGGCTATTCAGACATGATTTATCCGGTGGGGAGAGCAACGATTCCATCTTCCCTGGCATAACTATCTGCAATTCGTTGCCGGCAACCGCCCAACGAGTGATCCAGCGCCGCAAAGGAGATGCTGCAATATCCCAATCACTAGCATCGCCTGCCAAGTAGATACGCAATACTTTGGTCGATGGCGTAGCAAGTTCACGCGTAATTGCTTCAGGCAAAGACTGATGCTCCGCAGTCGATGTTGCTTTTCCGAAATACGCATACTCCTCCGGCAAAGCGAGTGCTTTCATCCAGTCTTCTGAGACAAACGCCAAAGCTGCGTGGCGATTCAAATCATCTGAACGGAAGCGCGTATCAAAATCGAGCAAACAGTGCTGACAGGCATCATGGCAATGATTTACGCACTGCAGTTCCTTCTTCGCCTCCTCAAACAATTTCTGAAGCTTATCGGCGACAGACGAACAATAACCAGAGGCATTGTTATCGAAAACTACAATCGCCTGGCTAACGCTGTTGCCAGTGAGTTTGACTGGCTTTGTATCGCAACCTAGTTCCGATGACTCAATACCAAGCAGGTGCGCAATTGCATTCCGAAGCGCCACCGCCAAGGTAAATGCGACCTGTTTGTCTCGCAAAGGGATGCCATCAAGACCAAAGAGCAATAACTCCAAGACGTCCGTGTGTGCCTCATGCCCAAGGCGAAGAGATGGCATTACTGCAAACGAGTTGTAGCTCCCCTCGCAAATACGACTATCCCCCCCTTGCGCACCGCGGAGACGATTGTGTTCTTTGGGCTTCCCGGTCTTCAAATCAACAAACGCGGGAGGCAACTGATCAGCGGCATCCATTGGTTCTGCTCGGCCACAAGTCAAACAGAGCGCATACCCATGACCTTTAGTGCCCGATGAGTAATTGAACACCATTCCATCATTGCTGCTGCGATATAGACCCAATCCGGGATTTATCAACGGCAGCCAATCACCTTGGGCATTAACCCAAGGCGATGCGACGGGGACAAAACTTTGTGTTGAAACATCGTTATGTGGCGAGTCATAGAGATCCACCGAGAACCCAGCCGGCTCAAGGTAAGTGAAGCGAGTCTCTGGATCCGGAACAAGTGCCGCTCCACAGTCCGGACATTCATGAATTGTCTTGGCCCGAACGCTAGTTCCGCTTGAACCACAATTCCTGCATCTCCAAGCTTCGCGAATGTTCTGGATTTCGGTTATGTCAGTTACGGAAGCAGGAGCATGCCAATTCAACGTAATTCCAGCCGAGCGATACACCAAACCATCAATTACCACTTCTGAACCAGGGGCGTACTCACGAAGCGCCGTTACGGTATCGCGGCTGGGGAGATCACGGAACCGCATCCGGTTATCAATACGGCCCGGCTCATCAGGACTCCGGCTACGACGATTTTTGTTACGCTCTAACTCATCACAGGTCAGAGTTTCAAAACTTGAGATATCTGTTGGGAAACCATATCCAGGAAGGAAGCCCTCTGTTGCGAGTTCGCGAAGCAAATACTCAGCAGTCAGGCGTTTTTTCTGGATCGTAAGTGCTTTAAACGCGGGCGAGGTATTTGCATCGGAAATTGGGAAACGATCAAGTTCTTTCTCAATCGCGTCGAACTCCGCATACCAGGAAACAGCATGCTCCCCAGCCATGCGTGCCGCCTCATGTGCCAACCGATCAAGCGAAGCAGTACCCTCATGAGGCGTGTGACGCAGCAGCGATCTCAAACCTTGTGCGAGATGCACTTCCTTGCTGGGGTCAAAACAACTTGCCCAAGCACAAAATCGCTGTAACCGCGCTGAGTCTTTGGGCAGCATCCACCATTCAAGACTCAGCTTCTCGGCAGAACCACTTCCTGAGAGCTCCTTGCGCAAAAATGCCGCAAGCAACATCGAGTTGATATGGCGTTGAATCAATATCGAGCTGCTTAGCAGGACAGCAGGGGCTGGTAATTCGGTATTAAAGGCCCACAAAGTGTTTGAGAAAACATTCTGGTCATGGGGGTTGTTTTTGCACAGCGCCAACGAAACGGACCTCGTTTCACCACGGCGACCTGCTCGACCAGCACGCTGCAAGTAGTTCGCCGGATGAGGCGGGACGTTATTCATTGCAACGACTGAAATACCGCCAATATCAACGCCCATTTCCATGGTGGTCGAGCAGCTAAGCAGGTTTATTTTTCCTGTTTTGAATTGGCTTTCGTATTCAGCAAGCCGTGCGCCGGGTTGTTGAGCTGAGTGCTCGGCTGTTCGGAAATACGTACCGCCTTCGAGAATTCTATCGTTGAGATCGGACCACAAACCTTCTCGTCGAAGCTGGTCAACGGACTCGTTACCATTCACCCAATCACGAATTGCGTCGATACGTTGATCTTCTGAAGGGAAGTCCTGAAGGACTAGATCACATCTTGGAATGGTGACTGCCCGGCAATCCGCCACAGACGGCGACACAGCTTTTTCGGGAAGATAGGGCGTAACTCCACGGAAAGTGACGTCCAAAATTCGACGTGTTAACGGGCAAACCCATGCCTTTTCAATTGGAGCCAAGGCAACATCATTCAACGTCAGATAGCGCCCGATACCGCCTGGATGCAGCAAGCCGACAGCGATAAGTTGATCCCAAGCACTACGTAAGATGCAGTCAATGATCTCTTTTCCATAACTCGATTCAGCATCAAGTTTGCAAACGTAGGCGAGCAGTCTGACAAGGCGGCTTTGACGACCAGCAGGATTGGATTGTGGCCATCTTTTCAACTTGTTGGTCTGTAACTCTTTTGAGTCGGGCGGCAGCAATTGCTTGGCAGAAAGGCGATTTCCACCCCACTTCCGCCATGAGTCAGGCAAGTCAATAAAAGTGTTCTCTCGCACATGGAAATCCAGTGCGATCTTCAGAAAATCCTTCCAATCGGACAGGCTAAATGCCGGGAGTCCTGGCGGGAAATCCGGTACTCGAACCACTGCATCCAACTTGGGGTAAGTCGTCCGCACTAAGCCCATGGTTTCAAGGCTATTCACCCGCTTAGGACGGCGAGCAAATTCACGCATCAGAAGGATGCGCGCCAGCCGCTCACGACCAGCGTTGGCAGCGAATTCAACGGGGTCAAGTGACACGTAGTAATCGTGCATCCAGTCCTTCACGTCGCTGGCAGATGTACTCAACCATTCTGCAATTTCCGAAAAGGCTACTGGTTTAATCGTGGCTGATTGAGCCAATTTGGCTAGCTTCTCATCCAGCATCTTCTGAATGATCGGGTTCGGACTTAACTCGAGGGCCGCTTTCAGGTCTTCAATGTCTTTGTTTTCAGTGCTTGCCTCAGCGCTCGCTGCAGCAGCTCCCGAGGCCAAAACCTTCTTGAGAACTAATCCGCGTACCCGGTTACGTTCAGAGTCTTGCTGAAGCTTCGCTGCAATTCGAGCGGTACCTTGGCGACTATCCGTAAAACTGATCATCCGACGGCCGCGTAAAGGACGATCCAGAGGTTTCACCTCTTTGTTCTCAATGTCCGGACAAAACTCCAAGAGTGTCGGAATTATTTCGCCAAGGAGGAACGGCGCTCCAAGTATGGCCGCTCGGAACATCGTGGAACCGTGACCATGCTGGCCTCCACACTCCGGGCAAACCATTGCGATGTCACCATCTTCTCCAACAGGAGTTTCATCGCGCACCCTGAGCTTGACAACATCATCCGTGTCGACAGGATCCAAGATTAATGATTCCCGTGCCAACAAGACTTCGGCCGTACCGGTCTGGTAGCCGTTTGCAATCAGAACGGGAGAGTCATCTATCACACCGTCAGCCCCCACCTTCTCCTCTTCAGGCACCTCGACGTCAAGAGAGAATTCGTCCTGAGTATCTTCCTCGCCTTGCACCAAGCGATAACGAGCATCTACTTTGTTAAGAACCCGACGAGCCCAAAGATAGGTGGTATTGCAGTCGTTGCAAGAGCGGAGCTCGTAGACGGGAGACCCGCAATCACAGTGTTGTCGCGGCTCTCCATAAACCATGCCGTATTGCCACTCGTCAGCGTCAAGGGCTGTACCTCGCTTGCAATGGCAGTCAGGGTCTGAGCATGCCCATAGTCCCTGAAGAACATTGTGGAAAGCATGAAGACGAAGCGGCAAGAAAGGTATGGTTCCTGATTTGCTATGCTTTGTCGTCGCAGTCAGCAGATCAAGCCAGCGTAACGCGTGGTCTGTACTGTCAGTGATCCCGGAAGAGGCTGATCCGACGAGTGCCCTTTTTATCTCCGACAAATTGGTCGCTCGGGCAGCAGGAGGCACAAACATTCCTCGCAATCCGAGAGCCACTTTGTTGGCACATAAAGCTTCATAACGCTCATTAGAGTCGTTTTGAAGGACTTCTAACTCGTCGAGTAATGCAGATGCATATGAGGAATTGCCGCCTTCCAGTAGGGGGATTTTTCGTGTTCCGGATACGACATGAACTTGATCCAACGGCAAACCGGAAAGCCGGGCAAGGAATTCCCGCAACTGCTCTTCAGACTCTTTACCGCCGATCGTGGCAGACGTTGCTACAAAACGGACCTGTTCGGGCGTAACGCCAAAGGCATGGAGAACTCGGCGAAGCAGAAGGGCGAGTTCCGCAGCCTGGGAGCCGATATATGTATGCGCCTCATCCAGCACAATCCATTTCAGTTTCCCTTTTGAGGCATCCAGAATTGATGCATCTTGTGCGCGCACCAGCATGTACTCAAGCATGGTTGCATTCGTCACAAGTATTGGAGGCGGCGCCGCTCTGAGTGCCTCACGATCGATAACCTGGTTTGGCGTCTGATCTCGATGAAACTGCTTTTCCGTTTGTGGTGTTAGTCCGTTATAGAGACAAAAACGTACCCCATCACCAAAACTCGCAGTCCATGCATCCAAACGTTCGCGCTGGCTCTGGATTAGCGCATTAAGAGGGTAAAGAAACAGGGCTTCAACGCCGACAAGCTTTGCTTTACGCGACTCATATTCCCGCGCTAACTGATTCAAAATTGGAACCATGAAACACTCGGTTTTACCGGAACCAGTGCCACTGGTAACTACGACCGACTGAGGTTTCTCAGAGCATAAGATATTCCATGCCTCTAGCTGATGCCGATATGGATGAGCTGTTTTTGGAAAGCGATAGTCTTCGCTTTTTCCCCCGCCAGGTTTATCCAACGCCTCAACCAGCGAAGGGGTCAGCAAACCAGGTGCCAAGTTTTCCATCTTGGCAGATGCCTCCTCCCAGCCGAAGGTCGCCTCAAAGACAGGATCACCTAGAAAACAACCTTTTTCCCCATAGCCTGCAGAAAATAATTCAGTTAAATGAGCTCTGAGTGCAGGGTTTGAGAAGCCTAATCGGCTAACTGTAGCGCGAGTGGCACGCGTAGCGAGTTCCGGAAGCAAGGTGGAAAAATAGCGATTTTTCAATTTTAAGGACTCGTTCTAATTACGGTTTTTGATCCAGCAGGAATACGGCGAATCGTTGGCTTTGCAGATGAGATGGAATCAGTCGAAGATGATGAAACCGCTCGGGGCTGCAGCAATCCGAACGCCATACAGGAAGCTAGGGTCTTCCTGTAGCACTCATCAAACCAGGCAGTATCGAATGCGCGGAGTCGCCGCAGTGCAGCTCTCCGGGCGGGGTCAAGCCACCAATCCAAATCGACGTTTGCTACTACCCAGATCGCACAAATAACGGGGGCATTGGCAACTGACATTTTGAAATCATTTGTGGCGACCCAAAACAATGACCTCATTCTCGGCTCGAGTTTCAATTTGATCTCATTGCCTAGGCCCTCTAACAGGGCTGGAAGAGCTTGCTCTTTGAAGAACCTTTGCTCGGGCCAATGCCGGTCATCTGCATGTGTCCGCAAAAGGTAACGCATCAACGTTGAGTCGGCGCCAGACCATAGCTCTCGTGAAAATGCAGCAGGATCACTGGCTGACTTTCGCTGAATTTCAATCAAACTTTGACCAATATCCCCGACGGTTTCGAACAACAACAGATCGAGGATTACTTGAAGCGACTGAAACTCGAAAGCGATTCCCTCCAGTCGTTCTTTCACAACCATGTTGAAGGTAAGTTTGGCGACCTCTTCTCCAACTAATTGAACCCAATATTTTCTTAGGTGGTTGATTGCATCTCGCCAGGCAGATATCGAGGCAAGCTCCAGGACCAATCCGAGTTGACGCTTCAATTTGCTGACAAAATCGAATAGGTCCGGCAGCGGCAATTGACTACGCATGAGCACAGCAACTACCCAATCAGGCCTGGCAGCTAGAATTTTGAAGGGATCGATGCTGCAGAGAGGGAGTTTGCCAAATGAAGTCCATAGCTGATCCAGAAATAGCCAGGAGGGGTGCATGAAGTCCAAGACCATTTCATCAATAGCCCCAGCAATAGCCTCTGACCTCAACGTTTGATCAGGGATTAGCATTGCGAGAGCCAAGGCGCATCGGGCAACTTCGGCATCGGAACTATTGCCCCCCGTTCCAATTCCGCCGTCAAAAAGCAATGGACGAAATTGCACGGGGGAATTCTGTCCTGGAAAGATCAGCCACGGAGACAACCCCGCATCCAGCTCTTCGATGCCCCACATTCCCGTCGGTACACCTTCAGAACAAACTTGCGTTAATGCCACATGTTCTGATCTGGCGATAGTCAGAGGAGTTGCCAAGACTTGAATATTGAACAGCTCGTCAGGCCCGTGATTCTTCAGATACGTCTGGGGTAGCGCAACTGACATCACGTGGTGTTCCAAAAGCGAGTCATAACGTACGACTTTTAGCCACAGACCCGGACGGTCACTGATGAGCAAGGTCAGTTTGACTGATGCGTCCAGTTCCTCAGAGAAGCCTAGTAGCGACTCGATTTCAGGATAAAGGTCTAGCAACCTAACTTCTGCCACGCCCTTTTTGAGATCGATCGGAATCTTCAAATCTAGACCCGAGCGGTGTCCAATTGAGCTTGTACCCGACAAAGACAAGGCGATTTCATAGCGCTTCGGGGTGTTCGGGTTTTGATCAAAAATTTGAACACGTGTCCCTGCCAGCCCTCTGAGCGCAAGGGTTTGACCAGACTCAATGGAATTTCCATCGACATCGTAAACTCGCCCACCTGTCGCAGGAAATGGCAAAGATACTTGGACGTCGTAGCGACTATTTGGCCACTTCATGGCCAACCGGATCTGGTCGGGTGGAGCGTCCGCAGCGTTTAGCTTTATGGAAACACTATCACCATCAAATGACAGCTGAGCATTAACGTCATCAGCACGGGCCAGAGCAATATCATTGACATGCCACCCCGAGAGTCGGATTTCCCCTTCTGTTGGGACCGCTGCTGAGACAAAGCTCTCTTCAGCTCGCTTATCAATAACAACGAATCTAAGGCGGGCTAGTTGTTCCTCGCCATCTGTCACGATGAGATCTAGTAGGCCACGAGCGTCGATGGCTTTAACCGCTCGATCGGTGCCCGCCACATACAGCTTCTGACTCGCCGACGAAATAAGGGCGCGCTCGCCAGACTCGCTGTAACGAGCAAGTTTCGGCATGCCTTTGAACACGGGCCATGGCCGGCTGTGAAACGGAAGGCGCTGACCTTCGAGGACGTAATTTGAGGCAAGCTTTGAAGTCTGGTTAAGTTTTACATGCCACTCTTCGCCATTTTGGCTAACCACTGCTCCTGCCGTGATCCTGAACACCCTTAACGAGCACGAACTGAAATCTACCCTGCCAATCAGCTGGGGGGAGTTTCCTTGATCCGTATTCTGAATCAGTGCGTCATCAGATATTGCCAAAAAGACCTCTGCCTCTGGGAGACGAAGATTTCCTGAGCCGACAAACCGAAGCATGTGATCGCGATCTGCAAAGACCAATGGCTCGTCAAGGCAAATTGATTCCCCACCAGGGATTGCAACGGGGCCATCGTGAAGGTCGCCTGTCGTATCTCTCAGGTACAGGAGATGCTCGTTAAGTGCATCGCTTGCCACCCACTTAGAACGTTGCGCGGCAAGAGAAACAGAAGCGTTCTGTGTCCCCAATATTTGGCGACCAACCGTTAGCGGAACCCGCTCATTAACGGCAACATCAATATTGAAATACCTAGGCAAGTCCTCCGCAGAAGCGAGTTCGAACTGTGCGACCAACGACTCAGCAGACAATACCGACGGATGGGCAATTGAAGACTGCAGGGCATACATCCCGTCCGCAATTGGCACCAGCACTCTTATTACAGAAAAAGCTGCGAGTTCGTTTGCGAGTGAGGTTTGGTTTGCCTCTCTAACCAGGCCAGCTAGTAATCGCTGCGCAGCATCGTCGTCCAACGCAAGTGGAAATTCGCCACGCCAATCAGGATAGGCTTGGTCGAGAGCGGAAATCGGATCCGCCGTTCCCTCAATCCGGTATTCCTGCTTGAGACGCAGCGCAGTCATTACCATTTGAGCAACAAGTTCATAGATCTCGCGCTGACACAAGCTCTCTGGCAAGCCGTGCGCATGATCAGCAACTGCGTCGGCGACCTGTCCTTCGTTCCACCGATAACGCGCAGCCTGCCTTAAAACCGTCGCCATAATCGCGGCAAGCTTGCCATCACCATGACCAATCATTTTTAACGGCAGGCCACCGTGAGCAACAATCGCCCCGAAATATTTTTTCCCCTCGCCCGTTGGCCGAAGTCCCCAATAGGCAAACCCCGTTAGCACAGCAGCAGTACGCTCATTTGGTGCTAGCTGTTCTGATTTGATGCCTAGAGACTCAAGGATCGGACTCCATCTCCAAGCACCACCCGAATATTCACGGCGCCACCACTCAGCAGCATAGAGCACAAAGAGAGCTGAAAACATACGATTCCGCTTTACAAGCACCGCCACTTGGGCGCCCTGTAAGGCATCGCACAACACAGCTTTCAAGGAACGATACTCATCAAGATCAAGTCGATAGGCATATAACCATCGGCGATCCGGTTGAGGACAGTTTCGTTGTTGCAGCATTTCATGCAACCAGCTCTGCATCAGCATGATGTATTCACCCTTTTCAGGAACCACCAGTCATTAATCGCTCGGCGTCGCGCACAGAAATAAAGGACTCCAGCAAAATGTCATTTTGCCATGCCGATCTTTTCTATGTCATATAAGAACGATGGAAATGGCCGTCAATACATGGCTTCAAGCTACGCAAGCAGCCTCTGCGAGATGTTCAAAGACATCATCCGATATGCCTCGTCCAGCCAATCACAGCGACTCCGAACAGGATCCTTTGGCTTGAGATCACTCTTGGCAACTTCGCGGAGGAAATAGCGAGTCATACTCCCACCCGAACTCGAGGGGTGGCAAAAAGCGCCGAGCAGTTGGCTACGTTTGATCAAGCCGCGATCAGCGCACCATTTCAGCGCATCAAGCGGGCAAGGGCCAAGACCCACATACATTGCATCCGGCGGAAGCTCGGCGAGCGTCGGCAAGAAACTCTCCTCAAAACATTCGCGCAACAAACGAGAGCGCATGACCTCGTCAAAGGAACCAGCAAACATTTTTCCAGCCTTGAAGGCGGCGTGAGGCACCACGGATGTCGTTTGCAAGAGATGTGAATTGCTGCCCCAAAGTGAGGTCACATCACCTATTCCCAGCAGACGTTCGAAATCGAAGTGGCGCAGCATTTTTAGAAGATTGGGCCGCATTGCACTTCCGCCGAATGCCCCTTGCTGCTTGATGTACTTCAGCGTTTTTTCATTCCCCCAGTTGGCATTCAGTCCGACTTTCGCTGCCTCATAGGCGAGGCGAAGTTGGTTCATGCCAGGTGTAATACCAATAACCACAAGGCAGGCGTCGCGATTGACGTGCTCAAAAGGGATGTACTGAAGTTGGTAACGAGACTCCGAGCCCAGAGAGAAAATCGAATTGCCGACTCCAGCCTCACCCAATTGCGCAAGATGGTCCGAAAACTTATTAAAGTTTGTGTAGATAATTTCAGTTTTTTGCATTTGTGGTCTCCAATTGGCAGTCAATGGACTAGCGATGTATTTGAATCAGATCTTGGCCTTCCAAATCGGCCATCAATCCCTGGCGATTGAATGCCTACGATGATTTCGGGTTATCCCGGCATCTCGCAGAAGCAATTTGCTCAGCCTTGATCAAGAGGCTGGAAACAGCCTGAACAATCTCCTGAACCGTTGCAGTCGAATTGCCCAGGATCTCGAGTTCAGCCTTGCAATCAATTCCTGGCAGATAGCGGCCAGGCGCTTCATGCGCCTCCTCCCACACGGCCTGCGCCACATATCCTGTCATTCCCACAGGGATTACCGGCTTGCCAAGACGTAGCGCAATCTGCACCTCTTCTTCAACACCACTGGACAGAACCACCGAGCCGTCACTGCCCACTTTGTTGCCCGCAATCACCACAAGTGCTCCCACTTGGGAAATTAGATCCTCGCGGTGACGACGGAAAATCTCGGCACGTCGCTCCGGAGGGGCGCTGCCAGGGAAGGGACGAATAAGGACGCGCTCAGCTGGCTGGGGTTTGGAGCTTTCATAGACCGCTCTGAACGCCCCGATTATGGTTTGCTCCGCGATGCCGATACCAAAGCCAGAGACCAGATTAAAACCACGCTTGATAATCTCTGCACCAAGCGCACGGCTCAATTCGTTCAGTTGATCCCATCCAAGCAACCCCGGCTCGTGCGCAGCCCCCGACACGAACACACCTTTTCGGGTTACGTATGACTCCAGAGCCCTTAGCAATTGCGGAACATCGGCATAGTCATCAACCCAAATTGTCTGGATTCCATACCGCTTCAGATCAGCACTTTGCAGTTCAGCTTTGCGGCGGTCGTATTCCATCTCATCCCTTGAGCGCACACCCATCGGGCAGGTTTGTGGTGGGCGTTTGGTAATCCAGTAATGCGTCCGCTGGTTCTGTCCAAGTTGCTCGCGGACCTTCGCCAGAATTCGCTCAACGTTGGGGTCGGCAAAACTAAACCCCAAGAAGAGCAGCGTTTTCTCGATGAAATCGCCTTTCAGACTGTCGGTGAACAGCCGTCTGGATACGTCGTAGATTTCATAATCTTGCTTGGTCAGCACGGCTTCATGGGGCTGCGTGACGCATCCATGCATCTTGTAGAGCGTTACATCCCGCCCTTTTTTTGCCTGCGCAAGGTTTTGGATCGACAGCTTGACCTCGACGCATCGACCGACTGCCTCATAGGCTTTTTCAAGCAGTTGGTCATAGTTCGTCGTCCAGACAGAATCGATTGGTAGGCGCGCCACGACGTCGTGCACCTCGGTTCGTTCTGCATCACGCGTAAATGCGTCAATGAGCTGCTGATTGAGTTCCCCTCGGCCACCATGTCCATTGACGTGATACTGGGCCAATGCCAAGAGGTCATGTTCCTTACCGATGTCCAAGTCAAGTTCATCCGCAACATCGGTTAGGAGCGCCTTCCAGTCCACGAACCCTGCGCTCCTGGATGCTCCGGCGCCGACGAACAGCGAGGCTTCCCCATTCAGTACCTTGTCGCCGAAATTGCAGATGAAGCGGCGCTGCTCTCGGGAAGCCACCCAGACCGGCTTTGCCGAACTCAATTTTTGCTCCTGATGTCGATGGCAACTTCGATCCACTTTTCGAGGTTGTTCTTGATGTGGTTGTAGACATCAGTGCTTTCCGCGCCCGGCGGATCGTACACTTTGGCGATGGAAGAGAGCTTTTTGCCTGACGCTTTGAGTTCGATGTGGTCGAAAGGATTGTTGCCCTTCTTGCAGGTCTTGCCTTCGCGATCCTTCAGGTTCTGGATATGGATTCCGAGCACGCCTTTGCCTGCGTTCCAGGCTTTCACGATCTCGTGGTTAATCCACTTGCGATTGGCAGTAGCGGAACCGATGAGCACTACGACGCAGCTGCGTCCACTCATCTGCTCGTCGATCCATTTTTCGATGGCCTTGTCGCCACCCTTGGTGATCGTTTCCCAGTCGTTATCAGAGGCAGGCTTGTTGCCTTCAATGGCACCGATATTTCGTACTTGCGAAACACGCCAGTTATCGGGAAGGTAGTGGAAACTGTAGAAGATGCGACGCGCCATGGCTTGGATCCTTTCATATTGGCTTTAAATTTCCCCGGCGGGGTAAATCCATTAAGGCCAGATCCATGCCATACGCTATGTTCTATAAAAATCAATAAGTTAAAGACATAAAACACCTGCCATCAGAGACAATTGAGTAATTATTTTTACCTTTGGTAATATTTCTTATGCAAATCCGCTTCTTGAAAAGTCAATTAGCGTCCACAACTTGACCCTGCCACTCTCCCAGCAGTTCGCCCCCCGAATACTGGCCCCAGCGCGCCTGCCACACATCGGGCACCATCAGCGAGAGTTCATCATCGGGTGCGGCGTTGTCGCCTGCGGCGTCCAGACCAACGCCGAATTTAATGCCCCCCAAGTCTGTCAGCAGAAAACGGTTGTGCATGGTGTCTGCGGGCAGCAAAACAATGCGTGCTCGAACCCCGGCGGGAAGAGATGCCAGCAAGAACTGCTCTGCGTTCTGCCGCAGAAAAACCCGCGTTATGCCATCATCCCGAATGCCGCGGTAGATCTCGATCTGTGTGCCGGCACGAACGTGCTTCATGAATGCCTTGAAGGGCTCGCGGAAGCGGCGGACAGAGAAATCCAGATGAGGGTCAATCAGCTTGATCACTTTCGCAGTCTTGAGCAGGAATGAGCAGGCGCCGGCCATTGCTTCGGGCTCGCGAGGAATCGATATCTCGCGTGTGATTTGCAGGCAAGGATGCTCCCCGTCCAGGTTTTCAACCGGAACTGCTTCTGCGATGCCTTGCGGGTCATTGATAAGTAGGTAATCGAAAGGCTGACGTTGGTGTTCTGCGATGGCGACTTCTATCCATTCGCCGTCACCTGCTGGCCTGGACATGGCAACCAGGACTTCGTCCGGCAACCGCCGCAAGCGTTCCTCGATTCTTTTGCCCTCAACCTTCCCCTGATGCCGTTCCTGTGCGGCTTCATACACAAGCCGTTTCCAGGTCTTAGGGAATCGGGAGATAACCCTCCCTTCGCAAACGCCGAATTTCTCGACAACGTAGCTGAAATCCCGGTAGCTGCTGACGATAGCCTCTGGTTCGACGGCAAATTCCTTGATCATCAGAAGAGCTCCGGGCCACGCTCTTCGAAGAAACCTTTCGGCCAGGGAGTGTCGAAATCGCCCTCGGCGTTCACTGGCAGGCGTGTGGCGGTGATGCGGCCGTCTTCGTTGGCGAGGTAATACACGCCGAGCAGGTCCGGGTTGATGTGCTCGGTGTCACCTTCTTCGGCCGCCTCGCGGATGCGGCGCAGCAGACGCAAGATCAAATGCTCGCTGTGTGTTTCGAGCAGGAAGCTGAGGCCGCGCTCGATGGCGCCGTCGATGAAGAGGTCACCGAGGCCCACTTGCACTGCCGGGTGGACGTGGAGTTCGGGTTGCTCGATGGAGACAATGCTGGCGCGGTCGTCTTGCGCGGCGACTACTACGGGCAGCACCTGCGAGATGCCGACACCAACATCTAGCGCCTGATGCGTCAGGCCTGCCTGATCGACCAGAGCAATGCGGGGTTTGGCCCGACCAAGCGGGGTTCGAGTGTTGTAGTCGATTTCCTGCACTTCGGTGCGCACTAGGCCGTAGCCTGAATTCAGGCGATCGGCACGCTGCATCCAGTGGCTGCAGCGTTCGAGCATTTCCTGCGGCGAGGAAAGCAAGGTCTCCCAGGCGGCCATGCCGTCCGACCAAGCAGCGTCGTTTCTGGAGAGCGAGGCTTCAAAACCACGGGGTGGGATGCAACGCAGCGGGCCCAGGTAACGGGATTTTTCCAACTGCTCGCGTAGCAGCCGCAAGGGGCCAACCAGCATCCAGGACATGAAGCCCGAGAACGCCTGCAGGACGAATATGTCCTTGGCTGATTCAGGGCTGTTCGCTGGAATCAGGATCTGCCGGTCGAGCTCAGGTATGGCGCCCTTGAATCTATGCAGCCATGCTGCGAATCCAGGGTTTGGGCTATCCGCAGAAGCGGCACGAACAACTTCCAGAACAGCAAGAAGAACTGAGGGGGGGATCTCTGGAGCCTTGTCGCCACCGTTATCATCAGCGGTGAGGCCCAACTCGGTGCGGAATCCCTCGGCGCCCTGGCCCGGCAGAACCCAGTCCGCCAGCTCGAGGAACAAGGTCTCCCCTTCAATGTCATTTGCCAGAAAAATGGGATGGTTTGCGTTAATCCGCAAACGTGGTTGCCTACCATCGGCCCCGGTCGAAATATCGGCACACCAGATGTTGTTGAAGCTTAACTTGTAGGCGCTGACGACAGCTTCGTTACGCAGATCGCTCCACGACATGCTCAGCTTGACTTCCAGGGTTAAAACACAGGCCCGAATGGAATTTAGCGTTTCATGAAAATGCCACACCTCGGCATCAGCCAGTGAAAGGTCTTCGATGGCATCACCGGAGAGTTCTGGTAGGGATTCGTCACCGAGTTCGATGCCAAATCCGATTTCAATTACGCGGTCGGTCTCATGCCTATGAATGAAGTTTCGGAATCCGCCCAAATCAACTGCTTTGCCTCCCTGTAGGGTTGAGTCAACATCCGGTGATCCGCGTTCCAGAACTTCGCGAATAAGTTGAAGTGACTGCAGGATCGTGCTCTTGCCGGCGCTGTTGGCCCCGAAGAGCAGCGTGATTGGGCACAGGTCGATGCGAACTTCTTCGGAGAAACCTTTGAAGTTCTTAAGGGATATTGATTTAATCAGGGATGGCATAGGTGTTATGCAAAAGACTCGTTTTGAAGTGCCGCTTGCAGCGACTCAATCTCGGCCAAGGATCTGTTCGACGAAGATCTCAATCGTTCGGCCGTCGCAACCTGAGCCGTGAACGCTTGCTGCAATTTAATTGGCGGAACAGTGATCCGGAGTTTTTCAAAAGAGGATTTCTTTAGAATCGGCAGCGTGGTGGATGCTCCTTGCCGTGCAATTTCCGCCTTGAAGAACCTCAAAGCGGCAAGTCCGTAATCGTCATCAATCAAGCCATTCCATTCCACAGCGTTGATCTGTTGATTGAATGCGCTGCGCTTCGTTGCTTTCCCCATTTTGCCAATCGTCGCGCCAATACAGCACACCAACGCGGCACCAGATCTGACGGTATTGACTTCGGCGACCCCTGCCTCCGTCAGACTTCGCTTTGCAGGGGCTTCGCTTTCAAGGTCTCCTGGCGTGACGAATGGGGTTTCGCCGCCGAACATACCGGGCTTGTCTCCAGGAGGTGTTCTGCCTGTGCTGACTTGGCCCAAAGCTTTTAATTCGCTTACCGGCCACCCCTTCGGATTGGTGAGTGGATCGCCGAACATGTCGAGGAAGACAGCCCGGAGGAAATCGTCGGCGAGGCGGATAGCTTGCCGGCGCTTGCGGCGCAGGCTGTCGGCCTTATCGAGAATGGCAGCGATGCGTTTTTGTTCTTCGACATCTGGTAACGCTATTTCAAGTTTCTCTAGCGTCTCGAACGGAATGGCCCTTCGCCGATGAACCGAGCCATTTCCCATAGTTTGGTAACGAGAAAGAGCCCTTTCTGACTTGAGTAGGCGAAGTAGATACGGCCCATAAACCTGCGCGGAGTCCGTCTCGAATACTGTGTACATTGGGCTTACGACGGCTCTATCTACCGTATCAAGTAGCCCAATGGAACCTTCGTCCAAATGGATCGTTGCGTATGCAAACTGTCCGCGGCGAACAACCTTGTATCCTTCGATATCTCGGCTGAATACCTGCTTCTTGAAATACTCACTGCTTGGCACCATGCCAGCATGCTTAGTTACGGAGTAAACCGGGTCTGTGCAGTCGGTACTTGCACGAACACTGACCGCCTTGGCAACCTTTCCAAGCAAAACATTACGTCGGCCAATCATTCCAACATCCCCTCCAGCTCAGCCAACTCCTTCTGGATCTCGCTCTCCAGCGCCTTCAGGCGCTGGAGGATCTCGCGCGGGTCTTCATGCTGCTCGGCCACATGCACCTGCTGCTTGTAGCGATTGATGGAGAGGTCGTAGTTCTGCGCGGCGATGTCGGCGAGCGGCACGCTGAAGGCTTTCTGCGTGCGATCGGTGATGTCGGCCTTGCGATCACACCACTGCTGCCATTGGTCAAGGACGTCGGGGAGGTCGTTGTCTTTGAGCGGCTGGCGCTTGTCGTCCAGTGAGAAGCCGTCGCTCTCGACGTCGTAGAAGAAGACTTCGTCGGTTTTACCACCCTTACTGAAAACGATGATGGCCGTAGAGACGCCGGCATAGGGTTTGAAGACGCCAGAGGGCAGCGAGATTACGGCTTCGAGCTGGTTGTCTTCCACCAGGTGTTTGCGCAGCTGCACGTGAGCCTTGCTGGAACCGAAGAGCACGCCATCGGGCACGATGGTGGCGCTGCGCCCACCCACCTTGAGCATGCGCAGGATGAGGGCGACGAAGAGAAGCTCGGTCTTCTTGGTCTTTACGGTGCGGAGGATGTCAGGGGCGACGTCCTGCTCGTCCAGGCTGCCCTTGAAGGGAGGGTTGGCAAGGATGAGGTCGAAGCCGCTCTTGGCAGCGCGCGGATAACGTTCTTCGAATTTCTGGCTGAGGGTGTCCTGGTAGTGCACGTCCGGCTCGGCGACGCCGTGCATGACGAGGTTCATGGTGGCGATGCGCAGCATGGTGGCATCGAAATCGAATGCGTGGAACATGTCGGTGTCCACGTGCTGGCGATGTTCCTGAAGCAAATCCCCGCTGTAGAGGGTGACCATTTCGCCATCGACGATTTCGGTATGGGTGCCAGCGGGGCTTGAATATTTACGCAGCAGGTAGTCGTAGCTCTCGATGAGAAAGCCGGCAGTGCCGCAGGCAGGGTCGCAGATGCGGTCGGTCGGCTGCGGGGCCATGAGTTCGACCATCATGCGGATGATGTGGCGCGGGGTGCGGAACTGGCCATTGATACCTGCGGTGGTCAGCTTGCCGAGCAGGTATTCATAGAGATCGCCCTTTGTATCGCCTTTTTCGAGCGGCAATTCGCCAATCATGGCGACGGCTTTGACCAGTAGCGAAGGCTTCTGGATCATGAGCTGGGCGTCTTTCATGAATTCGGCAAAGGGATTGTCGCCCGCCTCTGAGGCGAGGCGGCGAAAGTGCGCAAAAACTTTGTCGCGCACATGCGGGAGCATTTCCTCTGCGCCATAGTGGCGCCATGTTTCCCATCGGCAAACCTGCTCGTCGGTGTTGAAGCGGCGCTTGAACGTGCCGCCTGCAAGCTGCGATTTCCGCTCGTCTCGACGCTCCATCATGTCCAGCATGCGGGCGTACATGAGGAAAGTAATCTGCTCGATCACGGTGAGCGGATTGGTAATGCCCCCGACCCAAAATTCGGTCCAGAGGCTGTCGATGCGGTTCTTGAGTTCGCCAGTAATCATGTTTTATCTCGTTATTGTGTGGGTGCTTGTGCGCTTGGCAGCGGTTCGCCGAAGCTGCGGACGATGCCAATGAGTTCATCAAGCTGGCCGTCAAGCGCAAAAACGCCGGTAATGCCTTCGTCGTGCAAGCGGGTAAAGGGGGCAGCAAAGAGCTGCTCCAGGCGTATCGCTCCGAACTGGGCTATATGCTCTTTGAGCATGTCCAGAAATCGCAACTGAGTTGCTGTGAGCGGGTGTTTTTGTGCAAAGGTAGTGAAACGTGCCTCAACTGCCTTACTTTCCATGCCGACCAATCCGCGCAGGATTTGAGCCAGCGGCACGGCTGTATCTGCATAAAACTCAGCGAGAACATGCAGGTCGACACTTGGATTGCGAGTGTGGACAAGGCTATTGAGTTGTTCCAATTCGGTTTCGCTAACGGGCTCCCCACGACGGATTTTGGCGAGCACCGGATCTGAGTCAAATAGCGGTTTTAGCGCAGCCTCGACTGACTGCTGGTAGATGCGGGCGTCGATGCTCTTGACGTTGGACTGTCGATCTTCAATACGGTATTCGGCCGGATCTTCCTTGATATCAAGGATAGTGACGGGCAACGGAGGTGGAAGCACCGGAGCCTCGGCTAGATGGACAATGCTACGCAAAGCAATCCGTTGCGCTTCAAGTTTTGCAAAGTCGGCCTCAGACCAGAAGGCATCGCTGCGGATTTCCTTGAGCGCCGAAGCTTTGGCCCGTACCTGACTAAGGTTGGCAGGCAAGCGATCTAACCATTCGAGGATAGTCCCCTTGAGCGGATTTTCCTGACCAGGCTTTGACAGCGAAGCTTCTTGGGCATTGCCAAGCAAGATATCCCAACGCAGTGCATCGCCCTGACCACGCACATCAAGCCCAATTAGTAGCGGTGCAACCGTGTCGATGAGCACCTGCACAGTCGCTGGCGCAAACTGGTCAAGCAACACCGGGTCACGGGCAAGTTGAACGGCCTGCCAATTATCTCGAACGGAAATGCTGTCGTCCTCCAGCCCATCTGCATCGGCTTTGATTAAGGCGGTGAGTGCGGAGAATGCCTCGAGCTCTGAACGCTTCAAGGCAAGTTTAGCCAGCTCGAGCCTAAGCTCGTAACGCCTCTGGGTAAGCGATTTGGGCGGTTGTGGCTCGACCTCTTCTGGGTTCATCTCGTGATAATCGAAGTTTCCCCAGTGGTCGAAGATAAGAAACTCGGTCTTATCCAGTCCAGGGCCGAACAGGTTGCTGCACAGACGCGTGCCACGCCCAATCATTTGCCAGAATTTGACCCGTGATTTGACGGGCTTGGCAAAGACGAGGTTGACCACTTCCGGCACGTCGATTCCGGTATCCAGCATATCTACCGAGATGGCGATACGCAGCTGCTCATTTTTGCTGTTCGCTCCGCCCTTGAAGTCGTCAATCAATTGTTCAGCGCGAGGCTCTTTGGAGTGGATCACTGCACAGAATTTGCCGGCAAACTGGGGATACATTTCATCGAACAGCCCATGAAGTAAGCGTGCATGGTCGATGTTGCGAGCGAATATGATCGACTTACCTGGCAACTGGCCATCTGAATCCCGAATGCCGTTTTCCATCAGATTCCGCAGGATGATTCGATTGGTGTCCTTGTTGTAAATGGCGTCATCAATGTCTTTGCCATCGAAATCGAGTTCGTTCGGATCAATGCCCTGATCCTCCAACTGGGCGATTTGCTCATCTGTTAGATGGGCGGCCTTGATGCCATCCCGTAGGAACTTTGTGGTGTGCGCAACGATGCGGTATGGCACCAGGTTTTTCTGGGCGACCGCTTGTTCCAGGGTGTAATTTGCGGTGGGAGTCTTGTAGTCGCAACCGAAGAGCTGACATGTGCTGCGACTCACCATTTCGACCGGCGTAGCGGTTAGGCCAACCTGAAGGGCGTCGAAATAACGGAAGAGGTCGCCATACAGGTTGTAGATGGAGCGATGCGATTCGTCGGCAATAACCAAATCGAAGAAGCCGACATCGAAATTCTCGTAGTCGTTGATGAGTCCCTGGTAGATCCCAATGTAGATACGAGCATCCTGCTTGCTTACATCATTCTTTTGCCCGATGACGTAAATTGGCTCTTTCAGGAATTCGTTGAAGGCGTTCTTTGCTTGTTTGCGCAACTCACGACGATCACACAGAAAAAGA
Source organism: Pseudomonadota bacterium (assembly GCA_018262195.1). Lineage (GTDB taxonomy): Bacteria > Pseudomonadota > Gammaproteobacteria > Burkholderiales > Rhodocyclaceae > Azonexus. The sequence continues at coordinate 48,149 of JAGTRS010000013.1, read as the reverse complement.
ACGCGTTTAGCCCAACGAGCTTCGATTAGGAGCTTGGCAAGGGCGATGGCCACACGAGTCTTGCCAGTTCCGGTCGCTTGAACGACCAGTGCTCTGCGATGCTTTGATGCAAAACGCTCCTGCACGCGACGTAGTGTCTCAATCTGATAAAGACGCCCGGCAATGACCGGATCAGGAGTCAGGGCAAGAAGATCCCGGCGTTCATGACGCTGAAAACTGACGCGGTATTGGAGAGTATCTTTCGAGCAGAAACCGTAGAGCTTGCGAGGAGGATAACCGGCAGCGTCGTCCCAAACCCAGATATCGTGACCATTGGTATAGAAGATCATCGGCCGCTGGCCATGCATCTTCTCAAGCCCATCGGCGTAGTCTTTGGCCTGCTGCTGACCCAGTCGAGCATCCTTGCAGGTCTTCTTTGCTTCAACGACAGCCAGCGGTTTGCCGTTGTCGTCCCAAAGTACATAGTCGGCGTAGCCTAGGCCAGTTTGCGTACCCTGATGCAGAACTTCAATCTCTTGACCGACTTGAGCTGTACTGGATCCGTTGTGTCCTACCACCCAGCCAGCCATACGCAAGTCACGGTCAATAAGCCATTTGCGAGTATTGTCTTCAGAGAAATTTAGTTGCTGTGTGGCGACATTACTTGCTGCACTCAGCGCCCCAATTTCAGCGGCAGAAAGCGGTTGAGCATTGGCATTAATCTGATCTCGCAGCGCCTTTTCAGCCTCACGAAGCGCTTGTAACTCATCAAGCATTTGCTTGATACGAGCTTCCTTGATCTCGTTTTCTTCCGCGAGTTTTTTGTGCTCTCGGCGAATCTCCGCCTTGCCGTCAATGCCATCGCGAGGCGGCTCACGGTAGTCTGAAAAATCGCTGAGTTTTCCTTGGAGCTGAGAGACATGAAGCCAGCGCGCCAACTGCCAAGCCTCATGCACACTACGCAGTGCATCACTCGCGGCGACATCCTCTCCATGTGCAGCACGATTACCAAGGCGCCGAATCAGATGCAGCTTATCTTGCACCAATGGGTCGGCCACCATTCGAAAACTCTCGTTCTTGAGCAGATCGACAAAGTTTGACAATGGAGCTTGGGGCAGACGAAGGCGCGTATAGAGAACGTCCACCATCCGCTCGGCAAAGTTGCGAAGCTTGACCAGTGCGCTCTCCGGGTCGGAGTACACGTAATTCTCCGCATAGCCGCCCATGTTGGCGAGCTCGGGATAAGCGGCTCTGAGCGGCTCAAAATTCAGCGATTTGATGTCTTGCATCAGCATTTCTGGTGGTCTTTGCAGCGGATATGTTGGCTCACCTATCCGCGATAACCATGCCAGCTCCCTTATTAGTCGTTTTCGTCGATTCCGACACCGAGTCTTTCGGCCCAATTTCCCAGCGTTTGATAGTTGGAGAACCCCAACAACTCCGCGGCACGCTTCTTCTTCCCGCCGCTCGCCGCATACGCTTTTGTTATGTATCTGCGAGAGACATCATCCAGAACGTCTTGCAAATCAAAGCCATTGCCAAGGGGTCTATCCAGAAGTCCATCACCACTTTGTCTAATTGTGAGAAGCGATCGCTCAACATCATTGGCCTCAATCACAGAGCCAGATGACCAGATCGCAGCACGCAGGATCGTGTGGTAAAGCTCCCGCACATTACCTGGCCAAGGATAAGCGAGAAGAAGATTTTTAGCTTCTTCAGAAAATTCTTTATATTGCGCCTCTGGCTTGCCTGCGGCATCGGCATTTACTTTGGATAGGAAACGCCCAATGAGGAGATCGATATCATCTCCTCTATGCCGTAACGCTGGTAGGTTGATGATGCCGACAGCGATACGATGGAAAAGGTCTTCACGAAAACGGCCAGCAGCGACATCCTGTCCAAGACTGCGATGGGTCGCAGCGAGAATGCGCACATTCGTTTTAATCGATTTCGATTCACCAACGGGGGTAATTTCTTGCTGTTGTAATGCGCGTAACAGCCGAACCTGTGATTCGAGAGGAAGGTCGCCAATTTCGTCAAGGAATAGCGTTCCCCCTTCGGCCTCTCGAAAGTGCCCCAGGCGATTTGAGTCAGCCCCGGTAAAAGCCCCCTTCTTATGGCCGAATAGTTCTGAATTGGCCAACTCTCTCGGAATCGCTCCGCAATTGACTGCAATAAACGGCTTGTCTTTTCTATCGCTCGCAGCGTGAATTGCTTCGGCAAAGAGCTCTTTGCCCGTCCCAGTCTCGCCAAGGATCAATACGGGCACATCATGGGCAGCAATTTTTCGTGCCAACGAGACCTGCTCGGCCATTTCAGCGCAACGAAAAATTATCTTGTTGAACTCAGGTGCGGTCTCAGAATGTGAGTCACTCAAGCGCTTGATTCGATCACTTGAGCGCTGGAGAAACTCTGGCAGAAACTCATTTGCCAAGTCGAAGAAGAAATCTACCTGCTGGCATCCCTGCTCTTTGGATGTCTGAATCAGTTTTGCGGGGAAACGCGTCTTTGCCAAAATGATCCAGATCGCTGCCATTGCCGGCGTTCCAGGACTCAAGTGGAACGTCAATTCAACATCGTCACTTGGAAGTCGAGCCTGCTTAAGCTCAGCGCAGACTTTTTCGTAGATGTCTGCGTAATCGATTGGACTACTTAGATCAATGCTATAGAGGTCTGCCTCGACGCAGTTAGTAGTCGACTCCAGCCAATCGCAGTATTTCTTACTGCGCTCATACTCGTAGTTCGTAAGGAGATAAATGCGGTCAAAGGAAGGGAGAGCCTTAATCGCTGACGCAATTGGCCCTAAATCACCACCATTCCGCCCCTCTGCGCAGTCATGGTCTGTTTTTCCGATCCAAGAGACAAGCCATCGTTTAGGGTTCATGCCGAAATGATAACGGCTGCCAGGTAAAGATTTTTATCTTTTTTATTGACCGTCGATTTAAAAGCTTTTCTTCATCGCGAGCACACAAAAATGTGCAGTGCTTTCGACCAAACTATAACAATGCCGGTCATGGCATCCGTAGCTGGTAGGGGCTCTCGCGGTGATAGGTCTTGGTGAAGATACGGAACTGCTTGCTGAAAAAGATGAAGACGGTGGAGCAGGGGTGATTATTGGGCTTGGTTTTGCATATAAATTTGCATAATATGCAGGGATTGGGATTGATAATGCCTACCAATGCTTACTGCTCACCAAATTGAACTCCTTGCTAAGCTATCTAAGCTTCTGAAATCTAGGAAAATTCGCCAGACAGATCTTGCCGATGCGACTGGGGTTCATCAGTCGCAGATTAGTAGAATCATTTCTGGCCATGTTCGCCGAGCGTCACAAAATGTCCTGAAGCTATGCAAATATGCAGATTCTCTGGGGACGCAGGGAGAGAGTGAGGAGTCCTCAATTGGGAACTCCATGGACGCGCTTCTCGAACTAACGGGTAAAAGCGTCGAAGAAGATGCTGCACTCAGGCAGATCGTGGCGGGCCTTCGTGCTTGGAGGCTGGCATGCACCAACAGGCGATAAGTGATAGCTGCTCTATCTCAACGAACTGGTCGCCTTCGAAAACGCCGATAACGCGAGTGCGCCTCTTTCCTGACGAGCCTACTTTTAGCTATTTAACGCGCATCGGGTTGCTAACGGCAACTTCGAGTCGCTCTAGGCTGGCGGGTGAGCTATTCGGTGTTACTGATTATTCGCTAATTGATTTTGGTTTGCATGGGGGACTTGGCCGATTGGAGCGGCTGTTGGCGAGTTCTGATGGTGAGCCGATCACTGATCTGGCCGAAAAGCACACCATGTTGTCTTTTTATCGCCCCTTTGTTGATTCCAGCCTTTTCAGAGAAGCTATTGTTTTGGCAAACAATGCGCCTGGATGGGGGTTCTTACGGCTGATTGGGGCCAAAGCTAGGACGACTCGTCAAACTCCAGCAGCTTGTCTCGACTGCATAGAGGAGGACATTGCAGACGAAGGGATTGGTATCGCCTATTACCGAAGAGTTCACCAAGTGATTGGTGTACGAGTCTGCCCTCGCCATGGAAGTCAATTGGTTACGAAGTGTCAGACCTGTGGTGCATCTATGGACTTTGCTGCATTGCCTAATAGGCACTGTCACGCATGTAGTTCGCTACTTCGCCCTTGCGAGAGTGAGTTTCTCTCTAGCCAAGCTGCTAAATTTATCACCAGTTACGTAGAAGTCGTCGCTGCGTGTTTGGATGGAAGCTTCCCCGTATTGGATGAGGCAACGCGTCTGGCAGTTGTGGAGGCCAGAATTGAAGAATTGACTGGAAGCACGATGCTTGATGTTCGAGATCACTTGTTGAATTGCATTAGCGCTAATTTTGGACGACAGCGTCTTGATTCATTTCATCTGACTTCTGACACGTGGCAAAAGTCGTTGATTCAGGGCTGGTTTGGTAACGCTGCCCCAATTTCCAATTGCATTGTTGTCGCAGCACTTTTTGATTCCATTGGTGAGTATCGGCAATCGGTGTCTGCTGTTACGGCCGAACAACGTCTTCACAAGTCTACAGGGCAACAGCTTCATGCCTTCCAAAGTGAGCGGCAATTGCTTTTGGCCTGAATGTCGGTGTGGTCCACGTTAGATTCAGTGATGCGATGAGCTCGGAAACGTATGACTTCGTGCTGCCGGGAATTACGTCTTGGGTCTGTGCCAAAGACCAGGCAGGCTCTCTTCAAGCCACTCTCGATCATTGTAATAAAGCCACTGAAAGCCGCTGTTTGTTTCTTGGCGAATTCGTTTAATCGGTAGCGAGGGATTGTCCGCAAGTACCTTCAAAAATTTTGTCCGATATTCTTGTCGGCGACGTTCTAGGCATTTCGATTCGAATTGCTTCCGCAATTCCGGTCTTGATGCCAGATAGTCCTTGATATATCCACGACGGATAGATAGTTCTGCTGCAACGACATTGGGGTCGTCACCGCGCTGAAGATGATCAATCAGAGCAATTTCCTTGGCGGTACCAACGATATGCGGACGCCTTTTGTAACTTATTCCATTTTCTTTGAGGTATGAAATTGCTTGGCCAACAGGTAGCCCCAATGCATCAGAAGCGCGATTAACCGACATACCGCCATCGCCGATCTTCATGGCAATTGATTGGATTACGGCATCTCGTTTGTATGTAAGAGGCTTCCTTCGCTCGTTCTGAGAGCAAACCAATGCGTCGTTGTAGGCGCTCATGAAATCATCCAGCGATTCGAAGAGGAAAGTCAGCAGCACCAAGTACATGAGGGGATGGTGGAATCCTTCATATCGGCGCATGAGCAATCCCAGAAAACCTCCGCTGTCTTTGCGAAGATCCTCGATAAAACGCAGGGTTGGAACATTTGATAAGCGCCCGTGGCTTGCTAGAAAAACATCGCGGATTTGCTTAAAGCGTAACGTGCCATCCATACAAATCCACCCGCGGTTTAAGGCCCTAAGGTGGCATATATCCTGTACCGCCTTGCTATTGAATGCCGTATCTACTTGGTCGTCGCGAAGTGCGAGAGCGCAGGACCAAGCAGACAAGGTTTGAAGAGTTTCAAGATCTTTGTCCAAGAGAAACGGATTTTCTTGCCAATCAGCTCTCCTAAATCTGTGTGGTTGGCAAAACTCCTTACGCGCCCGCGCATGAGCTTCGTTTGTTGCTACGCGTAGCAAGCAGCGATGTGTGCTGCAAAGAGAAACACCGGGGAGTTGATGCTCCAAAATCCAGCGTGATGTACCCGTCTCGGTGAAATCAATCTCTATACATTTCGGACATGCCTTAAGCACTGCTGGCGGCCCAAGGCCGCTGGCAGTTAGACCGAGCGACTGAGGGATCGGAGTTGTGCTGCCATGAGTCATTGACTCGATTGCAGCTTCGATTCGTTGAGGGGCCAGAAATCTGGCAAAGATACCGAATGGTGTTCGCCGGAAAATAATTTCTCGGCTGGTACCTAAGCTTTCACCAGTCCGATCAACCAATGCGTTCAGGCAAATGGGAAAGTCTGGCCGTAAAGCGGCAGATGGATGTCCAAACAGCTGCCGGCTGGTCTGAACGGAGCGAGAGTTACTCGTTAATACGTGGTAATGGGCGCACCAGCTATATAAAGTCTCACCTTCCCGAATGGGCGGCAGTAGGAGTTTGTCAGAAGGAAACAGACCTCGATTGGGTGTTCCCATGGTAGTGAAAGTTTTCCGAACTTGTTGACTGGCGTAACGCTATTTGTCGCGATTTGAACGGCCAATAAAATATCCGCCAACGCATAGATGTGCGATAGCCGCTATGAGGAAAATCGTTCTACCCGGTACATCGCTCACGGGCAAATACTGCCCGGCAGCCAAGATAAATACGGCGATGATTAGCATCGATTTTCCAAACGTCTTGGCTCGCTCGTCTCCGTGCGACGGGTTCCCAGAAGGCTTTTTTTCAAAAGTGCGGGGATCTACTAGAGAGTCCATCCTGGATTTCAGTTTGGAGATCCTTGATTCATTCTCGTTCACGGCTGCCTCCAAAAACTAAGCGACCAAGCGCAAGGCTCGGGCAAGCACTTCGGGCTCTACGGTTCCCGTTCGAACAAATTCATCGTAAAGCAGGTGGATCAAATCGGTCAGCTTGGCAGGAGGCACCCTGACGTCATGCTCTTCCGCCCACTCGTGAATCGCCAAAACAATGTCGTTATGTAGTCCCCAGTCAAATTTTTGGGCGACGAATTCTGCTTCGGCGACGCCTGTGCACAGATAGATTTTGTCGGCCCCAGCGGTGGCAATTCGATCCAGATATTCGAGGTCCGGAACGTGGGTATCTGCTTCATAGGCAACCTGGGTTGCTTTTGATAGTCCGCCGGCAAGGGCTAGCTGTACTTGTGACATGCCCAGCCGAGAGCGCTCGCTACGGAGTCGGCTTGCGTAAGGTCGGATTTCTTTACTCATGGTCGGAATTGTAGTTGACGGTTTGCATTAACGGTTATAACTTTCCATAAAATCGTTTTGAAGTCCAGAATCTAATGAGCGCAAAGTTGACGTTTCCGAATCCAGGATCGATGGCTGATATTCCCAAGCTGTTTTTTGGTGAGGGGGGCACGCCATCAGACTGGGCTAGCCACGCTGTTTTACAGCCGGATGCGATCTACGTCTCGCGTGCAGGACAAACGCGTGGCGACCAGGGCCAACCCCACCATGTTTCCACGTCTAACGGACAGAAATGTAGTCCCAATCTGGGAATAACGTCGCGTGCACTGGCAAATAAGGCTCGGCATACCGGTATGCGATTGAATGTAATAGGCATTTAGTACGCATGGGATTTGGACCAAACCCAAGCTACACCAGCCTTCTTCGCATCCTTGGCCGGCAAGCAGGATTGCCAAAATGGGGCGCCGACTATTTGCCTTCGCACTTTCTTAGCGATCCAGATACGCCAAAGGTAACGAGGCCGTCGGAAGTTTTTTGGCCACTCGTTGCTCGCTACATACAAGCCCAGGCTCTAACCGAACGTCCTTTCATACTTCTTGCCTTGCATTGCACTTGGCTATCGGAATTGCTTGAGCAAAAAATGCTTCCCTTCAATTCTGCTCCTCACCTATTGACTGGGCATCCGAGGGCGGAGGGACTTGTTTTGCCACCGATGCGCGGCACTTTGGCAATCGCCGACGAAATGGGCGTTCTGAACCGCCATCCGATGGTCCGAGCGCCGCGCGATCATCCGATAAGCCCGAATCAACTTTTACCGTACCCATACGTTGGCGATGTTTTGCTTGTTCTGTCAGACCTCAGAGGTCCCTATTGCAAGAACTGGACAATCAAGAAAACCATGCAGGATTTTGAGCGGACTTTCAAAAACCGCAATAAGCCCCCCTCTGACGAGGACAAAGAGTCTGCGCAAATCAGGTTCGAAATCGAGAAGCGTTGCTACTTGGATGGAAATATTCAGACGCATGCACTTGTGCCGTCGATGATTGATCGTGAACTTAGGATCAATCTCCAAACATTGCACTACTGGTGGGCGAGAAATCCGGAAAGCATTGCAACCTTGAGCATCGAAAAAGAGATGCTGGCCTGGTATCGAGAACAAATTCCTAAGATTCGCATTCAGTTCGATCTGGCAAATGATGGTGCGAAAAAATTCAAGACCTCTGTTTATGACGCCAAGTGGGTCTTGAAGAAAGGTATATTTTCCCGCTGCCTTCTCGTGGACTTGTTCCAAGCGGTTACCGATAACCTCCCTTTGTTTCCTGAACGAGAATCTCCCTTTGAGCGGTATGCGGTGTGGTTTGCGAGGGAGGCACTGTGAATATTGGGTGTCAGCTTGTTGCTCCCGAGGGATTTGCCACCCTGAAGAAGGGGCATCGTTATTCATTTTTAAAAAATGATCGGGAAACGGGCTGGGTGACGCTCATAGAGTTCACGACGCAGACAAAGGGACGTCGTGTCAAAGTGCATCGGATTTCATCTGATCAGTTTCTTCGGGCAATTGATCCCGGCAATCTGGGTGGCAAGCGTCTTGTCGTCGCTGAGGTTCAAATGTCCCTTCCGCCTTGGTTAGCGAACATCGAAGGCAGCGATCTCGACGAAATCGATCTCAATAGGGTTGGGGCTGTGAAGGCCCACCGTGAGCGGGCGGAAAAAAAATACGGGCATATTGCTCAACTGTTGCCGAAGATGCTTGAAATACTCCGTTCAAAAAATCCATTTAGCATCATTAACAAGCATGCCGAGGAATCACAGCCAAAACAAAATCGCACACGGCTTGCTGAATGGTTTTTCGCTTACGTTTGCTTTGGTGAAAAACTCATCGCGCTCTATCCTGAGTACCCCAATATTGGCATCTACGATAAGTCCGACCCCCAGTATTTTGATTCTCCCTGGGGAAGACCTTCTGCCGACAAGGGCAAGCACTATGGTTGGCCCAGTGCGATGTTTACTGCTCAAATTGAAAAATCGGTACGAGCGAGGCTTGCTCTAGGCAATACCAAGACGGCGATCTATGAGGATGCGCTGAAGGAGGACTGGGGGTGCCGCTCCCGAATGAACGAGCGTGGGGATTGGGAGTTCTATCATCCTGAAGGCAAGCCATTTCCGGATACATATGGCAAGTTTTGGTATGCATGGCACAAAATTGTCGACATTCGACAGACGAACACTTCACTGTACGGCGAGTACCGTATGCGGTCTAAGGCCGGAAGTATCGGAAGCTATGCCGAAGAAATCGGCACTCTACTTAGCGATGTCGAGGTGGATGCCTACTATTTGGGCGAACTCCCGAAGTTGGCTAGAGGCGCGGAAAACTCGAAGCGACTGTGTGTCGCGAGAGCGGTTTGTATTGCTTCTAAAAACGTAATTGGTGTTGGCTTTTCTTTTGAAAACGAGACTGCCGATGCCTACCGAACAATGTTGTTTTCAGCTGCGATCGGCTTAGAAAAGTTCGCTGAACTTTGGGGGCTAAGTGCCGGTGTATTACTCGATGCCCCATTGAAAGGCTTGCCCTCCCACTTGATTTCGGATCGCGGGAAAGCTCCGATCGCGGCGATCCTGAAAAACATGTCGATAAAATTTCCTGTTAAGGAATTGGCTCCAACGTATTCCGGACAATCTAAAGCCAGTGTCGAATCAGGGCATCCACGGGATGTGCACATCGACGGGCCACCAACTTACGTTGTCAGTGACAAGAATGTCATTCAACTGATACAGCGTGAGATTTGTACCGCAGCACTCGATAACCATCGGAGTTACGTTGGCGGTCTGATTATTGGATCTCGTGCAACAAGCGAAACAGTTGCATCGCCCTATGCCTTGGGGCAATTGCTTGATCGCCAGGGGCTAAATGACTCGATATCCATCTCATTCGAGGATGCAGCACGTGCTTTTCTGCTGCCTGTGAAATACGAATTGCGGGATGGTGGGTTTTGGTACGAAACAAGGTGTTATTCGTCCGATGAGATCGAAGAGGCGGATATCTACCGTGATCTGAATCCAGGGCAAACCATTAAAGTGAATGGTTACCAACTTCCCATGAATCTGATGTGGGCTTGGATTGAATTTCGCGGAAAGCTTATCCAGCTCAAGCAAAAAATGCCGTTCAGGATGGGCGAACACGAAAAGATGCTCAGTTCAGAGGAAATAAAGCGAGAAGTTGAACTAAAGCGAGCCTTGGATGCTGAGCATCGACGGAGTGCGAAAGCCGCTGAGGTGGAGGCGCGGGCGCGATATGAAGCTACTACTGGGGCTCGTTGGGGAGGGGGATCCCGTAAAAGTGGGCGCCCTAGAAAATCAGATGATGCTAGCGTTGAGAAAACGATTCTTTCGCCAAAGTCGCCTCGTTCTCGGCGGAACGCAGCATGATTAATTTTGCTTCCTACTTTGAGCTGCCAAATAGCGATGAGGAAATTGCGCGGACAATTGAAGTCTCGCCGTCCCCCATAATTGATATCGCCAAGTATGAGGTCGAGGAGGCTATAAAGCTACTCGAACGGGCATTTAAGGAGAGTTATGTTGCGACGGCACAAGGTATATCCCTGATCAGGCGGATAGTTGGTATCGGGCGGGGGCATCTTCGATCTGCTTATCCCGATGAGTCCACCTACAAAAAACGTTGCCATTGCTTTGACCTCAGACCCGCAACCCCATGGGATGCTGTCGCCCTGGTAGGGTTGGGGGGGACAGGGAAAACTCAATTGATCAGGGCAATTCAAAGGCTGCTCGATCCGAAAGGGGCTACCGTTTCTGTGGATGGATTGCCCATGTACGCCATTCAGCCGTTAATCGTGATGACTATGGCCCAGGGAACAACGCTGACAAAGCTCCTGACGCCCTTTGCAGGAAGCGCAAGTAACGCCGATACGGTTCAAATTCAGGCTGCCAAGAATGCCTACACTCAGGGTACGGGACTTGCAATCCTAGATGAAAGTCAGTTTGTTACGTCAACCCAGGGAGGTCATGCCAAATCAGCAAAAACGCTTATGCAGGCTACGTATATTGGCCCTCCCTTGCTTTACTGCGCAAATTACAGCTTGATTCAAAAGCTGGGTAAACGGCCGAATCAAGAACGGGATCGGCTCTTGTCGAATGTGATTGCTATCGTTCCAGAAGCGAAAGGCAGTAAGGGATTTGCAGATATTCTCGATGCGCAGCTGCGGGTGTTCGGCGACGCAACTAGTCACGAAGGAGCAGTAAAGGCCGAGCGTTATGCAGATGAAATACATAACTACGTGTTCGGGATCTCTCGCAAATCTGCCACCTTGCTGCAGTGGGCTTGGCGATTCGCTCGATGGGAAGGCGATAAAACTCTTCGCTTTTCACATATCAAAAAGGCTTACGAATCAGAATGTTTTACAAGTCACCGGAAGGAGGTGGAAATCCTTAAGCAGCAGGTTTTTCAGAAGAAAAAAATCAGAGACGACCTGTGGTGTGACTACGTCCCGATGGAACCAAGCAACGTAGTGTATGTGCAGGAGTTTGAGAATGAGAGAAACAAACGCATTGCAGCTGAATTGTCGCGATCTACGATGAGTCCCGAGGACCGGGAGGCTTACGATGCGCTGTCGAAACAAGAATCAGATACGGGAGACAAAAAGTCGAGGGTGGTCAGGTTTGGGAAAGCAGACAAGTCCCTATCTGGTCTTCAGTCTGCCGGTGCTGCCCTTTTGGATCAGTATCGTGGTGAATGACAATTTGCCGCTTTGCGTTTGCTCAATATGACAACTCTGCCGTCAATTCCGGAGGACTTTCCAAGAGGTATCCTCGCAGCTGTACCTGGCGTCCAACCAAAGCTCTGTGTCCGTCTGGTCGACGGAAAATATGTTGCAGGGTGGACGAATGAAGAATTGCTCGTTCGTTATACCAATTGCGAAGACCTTGTCCAGCAACTGACTACCTATGTGAGCCGCAAAGCCTTAGAAAATCCCGACTGGACAATTGAGTTCAATCTTAAGCGTCTTGAAAAAGCCTTGGCAGGCAAAGGACAGAGTGGGGAGTGGGATGTCACAGTAGATGAGCAGGGTTGGATAATGGGACGAATTCGAACGAACCTAAACTGCTAGTCAGTGCGATACATAATTTCCGATGGCATAAAATGTGTGCGGTCGATTTGAAATCTTCTCCATGCATTCTGCCCCGCCAGAAATTTCTCACGCCAATCCATATTGGCGATGTCACTTGGTACATCTTGTGACGGCGGCATGTGGCACAAGTCTGCGTGTTACACACGATATTTTTATTGCAATAGGAGATGGCGCTGCTTGCCTACCGTTTTTACTGCTGCGGAGAAAATTCTACGTTTAACCACTGCTAGTTTTTCGGGGCGAATGCCATAGTCTTTTTGTTGTAAAAATATGAAAAATATTATCTTTTCTATCTTGGGTGCGCTTTTGTTATCTGCGTGCTCTTCGTTCTTTTCTGGTAGTGCTCCGCAGCCTGTTGTCGAAGATGATAGGGGGCGAGTAAGGAACGCGTCGCTTTATCTGTCGGGTATTCCTTCTATGACCACCAAGTTATCGAATGAGTCTATCAAAATCATTGTCGTCGCATTTGACGGTACGGAGAATGATCGAGACTCGGTAGATGGGGCGATTGAGCGAGAAACAGTAACCGCTGCATTAGCTCGGCTACTACATAGCGGCGGCTATGACGTCGACTATATTCCAGGTCCTGGGACAGGCTCAAAGGCAGACGCAGCACTTTGTTTCACTTGTATTCCAAAAGCCGAAGAGGCACTAGATAGACTGAGAAAAAAAGTCGAGGGTAGCTGGGCGCAGAGCCCAAATCTTGAAATAAGGGTTTTAGTTTTAGGGTTTAGTCGTGGAGCTGCAATAGGGCGGCACTTTATGAATTTAGTGAGTCAAAAATGGCCGCCCTATATTTCGCCTGGAGAAATAAGAGATGGCCATCAGATAGTTAGAACTGTTGGGTTGCTATTCGATACTGTTGCTACCGGTAAGGAAACTGCTCTCGAATTGGGAATTGCACCAACTACTGACCATCTAATTCATTTATTAGCAAGAGATGAGCGTCGTGGCCTATTTCACGTAGTTGTTGACGATGATTGGGATTTTATTTCTCTCCCATCAAGTGACTGTCGGCACTCAGATCGCCTTACGGAAATTACTTTGCCTGGAGTTCATTCTGACGTTGGTGGGTCGTATTTAGATGGCCTCGGCTCTATCTATCGAGTGTTGGCAGAGCAAATTCTTGTTGAGCTTGGTTTGCTAGACAAGCACGAGTGGACTATCGGTGGAGGCGCCTTTAACCATGGAGCACATGATTCTCGTGGCATCTTAGATAAACTGCTTTTAGTCAAATCAGCCCTTAAGGAGCCGGATGAGCGGCGCGTAAAGGTTCTAGCGAAAAGCGCTGTATTGTCCGAAAAAGAAAAGGCTTCTTTGAAGTATCGACTTGATGCACTAAAAAATGCCAAATGGAACAATTTGGGTGTTGGCTTGAAAAGCATCGACTTTGGCAGCGCAATCTCAACATCTAGTTTCTTCGTTACAAAGCGGGGAGCAAGTTTAGGTGTTCGACCTGCATCTGATTGGATACGTCCAGAGACAGTCGCATTTGATGCTTCGGGTAGCGACCGTACGCTCGTATTTGGCGGTGTCGGCCCTGATGGGAAGCTTGCAATGTCGAAAGTCATCATTTCCGACAAAGTGTGGAATGGCATTCCTGAAAACGATGAGTCGCGCTTTGAGATCGTTGTTCACAAACCGGCAGAGAGAGCCTCATTACACTTTTTCGTGAATGGGCGGGAGCTTGAATGGTTGGAAACAAATTGACGTGCATCGGATAGGATAAAGAAGGAATGTGCTCAATTAATGGCGATCGAAAAACTTTTGCCAATACTCCTATCCACTTGAAACGAGTCGAAAAATAGCAGCGTTTCTCCTTTAATCGGACAAAGCGTGGCTAATCCTTAGCAGCAAACTGATTCCGAGAAACGGTAGTACAACCACGCTGATGAAGGGGCTGGCGGCCTAATTTTCTTGCAGAGGCCCTCGTGTTACGGACTATATTTTTCGATACATACGGGACTGCACGGTGAACCAATCTTGTTACAGACTCATTCAATTTTTTATGGATTACGAAGGCTCTCAGCTAGCGGTGCGCTTGTTACTGACTTTGTTTTTAAGATCAATTTTTCACGTTGTCGATCAGAAAGGCCCGAACAATTCGGGCCTTTTTTTGCGCCTGTGAGTTTCTTCACTGACGTTCAAGTCGCATTTTCCTATCCTGAAATCGTCCCGGGAAATAGTTAGACCCGAGCTGATTGGAAAACGAGGTGTGCGATGATCGTCAAGAATGAAAAGCGTGTTGGCAATGATCGCCGCGCCTGCGAATCCGGACCGCCGAGTGGCTGGCGGGAGCGTCGCAAGCGGGTTGAGCGGCGCTTGCTTGAAGTCAACGAGATTCCGTTTTCCGAATGGCTGGCCCACCTGCCGGCCCATGCAGAAACAGAACCGCAGAAATAATCTGGATTCCATGAAAAAGGCCTCGCCGATTGGCGAGGCCTTTTTCATGTCCGGGTGCCGAATTTACTCTTCGCGCTCGTAGACGACGTCCGAGCGTCGGTTTTCCGCCCAGGATTCTTCGTCGTGTCCGGTTTTCCTCGGGCTGCTGGCGCCGAGCGTCTTGATCGAGAGTTGTTTTTTGCCCGCGCCGTGGCTGATCAGCCGGTTGCGCACGTTTTCAGCGCGCTTCAGGCCCAGGCGGTTGTTGTAGTCGGCGCTGCCGCGTTCGTCGGCATTGCCTTCGATGCGAACGCGCGCCTTCGGGTGTTCGGCGAGGTAGCGGGCGTGGGCGCGCAGGGCCGGATCATAGTCGGCCTTGATGTCGGCGCGGTTCAGGTCGAAGTAGACACTGCGCTGGGTACGCAGGCCGACGGCGTCCATTTTGATCGGCGTGTCGGTCGTCGCGCTAGCGGTTGCGGGGGCGGCAGCGGGCGCGGGGGCGGCTGCAACGGGCTGGCTGACTGGCGTAGCCAGTTCGGCGGGAACCGGCTTGCCAAGCAGGCCGGGATGTACCCTGAACACGCCTTCCTGGGCGATGTTCTTGCTCGGCGGTATTTCACCCTTGAAGGAGCAGGCGGAAGTCAGTGTGGCGATCAGTAAAACAGCTGGCAGGGTGGCGCGCATCTTTGCTTGTTTTCGGCGGCGTGAATGATTCCGAATCATAGCCCTTGGCATGGTCCGAGAACAGGGGCGAACGCGCATTGCCGTGGGCGGGCGTCATGCATTTCCAGAATTGGAATAATCAAATGCTTATTTCGTCTTTGTGGTTATAAAGGGGGCGGGTAAATTGCGCAGCATTGTCCTGCGAGGTGACCCATGACCCAATTCCGCAAATCCATCGTTTCAAGCTTTCTGGCTCTTGTGGCGAGTGCCGCCCTGGCCGATGCCTCCCTGTTGAACGCCTCCTACGATGTGGCGCGCGACGTCTATAAGGATTACAACCCCTTGTTCCAGAAGTACTGGAAGGCCAAGGCGAACGAGAGTGTCGAGTTGAAACAGTCGCACGGCGGTTCGACCAAGCAGGTGCGCGCTGTGGCCGATGGTCTGGAAGCCGATGTGGTGACCATGAACCAGGCCAACGACATCGAGTTCCTGGCGGAAAAGGGGCTGGTCGCCAAGGACTGGGCGAAGAAATTCCCGAACAACGCCTCGCCCTATACCTCGACCATGGTGTTCATCGTGCGCAAGGGCAACCCGAAGGCGATCAAGGATTGGTCCGACGTTGCCGCGCCGGGTGTGCAACTGATCATTCCGCATCCGAAGAACACCGGCAACGGCCGTAATACCTATTTGTCGGCCTGGGCCTGGGCGCTCAAGCAGCCGGGCGGCAGCGATGCCAAGGCGCAGGAATTCGTCGGCAAGTTGCTCAAGAACGCCCCGCTGTTTGCGGCTGGCGGGCGCGATGCGACGACGACCTTCATGCAGCGTCGTCTCGGCGATGTCCTGATCACCTTCGAGTCCGAGGCCGAAATGATTGCCAAGGAATTCGGCAAGGGCGAGTTCGAGGTGGTTTATCCGAGCCTGACCATGCAGACCGAATTCCCGGTCGCGGTCATCGAGAAGGTCGTCGACAAGAAGGGCACGCGCAAGCAGGCGACGGCCTATCTGGAATACCTGTGGTCGAAGGAAGGGCAGGAGAACGCCGCCCAGAACTACCTGCGACCGCGTGATGCCGAGTTGCTCAAGAAGTACGCGACCTTCTTCCCTCCGGTGAAGACCTTCACCGTCGATGAGGTGTTCGGCAACGCCAACAAGGCGTTCGCGACGCACTTCAAGGATGGCGGCAGCTTCGACCAGATCTACGTTAGCAAGTAATCCGCAACGCACCGTCGGAATGGCTGACAGCGACCCTGTCAGCCTGATTTGACGGTCAACCGGAAATTTCGGCCAAAATCAAAATCCATGTCCGCTAAAACGCAACGCGTGTTGCCCGGCTTCGGCCTGGCGCTGGGCTACACGCTGGTCTATCTCTCGCTGCTCATCCTGCTGCCGCTGGGCGGCATGATCCTCAAGGCATCCGAACTCGGTTTCGGCCAGATCATCGATATCGCCCTCGGCGAGCGGTCGCTGGCCGCCTTTCGCGTGACCTTCGGCGCCTCCTTCCTGGCGGCGACGATCAACGCCTTTTTCGGTCTCATCGTGGCCTGGGTGCTCGTGCGCTATCCCTTCCCCGGCAAGCGTTTCGTCGATGCACTGGTCGACCTGCCTTTCGCGCTGCCGACGGCGGTGGCCGGCATCACGCTGGCCACGCTCTATGCCGGCAACGGCTGGCTCGGCCAGTATCTTGAACCGCTCGGCATCAAGGTCGCCTACACGCCGCTCGGCATCGTTTTTGCGCTGACCTTCATCACGCTGCCTTTCGTCGTGCGCACCCTGCAGCCGGTGATCGAGGACATCGAAACCGAAGTCGAGGAGGCCGCCGCTTCGCTCGGTGCATCGCGCTGGCAGACCTTCGTCAAAGTCATTTTCCCCGCCATCTTCCCGGCACTGCTCACCGGCTTTGCGCTGGCCTTTGCCCGCGCCGTCGGCGAATACGGCTCGGTCATCTTCATCGCCGGCAACCTGCCGCTGATTTCCGAAATCACGCCGCTGCTCATCATCTCCAAGCTGGAGCAATACGACGTGCTCGGCGCCACGGCGCTGGCCGTGGTGATGCTGGCGCTCTCCTTCATCCTGCTGCTGGCGGTCAATGTGCTGCAATGGTGGACGGCCAATCGGCACAAGAACAGCGAGCCGCTGGAAGTGGCGGCGGGCAAGGCGAGCGGGGTGGCGGCATGAAATCGACCCGCGCCACGCAGGAACCCGTCTGGGTTCGTTACAGCCTGATGGCCGTCGGCCTCGGCTTCCTCTTCTTCTTCCTCGGCCTGCCGCTGGTCGCCGTTTTCGTCGAGGCGCTGGCGCAGGGCGTGCCGCTCTACATCGAGGCCCTCAAGGAGCCGGAAACCCGCTCAGCCATCGGCCTGACCATCGGCATCGCCCTTGCCGTGCTGCCCTTCAATATCGTCTTCGGCGTCGCTGCTGCCTGGGCTATCGCCAAATTCGAGTTCCGCGGCAAGAGCCTGCTCATCACGCTGATCGACCTGCCGTTTGCCGTCAGCCCCGTCGTCGCCGGCCTGATCTTCATCCTGCTCTTCGGATCGCAAGGCACCTTCGGCGAATGGCTCGCCGCGCACGACCTGAAAATCATCTTCGCCGTGCCGGGGATGATCATCGCCACGCTGTTCATCACTTTCCCGTTCATCGCCCGCGAGCTGATTCCGCTGATGCAGTCGCAGGGCAAGGACGAGGAAGAGGCTGCCGTTTCGCTCGGCGCTTCCGGCTGGCAGATGTTCTGGCGCGTGACCCTGCCCAACATCAAGTGGGGCCTGCTCTACGGCGTCATCCTCTCCAACGCCCGGGCCATGGGCGAATTCGGCGCCGTCTCGGTCGTCTCCGGCCACATCCGCGGCGAAACCAACACCCTGCCGCTGCACGTCGAGATCCTCTACAACGAATACAACGCCATCGGCGCCTTTGCTGCAGCTTCCATCCTTGCCCTGCTGGCCCTGGTCACGCTGGTCGCCAAGACGGTCGTCGAATGGCGCATGAAGGCCGAGACCGACATGCTGAATGCCGTACTACCCGGTGAAAAAACCTCATGAGCATCGAAATCCGCAACATCTCCAAGCGCTTCGGCAACTTCGTCGCGCTCGACAACATCAACCTCGACATCCCGACCGGCGAACTCGTTGCCCTGCTCGGCCCGTCCGGTTGTGGCAAGACCACGCTCCTGCGCATCATCGCCGGCATGGAAACGGCCGACCAGGGCGACATCCTGTTCTCCGGGGCCGAAGCGACCCACCTGCACGCTCGCGACCGCAATGTCGGCTTCGTCTTCCAGCATTACGCGTTGTTCCGCCACATGACCGTGTTCGAAAACGTCGCCTTTGGCTTGCGCGTCAAACCGCGCAAGGAGCGCCCGTCGGACGCCGACATCAAGCGCCGGGTCATGGAATTGCTCGGCCTCGTCCAGCTCGACTGGCTGGCCGACCGCTACCCGTCGCAACTGTCCGGCGGTCAGCGTCAGCGCATCGCGCTGGCCCGCGCCCTGGCCGTCGAACCCAAGGTGCTGCTGCTCGACGAACCCTTCGGCGCCCTCGATACCAAGGTGCGCAAGGAGCTGCGCCGCTGGCTGCGTCGCCTGCACGACGACATGCACATCTCCAGCGTTTTCGTTACGCATGACCAGGAGGAGGCCCTCGAAGTCGCCGACCGCGTCGTCGTCATGAACCACGGCAAGATCGAGCAGATCGGTTCGCCGGACGAGGTCTACTCGAGTCCGGCCTCGCCCTTCGTCTATCAATTCCTCGGCAACGTGAATGTATTCCACAGCCGCCAGCAGGGCGCCTACGCCGAGGTCGAGCGGGGTGAAGTGGCCGAAAAGGCGACCGCCTTCGTCCGGCCGCACGATATCGACATCACCCATCAACCGGCCGAAGACGGCCTTCAGGCCAGTGTCCAGCACGTCCATCCAATTGGCCCGGTGGTCCGTGTCGAACTGCTGCACGGCAGCGAGATCGTCGAAGTCGAACTGTCGCGCGAGCGGCACGAAGCCCTGCAATTGGCCGTCGGCCAGTCGGTCTGGTTCCGGCCGCGCCAGATGAAGGTCTTCGGGGCAGATGCCTCGGCCAGGGGGGCGCCGGAAAAGCAGGCATTCCTGTTCTGATGCCAGAGAAATAAGGCCGGCAGGGGCGGGTGTTATAATCGGCCCCCATTTCATTTGCGCCAGCCCTATCCGGTGATTTTTACCCTCGGCATCAACCATCATTCCGCGCCGCTCGCCATCCGCGAGCGCGTGGCGTTTGGCGCCGACAAGCTGCCGCATGCGCTGGCCGACCTGACGCGCGACCGCCCGGTGCGCGAGGCGGCGATTCTGTCTACCTGCAATCGCACCGAAATCTACTGCTCAGCCGAATCGCCCGAAGTCGTCATCGACTGGCTGGCGCAGTACCACCAGGTGAGCCGCGACGAACTGGCGCCCTACGTCTACGCCCACGATCAGCCGGAAGCCATTCGCCACGCCTTCCGCGTCGCCAGCGGCCTTGATTCGATGGTCATCGGCGAGCCGCAGATTCTCGGCCAGATGAAGGATGCGGTGCGCGCCGCCGAAGAAAACGGCACGCTCGGCACGCAGTTGCACAAGCTTTTCCAGCGTTCCTTCTCGGTCGCCAAGGAAGTCCGCAGCACCACGGCCATCGGCGCCAATATCGTTTCGATGGCTGCCGCCGGTGTCCATCTCGCCGAGCGCATCTTCGAATCGATCGCCGGGCAACGCATCCTGTTCATTGGGGCGGGCGAAATGATCGAGCTGTGCGCAGCCCACTTCTGCGCCGGCAAGCCCAAGCAGGTGACGATTGCCAATCGCACCCTGGAGCGTGGTCGTGCCCTGGCCGAACAGTACGGCGGCATGGCAATCCGACTTGATGAGCTGGGCGAGCATCTGGCCGCCCACGACATCGTGGTGTCCTGCACGGCCAGCCCCTTGCCGATCATCGGCCTGGGCATGGTCGAGCGCGCCGTCAAGGCGCGTCGTCATCGCCCGATGTTCATGGTCGACCTCGCCGTGCCGCGCGACATCGAGGAAGAAGTCGGGAAAATGGACGACGTGTTCCTGTACACGGTCGACGATCTGGCCCAGGTCGTCGAAAGTGGTCTGGAGTCGCGTCAGGCCGCGGTGATCGATGCCGAAGCCATCATCGCCAACCGGGTACAGGATTTTCTCGGCTGGCTCGAATCGCGCGATACCGTGCCGGTCATCCGCTCGCTGCGCGACTCGGCCGAACGCATGCGCCGGCACGAGATGGAACATGCAATGAAGCTCCTGGCCAAGGGCGAGGCGCCGGAAAAAGTGCTCGAGCACCTCTCGCAGCGACTGACCAACAAGTTGCTGCATGCGCCCATGCAGGCGCTCAATTCAGCTGACGGTGGCGAACGGACCGAATTGCAGTCCGCGGTGAGCCGTCTGTTCCATCTGCATACAAACGACTGAACGCTCGTTGTCCGGCGTGGCGACGAGCAGGCAGTTGCGGCCGCTGCGCTTGGCATGCAGCAGGGCGGCGTCGGCTGCCTCGATGATGCTGGACGGCGTGGTGAAATTGGGCAGTGCGGCGACGCCGCAGCTGAATGTGGCGCGAACCGTTCCCTGCGCGTGCGCGTGCGGCAGCGTGGAAAAATCCTCGCGAATCTGGTCAAGCAGTTGCGTGGCGCGCTCCAGCCCGGTGTCGGGCAGGGCGACGATGAACTCCTCGCCGCCATAGCGTCCGATCAGGTCGGTGTTGCGCAGGCGACCGCGGAGCAGCCAGGCCAGGCTGCGGATGACCTGGTCGCCGACCGGGTGACCGAAGCGGTCGTTGATCGATTTGAAGCGGTCGATGTCGATCATGGCGACCACCAGCCGACCGTCGGGCATGGCGTCGTAGAGCATGCGTTCGATCTGGTCCTTGGCCGTGGCGTGGTTGAACAGGCCGGTCAGGCTGTCGTGGCGGGTTGAGCTGAGCATTTCCCGGTAGCGCTCGATCTTGGTCTTGACGACGGCCGCCAGGATGATGGGGTTGGTCGGCTTGGTCAGGAACTGGTCGCCGCCCAGGCGCAAGGCTTCGACTTGCTGGGCGATGTCGCTTTCGCTCGACAGGTAGATGACGGGCAAGGAATGGTATTCGGGGACCTGGCGCAATGCGCTGGTCACTTCAACGCCGTTGCAGAAGGGCATGTACATGTCCATCAGGATGGCATCGGGTTTGTACTCGGCGGCCACTTCCAGCAGCAGCCGGGGATCGCTGATGGCGCGACTGTCGATGCCATGCTGGGACAGCGAGCGGCGGACGTGGGCGATGGCCGTTGCCGAATCCTCGACGATCAGGACGCGATGCATCTCCTGCTCGCGCGTCTGTGCCAGGTCGAGAATGCGTGACAGGACATCGTTCACCTTGTTGCCAAGTGGCAGGCAGGCATCGGCGCCGGCACGCTGGAGCAGGACGATGCTCTGCAGGTTGGTAGGTACCGACAGGCAATAGAAATAGCTGGTCGGGAACTCGGTTCGCAGCGACATGATGCCGGTCACGGCATTGGGCGGGTAAGCCCGGCCTTCCTGTTCCGGAATGAAGACGATGGCCAGCGGCGGTTCATCGGTGTTCGGCATTTCGTTCCAGCGAATTTGCCTGGGCGTGAAGCCAAAAAAGCTCAGTTGCTCGCTCAACGCCTGCGTGGCCACGTGATGCGCCGGACCAACGATCACCACCAGCCGCGGTTGGTGGCAGGCATTGTCGCGGTCGCCCGGGTCATCCGTCTGGCGCCGCGTCAGCGTGGCCGGCGTTTCGTGCCGCCGCAATTCGGTCAGGATGATGCTCAGCTGGCGGCTGATGGCATTGGCCTGGTCGCGCGGGATGGGGTGCATCGAACTGTCGCCGAACAGGGTCAGCGCGGTGTTTTCCAGTTCCTGGCAGGCGCGGACGAGGCCCGGCAGGTGGCGGCGATTGAGTTGCTCGGTCAGGCCGTTGAGGGAGAGTGTGAATTCGACGAAATGATCGACGTCACCCTGCGTCCGATAGTTTTCCCAGCGCGACTCCAGGGTGGCTGCCAGCGCAATGATGGAATGAGGAATATGGGGCATCGAGTGGTCAAATCCGCAATCGGCCAATTATGCTTGTCGAATCTTTGTATGGCAATTGCCTTTCATCGCCGACGAGAGGTGTTCTCGGGTAACATTACGCCCCCTTGTTCCCATATCTGCCTGCTGAATTTCTATGAAATCGAGTATTCGCCAAAAACTGGAGTTGCTGGTCGATCGCCTCGATGAAATTGACCGCATGTTGTCGGCGCCGAGCACGGCGGGGGACATGGATCAGTTCCGCAAGTTGTCGCGCGAGCGTTCGGAAATCGAGCCGGTGATCGCTCATTTCAATGCCTTCCGCCAGGCCGAGAGCGATCTGGCCGAGGCGGAAGCGATGCGCGACGACCCGGAAATGCGCGACTTCGCCGAGGAAGAGATTGCGGCAGCCAAGGCGCGCTTGCCGGAACTGGAAATAGAATTGCAGAAGCTGCTGTTGCCCAAAGACCCCAACGATGAGCGCAGCGTTTTGCTCGAAATTCGCGCGGGCACCGGGGGCGACGAGTCGGCGCTGTTTGCCGGCGACCTCTTTCGCATGTACTCGCGCTACGCCGAGCGCCAGCGCTGGCAGGTCGAAATCATGTCGGCGAACGAATCGGAACTGGGCGGCTATCGGGAAATCATCTGCCGTCTGGCCGGCAATGGCGCCTACTCTCGCCTGAAGTTCGAATCCGGCGGTCATCGCGTTCAGCGCGTGCCCGAGACGGAAACGCAGGGGCGAATCCACACCTCCGCCTGCACGGTCGCGGTGATGCCGGAAGCCGACGAGGTCGAGGACGTCAACCTCAATCCGGCCGACTTGCGCATCGACACCTTCCGTGCCTCCGGCGCCGGCGGCCAGCACATCAACAAGACCGACTCGGCCGTGCGCATCACGCACCTTCCGACCGGCATTGTCGCCGAGTGCCAGGACGGCCGCTCACAGCACGCCAACAAGGCGTCCGCCATGCGGGTTCTGGCGGCGCGCATCAAGGATGTCCAGGTGCGTGCCCAGCAGGCGCATATCTCGAGCACCCGCAAGAGCCTGATCGGTTCGGGCGACCGCTCGGAACGGATCAGGACCTACAACTTCCCGCAGGGGCGGATTACCGATCACCGCATCAACCTGACCCTGTACAAGATTGCCGCCATCATGGATGGCGACATGGATGAGTTGCTCGACGCGCTGGCCGCCGAACATCAGGCCGACCTGCTGGCAGAGCTGGCCGAGACGAACGGCTAAATCCCCCGAGCCGCAAGGATTCTGCGCGGTTTTGTGAAAGATTTTTCGCGGCGCGATTCGCGACCGACCAATAAACCGGCATCGACCATTTGCCGGATATTGCCATGAAGAAAATCCTGCTTTCACCGATGCTTGCCGCAGCCTTTGACGCTTTGGCCCGCGCCGTCGACCCGAAGTCCTATGCCATGTTGCTGGCCGGCCTTTGTGTTATCGGGGCTGTGCTGCGACGACGCGCAGGGCCGTATTGATTATTGGGGTTGCCGGCTCTTCCAGAAAATTAAACAGGCCGCTTTTGCGGCCTGTTTTGCTTTGGGGTGGCGCTGTTTTGCCGCCTCTTACGGTCAACCGGAAAAAAGCGCCAAAATTGAAATTCCATGGAGCTGGTGATCTGACCGGGTGCTATTTCATCTGGCAAGCGCGAGGTTTCTGGGAGGTAGTGTTGCCTGCCTCGTGTTTTATGTCGATTAATGACATTTGATCTAATTCTGGTGAGTGATATTGATCCGCAAATTACTGTTTTGATGCGACAAAATGCCACAGTGTGGTGCGGAATGCCCGTGGATATAATCAAAAAACAGCCAAAATGGGTCAAAAGAGCGAGTTTCGGGAGGCGCGCTTTTTGCTGAAATTTCGTTGCAGAACATGCATCTTTTTCCGTTTGGGCTGAAATAAGAATCGCAACCTAAAAGGGGAGTATTGATGCAATTCAAATCGCTTAAGCATGCAGCGCTCGTCGGTACGCTTGCCGCTGGCCTGGTGGGTGCCGCCACTTCCGCCCAAGCGGATTATGCACTGCCGCCGGCCTGGATGCCGATGGTCATGGCGACCATTTCACTCGACAGCGCTGGTGCATTGTCGATGGTCGATCAAAGTACCTTCTTGCCGCGCTGTCCGGGATGGAGCAGCGGCTGCTTCTCGTCGAATCCGCTGCCGCTGACGACCAATGTGCTGGCTTCCGGGAATCCGGATGTTGCAGCGACAACGTTCGCCCAATGGGATCCGGCGCAGCCGTGGTCTGTCCTTCAGAACAAGGGATTCAGCCGCGAATTTGGCTGGTGGGGCGGGGCAGGTACAGCGCCGGCGACACTCAAGAGCAATGTTGAAACGACCTACGGCGCCGGTGCCAGCATCTGGATCGAACTGCAGAACCAATCGGCCGGCCTCGAAACCTACAAGGCAGTCGGCAAGTTCGGTGTCAATGCCAATAATACGACGACCGTCGATCCGACTATAGGCGCCTACCAAGGCCTGTTCGGCACAGCGGGCAGTTCGAGCAAGTGGCAATGGGATTACCAGATGGATCACAACGTCTACGCCGTCGCCCAGTCCAGTCTGATCCCGAATGCCCTCTATTCGGCGACCTACAAGGTGTATATCGGCGACAGCATGGGCAACGAACTGGCCTCCGCCGTTGGCAAGAGCACGGTCGAGAGCTGGACCTGGAAAGCCCCCGCTGTCGTGCCGGTTCCCGAACCTGAGACCTATGCCATGTTCCTGGTCGGTATCGGCCTGATCGGCGCAATTGCCCGCCGCCGTCGCGCGGTTTGACCCGGGGTTCCGGTCACATCCTTCTTGTGAGCAGGCGTGTCGGTGAAATCGGCATGCCTGTGTGCAAGCACCACATCACTGTGGCGAATCCTGAACCTGCTCTCGAAAGGAGAACTGCATGCAATTAGCTAAAAAGCGCCATCTGGCGCTTGCCGTTTCGGCGCTTGCCCTGTTGGCCGGCGCACCGCTGGCTCACGCGGCATCCAATACCTACAACGTCGTCACCACCTGGTTCGAGCCGGATACCCAACCCAAGAACACGATTTTCACGGGAAGTTTTACCTTTGATGATGTCACCCATACGGTGACCAATCTGTCGGGTACCTTGACCGAATCGATGACCGGGGTGTTCCCGATGCCGGTTAACGGCCCGAATGCGCCGTACTACGATCAGACGCAGGTGCCGCTGACCTATCAGTTGCAGACTTGGAAAGATGAGGTCCTGGGCGGCACCTTTGCTGCAGTTTTCTCCAAAAATACGACGGTCACTTTCATGGGCAACACCTGGTTGCCGGCCGATGGTGTCGATGTTGGCGGTGTGTTTGATGGCGGTCCACGCATGTCGAACTATGCAAAATCCACCCAAAACTCGTATGCCCTGATCTTTGTGCCATACAGCCTGTCCTCGGCGAACAATGACAGCAATCCGCTGACCTTGAACTGGGACGAAAAGACTAGGGTTGGCAGCAAAGGCCTCGCCAGCACGGCATATGCCGACTGCGCACCAGGCGGCATGATGGGTGCCGTTTGCATGACGGCGACCTCGGAGTCGGTCTACGGCGCGGTCGGGACGATGAGTGGCGTGCCACTGTCGCAGAGCATTACCGCCGTGGCTGCGGTTCCCGAGCCGGAAACCTACGCCATGTTGCTGGCTGGCCTGGCAGTCGTTGGTGGAGTTGCTCGTCGCCGCAAGAAATAAGCCTCCGGACTTTCAACCGGTATTCGCAAACGGCCAGGTTTCCTGGCCGTTTACCGTTAGAAAATTCTATGTCCTGCAATATGAAAATGAACGAGGCAGCCGTCGTCTTTCTGGCTTGCCTGCCGTTGATCGCCTTGGCCGATGAGGCGACTGCGCCGGCCGGAGAGGCTGTCGATTCGTTGACCGTGATGGATACCGTCACGGTCAACGGAAGCCGATTCGTGGAGCAGCCTGTCGGCGCACGCAGCCTTGATCGGCGAGTGCTCAAGGCGGAACGCGCCAATACGAGCGATACCGCACGCCTGCTTGAAAATATTCCCGGGGTGAGTACCTACGGTGCGGGGGGCATTTCGAGCCTGCCGGTGGTCCAGGGAATCGCCGACGACCGGTTGAGAACCCAGGTGGACGGGATGGATTTGATGACTGCCTGCCCCAACCACATGAACCCGGCCATGTCGTTCATCGATCCGTCGCGGGTGGCCAGTATCGAGGTGTACGCGGGCATTGCGCCAGTCAGCATCGGCGGTGACAGCATCGGTGGCAGTATTCTGGTCAAACCCCAGCCACCGAAGTTCGCGGCTGGCGACGAAGACTATTTTGTGAGCGGACAGATAGGGGCCTTTTATCGCAGCAATGGTCACGCCAACGGAAACAACGTGGCCGCGACCTTGGCGACACAGACACTGAGTTTCAGCTACGCCCGTTCGTTTTCAGAGTCCGACAATTATTGGGCTGCCAGCGATTTCAAAAAGCCGGGCGTCTGGAAAACCATTAGCGAAAATCCGATCAAGGACAACGTCGTCGCGGTTTCCGAGTACTGGGGATCGGTCAATGAGGACTTCAGACTGGCCTGGCGACCGCAGCGGGATCACTTGTTCCAGTTCAGTTACGGCGAACAAAAAATCGACTATGAAGGATTTCCGAACCAGCGCATGGACATGATTTCCAGCGTGCCTTCGCCGAGCGATCCTCTGGACTACAGTATCGATAAAAAGAAGCCTTCCAACGTCAATCGGACGAGCAGTCTTTCCTACCTTGGGCGCTACGATTGGGGGGAGCTGGAGGGGCGCTACTTTCATCAGCATTTGCGGCATCACATGGATTACATCCAGGATCGCTTTTTCGGGATGCTGATGCCCATGGATACCGTGGCGAGTACCGATGGTGGAGTGCTCAAAGCCAGCATCAATTTGTCGGATTCGCACCTTCTTCGTTTGGGGACGGATTTTCAGAAATATCGCCTTGCCGACTGGTGGCCACCGATCAATGCCGGTATTTCGATGTGCTGCAACGATTTCTGGAATATCCGGGACGGCAAGCGTGACCGAATCGGCTATTTCTCGGAATGGGAGGCCAACTGGACATCCGAGTGGATGAGCCTGATTGGCGCTCGCTATGATCGTGTTCGTGCCGATGCCGGACGAGCCCAAGGGTATAGCAACAGCTATTCCGGCGATGCTGCGAGCTTCAATGCCATCGACCATGAGCGCAAGGACGAGCACATCGATGCGATGGCCTTACTTCGTTTCACCCCGGATCAATCGCAAAACTACGATTTGGGCATCGCTCGCAAAACCCGCTCGCCCAATCTTTATGAGCGCTATCCCTGGTCCTACAACTCGATGGCGGCGCTCATGAACAACTTTGTCGGCGATGGCAATGCCTATATCGGCAATCCGGATTTGCGACCGGAGGTTGCCCATACGATCAGCACGACGGGTGACTGGCACGATCCTGAGCGTGAAAGATGGGGGATGAAGGCAACAGCCTATCTGACCTACGTTGATGACTACATTGACGCGCAGCGTTGCACGCAGGCCATGAATACGCAATGTACGGCGGCAAATGCAACAACGACGAACAGTTACGTCAAGCTGCGCTACGCGAATCAATCCGCGATGCTTTATGGCCTTGATTTGTCAGGTCAGCGACTGCTTGCTCGCGGCGAGGGGCTTGGAAACCTGTCGATCAACGCCATGGTCAGCTACGTCCGTGGCGAGAATCGGACGACCGGCGACAACCTGTATCACATCATGCCGCTGAACGCGAAGCTGGCACTGGTGCATAGATTTGCCGGTCTGACGAATACGCTGGAAATGCATGCCGTAGGCGGCAAACACAAGACATCACAGGTCAGAAACGAAGTCGAGACGCCGGGCTATACGCTCTTCAATCTGCGCAGCAGTTATGAGTGGAAGCATGCGCGCATAGATCTGGCCATCGAGAATCTGTTCGACAAGTTCTACTATCTGCCGCTGGGCGGGGCCTATGTCGGTCAGGGAAATTCCATGACCATCAGTGGTGTGCCATGGGGCATGGTCGTTCCCGGGCGCGGTCGTTCATTGAATGTGGCGCTTAACCTCTCGTTCTGAAGGCAATTTCGCGGAAGCATTTTCGAGTGGGATTCGTGCTGCCGTTATAATGAAGGAGGTCGCTTGGGCGGCCTTTTTCGTTTGCGTTGGAGCATTGATTCGTGCCTTCTCTAGGAGAAAACTGGCGTAAAGGCCAACAACTGCTTGCCGAAGCCGGCATCGAATCGGCGCGTCTGGATGCCCGTTTGTTGCTGGAATTTGTTGCTGCTTGCAGCCATGCCGACCTTTTGATGGCGCCCGAGCGCTCGTTGGATATCGCGGCGCAAGAGGCGTTCGATCATTGCCTCCTCCGGCGTGCTTCTGGTGAGCCGCTTGCCTATGTCATGGGCGAGGCGGCGTTTCGCGGCCGCTTGTTCCAGGTCTCCCCGAGTGTCCTGATTCCACGTCCCGAAACCGAGATTCTGATCGACCTGGCGCTTGAGCGAATGCATCGCCTGCCCGCGCCGCGCGTTATCGACCTTGGTACCGGCTCCGGCATTATCGCCATTTCGCTTGCGCTGGAATGTCCGTCGGCCACGGTTCTGGCCGCAGATCTGTCATCAGCTGCGATTTCAGTGGCGCGCAACAATGCCGGGCGTCTCGGGGCGGCGGTCGAGTTTCGCCAGGGAGACTGGTTGGCCCCGGTCGCAGGCGAGCGTTTCGATGTGATCGTCTCGAATCCCCCCTATGTCGCCGATGGCGATCCGCATCTGGCCCTGAATGGCCTGCCTTTCGAGCCGCAGATGGCACTGACCGATGGTGCTGACGGTCTGGCCTGCATCCGGCGCATCGTGGCCGATGCGCCGGTCTGTCTGAAGCCTGGGGGCTGGCTGCTTTTCGAGCATGGCTACGACCAGGGCGAGGCAAGCCGGAACTTATTGGCTGCCGCCGGGTTCAAAGACGCGATTACTTTTCCCGACCTGGCTGGTATCGACCGAGTTTCAGGCGCCCATTTATAAATCAGGAGAGAGCATGTCCGACGTCCAACAACGTATCCACGCCACCGTCACCGGCAATCCGGTGGTCCTTTACATGAAGGGCGACGCCCGTTTTCCGCAATGCGGTTTTTCGGCTACGGCGGTTCAGATCCTCAAGGTCTGCGGCGTTGAAGACTTCGTCACGGTCAATGTCCTGGCCGACGAGGAAATCCGCAACGGCGTCAAGGAATACGCCAACTGGCCGACCATTCCACAGCTCTACATCAAGGGTGAGTTCATCGGCGGTTGCGACATCATGAAGGAGATGTACCAGGCTGGCGAATTGCAGCAATTGCTGCAAGGGATCGCCAAGGTCTGACCGGAGTGGATTGCACCAACAAAAAGCCCGCCAATCGGCGGGCTTTTTGTTGGCTGGCCGAATCAGATTTCGGCGGCCAGAAATTCGATATTGGGGCCGTCTGCGACCACTTCCTTCACGGCGCAGTGCGCAATGCTGTCGAGAACCGCGGCCTTCTGTTCAGCCGTAAAGCTCGCGGGGAAGCGAACGTCGGTCTTGAATTTGGCGAGCGTCAGCGGGCCGCCCGGGCCGGCAAACGGTTTGCAGCTGATCTCGATCCCGGCGGCAGAGATGCCCAGGCCCTTGCAGGCCTTCTTGGCATAAACGGCGGCACAGGCGGCAAGCGAAGCATAGAAGGCTTCCAGCGGGTTCATCAGGGAGCCGTCGAGTGCATAGTTTGCCTCGAACTTGCTGGTCGTGACCTTGATGAGGGGGGTGCTGTCGACAACGGTGGCGTACATGCTGTTCTTCCTTGCGGTAAGTGGTTTTGCAATCGGGTGCGATTGGCTATCGCTGAGTATTTATATAATAAACCGCTAATATGATTGGCGCAAAAAAAGCCGTCGGAGATGGCCGGCGGCTTTTCTTTCCTGCGGGCGCGAAATCAGGCGAGACGGGTGCGGGCGCGGGCGATGGCGGCTTTGACCTGGGCCGGGGCCGTGCCCCCGATGTGGTTGCGGCTGGCCAGCGAGCCTTCGACGGTCAACACGGAAAAAACGTCATTTTCCAAATTCGGGCAGAAGGCCTTGAGTTCGTCGAGCGACAACTGCGGTAAGTCGACGCCCTTTTGCTCGGCGGCCTTGACGGCGTGTCCGACCGCTTCGTGCGCGTCGCGGAAGGGTAGGCCCTTCTTGACGAGGTAGTCGGCGAGGTCGGTGGCGGTGGCGAAGCCCTGGGTCAGCGCGGCCTTCATCGCTTCCGGCTTGACGGTGATGCCGCCGGCCATGTCGGCGAAGATGCGCAGGGTGTCGGTGACGGTGTCGACGGCGTCGAACAGCGGCTCTTTATCTTCCTGGTTGTCCTTGTTGTAGGCCAGCGGCTGCGACTTCATGAGCGTCAGCAGGCTCATCAACTGGCCGTAGACGCGGCCGGTCTTGCCGCGCGCGAGTTCCGGCACGTCCGGGTTCTTCTTCTGCGGCATGATCGACGAGCCGGTGCAGAAGCGATCGGCGATCTGGATGAAGCCGACACGCGGGCTCATCCACATGACCAGTTCCTCCGACAGGCGGCTGATGTGCATCATGAGCAGCGCGCAGGACGAGGTGAATTCGATGGCGAAATCGCGATCGGACACGGCGTCGAGGGAGTTTTCGCAGACGCCTTCGAAGCCCAGTTGTTCGGCGACGAATTCGCGGTCAATCGGGTAGGTCGTACCGGCCAGTGCGGCGGCGCCGAGCGGCAGGCGGGCGACGCGCTTGCGGCAGTCGACGAAACGTTCGGCGTCGCGGCCGAACATTTCAAAATAGGCCAGAACGTGATGGCCAAAAGTGACCGGCTGGGCGACCTGCAGGTGCGTGAAGCCCGGCATCGGCGTGGCGGCTTCCTTCTCGGCCAGATCGACGAGGGCGCTGCGGAAGGCCTTGATCAGCACGAGAATGTCGTCGATCGAATCGCGCAGGTAGAGGCGGATGTCGGTTGCTACCTGGTCGTTGCGCGAACGGCCGGTATGCAGGCGTTTGCCGGCATCACCAACGAGCGCGGTGAGGCGCTTTTCGATATTGAGGTGCACGTCTTCGAGGTCAATCGACCATTCGAACTTGCCCGATTCGATTTCTTCCGTGACGATGGCCATGCCGCGCTCGATATCGGCCAGGTCGGCGGCGGCGATGATGCCCTGCTTGGCCAGCATGCGGGCATGGGCCAGCGAGCCGCGGATATCCTGGCGCCACATGCGTTGGTCGAAATCGACCGAAGCGGTATAGCGTTTGACGAGGTCGGAAACCGGCTCGGAGAAGCGTCCGGCCCAGGTGTATTGCGAGGCGTTGGAAGTCATGACTATGGTCTAGAATGGGCAGTTAGGCGACGAATTGAAGAACAATCCGCAACAAAGATGACAAGTATACGGCACTTTCCGGCGACTCACCCCCTGCCCG
Organism: Pseudomonadota bacterium; assembly: GCA_018262195.1. GTDB lineage: Bacteria > Pseudomonadota > Gammaproteobacteria > Burkholderiales > Rhodocyclaceae > Azonexus. The sequence continues at coordinate 16,637 of JAGTRS010000013.1, read as the reverse complement.
ACTGGCGCAATTTCGGGGTGATGCTGCGTGTGCTGCTCAGTATCAACATCCTGGCGGCACTCGCTGCGCTCGTCCAGGCGCCTGACCTGGCCGGCTGGGCCAGCCGCTACATCGAGCTGGCGGCAGTGGTCGAGCCCTTGCTGCTGATCGGCCTGGGCCTGCTCTCCCTGTTGCGTGACGCGCTGTGGCGATTGCCCTTGCGGCTCGGCCAGGCGTGCGTGCTGTTGATGGCCGGGGTGCTGGCTGGCGCCATGGTGCTCTATGCTGCCTCGCTGGGCCTAACCGAGACTGCCGGCGTATGGCGGGGAGCCTTGCTGGCGATGGCGGCCACGGCGGCGCTGCTGGTTTATTTCGAGTTGCGCTCGGGGGCCATGTCGCCGGTGCTGACCGAGGCGCGGCTGGCGGCGTTGAATGCGCGCATCAGGCCGCACTTTCTCTTCAATTCGCTGAATGCGGTCCTGTCGTTGATTCGCGCCCGGCCGCAACAGGCCGAAGAAGCGCTGGAAGCACTGTCCGACCTCTTTCGCGCGGCCATGCGCGACCCGGCGGAAATGGTGAGCCTGGCCGATGAAATTGCTTTGGGCAAACAGTACCTCGAACTCGAAAGTCTCCGCCTGGGCGACCGTCTCGCGGTTGATTGGCAACTTGGCGACATTCCCGCGGAGATGCCCATTCCGCCCTTGTTGCTGCAGCCCTTGCTGGAGAATGCGGTTTATCACGGTATCGAGCCCGCGCCGGAGGGCGGCACGATCCGCATCGCCATCGAACAGCGAGGCGACGAGCTGCGCATCGCCATCCTCAATCCGACCGCCGGTCAGGTCCAGCATGCCGCTGGCAACCAGATTGCGGTGGCCAATATCCGCGAACGCCTGGCCTTGTATTACGATCTGGAAGCCCGTCTGGAAATCGAGACCGGTGATCATTCCTATGAGGTTCGCATCGTCCTGCCATGCCAACGCCGTCAGCCCACGCAACCCCGCTGAAGATACTGATCGTCGATGACGAGCCGCTGGCGCGCGACCGACTGCGCACGCTGCTGTCCGACATTGCGGGACAGATGCCGAGCGAAGTGGTTGGCGAAGCGGGCAACGGTCTGGCCGCGCTCGATATCCTGCGGGAAAAGGCCGTCGACGTGGTGCTGGCCGATATTCGCATGCCCGGCATGGATGGCATCGAACTGGCGACCCATCTTGGTCGCCTTGAAAAGCCGCCGTCCGTGATCTTTACGACGGCCTACGACAACTACGCCGTGCAGGCCTTTGACCTCAACGCCCTCGATTACCTGCTGAAGCCGGTGCGGACGCAGCGTCTGCTTTCCGCGCTGCAGAAAGTGCCCGCTGCACGCCAGGATCCGGCGCTGCTCGCCGGCATCGGTCACGAACTGCGTGGCAGCGGGCGAACCCACCTCTCGTGCCATGAACGCGGCCGCTTGCTGCTGGTTCCCATAGCCGAAGTCATCTACTTCAAGGCCGATCTCAAATATGTGACAGCGCGGACCATGGAGCGCGAATACCTGCTCGATGACACCTTGGCTCACCTCGAGCTGGAGTTTGCCGAACGCTTCCTGCGCCTGCATCGTGCCGTGCTGGTCGCCAAGTCGGCGTTGGCCGGATTCGAAAAAGCCGCCGGTGACGATGCCGAAGCTTATGGTTGGGCGTTGTTGCGTGGCCTGCCGGAGAAGTTGCCGGTAAGTCGTCGCCAGTGGGGACCGGCCAAGGCGCTGGTCAAGAATTCCTGAAACCGATAGTCGAGACAACCCGATGAGCCGAATCTGCCCCCATTGCAACTATGCCCGCAAGGCCGAGGATACTGCGCCGGACTGGCAGTGTCCTGCCTGCGAAAGGGCCTACGCCAAGGCGGGTGGTTCATTGCCGCCGGAATCCATGCGCCAGTATGGACCTGCCGTGGGAAGCGAACAGCGCGGTGGCCTCGGCAAGTGGTTCTTGATGGCTGTCGTGCTGGGCGGCGCATTCTGGTTCGGGCGACCCATGCTGCAGCAGTTGGACAGCCCAGCTCGCGTTGCGGCCGCATCGAGCGAGCAGCCGCAGGTCGTGTTGTATGCAACGAGCTGGTGCGGCTACTGCAAGATGACCCGCGAGTTTTTTGCCGCTAACGGTATCCGCTATACCGAGGAAGACATCGAGCAGAGTTCGACGGCCTTGCAGCGCCACAAGAAGCTGGGCGGCAACGGCGTACCGCTTATCGTCGTCGGGGACGAGGTCGTCAATGGCTGGAACGAACAGGCTCTGCGGCAGTTGCTCGGGCCGTGGATACGTAGCTGAGCGTTCCAGCCGGAGGTAGCGTCAGCCCACGGCGGGCGCGGCCTGTTCCGTCGGGCGTGGTGCGGCGCGTCGCGGGACGAGGGTGGCGTCGAGCAGGCGCTCGATCCGGAAGAAAACCTCTTCGCGCGAGAACGGTTTTTTCATGAAATCGTCGGCGCCGATGCGGGTGCCGAAAAACTGCTCCATCGCCTGCTCGTTGCCGCTCATCATGATGACTGGAATGTTGCGGGTGGCCGGGTCGCGGCGGATGGCGCGCAGCGCGGCAAAGCCGTTCATGCCGGGCAGCATGATGTCGAGAAAGATCAATTCCGGTGGCTGTTGCTGCATCTGCGCCAGTCCGCTTTCGGCGTCGAGCGCTTCCATGGTTTCGTAGCCGGCGGAGCGCAGGAATTTCTTGAGCACCGAGACGATGGTCTTGGAGTCGTCGATGATGAGGACGCGCGTCCCTTCGCGGGCATTGACCCGCTTTTTGCCTCGGCGCTCCGAGATGACGGCAACGTTGTTGGCGATAGGCGCAGATTGCGGCGCGCTTGGTGCTTTGGACCTGAATACGGAAAGAATTTGATCGAGAATACCCACGACTGCCCCCTGAAATAAAGCGTTTTTTAGCGCCGGGTATTGTTCGCTGGCAGTTGTGATGCCAGAAATTCCCGGCTACCAAATACCCGCGTATTTTAGAGCGCCTTATGCATTTGTTCTCGGTTATTTCGGGGTGGCCGGGAAATATTTCTTTCCGGTCGGTTCCTCAGTCCTTCAGTGCGCGGGTAACGACCTCGAAGACATCGTTCGACAGCCCGGCATGGTCGCGGATGGTTTCCAGTGCTGCTTGGGCCTTGGTCTGGCGATTGCTGTCGAATTTTCGCCAGCGGTCGAAGCTGCGGGCGAGTCGTGAGGCGACTTGCGGGTTCTTGTCGTGCAGGTCGAGGATGCGCTCGGCCATGAAAGCGTAACCGCTTCCATCGGCGGCATTGAAACGGACCAGGTTGGCGCCGAAGTTGCGGATCAGGGCGTAAATCTTGTTCGGGTTGCCGGCATCGAACGCCGGGTGGCTGGTCAGCGCGCGCACCGTGGCCAGGGTATCCGCCCGGCGACTGGTCGACTGGGCGGCCAGCCATTTGTCGACGACCAGCGCTTCATCCTTCCATTGCGCGTAGAACTCGCCGAGCGCCTGCTCGCGTTGCGGGCAGTTATCGGCGTTGACGTTGGCGAGGCTGGCCAGGGCGGCGAACTGCTCGGTCATGTTGTCGGCCTTGCGGAATTGGGTATAGGCCAACTGGTTGCCGTGCTCGGTTTCGAGTTCGAGCAAATAAGAAAGGCAGACGTTGCGCAGGGCGCGCTTCCCGGCTTGTTCGCTGTTGGGCGCGTAGGGTTCGCTGACGGTTAGCGCGGCGTAGAGGCCGGCGAATTCGCCTTCGAGTTCTTCGGCGAGATGGCGGCGCAGGCCGTTGCGGGCGGCATGCAGGGCTTCCGGATCGACGACGTCCTGCAACTCGGCCAGCGTGCCTTCGCCAGGCAGGGTCAGGGCTTCGGCGACGAAAGCGGCGCCGCGTTGGGCTTGCGTTTGCAGCAGGCGGCGGCAGGCGGCGGTGAAGGCGTCAGGCCAGACCGGGGTCTGGCCGGCGGCGATGGCGCTTGCGGCGTCGAGGATCAGGGTCGTGGCCAGGCGCTGGCCGGCTTCCCAGGCGTTGAACGGATCGCTTTCGTGGGCCAGGAGGAGGGTGAGTTGCTCGGGGCTGTAGTCGAAGTCGAGATAGATCGGCGCCGAGAAGTCACGCAGCAGTGAGGGGACGGGCTCGGCCGCAACCCGGTTGAAGACGAAGGACTGGCTGGCGGCGGTCAGGTGCAGGGTTCGTTCGCTGCCGTCGATGAGTTGGCCTTGTTCGGTGAACAGGGCGACGCGGATCGGGATCAGGTAGGGGGCGGCGTCGCTGGCGCGCGGGTTGGATTGCGTGCAGGTCAGCGTGTAGGTTTGCGACTCGGCGTCGAAGTGGCCATCGACGGCGACGCGCGGCGTGCCGGGCTGGTTGTACCAGCGCATGAATTGCGTGAAGTCGAAACCGGAAGCGGCGGCCATGGCGGCGACGAAGTCCTCGCAGGTCACGGCCTGGCCGTCGTGGCGCCGGAAGTATTCGTCCATGCCCCGGCGGAAGCCGTCGCGGCCGATCAGGGTCTGGATCATGCGGATGACTTCGGCGCCCTTTTCATAGACCGTGGCGGTGTAGAAGTTGTTGATCTCGACGAAGCTGCTCGGGCGGATCGGGTGGGCCATCGGGCCGGCGTCTTCGGGAAACTGGGCGGCGCGCAGACCGCGCACTTCGCGGATGCGGGCGGTCTGCCGGTTGTGCAGGTCGGCGCCGAATTCCTGGTCGCGGAAAACCGTCAGGCCTTCCTTGAGCGAGAGCTGGAACCAGTCGCGGCAGGTGACGCGGTTGCCGGTCCAGTTGTGGAAATATTCGTGGGCGACGACGCGGTCGATGTTCTCGAAATCGACGTCGGTGGCGACATCGCTGCGCGCCAGCACGTATTTCGTGTTGAAGATGTTCAGGCCCTTGTTCTCCATGGCGCCCATGTTGAAATCGCCAACAGCGACGATCATGTAATGGTCGAGGTCGCATTCGAGGCCGAAGCGCTCCTCGTCCCACTTCATGGATTTTTGCAGGGCGGCCATGGCATGCGGGCACTGGTCGAGCTTGCCCGGCTCGACGTAGATGGCGAGCTGAACGCTGCGGCCGGAGGCGGTGCGGAAGGTGTCGCGCAGCACGTCGAGCTTGCCGGCGACGACAGCGAAAAGGTAGGCCGGCTTCTTGAACGGATCGACCCATTTGGCCCAGTGGCGGCCATCGGCTTCATCGCCAGCGGCGACCGGGTTGCCGTTGGCAAGGAGGACCGGGTAGGTCGCCTTATCAGCGTGCAGGGTGACCGTGTAGGTCGACATGACGTCCGGCCGGTCGAGAAACCAGGTGATGCGGCGGAAGCCCTGGGCTTCGCACTGCGTGAAATAGCCGTCCTTGGAACGATAGAGGCCGGACAGGCGGGTATTCTTGTCCGGGTCGATGCGGACGACCGTTTCCAGCGTGAAGGTGTCGGGCAGATCTTCGATGGTCAGCTTGCCGGCACATTCCGAAAATGGCACTTTTTTCCGGTTGACCGTCAAACTCAGGGTTTCCAGTTCCTCGCCGTCGAGGACAAGCGCTTGCGCCGCGCCAGCCGGGTTGCGGCGCACGGCGAGCACGGCGGAGACCGTCGTGCCCGTGCTGTCGATGCTGAAATCGAGATCGACGGTGTCGATCAGGTAGGCCGGTGCGGCGTAGTCCTTGAGATAGACGGTTGGGGGGGTATCGGATTTCATGGGCGGACGGACAGTCGGGGTAACTGTCCATGATACGTCAAAGCGCCCGGGCGCTGGTATCCGGTCCGCCCTTTACCCGCAGTCGGGAAACTGCGGGCGGGGATCAGCAGCGATTAGTGATCGTGGCGGTCGTGGCCGTGACCATGGCCGTGGCCACGTCCCCGACCACGGTCGTCCTCGCCATGATCGCCGCGGTATTCCCGGCGATCGTCGCGGCGATCGTAGCCGCGGTCATATCCGCGATAGCTGTCGCGCTCGTAGCTACGGTGATGGATGTGACGTTCCTGGTAGCGCGGTGCGTATTCGTGCCGATACCAGTCGTCCTGAACGAAATAGACCCGTTCGCCGCAGGCGTGGTAGCGATGGCAATGCCGACGCCAGTCGCGGGCGTGGCCGGGCGGGACGCGCAAATAGAGCGGCGGACGGCTGATCGGGCCGCGGTGGATCATCAGCGGTTCGGGGAACAGCAGGGGCGGTGGCGGGAAGCCGCCGATGTCGAGGCGGCCATAGAAGCCGGGCTGGCCGATGTTGATCGAGACCTGGGCAGAGGCGGGGGCGCTGAGGGTGGCTGCAGCCATCGCGGCGGCAATGAGAAAACGTTTCATGACGGATTGTTCCTGGATGGTTCGTGTCTGCTTAACGGGACGCAGTATGGCGGGGATGACATTTTTTACTGAAACAATTTGTAATCGTCCCGTAATGGCCGTGCTGTCGGCATTTTGGCGGGTGCGGCGTCGGCGTGGTTCAGCGTCGGCGCCAGACCTGCCAGCGTTCCCGTCCGGAAAATACCGGGATGGAGTCGCCTACCGGTGCATCTTCGATGCGTTCGAAGTGGGCGCCGAGCAAATCGTCCAGCTGCTCGGGCAGGATGCCGAACGGCGGGCCCTTGGGCTGGTCGCACAGAAAGAAGAAGCCGGCGAGCAAGCCGCCGGGCGGAAGCAGTTCGGCGACGCGCCGTCCCCAGTCGGCCCACAGCTTGCGCGGCAGGGCGCAGAGGAAGGCGCGTTCGTAGATCAATGCGATGGGTTGCGCCGGCGTGAATGTAAAGAAATCGGCGCAAACCAGGTCGACCTTGGCCTCGCCCAGCACCTCGCGGGCTTTTGCGATAGCGGCAGGCGAGAAATCGAGGGCCGCGACTGGCCAGCCCAGATCTGCCAGATGGGCGGCCTCCCAGGCGCTGCCGCAACCTGGAATCAGTGTATTGACGGGCGTTGTCCGGCGGGCGATGAAGTCGGCGAAGGCAGCTGGAACCTTGCCGGCATCCCAGGGCGTCACGCCCTCGCCGAAGCGCTTGCACCAGAAGTCCGGATGTTCGGGGCGTTGCGCTGGCGGCTTGATGGTCTCGTTCATGGTTTTTTCAGGGTTCGGGTCGCTTGTTCGACGGCGTCTTCGAGATAGCTTTGGTAGAAGTCGGGTAGGCGGGCGCCAATAATCGGGTCGGCCAGCTTGCGGCCATCGGGGCCATAGAAGGCGACGACCGGAACCAGCTTTACCTTTTCGGCCGTGGCCACGCGGGCATGGGTCGAGGCGTTGCCTTTAAAGTCGGTCAGCGCCTGTTCGTCGCCATCCTGATTGATCTGGCGGATCTGCAGTCGGTCGCGGTAGCGGGGGTGAGTGGCCAGCGGTTTCAGGTAGTCGCGCTTGACGGCCTCGCAATGCTTGCAGTCCTTGCGGCTGTAGATGACGATCAGCGGGCCGCCGAGCCTGGCGGCGGCCGCCGCTTCGGTACGCAGGTCGACTGCAGCCTGGAGGTCGGTTGCCGCAAAGGACGGGGCGGCCGGCCATGCTAGAATCAGCCCTCCCAAAAGCCCTGCCCATTGCCTGATCATGCCCCGTCCTTCCAAGATTGTCATTGCCTCCCGCGAATCCCGTCTGGCCATGTGGCAGGCGGTACACGTTAGAGATCGCTTATCGAGTTTAAATCCCGGGGCGGAAGTTGTCATTCTCGGCATGACCACCAAGGGCGACCAGATCCTCGACCGGCCGCTCGCCGAAATCGGCGGCAAAGGCCTGTTCATCAAGGAACTCGAAGTGGCGATGCAGGAAGGCAAGGCCCACCTCGCCGTGCATTCGATGAAGGATGTGCCGATGGTCATGCCCGAAGGTTTCGTGCTGGCTGCCATCTCGGCCCGCGAGAATCCGCGCGATGCCTTCGTCTCGAACAAATACAACGGGCTCGACGACCTGCCGGCGGGCGCCGTCGTCGGCACCTCCAGCCTGCGTCGCGAATCCATCCTGCGCGCCAAATACCCGCAGCTCGTCATCAAGAGCCTGCGTGGCAACCTCGACACCCGCCTGAAGAAGCTTGATGCCGGCGAATACGACGCGATCATCCTGGCCGCAGCCGGCCTGATCCGCCTCGGTCTCAAGGATCGCATCAAGTCGATCCTGACGCCGGAGCAGTCGCTGCCGGCACCGGGGCAGGGCGCGCTGGGAATCGAACTCATCGACGGCGCAGCGGAGATGCTCGACGTCGTGGCGCCGCTCAACGATCCGGAAACCGCTCACTGTGTTCGGGCCGAACGGGCATTCTCGCGCGCGCTGGGCGGTAGTTGCCAGGTGCCGCTGGGCGGCTATGCCGTCATCGACAATGGTCAGCTCTGGCTGCGCGGCTTTGTCGCGACGGCCGACGGCAAGGAAATGGTCAGCGCGGAATTGCGCGGCAATCCGGCCGACGACGAGGCGCTCGGCCTCAAACTGGCCGCGGAACTCCGCGCCAAGGGCGCCGACGCCATTCTCGAGAAACTCGCTCACTGCAAATGAGCTGAGTGCGGTGTTGCACGCGATTCGGGCCATGGAACCGCGCCTTTGCCCCCGTGGCGGCGTGGCAAGTCCTCGCGGTAACGCGCGGTGTCGCTGCGGCTTTCGCCTTGGCGCGAGGCCAAATGCATCGCTATCAGGCGCCGCATAGCATGCAACCGCGCACTGGCGGCCCGCTCGTTGGCCGAACCATCGTCGTCACCCGGCCGCAGGCTCAGGCGGCGCCGCTGGCCGAGGGTATCGTGGCCGCGGGTGGTAGGCCGCTGATTTTTCCCCTGCTCGAAATTTCGCCGGCCGCCGACGCGCAGCCACTGGCCGCTACCGCGCAAAGGCTGGCCGATTACGCGCTCGCCGTTTTCATCAGCCCGAATGCGGTCGAGCATGCTTTGCCGGCCTTGCTGGCGAACGCGCCGTGGCCGTCGACGCTGCGGCCAGCTGCCGTCGGGCAGGGAACCGTCAGGGCGCTAGCGGCTCGCGGCATCGAGGGCTGCATCGCGCCGACCGAGCGCTTCGATTCGGAGGCACTGCTGGCCTTGCCGGAACTGGCAGCCGAAAACATGGCGGGAAAGCGCGTGGCGATTTTCCGTGGCGACGGCGGTCGCGAATTGCTGGCCGATACGCTGCGCGAGCGCGGGGCGACGGTCGATTGCATCACCTGTTATCACCGCTCCGGCCCCTCTGCCGGCCTGTTGCCATTGATGGCGGCCTGGCGGGCCGGGCAACTCGATGCCTTGACGGTGTCGAGCAGCGAAGGCCTGCGTTATCTGGTCGAGCAACTTGACGCCGACGGTCGCGCTTTTCTGCAGAAAACGCCCATTTTCGTTCCCCATGCCCGCATTGCCGACAATGCCCGGGCTTTGGGTTTAAGCAACATAATCCTCACCGACGCGGCTGATGCCGGCATTCTTGCCGGCTTAGTTGCTTATAATTGGCTGGCATGATGCCCGAAAACGATACCCCCCAAACACCGAACGCCATTCCTGCCCCCGTCCCGACCCGTCGCGACAAACGTCAGGGACCGTGGCTGTTCGTGGCGATTGCCGCGCTGGCGCTGGCCGGCTGGCAGTGGTTTGAAACCCGCCAAAAGCTCATCGATACGCAAACCGAGGTCAGCCGCAAGCTGGCGGAATTCGATACCGGCAACAAGGAAGACCGGGGCGCCCAGAAGCAGACGCGCGAGCAGATCGAAGCGCTGCAGGCACGGCTCGGGGCGCTCGATGGCAAGCTGGCCGAATTCCAGGGGCAGTCGACCATGCTGCAGGCGCTGGTCCAGGACATTGCCCGCAGCCGCGAAGAGGTCGCGCTGCTCGAGGTCGAGCAGGCCATCGTGCTGGCTGGCCAGCAGTTGCAGTTGGCTGGCAATCTGCCCGTGGCCGTCCTCGCGCTGCAGACGGCGGATGCCCAGTTGGCCCGCCTGGATCGGCCGCAATACCTGCCGCTGCGCAAGGCGGTCGCCAAGGATCTGGCACGCCTGAGTGCGCTGCCGTTCGTCGACATGCCGGGCATCAGCCTGCGTCTGGAACAGGTCCTGGTCGGCATCGACAAGCTGCCGCTCGGATCTTACGGTCGACCGGAAAAAACGGCCAAAATCGAAATGCCCGTCCAGGGCGACCAGCCCTGGTGGGAACGGGCCGGCGGCCAGATCTGGCAGGAACTCAAGGGGCTGGTGCGCATCCAGCGTTTCGACCGCGACGATCCCTTGCTGCTGGCGCCGGAACAAGGCTACCTGCTGCGCGAGAACCTCAAGCTGCGCCTGCTGAACGCCCGCCTCGCGCTGTTTGCGCACGACCAATGGACCTTCCGCAACGAATTGAAAGTTGCCCAGGACTTGCTGTCCCGCCATTTCGAAGCCAACGACAAGGCCGTGCAAGCCGCCCAGAACACGCTGCGCCAGATGACGGCGACCGAGATCAACGTCGAGCTGCCGACCCTGGCCGATAGCCAGGCTGCCCTGCGCGCCGTCCGTCAGAGCAAGGAAAAGCGGTGAGAGGGCTGTTCTGGATCCTGACCCTGTGCGGGCTGGCGGTCGCCGTTGCACTCGGTGCCCGCTACAACGAAGGCTACGTGCTGCTTGTTTTTCCACCCTGGCGCGCCGAGATTTCGCTGAACCTCTTCATCATCGCCTTGCTCGCGCTCTTCCTCGCCTTCTATGCGGCGATGCGCCTGCTTTTCGTCACCTTCGGCCTGCCCAAGCGAGTACGCGAATATCGGGCGCAGCGTCAGCGTGAAAATGCCGGTATGGTCTTTCAGGATGCAGTCCGCCTGCTCTTCGAAGGGCGCTTCGGCCAGGCCCTGAAAAAAGCCACCGAGGCCCACGGCTCGGGAACGGCGCCCGGCCTGTCGGCGCTCATCGCCGCACGCGCCGCCCAGCGCATGCGTGAGCCAGAGAAGCAACAATACTGGCTGGAGCACGCCAAGACGGACGATCCGCGGACCGAAGCGGCAACGCTCATGCTCGATGCCGAAATGGCCAACGAAGCGCGTCGTTTCGAGGATGCCTTGGGCGCCCTGGAAAAGTTGCAAGGCAAGCAGGGGCGCCACATTGCTGCGCTACGTCTCGAGTTGCGCGCCCGCCAGGGCGTCGGTGACTGGGATGGTGTGCTCAAGCTGGCCCGCCAACTGGTCAAGCGCGATGCGCTGCCGGCCGAGGTCGTGCGCGAGATTCGCACGCAGGCGCATCTGGGAAATATAACCAAACGGGTGGCCGATCAGGGCAAACTGACCGCCTACCTGCGTTCCGTTCCCGAAGACGAGCGGGGCCGCCGGGTCGCGCTCGCCGCGGCGCGAGCACTGGTCGATCTGGGCGCCGAGGCGGAAGCCCAGAAACTGATCGAGTCGGTGCTCGACACGGTCAAGCACGAGGAATGGCAACCGGAACTCGTCGCCATCTATGGCCGCCTGACGAACAGCGAGCAGACTGGGCGCATCGCCAAGGCCGAGGGATGGCTGCGCAGCCATCCGGACGACGCGCGCCTGCTCAAGGCCCTGGGTCGGATGTGCATGCGCCAGCGCCTGTGGGGCAAGGCGCAAAGCTATCTCGAAGCGTCGTTGTCAGTCCAGCCGTCACAGTTGGGGCATCTCGAACTGGCCCGCCTGTTCGACCTGCTCGACAAACCCGAAGAAGCCAACAAGCACTACCGCGCCAGTGCCTTGCTGGAAAGCCATTAGGCTGGGCACGGAGATCCGGGGGGAAGATGCTGAACATCGACATGCGCAAGATCTACAACTTTTATCCCATCGAGCCAGCCCCCGATCCTGCGGCCCTGCCGAGTGGCGGTGATCTCTACTACGAGTGCCTGGACTGCCAGGTCATCGTCAATTCCGTCCCGCATATCAAGGCGGCCTGCGCCTGCGGCAACCTGGCGGGCAGTGGTGGCAAGCTGACGGTCAAGGATGCGCTGCGCGTCAAGGTCGTCCGCGGAAAACTCAAATAGTCGTTAGTTCTTGACCGATAGTCGAGGGCGTTTCGGCGCCCTCGACTATGCTAAAAACTGGTGACCAACAACTCGTAACTAGCTCACCCAGTCCTGCGGCTTCAGAAAGACTTCGTAGAGCTCGGCTTCCGGCGTGCCGGCCTCAGGTGTCCAGTCGTAGCGCCACTTCACGATCGGTGGCAGGGACATCAGGATGGATTCGGTGCGTCCGCCCGATTGCAGGCCGAACAGCGTGCCACGGTCCCAGACCAGGTTGAACTCGACGTAACGGCCACGCCGGTAGGCCTGGAAGTCGCGTTCACGCTCACCGTAGGGCATCTCGCGACGCCTGGCGAGGACCGGCAGGTAGGCACGGGTAAACGCATTGCCAACAGCCTGCGTCAACGCGAAGCAACGCTCGAAACTGCCTTCGTTGAGGTCGTCGAAAAAGACGCCACCCACGCCACGCGGCTCGTTCCGGTGTTTCAGGAAGAAGTACTCGTCGCACCAGTGCTTGTATTTCGGATACACCTCGGCGCCGAACGGCTCCAGCGCATCCTTGCAGGTCTGGTGAAAATGAACGACATCCTCGCGCTGGCCGTAGTAGGGCGTCATGTCCATGCCGCCGCCAAACCACCAGACATCCTCCTCGCCCTCCTTGCGGGCGACGAAGCAGCGGACGTTCATGTGCGCTGTCGGGCAATACGGATTGCGCGGATGCAGGACGAGCGAGACGCCCATCGCTTCCCAGGCCCGGCCGGCCAGTTGCGGGCGAACCGCCGTGGCCGACGCCGGCAGCGATTTGCCGGTGACGTGCGAGAAATTGACGCCGCCGCGCTCGAAGAAAGCGCCTTCCTCGATCAGGCGTGAAATGCCGCCGCCGCCCTCCGGGCGATCCCAGGCATCGGTGCGGAAGGGCTGGCCGTCGAACGCTTCCAGTTCGGCGACGATGGCGGCCTGCAGGCCGGTGAAATAGTTTTTCAGTTGGGTCGTGTCGATGCTCATTGTTTTATTGGCAGCTTGTCGTGGTGGGGGATGCGAGTACGTAACGGTTCCGGCCTTCCGCCTTGGCCTGGTACATGGCGCTGTCCGCCAGGCTGACCAGGTGCTTGGCGGTCATTGTCATGCCTTGCGTGCCGCAGCAGGTGGCAATGCCAATTGAAACGCCGATGTGGATTTGCAGGTCGTTGACGCGGAAGGGGGCGGACAGGGCGCCGATGCATTGCTGGGCAACGCGCTCGGCCGCTTCCTGCGGCTTTTCGGTGTCGTTGAGGAGAATCAGGAACTCGTCGCCGCCCAAGCGGGCGACGGTGTCCACGTCACGCACCGCTGCTTGCAGGCGCATCGCGATCTGCGCCAGCACGAGGTCGCCGATGCCGTGGCCGTGCGTGTCGTTGACCGGCTTGAAACCATCGATATCGAGGAAGAGCAGGGCCAGACCCTTGCGACTGCGCTGTATGCGGAGCAACTCGCTTTCCAGCCGCTCGTCGATCATCCGCCGATTCGGCAAACCGGTCAGCATGTCGTGGAGGGCCATGTCGGCCAGTCGTTGCTCCTGTTCCTGTAGACGGTCCTGCAGGCGGTTGAAGCTGCGGGCCACGTCCGCGACCTCGTCGGCCGTGCGGGTTTCGATAGGGCGTACCGGGCGTCTGCCTTCGGCCATCTCGTGCAGTTCGCCGGCCAGTTGGGCGATGGGCTTGAGCAGGCGGTTGAGTACGGCAAGCAGGACGATGATGCTCGGCAGCGAAAGCAACGCCGTGATCACTAGCGTATTGCGCAAGGAGTTGGTGACCGGCGCGAAGGCATCGTCGGTCGATTGGCGTGCGATCAGCACCCAGTTGGTGCTGGGGACTGGCGCGCTGGCAACCAGTTCATCCTGATGCGCCGCGTTCCGGATGATCCTGATGCCACCCGGCATGCCGAGGGCGGTATCCAACACGGGATCCTCCTTGATCGCCGGCATCGACGTGACCGCCTGGCGGACGTCGGAGGTCAATACAAACAGGTGGTGTTGCGGCGAAACGAGCTGGTAGCTGCCGTTCTTGCCCGGGCTGACCCCCATGATCAGGTCGAGGAATCCCGGTGTTTCCAGCGGGGTGACGCCGGCGATGATGCCGAGCAACTGTTGCTGCGAATTGAATACCGGAATGGCGATGACCAGTGCGGGCTGGTTGGTGGCCCGCGCGATCAGGGGTTTGCTGATGAAGGGGTGTCCGCTCGTTTTGGCGCCGATGAACCAGTCGCGGTCGGTAAAGGACCTCGGTCGGGTTTTCAGGCGGGGGGCGTCGCCGATGGTTGGCCCGCCATCCGGCGGTACGACCATCAGCCCGATGGGAAACAGCGTATGAATGGCCTTGCGATCTTCGAGCCATTTCTGCATCTGCGGCGGGTCGTTGAAGAGGTCCTCGGGCATGTTCAACGCAACCCGTTTCAGACTCTCCAGGCGCAACGTGATCTTGGCGTCGATATCCCGCGCAATGTAGCTGACCGTCGTCAGCTGCTGCTGCGAGAGCATCTCCTGCATGTCGTCATGCAGGATGCGCGTGGCAAAAAAGGTAATCAGGCTGATGCCGGCCAGAAACAGGAGCACCGAGACGACGGCGATCCGTACTTTGAGGCTGCTGCCGATGATCGGCATCATGGCCCGTTGGCCTTAGCGGGAAATCGCCCGGTGCCCGATATCCTTGCGGAACTGCATGCCGTCGAAACTGATCTGGGCAGCCGATTCGTAGGCCAGCTTCTGCGCCAGCTTGACGTTTTCGCCCAGCGCCGTGACACAGAGAACTCGTCCGCCGCTGGTCACGACCTTGCCGTCGGCATCGGTTGTCCCGGCATGGAAGACATGGGCGTCGTCGCCAAAACTGTTGCTGGCAGGCAAGCCCATGATTGCGTCACCCTTGCGTGGTGTTTCGGGATAATTCGCGGCGGCGAGAACGACGCCCAACGCGACGCGGCGGTCCCATTCGGCCTCGACCTGGTCGAGTGTGCCGTCAATGGCGTGTTCGAGCAGCTTCACGAAGTCGGACTTCAGGCGCATCAGGATGGGCTGGGTTTCCGGGTCGCCCATGCGGCAGTTGAATTCGAGCGTCTTGAGCGAGCCGTCCTTGCCGATCATCAGGCCGGCGTAGAGGAAGCCGGTGAAGGGGATGCCATCGGCCGCCATGCCACGCACCGTCGGCAGGATGATTTCGCGCATGGCCTTGGCGTGCACCTCGGGCGTCACGCATGGTGCGGGCGAATAGGCGCCCATGCCACCGGTGTTGGGGCCGGTATCGCCGTCGCCGATACGCTTGTGATCCTGGCTGGAGGCCAGGGCCAGCACGTTCTTGCCATCGACCATGACGATGAAGCTGGCTTCCTCGCCGTCGAGGAAATCCTCGATGACGACGCGAGCGCCGGCATCGCCGAGCTTGTTGCCGGACAGCATGTCGTCGATGGCAGCGTGGGCTTCCGCGATGCTCATGGCGACGACGACGCCCTTGCCGGCGGCCAGGCCGTCGGCCTTGACGACAATCGGCGCGCCCTTGCGGTCAATGTAGGCGTGGGCGGCGGCGACATCGGAGAAGGTCTCGAAACCGGCTGTCGGAATGTTATGGCGGGCCATGAAGCGCTTGGCGAAATCCTTGGAGGATTCGAGTTGGGCGGCTTCCTTGGTCGGGCCGAAAATCTTCAGACCACGGGCCCGGAAGACGTTGACGATCCCGGCGGCCAGCGGCGCCTCGGGGCCGACGACGGTGAGATGAACCTTGTTTTGCTCGGCGAAATCAGCCAGCGCTTCCGGATCGGTGAGGCCGACGTTTTCCAGTTCGTGCTCACGTGCCGTGCCGGCGTTGCCGGGGGCAACGAAAACCTTCTGCAGGCCAGGCGTCTGCGCCAGGCGCCAGGCCATGGCGTGCTCGCGGCCGCCGGAACCGATTACCAGTAGTTTCATGATTTACCGAGTAGCTAGTTATTAGTTGGAGAATTGCCAGTTGGGGATGGGGCTAGCAGCTAACAACTAACAACTAGCTGCTAGCAACTCCAGCTTAGTGGCGGAAGTGGCGGGCGCCGGTGAAGACCATGGCCAGGCCATGCTCGTCGGCGGCGGCGATGACTTCCTCGTCGCGCATCGAGCCACCCGGCTGGATGACGGCCTTGGCACCGGCTTCGGCCAGCACATCGACGCCGTCGCGGAACGGGAAGAAAGCGTCCGAGGCGACAACCGAACCCTGGAGCGACAAGCCGGCGTGCTGCGCCTTGATGCTGGCGATCTTGGTCGAATCGACGCGGCTCATCTGGCCGGCGCCAACGCCGAGGGTCATGCCGTTGCCGCAGAAGACGATGGCGTTGGACTTGACGAACTTGGCGACGCGCTCGGCGAAGAGCAGGTCTTCGATTTGCTGGGCAGTCGGCTGGACCTTGGTGACGACCTTGAGGCCGGATGCCTGGGCTGTGAAGTTGTCCGGGGTCTGGACGAGCAGGCCGCCACCGACGCGCTTGTACTCGAGGGCGTTGAGCTCGCGGGAGATCGGCACGACCAGTACGCGCAGGTTGGCCTTGCTGGCCAGCGCAGCTTTGGCTTCGGCGGTGAAGGACGGGGCGATCAGGACTTCGACGAAGTGCTTGCGCTCGTTCATGGCGTTGACCACGTCGATGCCGACTTCGCCGTTGAAGGCGATGATGCCGCCGAACGCCGAGGTCGAATCGGTCTTGAAGGACTTTTCGTAGGCGCCGAGCAGGGTGCCGTCAACGGCCACGCCGCACGGGTTGGCGTGCTTGACGATGACGCAGGCCGGGGCGTCGAAGGACTTGACGCATTCCCAGGCGGCGTCGGAGTCGGCGATGTTGTTGTAG
>JAGTRS010000012.1 GCA_018262195.1 Pseudomonadota bacterium | reverse complement strand
TACGAGGGCCGCGAACTGACCTGTTGTGACAATAGGTTGTTCGACCCGAGCAGCCACAACCTTCTTTGCAATCTGGAAAGCAAACCGTTCTTCGCCATAGTTTCTAATGACCTCCGTTATGTCTCTTATCTCCGCACGTGCCAGCCACTCGGCCGCCGTCTCGCCCTGCGTCGTATCCATACGCATGTCGAGCGGCGCGTCGTAGCGAAAGCTGAACCCGCGCTCCCCGTCGTCGATTTGCGGCGACGACACTCCCACATCAAACAAAACCCCATCAACATCGCAAACGCCTGCCTCACGCGCCGCCTCGGCCAGCTCGCCAAAGGCGCGATGGACCAGCAAAAAGCGGGGATCATTGATGGTTGCACCCGCCTCGATGGCTTGTGGGTCGCGATCGACCGCCACCAGGCGGCCTTTTTCATTCAGCTCGGAGAGAATCCGGCGGCTGTGACCACCCCGCCCGAAGGTGGCGTCAACGTAGGTGCCGTCGGCTTTGATCGCCAGGGCACTTACCGCCTCCTCGAGCAGCACCGTCACATGGGCGGTACTGCGGGTCACAGGACAAGGTCTCCAAAGCCGGGCGGCAGATCGCCGGAAAGCGCCTCCGCTGCCAGGTCATTCTGTTGTTTCCAACCCGCCTCACTCCAGATTTCGAAGTGGGTTCCCATACCGACCAGATAGACGGTCTTTTCAAACTTGGCGTATTCGCGAAGCTCGGGAGCAATCAGGATGCGGCCGGCCGAATCCGGCTCTTCGGTGCGCGCATTACCAACCAGCACGCGCTTGATCGAAGCCGCCCGGGGATCAAGGCTGGATGCCTTGAGGATCTGGTCGCGAATCGGCTGCCAGGCCGGCGACGGGTAAAGCAGCAGGCAGCGGTGCGGATGCGCCGTCAGGACCAGCGAGCCCTCACTGGCGGCGAGCAGGGTCTCACGGTGCCTTGCCGGTATGGCAAGCCGTCCCTTCGCATCCAGATTAAGTGCTGCCGCGCCTTCGAACATCCCTCGTCTCGCTCCCCGTTTACCCACTTTTCAACACGTTTACCCACTTTAGAGGAACATTCCCCCTCAGTCAATAGTGGATTTGCGATTTTTTTCTTATGCAACAAGGACTTACGAATGCTTTTCGCGACTGTTTTCAAGCAAAATTTCCCTTAAGAATCAATACAAGGAAATAGAGACTTAAAGTGACTTATCAGGAGTTGATCGAGGTCAAAAACATTCCTCGGCCCATCATGCCGACGTGGTAAAAAGTGGAATGAAACGAGGGAGATTCCCTCTATCCGGCCCGAGGCCGGTTACCGCCAAATCAGCCGAAAAAGACTGAAACCTGGTTGCGGCCTTCGTGCTTCGCCCGATAGAGCGCCTGATCGGCGCAGCGCGTCAGATCATCCGGGGTCTTGCCGTGCTCGGGATATGCAGCCACTCCCAGTGAGATGGTGAAAGTGATCTGGAAATTGCCATGCGTGACGCGTAGCGCCTCCACCGCACTCCGCCACGCCTGAGCACGCAGCATGGTCGTTTCGAGCGGCATGTTGGGCAGCAGGATAAGAAACTCTTCTCCGCCATAGCGACACGCTACGTCCTCGGCCCGAATATCGGCCAACAGGGTCGAGGCAAGCATGCGCAACACTTCATCGCCCACCTGGTGGCCGTAAGTATCGTTAACCCGCTTGAAATGGTCGATATCGAGCATGACCAAGGAAAGAGGAATGCCCTCGCGACGAGCCCGGGACACTTCTCGCTCCAGCGTTTCGTCGAGATAACGCCGGTTGTACAAGCCGGTCAGGCTATCGCGCACCGCCAGCTCCTGCAGCGCGACCTGCAAGCGTCCGATTTCCTCGATGCGGGCATGCAGCTGGCGATTGGTTTCCCGCAAGGCACTTTCCACCGCCTTGCGCTCGCTTACATTCCGCGTAATGCCAAGAATCGTTCGCGCCACACCATCCGCATCCAGCAGATAACTGGAAACCACTTCTGTGGTGATTACCTCACCGTTCTTGCACTCCTGCTCCAGTTCGCTGACCACGACACTCGCCGACTTGTCCCCAGCCGCGATCCGCCGCAGACGCTGATCGATATCGCGTGCCACACGAGCTGCCGAGTCGGGAGTCAGCCTGACATCCACCGGCTGCCCAACAATTTCATCCGGCAAATAGCCGGACATTTCCTTAATTGCGGGGCTGACATAGGTATAGGTCCGACTGGGAATATCAACTGTCCAGATCACATCATGACTGTTCTCGGCCAGCATGCGGTAGCGCTCTTCGCTATCCATCAATCGTCTAGCCGTCAATTCCTCTTCCTTTTCGGCGCGCAACAATCGAATCAGCACCAGCGACAGCGACAAAAAGAGGAGAAGTGCCGCCACCCCGGCCACGGCAGAGGTCTGACGCCAAGCAGCCAGATAATCCGCCGTCGCCAAGCCTGTTATCACATATACGGGATAGTCGCCGACACGGCGAAACCCGTATATGCGCTCGACACCATCAATCGTGGCGTGAAACCGGGCAGTCCCAAAACGTTCCCCGGCATCAAGCTGCCGGTGCAGGGGATTGTTCGGCACAACCTGATTGACCAATTCAGGCACGATCGGTCGACGCAGTATCAAGCTGCCATCATCGGTTCGGCGGAGAGAAACTACGCCATTTTCGCCAACGCTGAGCGCATCCGCCATTTTTGACAGATAGGCAACATCAAGGGGCGCGACGAGCACGCCGAGCAACTCCCCTGCGGTATCACGCAGCGGAAGCGCCATAACGAGCGAGGAACGCCCGGACAGGCGATCGACGAGCACCTCCGAGAAGAACACCGAATTGCTGGAGCCTTTCGCAAAAATCTGGAAGTAGCTGCGGTCGCCAAAATTCACCGACGACGGCAAGGTCTCGCTCGCATAGAGCAGATTGCCTGCAGCATCGATGATGCGGAAACCAAGAGTTTCCGGGAAGCGTCCTGAGTAATACCCAAGCTCATTGAGAATACTCGAACGAAAACGAGGCACCGCGCCCATCCTGAGCGCTTCTCGCGGCAAGGAAGCGGCGAAATGCTCCAGATCACCATGAACCCGCCTTAGCGTAACGACCAGGCGCGCCTCCAGAAGTGCGGAGGCACCCAGCGCATCCGACTGAGCCTTTCGTTCGGCCTCGTTGCGCCCCTCAAACAGCAAAAAAACGAGCAACGAGGCGATGCCAAGCCAAGTCAATGCAAAAAACAGCAGCAACCGCACCCTGGGCGAACCGAAGGTCCGAACAAACCATCCGCAGGAAGATTGCGCCGCCATCAGGGAATCACACGCCAATGATTCCTGACCGGCAAGTGACCAATCGCTCGGCCAAACAAAGGCCGGCCCTGCAGGATTTACTTGGCCTGGCCAAGCTTCTGCTCGATACGGGCCAGGGGCATGGCTCCGGGCACACGCTCACCATCGCTGAAAAACATGGTCGGCGTACCCGAGATATTCAACTTGCGCCCAAATTCCTGATTCTTGGACACGGCAGAGGTATCGCAATCCTCACGGCCTGTCGGTGCCTTGCCTTCAACCATCCAGTCATTCCATGCCTTGGCTCGATCTGCTGAACACCAGATCTGCTTTGATTTACGCACAGAATCCTCGGAAAGAATCGGCAAGAGGAAAGTGTAAACCGTGACATTTTCCAGCTTCAACAACTCCTTGGCCAAACGCTTGCAATAACCACAGTTGGGGTCCTCGAAGGTCGCCATCACCCGCTTGCCATCACCGCGCACCTGCTTGATCGCCCGGTCCAGCGGCAATTCGCTGAACTTGATCGCGGTCAGCTTCTTCATCCGTTCTTCGGTCACATTCTTCATCGTCTTGCCGTCAATCAAAGGCCCAACGATGATTGCCGTTCCCTTTTCGTCGGTATAAATGATGTTGCCGTCAGAGAAAACTTCGTAGAGCCCCAGATAGCCGGACTTGGTTACGCTCTCCACCTTGGCACCGAGCTTGGATTCCATCGCTTTCTTGATATCAGCTTCGTCAGCCATGGCTTGCGCCCCGAAAGCAACGGCCAACACGAAGGGCAATAACTTCTTCAACATTAAATTCTCCTAAAGGGCACCGAGCGCATAACGCACCAAGGCATTTTTGACGAAGGGCAGACCATTTGTCAGATTCAGACCAAAATTACGCAATGGACGCAGGCCTGGCTGAGATTCCTTGAACAAGCGTCGCAAACCATCGGTGGTTGTCTGCAACAAGACCGTCTCTTCACGACGGGCGCGCTGATAACGCTGGAGCAAGCGCTCCTGTCCGATATCCTGCCATGGCTGTGTTGCAGCCAGAAGAAAAGCAAGCTCCCTGGCATCCTGAAATCCGAGATTGATGCCATGCCCGGACAAAGGATGAATGCCATGCGCGGCATCTCCGACCAGCGCCAGACGCGGAGCAACTGTCTGCGGCACACGGATCAATCGCAACGGGAAAGCCGCTGGGGGAGTCAGTAACGCCAATTTGCCAAGCGCATGCCCACCAGCCTCTGCAACCCGCTCGCACAGCAGTTCAGGAGATAAAGAACAAAGCTCATCAGCATGCTCATCCGGGGTAGACCACACGATGGAAATTCGGTTTCCCGGCAGCGGCAAATAAGCCAGCACCCCATCATCACGGAACCATTGAAAAGCCGTATTACGATGCAATTTCTCGGTAGCGAAATTCGCTACCACACCTTTTTCATCGTACGGTGTATTCACCGCCGACAGACCGGCTGCGGTGCGCACCCAGGAATCCCGTCCATCCGCGCCCACCAGCAAACGAGAAGAAAGTGTTGTGCCGTCACTCAGCCTCAAGATAGCGGCATCATGCCGGAACTCAAGTTGCTCCGGTCGCGCCGGGCAAAATAGAGTGAGGTTTCCTTGGCGTTTCGCGCTTTCCCAGAACTCGCAAGCCATCAAGGCCGACTCAAGAATGCACCCCAACTCTGAGACGCCAGTCTCAAAAGCAGAGAACTCAAGCCTCCCTCCGCCATCGCCGCAAATCTGCATGGCTCGAATTGGCGTGATACGCCCGGGATCCAGGTGCCGCCAAGCTCCGATTGCCTCAAGGAATGCGACGTTGGCCGGGCTAATGGCGTAAATGCGAGCATCCCAGCCTTCAGGCCGGGAGGGCGGCTGGCTTTCAACCAAGGCAATGCGTAGCCGACTGTCGCGCAGGGCCAATGCCAAACTGGCGCCAGCCAAGCCTCCGCCAACAATAATCAGATCAAACTGCTGCATGCCGGCAATTATGCCGTGTCAGAGAAATGAAACAAGCGCTCAGGTAGCAGGATTGCCGCCACCGCCACCAGACTGCGGCTTGTTTTGACGCGGCCGACGATTGTTGTTCGTACGTGGCCGGTGTTTCTTCTGGGGCACGCCACCAGCCCCACCAGCATTGCCACCACCGGGCTTGCCGTGTTGCGAAGGGTTGCTGCGCCCGTGGTTACCACCACCGAGCTGCTCATTGCCGGATATGCGATTACCTGGCGCAAGCTGGATCTCCAGCTCGATGATTTCGTCCCACTGTTCATCCGTACGATCGCGCTCCGGAACCGACAGGAGCTCGCGCAAACGGCGACGGGTATCTACCTGCGGTGCTACAGCAACGGCAGGCGGGTTTTCTGGAGGATTTTCTGGATTGGTATCGTTCATTGGAAACCGAAAAAACGGAGTCCGTCAAAAACGAACTCCGCATTCATTAACGCCGGATTATTTCTTCTTTGGAGCAGCGCTTTTCTTGGCAGCAACCGAAGCCTTGAAAGCTGTACCTGCGGTGAACTTCGGCACCGTGGTGGCAGGAATCTTCAGCGTGGCGCCGGTCTTGGGATTCTTGCCGGTGCGCGCTGCGCGCTTTGCGGACTTGAAAGTTCCGAAACCGACGAGAGTGACAGACTCTCCCTTGGTGACGGTCTTGACCACCGCGCCGATGATGGCGGACAACGCCTTGTCAGCAGCAGCCTTGGTGATACCAGCTTCTTTTGCAGCAACTTCGACCAGCTCGGATTTATTCATCTAAGTGCCTCCTGTTACCTATCAATGTTTAAGAAAACTGGCCGTCGGAACGGCAGCACAGTAAAAGTAGCATACCTTTTTGAATAAGTGTTGGCCCCAAAGCGCCTATTTACGGGCAATCAGGTGAATATTTGTATTATTCATACGGCAGTTACGACTATCTGCGCCAAAAAAACAAGCCCGACGCATGGCCGGGCTTGTTGTCATGCCATCAGAAAGCGTTTACTTGCTCTCTGGCTTGGCTTCTTCCTTGGCCGGCTCTGCCGGTTTTTCGCCATGCGAAATCGCAACCGCGCCATCGTTCTGCTTGCCAATATGCTGGTCAATGGCCGGCAACTGGTGAGCAATACCCTTGTGGCAGTCAATACAGGTCTTGCCTTCGGTAAAGGCCTGCGGATGCATGCGTGCCGCTCGATCACCCTGCTCGGTGTAATCCATGTAGTCGTAGCGGTGGCAATTTCGACACTCCTGCGAATCGTTCGCCTTCATGCGCTTCCACTCGTTCTGGGCGAGTTGTCCGCGCTTGGCATTGAACTTCTCGGGCGTATCTATCGTCCCCAGAATCTTGTGCAGCACTTCGTTGGAAGCCTGAATCTTGCGAATCATCTTCGGCCCCCACTCCTTGGGAACGTGACAATCAGGGCAGGTAGCACGAACGCCGGTCCGGTTGGTGTAGTGCACCGTGTTCTGATACTCCCGGAAAACATTCTCTTCCATTTCGTGACAGGAGATACAGAACGCTTCCTTGTTGGTCGCCTCCAGAGCCCAGTTGAAGCCGCCCCAGAAGACGATGCCGGCGACAAAGAGCAACAGCACCGTCACCAGCCCGATGCGCTTGACCCAGGCGGGCATGTATTTTTCGAGACTCATCATTCCCCCTTCTTGGTGGCTGGCTTATAGGTATTCTCGACCAGCGGCTTGGCGTCGAACTGCGGCACATGGCACTGCATGCAGAAGTAACGGCGCGGCGAGATGTTTTTCAGCTTGTTGTCCTCGCGATCAAGGTAATGCGACTTGGCCACCTTGGTCGCACCGGTCTCCTCGGCACGCTCCTTGGAGTGGCAGTCCATGCACTTGTTGAAGTTCTGCGTGATGTTGTAGCCCTTGATGCTATGCGGGATCAGCGGCGGCTGTTTCTGAAAATTGCGCTGGATATTGGACTGGTCCTTCTCGGGCTTGAACATATTGACCTTGGAGTTCCCCTCAATCGTCACGCCACCAATTTCGTTGACCAGTTCCTGCGCACTGGCCATGCCGATGCCGCCCAAGGCGATGCCGGCGGCCAAGGCCAGAGTCGTAATCAATTTCATCTTTTCACCTCCGAGAAGCGGTCGGCTTCCTGCGCCGACCGCTGTTCGTTGTTATCGTTGAATCAGGCCTTGGTTACCTTGACCGCACACTTCTTGTAGTCCGTTTCTTTGGAAATCGGGCAGGTCGCATCCAGCGTCAGCTTGTTGACCAGACGACCGGCATCGAAGAACGGAATGAAGACCAGACCGCGCGGCGGCTTGTTACGTCCACGCGTTTCGACGCGCATGGTCACGTCGCCGCGACGGGAGGCAATCTTGACCTCCATGCCGCGTTGCAGGCCACGATCGCGCGCATCGTCCGGATGCATGAACACCACGGCATCCGGGAAGGACTTGTAGAGTTCGGGCACACGGCGGGTCATCGAGCCGGTGTGCCAGTGCTCCAGCACCCGACCGGTACACAGCCACAGATTGAACTCGTTGTCCGGCATCTCCGGTGGATCCTGATACGGCAGTGCGAAGATGACCGCCTTGCCGTCCTTGTGGCCGTAGAACCTGATGCCCTCGCCCTTCTTGACGTAGGGGTCGTAGCCTTCGCGGAAGCGCCACAGGGTTTCCTTGCCCTCGACTACCGGCCAGCGCAAACCGCGCGCCTTGTGATAGGTGTCGAACGGGGCCAGGTCGTGGCCATGACCGC
The DNA here is from genome assembly GCA_018262195.1 of Pseudomonadota bacterium. Lineage (GTDB taxonomy): Bacteria > Pseudomonadota > Gammaproteobacteria > Burkholderiales > Rhodocyclaceae > Azonexus. The sequence goes on along the minus strand of JAGTRS010000012.1, from coordinate 74,149 downwards.
GGCCGAACTTGGCGTATTCCTCGAATAGCCCCTTCTGAATGTAGAAGCCAAGCAGCTTGGAGTCGTCGTTCTCAAAACCCTGAGCGATTTCATTCAGCTTGAACTTATTGACCACACCATTAGCGTAGAGGACGTCAAACAAGGTCTTGCCCTTGAGCTTGGCATCCTTGGCGATCAGTTCAGCCGGCCATACTTCCTCGATTTTGAAGCGCTTGGCAAACTCCATGACCTGCCAGACATCAGAGCGGGCCTCGCCCGGCGCCTTGACCTGCTGGCGCCAGAACTGGGTACGCCGCTCGGCATTGCCATAGGCACCTTCCTTCTCAACCCACATGGCGGTCGGCAGGATGAGGTCGGCAGCCATCGCCGAGACAGTCGGATACGGATCGGAGACGACAATGAAGTTTTCCGGCTTGCGCCAGCCCGGATACAACTCTTCATTGATGTTCGGGCCAGCCTGCATGTTGTTGTTGCACTGCTGCCAGTAGAAATTGACCTTGCCGTCCTTCAGGGCGCGGGCCATGGCCACGGCGTGCAAACCAACCTTGGGATTGATCGTACCGTCCGGCAAGCCCCAGATTTCTTCGGTGTGCTTGCGGTGGTCCGGATTGGTCACGACCATGTCGGCTGGCAGGCGATGCGAGAAGGTGCCAACTTCGCGCGCCGTACCGCAAGCGGATGGCTGGCCGGTCAGCGAGAACGGGCTGTTGCCCGGCTCGGAAATCTTGCCGACCAGCAGATGCACGTTGTAGATCATGTTATTGACCCACGTGCCACGCGTATGCTGGTTGAAGCCCATGGTCCAGAACGAAACGCACTTGACTTTGGGATCGGCATACAGCTCGGCCATGGCGATCAAGTCCTTGGCCGGCACGCCAGACAGCTTTGAAACCTTGTCGGCCGGGTAGTCAGCGACGAATTTCTTGAATTCTTCGAAGGTGATCGGCGTCGACTTGCCGGTATCGCCCTTAGGCTTGCCATCTTCACCCGGATAGCCGTTGCTGGTGGCTTTCTTTTCCAGCGCATGCGTCGGACGCAGGCCAAAACCGATGTCGGTCTCACCCTTCTTGAAGTTGACGTGCTTGCTGACGAAGTCCTGATTGACCTTGCCAGTACTGATGATGTGATGGCAGATGAAGTTCAGGATGGCCAGATCGGTATTGGGCTTGAACACCATCGGAATATCGGCCAGTTCAAACGAACGATGCTCGAAGGTGGACAGCACACCGACCTTGACGTTCTTGCTCGACAGCTTGCGGTCCGTAATGCGCGTCCACAGAATCGGGTGCATCTCGGCCATGTTCGAGCCCCACAGGAAGAAGGCGTCGGCATGCTCGATGTCGTCGTAGCAGCCCATCGGCTCGTCGATGCCGAAGGTGCGCATGAAGCCTGCGACGGCGGAGGCCATGCAATGGCGGGCATTGGGATCGAGATTGTTGGAACGGAAACCAGCCTTCCACAGTTTGGCGGCAGCGTAACCTTCCCAGATTGTCCACTGGCCCGAGCCGAACATCGCGATGCCATCCGGCCCTTTGGCCTTCAGCGTCGCCTTGCACTTCTCTTCCATGATGTCGAAGGCTTGTTTCCAGGAGATCGGCTTGAACTCGCCATTCTTGTCGAACTTGCCATCCTTCATGCGCAGCAACGGCGTCTTCAGGCGATCTGAGCCGTACATGATCTTGGACAGGAAATAGCCCTTGATGCAGTTCAGGCCACGGTTGACCGGCGCATCCGGGTCACCCTGGGTGGCCACGACACGGCCTTCCTGCGTCCCGACCAAGACGCCACAACCGGTGCCGCAGAAACGGCAGGCAGCCTTGTCCCAGCGAATATCGTCGCTACCCGCGGCCAATGCCGTTCCTGATGTTGCCAAGCCGGCAGCCGACATGGCCGCTGCGGCCGCATTGGCCTTGATGAAATCGCGTCGATTAAGTTTCACGCTTGTACCTCCTCGGTTTCTACTGACTCGTCGTCACTGTACTGATAGACCATGGCTACCGATGCGACGCCAGGCAGTCCATGCAAGGTCACATATTTATTGGCAGCCGATTCCAGATCGTCATCCTCCAGAACGACGACCATTTTCCCTTCCGGGGTCTCCGCATGAATCTCCAAGCCTGAAAGCTTGAGCAAAGCCTCGCGCGCCTCAGCGAGGCGGCCGGGTGCAATATGCAAGATGGCACTGGAAATATTCATACGGGACAATCTCCTGAAAATGCAGACGGCAGCACGAACTGCCACGGGGCGTAATCTCACCGATCAGTAGGGTTATTCAATTGATTTGAATCAACTCAATACCCCCGGACAATTCAATCTAGTACCAAAGGCAGAAATTGATTAGTTCTTTTTGACTAGCAAAACGAACCGGGAACGCCACCATCCTCAAAAACTATCGGCCGTATTAAAGCAATCAATTGGATCAATCAGTTTTCGCTGCCTATTATTCAATCCGTGTTCAACACCCAACCCGCACAGGAGATATCAATGTCGCTCATCAACACCCAGGTTCAACCGTTCAAGGCCCAAGCCTTCCACAATGGCAAGTTCATCGAAGTCACCGAAGCCAGCCTCAAGGGCAAGTGGTCCGTCATGATCTTCATGCCGGCTGCCTTCACCTTCAACTGCCCGACTGAAATCGAAGACGCTGCCAACAACTACGCCGAGTTTCAGAAGGCCGGCGCCGAGGTGTACATCGTCACCACCGACACCCACTTCTCGCACAAGGTCTGGCACGAAACCTCCCCGGCTGTCGGCAAGGCCCAGTTCCCGCTGGTCGGCGACCCGACCCACGCCCTGACCCGTGCCTTCGACGTGCATATCGACGCAGAAGGCCTGGCCCTGCGTGGCACCTTCGTGATCAATCCGGACGGCGTGATCAAGACCGTTGAAATCCACTCCAACGAAATCGCCCGCGACGTTTCCGAGACCCTGCGCAAGCTGAAGGCCGCTCAATACACCGCCTCCCACCCGAACGAAGTCTGCCCGGCCAAGTGGAAGGAAGGCGAAAAGACCTTGGCTCCGTCGCTGGACCTGGTCGGCAAGATCTAAGCCCCCAATCGCCAACAGAGAAACAAAAAATAGAAACCCGCCGCTCCCCCGGCGGCGGGATTTCAGCGAAAAGCTGCGGTCCACCGCGGCTTTTCAGTGAAATTCAAAAACAGTTTTAAGGGAGAACAGCACCATGCTCGACACCGCCATCAAAGGCCAATTGAAGGCCTATCTCGAACGCCTGCAACGCCCCATCGAACTGGTCGCCACACTGGACGACAGCGCCAAGGGCCAGGAAATGCGCGCCCTGATCAACGACATCCTCGAATGCTCAGACAAGGTCAGCCTGCGTGAAAACGGCGGTTTCGCCCGCGTGCCCTCCTTCGCCGTCGGCCTGCCCGGCGAAACGCCGCGCATCCACTTTGCCGGCCTGCCGATGGGTCACGAATTCACCTCGCTGGTACTCGCCCTGCTACAGACCGGCGGCCACCCGCCCAAGGTCGAGCAGTCGGTCATCGACCAGATCAAGGCGCTGCCCGGCAGCTTTGACTTCGAGACCTACATTTCGCTGTCCTGCCACAACTGCCCGGATGTTATTCAGGCGCTCAACCTGATGGCCGTGCTCAATCCGAACGTCACCAGCACGATGATCGACGGCGCGATGTTCCAGGACGAGGTCAACGCCCGCCAGATCATGGCTGTGCCGACCACCTACCTGAACGATGCCGAATTCGGGGCCGGTCGCATGCTGATCGAGGAAATCCTCGCCAAGGTCGACACCGGCGCCGCCACCCGTGCTGCCGAGGAACTTGGCAAGAAAGAATCCTTTGACGTGCTCGTCGTCGGCGGCGGACCAGCTGGCGCGGCAGCGGCGATTTATGCCGCCCGCAAGGGAATTCGCACCGGCATCGTCGCCGAACGCTTTGGCGGCCAGGTGATGGACACGCTGGGCATCGAAAACTTCATCTCGGTCAGCCACACTGAAGGCCCGAAGCTGGTTGCCTCGCTGGAACAGCACGTCAAGGACTACGACGTCGATGTGATGAACCTGCAACGCGCCAACAAACTGATTCCGGCCAGCGAGAATGGCGACCTGATCGCGCTCGAACTCGAAAACGGCGCCAAGCTGCAAGCCAAGACCATCATTCTCTCCACCGGTGCCCGCTGGCGCGAAATGAACGTGCCCGGCGAGAAGGAATACAAGGCCAAGGGCGTCTGCTTCTGCCCGCACTGCGACGGCCCGCTGTTCAAGGGCAAGCGCGTTGCAGTGATCGGCGGCGGCAATTCCGGCGTCGAGGCGGCCATTGATCTGGCTGGCATCGTCGCCCACGTTACGCTGCTCGAATTCGCCGACACCCTGCGCGCCGACGCAGTTTTGCAGAACAAACTCTACAGCCTGTCCAACGTCACGGTGATCAAGTCGGCCCAAACGACCGAAGTCACCGGCGATGGCCAGAAAGTGAACGGCATCACCTACAAGGACCGCGTCAGCGAAGAGATCAAACACGTCGAACTCGAAGGCATCTTCGTCCAGATCGGCCTGCTGCCCAACACCGACTGGCTAAAGGGCACCCTCGACCTGAGCAAGTTCGGTGAAATCGTCATCGATGCCAAGGGCCAGACCAGCCTGCCCGGCGTATTCGCTGCCGGTGACTGCACGACAGTGCCCTACAAGCAGATCATCATCGCCATGGGCGCCGGCGCCACCGCCTCGCTCTCGGCCTTCGATCACATGATCCGCAGCTCCGCCCCGGCCTGATCGAGGCTTGCCTTAAACTGCGGCCAGCGACGGCTTACCGTCCCTGGCCGTTTTTCCTTTCCGGAGCACCACATGCATCTGCCCAAACACCAACTCGCCATGACCGTGCTGATGACCCCGGACATGGCCAATTTCTCCGGCAACGTCCACGGCGGCACCATCCTAAAGCTGCTCGATCAGGTCGCCTACGCCTGCGCCAGCCGCTACGCCAGCCAGTACGTCGTCACCCTGTCGGTCGATCAGGTCATGTTCCGCCAGCCCATCCACGTCGGCGAACTCGTCACCTTCCTCGCTTCGGTCAATTACACCGGCAACACCTCGATGGAAATCGGCGTCAAGGTGCTGGCCGAAAGCATCCGTGACCAGGTCATCCGCCACGCCAACAGCTGCTTCTTCACCATGGTCGCCGTAGACGACAACGGTCAGGCCACACCGGTCCCGCCGCTCGAACCGAAAACCACTGACGAAATCCGCCGCTACCAGGCCGCCCAACTACGCCGTGAACTGCGCAAGGAATTCGAGACGCGGCAGAAACAACTGCACGTCAGCATCCCCGGCTGATCCAGAAGGTAAACGACAAAGCCCGCTGACGAATCAGCGGGCTTCCGTATTACTGGTGGTGATGGGCAGAATCGAACTGCCGACCTATGGGTTATGAATCCATCGCTCTAACCGTCTGAGCTACATCACCACGCTTAGAGGGCGCGAATTATAGTTGGGCGGCGGCGGCATGGTCAACCGCGTTATAATGCGCAACTTTTCTGCCGCCGGATTGCCAAAGCGGCACCCACTGATTTCAAAGCGTTTACATGACAAAAAAACTGTTCATCCGCACCTTTGGGTGCCAGATGAATGAGTACGATTCGGACAAGATGGCCGACGTGCTCAATGCTTCCGAAGGCATCATCAAGACCGACAACCCGGAAGAAGCCGACATCATCCTGTTCAATACCTGCTCGGTGCGCGAAAAGGCGCAGGAGAAGGTTTTCCATGACCTCGGCCGCGTCCGTCACCTGAAAAAGCTGAATCCGAACCTGGTGATCGGCGTCGGGGGCTGTGTTGCCAGCCAAGAAGGCGATGCCATCATCGCCCGGGCGCCTTACGTCGATGTGGTCTTCGGGCCGCAGACGCTGCACCGTTTGCCGCAACTGATTGCCGAGCGCAAGGCAAAAGGCAAGGCCGCCGTCGATGTCTCCTTCCCGGAAATCGAGAAGTTCGATGCCATGCCGCCGTCTGAAATCAAGGGCGCTTCGGCTTTTGTCTCGATCATGGAAGGCTGCTCCAAGTTCTGCACCTTCTGCATCGTGCCTTACACCCGCGGTGGCGAGGTTTCGCGCCCGTTCAACGATGTCCTGACTGAAGTGGCCGATCTGGCTGCCCATGGCGTCGGCGAAGTGACGCTGCTCGGCCAGAACGTCAATGCCTATCGTGGCGACATGGAAGGCACCGAGGAAAAAGCCGATCTCGCCTTGTTGATCGAATACATCGCGGAAGTGCCTGGCATCGAGCGTATCCGCTATACCACTTCGCACCCTCGCGAGATGACGCAGCGTCTGTTCGACACCTACGCCACGGTGCCGAAGCTGGTGTCGCACCTGCACCTGCCGGTTCAGGCGGGATCTGATCGTGTGCTGGCTGCGATGAAGCGCGGCTACACGACGCTGGAGTACAAGTCGATCATCCGCAAGCTGCGCGCTGCCCGGCCGGACATTTCGCTCTCGTCCGACTTCATCGTCGGCTTCCCCGGCGAAACTGATGAAGATTTCGAGAAGACGATGAAGCTGATCGACGATGTCGGCTTCGACAGCTCGTTCTCGTTCATCTACAGCCCGCGCCCCGGCACCCCGGCACTGGAACTGGATGACTCGACGCCAGCCGACGTCAAATCTGCCCGCCTGCTTCGCTTGCAGAAGCGCATCGACGAACAGGCTCAGGCGATCAGCCAGACGATGGTAGGCAGCGTACAGCGCGTGCTGGTCGAAGGCACCTCGAAGAAGGATGTGCATGAACTAGCCGGACGAACCGATAACAACCGCATAGTCAACTTCGCCGGCAATCCTCGCCTGATCAATACCTTCGTCGATGTCCGCATCACGTCGTCGCTGTCGCACACCCTGAGGGGCGAAATTGTCATCCGAGAAGACTAATGGCATGAAAACAGGTGCTGCCACCAGGCCGGCGCCGAAGCAGAAGCCGGTCGAACTGGCCCTGACGCCGGTCGACAACGCCCAATTGGCCAATCTGTGCGGCCCGCTGGACGAGAACATCCGGCAGATCGAAACCGGCTTCGACGTGGTGATTCGTCGCCGCAACGAGCGGTTCTCGATCCTGGGCGAGAAAGCCCGACTGACCGCCGATGCCATCAGGCACTTCTACGCGATGTCGCGCGCCCCGCTGTCCGTGGATGAAATCCAGCTCGGCCTGATCGAACTGATCAATGCCCCGGTTCGCCGCGTCTCGCAACGTACCGAAGGCCCGATCGACGGCCCGCAACTGATCACCCGCAACACCCAGCTGCACGGCCGCACGCCGCGTCAGGTGGCTTACCTGAAGGCGATTCAGGAACACGACATCACCTTCGGCATTGGCCCGGCCGGCACCGGCAAGACCTATCTGGCGGTTGCTTCCGCCGTCGATGCCTTCGAGCGCGACCTGGTCGAGCGCATCATCCTGACCCGCCCGGCCGTCGAGGCCGGTGAGCGCCTCGGCTTTCTGCCCGGCGATCTGACGCAGAAGATCGACCCCTACCTGCGCCCGCTCTACGACGCACTGTATGACCTGATGGGCGCCGACCGCGTTGCCAAGCTCTACGAAAAACGCGCCATCGAGATCGCACCGCTGGCTTTCATGCGCGGTCGCACACTAAACCACGCCTTCATCATTCTCGACGAGGCGCAGAACACGACGCCGGAACAGATGAAGATGTTCCTGACCCGCATCGGCATTGGCGCCAAGGCCGTAGTCACCGGCGACATTACCCAGATCGACCTGCCCAAGGGCCACAAGAGCGGCCTGAATGAAGCCATCTCCATACTCGACAACGTGCGCGGACTGGCCTTTACCCATTTCAAGAAGGAAGATGTGGTGCGCCACCCGCTGGTTGCCCGCATCGTCGAAGCCTATGAAAAACGCACCCAGCAACCGTCTTAACCTTTCGGTGCAATATGCCTGTAACCGTGAAGGGCTACCCTTGCGAGCAGATTTCGTGCGCTGGGCACGTGCAGCGCTGACCGGCGGCGGCGAGATCACCATTCGACTGGTCGACGCTGACGAAGGCCAGTCGCTGAACAAGGAGTATCGCAGCAAGGACTACGCGACCAACGTGCTGTCCTTTCCCTACGATACCGAGCCGGTAGTCATGGGCGATCTGGTGATCTGCCCAAGCGTTGTGGCGCGTGAGGCGGCAGAGCAGAACAAGCCGCTGGAGGCTCATTACGCGCACCTGACTGTGCATGGTATGCTGCATTTGCAGGGCTGGGATCATGACAATGACGATGATGCCCAGGCGATGGAAGATGAAGAAAAGGAGATTCTCGCTGCGATGGGTTATCCAGACCCATATGCGGTTTAAACATTATGGATAGTGACAGTAAACCCGGTTTTATCGAACGCCTGACCTCCCTGCTGCTGCGCGAACCTGAAGATCGCGAGCAGCTGGTGCAGATTCTGCACAGCGCCTACGAGCGCAACCTGATGGACGCCGACGCGCTGACCATCATCGAAGGCGCCCTGCAAGCCTCCGAAACACGCGTCACTGACGTGATGATCCCGCGAGCCCAGATGGACGTCATTGACATTGATGACCCGATGGACGAAATCGTCCCGGTTGTCATCGAGGCCGCCCACTCCCGCTTCCCGGTCGTCGATGGCGACCGCGATAACGTTCTGGGCATCCTGCTTGCCAAGGATCTGCTGCGCATCCACACCGAAAAAGATTTCACCCTGCGCGACTGGCTGCGCCCGGCGGTGTTCATTCCTGAATCCAAGCGCCTGAATGTATTGCTTCGTGAATTCCGCGTCTCGCGCAACCACATGGCCATTGTCGTCAATGAATACGGTGGCGTTGCCGGCCTGGTGACCATCGAGGATGTGCTTGAGCAGATCGTCGGCGACATCGAGGACGAATACGACTTCGACGAAGCCCACGACAACATCCGCCTCGATGCCTCCGGCCGCTACCGCGTCAAGGCGCGCACCGAGATCGAAGACTTCAACGAGGCCTTCTCGACCAAATTCTCCGATGAGGAATTCGACACCGTTGGCGGACTGATTCTGCGCCACCTTGGCCGCATGCCCAAGCGCAACGAGATCGTCGACATCGGCGGCCTGCGCTTCCAGGTGTTGCGCGCCGACAGCCGGCGCCTGTACACGCTGCTCGTCGATCAGCCTAAAACACAGCCCGGTGCCAACGATACCCCTGCCTGAGCGGTCGCTGCACCGCTTTGGCCTGGCGGCACTGATCGGTGCCGCAGGCGTGCTGTGCTTTGCGCCTTTCGGGCTATTCTGGCTGGCCCCCATCATCTGGGGCAGCTTCTTCGCCCTGCTGCTGCGTGCCGAATCACCACGCCATGGCCTGCTGACCGGCCTGAGCTTTGGCCTGGGATTCTTCCTTTGCGGCGTCTCATGGGTCTATGTCAGCCTCTCGGTATTCGGCGGCATGCCATGGTGGCTGGCCGGGCCGGCTGCATTCCTGTTCTGCACGGTCATGGCGCTGTTTCCGATGCTTGCCGGCTGGGCATTCAAGCGCTGGCAACCGGGCAACCTCGTGCAGCAGGCTTTGTTTTTCGCGGCACTGATTGCGGGGCTCGACTGGATCAAGGGCTGGATCTTCACCGGCTTCCCGTGGCTGACCGTCGGCTATTCGCAGGCGGCGCCCAGCCCGCTGACCGGATTCGCTCCGCTGCTCGGCGTGCATGGCCTGTCGCTGCTCGTCGCCCTGTCCGGCGCACTGCTGCTGCGCTGGCGAGTTGGCCTGCCGGTGCTACTGGCTTTGGCTGCCGCCGGCTTCGGCTTGCAGCAGATCCGCTGGACTCAAGCTGTTGGCGAACCTGTCAGCGTGGCCTTGATTCAAGGCAACATCCCGCAGGAAATGAAATTCCGGCCGGAAGCTTTTGTCCGTACCCTCAACCTCTACCGTGACCTGATCGAAGCCAATCCGGCCGAACTGACGCTGCTACCGGAAACCGCGCTGCCGGTTTTCATCGACCAGGTACCCGGCGATTACATCGACGCCCTCAAGGCGCTCGCCCAACGCCAGCAAGGTGATCTGGTACTCGGCACCCTGACCGGCGACGGCACCGCCTACTTCAACAGCGCCGTCAGCGTGGGCAACTCTCCGCTTCAGGTCTACAGCAAAAGCCATCTGGTGCCCTTTGGCGAACTCATTCCGCCCGGCTTTGCCTGGTTCATGGCCTACGCCAACATCCCGATGTCGTCGTTCACGCGCGGCCCGGAAACGCAGCTACCACTTGCCGTGGCAGGCCAGAAGGTCGCGATCAACATTTGCTACGAAGACGTCTTCGGCGAAGAAATCATCCGCGCCCTGCCCGCGGCCGGCATCCTCGCCAACCTGTCGAACACCGCCTGGTTCGGCCGTTCGCTGGCTCAGCCGCAACACCTCCAAATCGCCCAGATGCGCGCCGCCGAAACCGGCCGCCCGATGCTGCGTGCCACCAATACCGGCATGACCGCCATCCTCAATGCCGACGGACGAGTGCAGGCTGTGCTGGAACCATTCACGACCGGCGTCCTGATAGGCGAAGTCCACGCCTACGAAGGCTTGACGCCCTACGTGCGTTTTGGAAACTGGCTGTCGTTGGGGCTGATGGCGGTTTTCGGCCTCATCAGCCAAATGGGAACGCGACGTCACAAGGACTGAGCCGGCTCATTCGCGAGCCGGCTGCGACATTTCAACCTCGGGAGATTTTCCGGTTGGCCGCCGGTTCGCGAGTCAGGCGCACATCAAACCTCGCTCATGGCGAGGCAAACCGCGAATCAGCCTCGGTGATCCAGCCACCAAGTCAGACCCTGCACGTTGAGTTCGAGGTCGGTGGCGAGGATGTCAAGGATGGTCCCTTCGGGCAGCGTGCAGCCATGACTGCGCAATTCAGCCAGCAGATAAGCTGTGAGTTCCTGCTTGGTCGCGGCATGGCGCGTTTCGCCGTCATTGGCATGCGCTTCGGCGATGGCGACGTGGGCGTCGAGGCGGCGGTGTAGATCGGCGCCTCGGGCCGGCACATCATGCACCTGCGCGTAGTGGGTCAGATACATGGCCTGCGGAGCGTAGCCGAGCAGGCGGTCAATGGATGTGCGCATTTCTGCCGGATCGAACTGGGTCGGGCTGGTGGTCGGCTGGATGAACTGGCGGCCATCGACGTCGAATTCGCGGTAGGAAAGCCCGAACATGTCGCCGGTGAAGATGGCATTGGCCTTCTGGTCGACGATGCAGATGTGGTGTTTGGCGTGTCCCGGCGTGTCGATGCAGAGCAGTTCGCTGCTGCCTAGTTGCAGGGTCAGGCCTTCGTGGGCGTCGATGATGCGCTCGGCCGGTATGGGCAGGATGTTGCCGTAAACGGTGTCGACATATTCCTTGCCGTAGACGGCGGTAACGCCGGCGACCAGCTTGGAAGGTTCGGCCATGTGGCGCGAACCGCGTGGATGCACAACCAGCTTGGCATTGGGGAATTCGCGCATCAGCGCACCGGCGCCACCGGCATGGTCGAGGTGGATGTGAGTCAGGATGACGTAATCGACTGCCTCGCGCCCCAGGCCGACCTTGTTCAGCGCTTCCAGCACATTGGGCAGCGAGTCGTTGCTGCCGGTGTCGATGAAGGCGACGCGGCCATCGTCGACGATCATGTGGATCGCGGCCAGGATCGGGCGCACGTAGCCGGCGTCGAAAGCGATGATGCCGTTGCCGTAGTCTCTCCAGTCGAACATTTCCATACTCCTCCGTATTGACGCCGGCGATTATACTGGCGGCCTTGCGATTTCAAAGAGTTGAGCGATGACCCATTTCGTGGCCGAAGATGGCGAGAAGATCCACGTCCGGATTTCCGGCGAGGGGTCGCCGCTGATCCTGCTCCATGGCTGGACGTCAAGCAGCCAGGAATGGTTCCCCTTCCTGGGCGAACTGAACGCCCATCATCGCGTCTTTCGCTGGGATGCGCGCGGTCATGGCGGCCACACGCTTGGCCACCCCGGCTCGGCCACCGTCGAGCGCATGGCACGTGACCTGAAAAATCTGATTGACCACTACGGCCTGCACGATGCCACCGCCGTTGGCCACTCAATGGGCGCGCTGACGCTGTGGCAATACCTGCGCGACCACGGCACGCACGGCCTCGGCAAGCTGTGCCTGATCGACCAGTCGCCCAGGCTGCTGACGGCCGACGACTGGGAACACGGGATTTACGGGGATTTTGGCGTCGACCGTAACGACGAGCTGGTGTCCTGGCTGCGCGACGATTTTGCCGAGGGCGTGCTGAAATTGACGGCGCACGGCTTGAACAAGCGGGCCGAGGAGAAGTACCTGCAGAATGCCTCAGGCTGGCAACGCTCGCGCGCCGCACTACAGGCCCAGAACCCGGAGCCGCTGATCAACTGCTGGCTGAGCCTGACCGCCGCCGACTATCGCGACGTGCTGGCCAACATTCCGCTACCGACCCTGCTGGTCTACGGCGGCGAAAGCAATTTCTACCACTCGTCGACAGCGCAATACGTCGCCGACAACATCCCGAACGCCGTGCTGCGCATTTATGAGGGCACCGACCATTCGCCGCACCAGTGGCAGCGCGAACGCTTCGTTCGCGAACTGGTCGCCTTCATCGACGACGACCTGCCAGCCAACGGGCTTTAAGTTCCAGCCCGCCGAAGCGGGCGCAGGCCCTTAACCGGCCTTGCTGGCGCCAGCCACGGCAGCCTGGGTGTTACGGCTGGCACGCAGGTGCTGGACGGCCTGTTCAAGACGCTGCTTTTCGGCCAGCACCTTGCTGGCGTAGCGCCGGTCCGGATCGCTGGTCGCCCCGCCGAACTGCTGCAGGCCGCTTTCCAGCCCTCCGTTGCGACGGATCGATTCCTGCAGGACCTTGGCCCCGACCTGGACATTGATCACCGGATTGAGGAAGGCTGCCTGATCGGCATCCTCCGGCAACTTGTCCTGATGAAAACGGGGCATGACCTGCATCAGCCCCTTGGCACCAACGACGCTTTCCGAGAACGGGTTGAAGCGCGATTCGATACCAATGACGGCGATGATCAGCAGCGGGTCGAGATGCAATTGTCGGCCGGTGGCCTGGGCCGTGGCAAAAATAGGTTCGAGGGCATCCGGCGCCACGCGATATCGGCGGGAAACATAATCCATCGCACCGCGCATGCGGGCACTGAGGGTCTCGGTAGCGGGGTCGATATCTTCTACCGCCAGTTCGTCATCGAGCGAGACTGCTTCGCTCGCCGGCATCAGCGATTTCAGGCCGCCAAGCATGGTGGGATTGCCACTCTGGACGCCGACCAGAGCCAGCACGAAAAACACGCCGGCCAACATCAGGAACTTCTGGAACATTGAGGACGCAGCAGCAGAAAGCCGCAACATCGATGAGGGAAAAACTGTTGAGGTAAACATGCGACCTCCTTCACTGTTGCCACTGCCAAGAAGCTTCCTCGACAGCGAACGGTTACAGGGGGTACGACATCGGCCAGGCCCCGGAATGGGATCACTGGAGATCGCGGCCAAATAATGTGATTTACCGCGACGACCGATGCTGCACCGCAGCATTGATTCCACTATATTGATTTATATAGATATTGTCAATCTGCGGTCGGTGGCAACAGACTATTTGTGTTGCATTGCCGCAACAGAAATCCCATCGTCCTTTTGCAAAAGCTGCCCGGAAAGCGGTTCAGATCGCCGGTTCTCGGCCATTTCAATTTTTGCGATTTTTCCCCGCTGACCGTCAGGTTGACTCACGCCGGCTTCAGGCGATCGGCAAATACCTTGCGCAGTTTCTGAGCCTTGGGGGCCACCACCGCCATGCAATAACCCTGATGTGGATTACGCCGGAAATACTGGTGGTGATATTCCTCGGCAACGAAGAATGTCGAGGCCGGGGTAACCTCGGTGACGATGGGCGAACTCCAGACACCATCGCCGTTAAGGCGGGCGATCATGGCCTGCGCCAGTGCCTGTTGGCTGGCATCGTGGCAGAAAATGGCCGAGCGGTATTGCGTGCCTGCGTCATGGCCCTGCCGATTCAAGGTGGTCGGGTCGTGAATTGTGAAAAAGGCCGTCAGCAGCGTCTCAAAATCAATCTTCGCCGGATCGAACTCGATCTGCACGACTTCGGCGTGGCCACTGTCGCCCCGGCATACAGATTCATAGGTCGGCTGCGGGTCGTGCCCGCCCATATAGCCAGGCAGCACCGAAATCACGCCATCAAGTTGCTCGAAAGCCGCCTCGGTGCACCAGAAGCAGCCTCCGGCCAGCGTGGTTTTTTGCGTAGTCATCGTATCCGGCATCGTTATTCCCGTTATTTATCCACACATGTTGCAGACAGTATGCCCCAGCCTTCGTTCCGCGCCATCCGTGGCAAAAGCAAGTAAAATCATGAGTCTCCGAACATCACCGATTGCATCCGATGAGCACCACCAAAAAACCGAGCTTTCAGGAAATCATCCTGCGCCTGCAGCAATACTGGAGCGACAAGGGCTGCGCCCTGCTTCAGCCCTACGACATGGAAGTCGGCGCCGGTACCAGCCACACTGCCACCTTCCTGCGCGCCATCGGCCCGGAACCCTGGAAAGCGGCCTACGTGCAGCCGTCGCGCCGCCCGAAGGATGGTCGTTACGGCGAAAACCCGAACCGGATGCAGCACTACTACCAGTACCAGGTCGTTCTGAAACCCGCACCAGACAACATTCTTGAGCTTTACCTCGGCTCGCTCGAAGCGCTTGGCTTCGACCTCAAGAAAAACGATGTCCGATTCGTTGAAGACGACTGGGAAAACCCGACGCTGGGCGCCTGGGGCCTTGGTTGGGAAGTCTGGATGAACGGCATGGAAGTGACGCAATTCACCTACTTCCAGCAGGTCGGCGGCATCGACTGCAAACCGATCACCGGCGAAATCACCTACGGCATCGAACGTCTGGCCATGTATCTGCAGGGCGTCGAGAACGTTTTCGACCTGACGTGGACCGAAGGCCTGACCTACGGCGACGTCTATCACCAGAACGAAGTCGAGCAGTCGGCCTATAACTTCGAGCACAGCAACGTCGACTTCCTGTTCCACGCCTTCGGCAAGCATGAAGAAACCGCTGTGCACCTGATGGGCAACCAGCTGGCCTTGCCCGCCTACGAGCAAGTTCTGAAAGCCGCCCACACCTTCAACCTGCTCGACGCCCGCGGAGCTATCTCGGTCACCGAGCGCGCCGCCTACATCGGCCGAATCCGCAACCTGGCCCGCGCCGTGGCGCAAGCCTACCTCGATTCCCGCGCCCGCCTCGGCTTCCCGATGGCGCCGAAGGAATGGGCCGCCGAAGTGCTGGCCAAGCTGGAAGAACAGAACGCAAAGAAAGCTGCCTGATATGTCGTCAAAAAATCTGCTCGTTGAACTGTTTGTTGAAGAACTGCCGCCCAAGGCGCTCAAGAAGCTGGGCGAAGTGTTTGCCCAGACACTGGCTGCCGCACTGAAGAAAGACGGCCTGACCACCGATGGCGCCGTCGTCACCGCCTACGCGTCGCCGCGCCGCCTGGCTGCCCACGTCACCGAAGTCGCTGCCGTCGCCGCCGACAAGCCGGTGGTCCAGAAACTCATGCCGGTCGCCGTTGGCCTCGACGCTGCCGGCAACGCCACGCCGGCCCTGCTCAAGAAACTGGCCGCACTCGGCGCCGACGCTTCATGCGTGCCCAACCTGCGCCGCGAAAATGACGGCAAGGCTGACGTGCTGTTCTATGAAAGCCTGGCCAAGGGTTCCACGCTGTCCGAAGGCCTGCAGAAGGCGCTCGAAGCCGCCCTCGCTGCGCTGCCCATCCCCAAGGTCATGAGCTACCAGCTGCAGGACGGCTGGAGCAGCGTCAATTTCGTGCGCCCGGCGCATGGCCTCGTTGCCCTGCACGGCAGCGATGTTGTGCCGCTCGCCATCCTTGGTCTGACTTCCGGCCGCGAAACGCATGGTCACCGTTTTGAAGCTGCCGTTGATCCGGTCGTTTTCGCCAACGCCGACGAATACGCCACCAAGCTCGCTACCGACGGCGCTGTCATCGCCTCCTTCGCCGAGCGTCGTGCCGAAATCGCCCGCCAGCTTGCAGCTGCTGCCGCCAAGGCCGGCGGCAAGCCGATCGACGACGACGCGCTGCTCGACGAAGTGACCGCACTGGTCGAGCGCCCGAATGTCCTGATCGGCCAGTTCGAAGAAGAATTCCTCGCCGTGCCGCAGGAATGCCTGATCCTGACCATGAAGGCCAACCAGAAGTACTTCCCGCTGCTCGATGCGGCCGGCAAGCTGACCAACAAGTTCCTCGTCGTCAGCAACATCAGCCCGGAAGACGCTTCCGCCGTGATCGGCGGCAACGAGCGCGTCGTCCGCCCGCGTCTGGCGGATGCCAAGTTCTTCTTCGACCAGGATCGCAAGAAATCGCTGGAATCCCGCGTCATCGGACTGTCCAAGGTCGTCTATCACAACAAGCTGGGCACTCAGGGCGAGCGCATGCAGCGCGTCGCCGCAATTGCCCGCACCATCGGCCAGTCGCTCGGCGGCGAAGCGCTCGCGCTGCACGCCGAACAGGCAGCCGTCCTGGCCAAGGCCGATCTGCTGACCGACATGGTCGGCGAATTCCCGGAGTTGCAGGGCACCATGGGCCGCTACTACGCCCTGCATGACGGCCTCAACGCCGATGTAGCCGACGCCGTCGAAGACCACTACAAGCCGCGTTTCGCCGGCGACACCTTGCCGCGAGGCCAGGTCGGCACCGTCGTGGCGCTGGCCGACAAGCTGGAAACGCTGGTTGGCATGTTCGGCATCGGCCAGATTCCGACCGGCGACCGCGACCCGTTCGCGCTACGCCGCCACGCCCTCGGCGTCATCCGCATGCTGAGCGAAGGTGATCTCGCCCTGCCGCTGGATCAACTGCTGCAAACCGCCGCCGCCCCATTCGCCTCGGTCGACGGTTTCAAACCAGCCGAGGCCGCGCTGGCCGACTTCATTTACGACCGGCTGGCCGGTAGCCTGCGCGAGCAGGGTTACACGGCGCAGGAAGTCGATGCGGTAGTGTCGCAGCGGCCGCAACGTCTGGGCGACATCCCGAAGCGCCTTGCCGCCGTGCGCGCCTTCGCCGCCCTGCCGGAATCCGCCGCCCTGGCTGCTGCCAACAAGCGGGTCAGCAATATCCTGAAGAAGGTCGAAAACCCTGTCGAGCCGACGGTTGATAGCGCCCTTCTCAAGGAAGCTCCTGAAATCGCCCTGCACGACGCGCTCGTGGAGGTCGTACCGCAGGCCGATGCGGCCTTCGTCACCGGCGACTACACCGAGTCACTGCAGGCGCTGGCCGCGTTGCGAGCGCCGGTCGACAGTTTCTTCGACGGCGTCATGGTCAATGCCGACGATCCAGCCCTGCGTGCCAACCGCCTCGGCCTGCTGGCCAAGCTGCATGTGGCGATGAACCAGGTCGCCGATATTTCCAAGCTTTCCGCCTAAGCAAGGGATGGCCGCCATGCCCACGAAACTTGTCATTCTCGACCGCGACGGCGTCATCAACTTCGATTCCGCCCAGTTCATCAAGAACCCGGCCGAGTGGAAGCCGATCCCGGGCAGCCTGGAAGCCATCGCCCGCCTCAGCCAGAGTGGTTACAAGGTGGTCGTCGCGACCAATCAGTCGGGCGTCGGGCGTGGCCTGTTCGACATGGAAACCCTGAACCAGATCCACACCAAGATGCACAAGGCCGTGGTGGCCTTGGGCGGCCGGATCGATGCAATTTTCTACTGCCCGCACGCGGCCGACTCAAAGTGTGACTGTCGGAAGCCTAAACCCGGCATGTTCAAGCGCATTTCGGAAACGCTGAATGTCGAGCTCAAGGGCGTTCCCGCCATAGGCGACTCGCTGCGCGATCTGCAGGCCTGTGCCGCCGTCGGTTGTTTGCCGATGCTGGTGCTGACCGGCAAGGGCGAAAAAACCAAGTCAGAAGGTGATCTGCCGGAAGGCACGCTGGAGTTTCGCGACCTTTCGGCCGCCGTCGATTCCATCCTCAAGGAAACAACGCCATGAAAACCCTGCGCTCCAGCGTCTTCATGGCCTACGCCTTGGTCTGGTCCATCCTGACCGCACCGCTCGTCGTCGTCGCTGCACTGGTCTTGCGCGGCCTCTGGGGCTACCGCTTCGGCAAACTGTGGCGCCTCGGCATTCAGTTCGGTGTCGAGAACATTCTCGGCATTCGTCCGAAGGTCATCGGCCTGGAAAACATGCCGCAGGAACCTTGCGTCATTCTCGCCAAGCACCAGTCGGCCTGGGAAACCATGACGCTGCAGGACTACGTGCCGCATGGTGCCTACTGCGTTTTCGTACTCAAGAAGGAATTGCTCAAGGTACCGCTGGTCGGCTGGGGCCTGGCCGCCATGAAGATGATTTCCATCGACCGCGCTGCCGGCAAGGATGCGCTTGAC
Source organism: Pseudomonadota bacterium (assembly GCA_018262195.1). Lineage (GTDB taxonomy): Bacteria > Pseudomonadota > Gammaproteobacteria > Burkholderiales > Rhodocyclaceae > Azonexus. Next base: position 55,752 of record JAGTRS010000012.1, on the reverse strand, counting down.
CAGGTCGTCACCCAAGGCCGCGAACGGCTACAACAGGGCTTCTATGTCATCCTCTTCCCGGAAGGCACACGCGTCGCGCCAGGCCACAAGAAACGCTACAAGCCAGGCGGCGCCTATCTTGCCACCCGGGTTGGCTGCAAGGTCGTACCGATCGCCCACGACGCCGGCGAACTCTGGCCGCGCCAGGCTTTCCTGAAAACGCCGGGCACCATCACCGTCAGTATTGGCCCGGCCTTCGACGCCACCGGCATGACCGAAGCCGAGGTCAACCAGAAGGCCGAAGCATGGATCGAAGACGAGATGCACCGCATCTCGCCGCACCGTTACTCGGATGCCCAGCATAACGCCACCTGAAACAAGCCACCGCATCGCCATTGCCGGTGCGGACGTTGCGTATCAATTGCGGCGCAGCCAGCGACGCACAATCGGCCTGACCATCGACCATCGCGGCCTGCGGGTCGGCGCCCCGACCCGTGCTCGGATTGGCGACATCGAAAAACTGATTCACCAGCATGGCGAGTGGGTGCTCGACAAGCTAGCCACTTGGCGCGACCACCCTACCCCCGGCAAGCTGGCAATTGCCGACGGTACGGTCATTTCCGTATTGGGCGAGCCGCTGACCCTTGCGCTCACCACCATTGGCCGTGCCCGCTGGCAATTCGGCCCCGGCACACTCTACCTTCACCCGGCCAGCGCCGGCGATCTCAACGCACTGCTTGAGAAGGCCCTGCGCGAGAAAGCGCGGGCCGTGTTTACCGAACGGCTCAGAATTTACGCCCCCCAACTCGGCACCGCCAGCACGCCCCCCTTGCGGCTTTCATCGGCCCGTACCCGCTGGGGTAGCTGCAATCACCGTGGCGACATCTCGCTGAACTGGCGCCTGGTGCTGATGCCGCTGAACGTTGTCGATTATGTTGTCTGCCATGAACTGGCACACCTCAAGGAAATGAACCACAGCCCGCGCTTCTGGTCTGTGGTGGAACAACTCTGCCCGGACTGGAAAGCGCGCCGCCTCGAACTGCGCCGCTTGGCCCGGCAAATACCGCATCTCTAAAGGAAACAGCATGCGCATTCTGCACACCATGATCCGCGTCGGCGATCTCGACAAATCGATTGCTTTCTACACCGAAATCCTCGGCATGCAGCTAATTCGCCGCCAGGATTACCCCGAAGGCCGCTTTACGCTGGCCTTCGTCGGCTACGGCCCGGAAGACAAGGAAGCCGTACTCGAACTGACCCACAACTGGGACACGCCGGCCTACGAACTCGGCAACGGCTACGGCCACGTCGCCCTGGCCGTGCCGGATGCGGCATCAGCCTGCACCGAGATCAAGGCGCGCGGCGGCAAGGTGATCCGTGAAGCCGGCCCGATGAAACATGGCAGCACGATCATCGCCTTTGTCGAAGATCCGGACGGCTACAAGATCGAATTGATCCAGCGCGCCTAACCCAGCCAATAGCCGCAATGACAAAGGCCGTCCAAGGACGGCCTTCTGTTTTCCTGGCAGCTAACCTGCCACAAAGCGCTCAGCGCATGTATTTGCCGTCACGGCGGAGCACCGTCAATTCGACGAACTTTGATCCGTTATGGTCGTTCGGACCAAAGCTGACCTGATAGCCACCGGCATCATAGTTGTGCATGCTTTCCATGGCGCTGATGAATTTTTCGCGGGTCAGATCCTTGCCGGCACGCTTCACACCTTCTGCAAAAACCTTCGCAGCAATGAAGCCTTCCAGACTGACGTAAGAAGGCTCTGCCTTCGCATCGGCCTTGGTCAGCAGCTTCTGGTATTCGCGGACGACCGGCGCATTGATCGACCAAGGGAAGGGAGCAACCTGCGAAACACCTACCCCGGCCCCATTGGCCCCCAACTCCTTGGCCAGCGCCTGAGGTCCAATGAATGAACCGGTATAAAACTGCGGCGCAACCCCTTCGGCGCGAATGGCGTTAACGAAGGCGGCACCCGCCTTGTAGGTCACAGCCATGATCACCATGTCAGGACGCGCTGTCGCAAGGGTTTTGGCGGCCGGTGCAACATTGACCGAGTTCCGCTCGATCGGCGCGCTGCCGACCAGTTGCAAGCCGCGTTTCTCCATGGCGCGCTCGACACCGCTCTGAACGGACCGGCCGAAACTGTCATTCTGGAAAAACACCGCAATGCGCTTGACGTTCAGGGAGGTGAATTGCTCAACGATCCGCTCGCACTCTTCGGCGTAGCTCGCCCGGATATTGAACACGTAACGACTGAAGGGGTTGCGCAGCGATTCCGCCCCCGAAAATGCACCGACGAATGGCACCTTGGCCGGATTCGAGACTTGCAAGGCCGCCATGCTGGTTGCCGTACCGACATAGCCAAGCAAGGAAAATACGCCGTCTTTTCCGGTCAGCTGGCGCGTATTGGCGGCCGTGCGATCAGGCTCATAGCCGTCATCCAGCGACTTCAGTTCGAGCTTTCGACCGTTGATGCCTCCTTGGCCATTCACATGGTCAAAATACAACTGAATACCCAGCTTCATGTCACTGCCCAGTTCCTGCGAAGGCCCGCTGAGCGGCACCGACTGCCCAACCAGAATCGTGCTCTCGCTTACCCCTGCCTCAGCCCAGACATGGCTTGAGGCAAGAAAACCCAGCGCCCCGATGACGCCCCCAAACATCAGTTTCCAGTTCATGTTATTGACATCTCTTTGTATGACAAAGACAAAGCCTATCCAGCATGTCATATTTGTCAAGCATTGCCCAATCCGAAACCAATGACATATTGGTAAACGACGAATCATGCTTTTATCATGAACAAAAGAAGCCCTCTGCCGGCTTCTGACGGTCCTCGAAGCACCAGTCGCTCATGACCGAAATCAAGGTCTCCGGACAGCGAAGCAAACACAATAAGCACCCGAGGAGACCGCCATGCTGCTGCCTGAATTCTTTGCCAGAATCCCCACAATCACCCTGCGCGATCCACTGGCCGATTTGCTTGGCGCTGCCGAAGGCGGGCTGATCGAATACGTCTTTGCCGACGCGGTCAAACTGGCCGGGCACTCCTGTCCGACGGTGGCTGGTGCATGGCTGATGACCGTCCGGGCGCTGCGTGCGCTTTATGGCAAGGATACGCCATTACGCGGCAACATCGCCGTGACCCTGCATGAGCATTTCGACAGCGGGGTAGCCGGGGTGATTGCCAGCGTTGCCTCACTATTGACCGGCGCCGCCGGGGATGGGGGCTTCAAGGGGCTGGGCGGACAACATGCCAGACGCGGCTTGCTGAAGTTTGGCGACGCCGAGGTCGTTGGAATGCGTTTTACACGCCGCGACACGGGCGCTGCGGTCGACTGCGTATTTCACCCTCAGCGGGTGCCGGCCGATCCCATGCTCGGCGAACTCCTGCCTCGCATCATCAATGGCACGGCCAACACTACCGATATCAGGCTCTTCGGTAATCTCTGGCAGGATCGCGTCAAGCGCCTGCTGATCGATCATGGCGACGATCCGGCCATCGTCGAAATCCGGCACGTCACTGAATAACTTGCCTTGACAGCGATTCCGGCAGGATGAAACACTGACTTCCCCTGACGCGTGCCGCCTATGACAAAACCTACCGCCCTGGTTGTTGATGATTTTGCCTCGATGCGCAGCGTTATCGTCGAAGTGCTCAAGCGAGCCGGTTTCACCGACATCTATCAGGCTGCCAACGGCCAATCCGCCTTGGCCCGCCTGCAAGAGCACAAGAAGATCGGCCTGGTCGTTTCCGACTGGTACATGCCGGAAATGGATGGCCTCGCCCTCCTCCGGGCGATCAAGGCTGACCCAAATCTGGCCCATATCCCGGTGCTGATGATTACCGCCGAGGGTCAGCGCGACAACGTGCTGGATGCCATGCAGAGCGGCGCCGCAGGCTATATCGTCAAACCCTTCACCCCGACGGCACTGCAGACCCGACTGGAGCAGATGTTTCCGTAGCTGGCCGTCAGGCCATCGCTTCCCGCATGACCGTCTCAAAGCGTTCAACAACCACCGACCAGTGGTGGGACAACATTGAGCCCCTGGCCGCCGCACCAAGCACGGGCAGCCTCTCCAGATCCGACACCAGATCCAGCCCGGCGCGTTTGTAGCCATCCTCGTCGCCCGGCGCCACCAGGCGGCCATTTTCGCCATCGACAATCAACTCGGCGGCCGCCGCGCTGCGATAGGCCAGCACCGGCAAACCGCTGGCCATCGCCTCGGCCACCACGTTGCCGTAGGTCTCAGTCAGACTGGGAAAGAGAAACAGATCTGCACTCGCATAGTGTGCAGCCAGATCCTCACCGATCCGCACGCCGGCAAAATGATGATCCGGGTGATCGCTGGCCAGTTGCTTGGTGGAGGGGCCATCGCCAACCCAGATCATTTTTGCCTTGGGGTGCCAGACCTGAATCGCCGCAAAGCATTTCTCGACCAGTGCCAGATTCTTCTCGGCGGCCATTCGGCCGACATAGAGACAGGCGGGACCTTCACCCTCCACGCCCCAGGTACTGCGCAATTCGGCACTGCGCCGGGCCGGATCGAACAGCGAGGCATCGACCCCACGCCCGACAACCCGCACACCGCGCAAGCCTTCACCCGCCAGATCGGCCGCCAGCGCAGCAGTCGGCACCATGGTCGCCAGCGTCCGTCGATGCAGGGTGCGCAGGTAAGCCGCAACCGCCGGGCGCATCCAGCCCAGTCCGTAATGCACGCTGTAACGGTCAAAATTGGTATGGAATCCGGAGGTCACCGGAATGCCCATCCGTCGTGCGACATTGACCGCCGACCAGCCAAGCGGCCCTTCGGTCACCACGTGCACCAGATCGGGCCGGCTCTGCCGCCATTGCCGGGCCAGCCGACGCCAGGCTGGCAAGCCAAAGCGCAGGCCGGGATAGCCGGGCAGCGGGAACCCAGGCAGGGTCAATTCATGCTCGCTGCTCGCGTCAGCCTTGCCCTGGCTCGGCCGGATGACGCTGACCCGGTGGCCGCGCTCGCGCAGGCCACCAACCAACCGGCCGACAGTCATCGCCACGCCGTTAACCTCGGGTGGAAAGGTTTCGGTAACAAAGGCAATGGCGATCGACATCACAAGCTCTCCAGCAAGACGCAAACCCAGACCACGATGACCATGAGCAGCGAAATGAGGACCGCCGCGCTGCCGATATCCTTGGCCCGCTTGGCCAGCCGATGGTTCTCCAGGCTGACACGATCGACCACCGCCTCGATGGCCGAGTTGAGCAGTTCGACAACCAGCACCAGCAGCACGCTGGCGATCATCAAGCCGCGCGCCAGCCAAGGCACCGGCAGCAGGAAGGCAGTCGGAATCAGCAACACGGCGAGCCACACCTCCTGCCGGAAGGCGTCTTCGCACAGATAGGCCGCCTTCAGACCGGCCATCGAGTAACTGAAGGCATTCCAGACCCGGCGCAGGCCGGTCTTGCCCTTGAAAGGGGATTCGTTGGCCGGATCAAGGCCCAGATCGTGAGAAGAGGGTTCCTGCATGACATCTCCGTGAAAGCCCCCACCTTAGTCAGGCTTGGCTAAGCTTTGATGACAGGCGGCGTCACTGAGATGTCACAATTGCACCCTAACCTAGATCAGTTATGCCTTTGCTCATGCGCTCCAAGCTCGTCCTGTTCACCCTGCTCGCCGCCATTCCGGCAGCCCATGCCGCCCGTCCGATGATCACCGACGATGCCCGGCTGACCGATAACGGCGCCTGTCAGGTCGAGTCCTGGGTGCATCTGCACGGCAAGCAGCGCGAACTGTGGGCCCTGCCCGCCTGCAATCCTGGTGGCAACTTTGAATTGACCCTCGGTGGTGCGCTGGCCTACACCAACAGCCATCAGGACAGCGGCGCCACGGTGATCCAGGGCAAGACGCTGTTCAAGCCACTGGAAACCAACGGCTACGGCATCGGCCTGGCGGCCGGTTATGCCACCCAGCCGGGTAACACTCACTCGGGGCACCCGTATTTCTACGTGCCGGTCAGCTTTTCGCTGGCCGATGACCGCCTGGTCATCCACACCAATCTCGGCTACACCCGCGAACGTGAAAATCAGGAAAACCGTCTGACTTGGGGCATCGGCAGCGAAACGCAGCTAACTGCGCAAACCTGGCTGATCGCCGAGAGTTATGGCCAGGACAAGGGCAATCCGTATTTCCAGGTCGGCATTCGTCACTGGATCGTGCCCAACCACGTCCAGATCGACACCACCTACGGCAGCCAGTTCGGCCATATTGCCGACCAGCATTGGGTTTCCATCGGTCTCCGGCTGATCTCGCCAAAATTGTTCTAGATCAACTGACACTTGGTTGTAATAAAAATGAAACAAATCTGGCCGAACACCCGTGATAAAAGGGCGGATTAAGCTCACACAGGATTCTTTGCCATGATCTCCATCGAACTCTTCGCCCACAACCCGACCATGATTCGCGTTCCGGCCGGACAAGCCCTGTTCCGCGAAGGCGAAGAGGGACACATGATGTTCGTGCTGGCCACCGGCTCAGCCGATGTGGTGGTCCACAACCGGATCGTGGAAACCTTGCAGCACGGCAGCATCGTCGGTGAAGTGGGCATCGTCCTGCCCGGACCGCGTTCGGCCAGTGTCATCGCGACAACTGATTGCGAGTTCGTCGCGGTCGATGAAAAACGCTTCCAGTTCCTGGTCCAGCAGACGCCTTTCTTCGCCACCCAGGTCATGCGCGTGATGGCCGAACGCCTGCGCAACCTGAATCAACTGGTCACCTCAATTTAAGATCGCCAGGCCACGGTCTTCGACACAAACTCGCCGCACCAGGCATGCACGCTGACGATGGGAAAACGCCAGTGGTGCGTTTCCTTCGGTGAGCTTTCCCCGGCAAAGATGGGCGGAAAACGGTGGCAAGCACCGGTCAGCCCGTCCACTGCCCTGAAGTAGCGGCAAATGCTGCAAGCCTGTTCGAACTGTTCAGTCATCGGTTCTTCAATCACGCGGTCGCACTCAAAGGCATTTCCGTAGCAAATCGCACGCCTGCCATCTGGCGGTAGAGATTCGCCAGCCTTTCGGCCATCGCCACATCTGTCCATTCCAAGGCATAGTGCGGCGCCTCGTCGTAAAGGTGACGCCATGCCGCCGGATGATTGAGGAAATGACCGAGCGCTTCACCGAAAGCCTTTGGATTGGGCGGCGGCGAAAACGCACCACGCCCGGGCGCCAGAATATCCGTTGTCCCCATTTCGGACAGGGCGATCACGGGCACCCCAGCGGCCAGCGCTTCGATCAGGACCAGCCCCTGCGTTTCGGTACGCGAGGCAAAAACAAAGACATCAGCCGCCGCATAGCAGTCTGGCAAAGCCTGCTTGCGGTCAAGGTAGCCGATGAAGATGACCGAATCCTGCAATCCCAGTGCCGCGGTCTGCGCCTTCAGGTCGTTCATGGCTGGCCCCTCGCCGGCGATGACGAGCAGGGTATCGGGTCGCATCTGCCGGGCATGGACCAGCGCTTCGAGCAGGAAACCGATGTTCTTCTCATGCGCCACCCGGCCAACGAACAGCGCCATCGGCCTGTCCGCGGCAATGCCATGGCGCAGACGGAAGGCCAAGCCGTCGCCCCCGGCGAACTGCGCCATCGGAATGCCAGTCGGCAACACATGCATGGGTGACGTCACCCCGTAGCTATCCAGTCGCTGCCGCATTGCGGTCGAAGGTACGATCACGGCGTCGAGCTGATTGCATTGGCGCCGGGAAAAGGCGCGCGCCTGGCCGCGCAACCAACCTGACGGAATGAACCTGGCGTAGTGCTGCAGGTATTCCTCGAACAGCGTGTGGTACGTCGCCACCACCGGCAGGCCAAGCTGGCGCGCTGCCTTCAGGCCGGCATAGTGGGCGATGAACGGGGTCTGGATATGGATCAGATCACAGTCTCTGGCCGCTTCAAGCACTGCATGATGCATCGCCCGCCAGCCAACCAGGCGATCTTCCGGATCCCCCAGCACCGGCCGGCCGGCGACACGAATGACGCCCTCCTCCTCAGGTTCGTCGCCATAACGCGGCACGACCAGCCGGACCTCAACGCCCTGCGCCACCAGCGTGCGGCGAAATGTCTCGATGGACGTCGAAACGCCGTTGACGCGAGGGAAATAAACATCGGAAACCATCAGTACGCGCATTTCACGCCTCCACTGTTTCAGCGACGGGCTCGGCCGTCGGCACGGGCGCGGCCAGCATGCGGACCGGTTTCGCCTCCGCCCAGGTCACCAGCTCCAGCCGGCCATCGAAGTGTTCAACGATGGCCGTACAGGAATCGACCCAGTCGCCGCAATTCACATAAGTCAGGCCATCAAGCTCACGGATCGTCGCCCAATGGATGTGTCCGCAGATCACGCCATCCAGCCCGCGCTCCTTGGCGTGGTGGATGGCGGATTCCTCGAAATCGAAAATAAAGGTCAGCGCCGTCTTGACCTTACGCTTGGCGTAACCGGCCAGTGACCAGTAGCCGGCGATACCCAGCTTGCGCCGCCCCCACGACAACAGTGTGTTGATGCGCACCAGCAGTTCGTAGGCATGATCGCCAAGCACGGCCACCCAGCGATGATGGCGCGTCACCTGATCGAACTGGTCGCCGTGAATGAGCAGGAAGCGCCGGCCATCGGCCGTTTCATGGACCAGTTCATCGACGACTTCGACATCGCCGAAGACGATGCCGCAGTATTCGCGCAGCACCTCGTCGTGGTTGCCGGGAATGAACACCACCCGATCCCCATGCCGCGCCCGGCGCAGCAGTTTCTGGACAACGGTGTTCTGGGCCTGCGACCAGTTGATGCTCCGGCTCATCGCCCAGAAATCGACGATATCGCCGATCAGATAGGTCTGTTCGGCCGGATGTTCGCGCAGGAAATCGAGAAGTCTGTCCGCCTGGCACGCCCGCGTGCCAAGGTGGATATCAGAGAGAAAAACGGATCTGACCTTGGGCATGCCCGCACGATAATGCGGCCCCGTGACCCGGAAGTTACGGCTTCGTTAAGCTTTTGTTTCGGCCATGGTGCTTTTTCAGAACAGCAAGACGAACGAGATTGCCGAATTCAGCCAGCCGTCCAGCCCGGAGTTCTTCATTCTGCCGCCGGGAACGGCAATTGACTCTGTCGCGACACCGCCCCCCTTGGCGCCCATCAGGTTTTTCGAGGCGACCGGTGCGAACTCCCCTAATTGGCAGGCATGGCTTATCTGGCCATACTCCGCGTCAGTTTGTTACAGGCACGGGCGCGAAACAGTCGCGGTTGATTCCTGAGAAATATTATTCAAATTGAATCGCGCCTTGAAACCTTTTGCGGGCACAGGTGTCATATTTTTATAGATCCGGCCTGAAGGCCGGGCGCAACTACGGAGACAAATCCCGGATACAAGGCAGCGCTTGCCCGCTGCATCCGTTTGATCGGCCTTTGGAGCGTGCGAACGGCTTGAACAGGCTGGCGCTTGCGTGTGCCCTTGGGCATCGATTAAATGCTAACCGGACATCCCATGTTGCGCTTCCCAAACTGGAGACAGCACGTAACTGACTCGACTTCCGAGCAAGTTGCGTGGCAGCGCGTCCTTCTGGCAAGCCTGCTGCCGGTGCTGGTCTGCATCGTCCAATGGTCTTACTGGCACTACATCCAGCCCTACGCCTGGTTTCTGTTTTTCCCGACGGTATTTTTCGCGGTCCTGATTGGCCGTCTGTGGGGCGGAATCATCGCAACCATGCTCAGCACCCTGCTGATCTGGTATTTTTTCCTGCCGCAACAACTCAGTTTTACGCTCGAGACGCCATGGTTGTTGATCCTGATCTTTGTTTTCGTGACCAGTGGCATCCTCGTCAGCAGTGTGCACGAACATCTGTATTTGCGGGCGCGCCGAGCGGGCAGACAGGCGGGCGAAGCGCGATTCCAGCTAGTGTTCGAGCAGGCGATGGATGGCATGTTCGTCACTGCGGCAAATGGCGATTTCATCGAGGTCAATTCCCGCCTCTGCGCCATGGTCGGCTACTCTCGAGAAGAGCTGGTCGGACAGAATATTGCGCGCCTGATTCCCGATTGCGACATCGATGGACTTTTGGCCGCTGCCGCGCCATGCGGGCAGCTCAGCACCATGCCCAGCAAGTGGAGTTTGCAGACCAGATGGGACACTCGCTGCCCGGTCGAGGTGACAGCGGTGAAGTTTGCCGACGGGTGCTGGAGCGCTGTTGTCCGCGATGTCAGCGAACGCTATCGGGCCGAGGCGCAGGAAAAGGCGGCAGAAGAAAAATTTCATGCCTTCATGGATGCCATTCCGGCCGTCGCCTGGATCAAGGATGCGGCTGGCAATTACGTCTATCTCAACAAGGCCTGGGGCGAGGCCTTGGGCACCCCCCGTGAACAGTGGCTGGGCAAGCATCCTTCAGCCGTGATGCCGGCGGCGGTGGTTGCCCGCCTGGCCGAGGCCGATGCCACCGTCTATACCAAGGGTGAGGCAGTTGAAGCGGAGGAGGAAACCATCGACCCCGCCGGACGGCGACGTCTGTGGCAGAGCATCAAGTTTCCGATTTCCACGCCCGGCGCGCCAACCATGCTCGGCGGCGTGGCAATCGACATTACCGAGCTGCGGCAATCCGAGATGGCGCTGCAGGCCAGCGCCGAACTGAATCGTGCCGTGCTCGATTCGATTGGAGCGCAAACAGCCGTGCTTGACCGGGATGGGATGATTGTCGCGGTCAATGAATCCTGGCACCGTTTTGCCGAAGAAAATGGCGGTGCGCCCGAGGATCTCTGGCGCACCGGGGTCGGTAGCAATTTTCTCGAGGTCTGTCGCAACGCATCCCACACCCTTGACGACCAGGGCAACGAGGGAAACGGTCCGGCAATCGAGCGTGCCGTGCTCGACCTGTTGCAGAGTAAGGCCGGGCATTTCGCTGCTGAATGCCTGTGCGAGTCAGCCAGTGGTCGCCGCTGGTTCAACCTCAGTGTACTGCCCTTGCGCAGTGCGGCCGGAGGTGCAGTGGTTTCCTATTTTGAAATTAGCGAACTCAAGCGCTCGCAAGAGTTGCAGTCCGTGGCAACAGCGCAGCTCCAGGCGATGACCACCAAGTATCTTGCCCTCCAGGAGGAAGAGAAGCGCCTGCTTTCACTGGAACTGCACGACCATATTGGTCAGACGCTGACCAGCCTGCAACTGCATCTGCACTCCCTGTTCATGGTGCTGGGTGACAGTCCCCGCGGACGGATGATCATTCACGAAGGGGTGGCCAATGTCGAAGAGTTGATCGAGACCACCCGCGACATCGCCCGGCGGCTACGTCCGCCGGTCCTCGACGACCTGGGTCTGGCATCGGCGGTGCGCTGGCATGTGAGCCAGATTGCCGGCAGCACTGACATCTGCATCGACCTGCAGCAGAACCTGCAGGATCAGCGGCTGGCCCCGGCGCTGGAACTGGCCTGTTTCCGCGTGCTGCAGGAGGCGGTATCGAATGCCCTGCGCCACTCGAAAGCGGCCAAACTCTCGATAGCGCTCTCGCTGGAGATCGATGGGCTGCATCTCTCGATCAAGGATGATGGCGTCGGTTTCGATCTCGATGAAACCTTCCGGAAGCTGCGCAACCTCGCCTCGCTTGGCCTGATCAGCATGCGCGAACGGGTGACCGCCCTGGGCGGACATTTCAACATCAACACCCGTCCAGGCGCCGGTACTGAAGTTGCCGCCTCCTTTCCCTTGCCGCCCTGACTATGCCACTGATACGCATCCTTCTTGCCGATGATCACAACCTGGTGCGCGCCGGCGTCAAAGCCCTGCTCGAGGCAGTAGATGGTTTTCAGGTGGTTGCCGAGGCTGGCGATGGCACCCAGGCCTGCCTCCTGGCCGGCGAACTGCTGCCCGATGTTGCCATCCTCGACATCGCCATGCCTGGCAGGACCGGCTTGCAAACTCTGGAGAACATCAAGGCAGTTCATCCCGGCATCCGGGTCATCATGCTTTCCATGCACGACACCGAGGAGCATGTTATTGCCGCGATGCGCCTCGGCGCGGTCGGCTATGTGCTCAAGACGGCGGCACCGCAAGAGCTTGAACAGGCGGTGCGGACTGTGATGAACGGCGGCAACTGGCTATCGGCCAGCATCTCGCGGCAGGTGGTCGATGCCTACCTGGCCCGGGTTCGCACTTCGGATCACCGCGACGGCCTGACCGCCCGCCAGATGGAAGTCCTGAAGCTGATCGCCGATGGCCAGCGGACCAAGGAAATCGCCTTCACACTGGGCGTCAGCATCAAGACTGTCGAAACTTACCGGGCACAGATCATGAACCGGCTTGGCATCCAGGATATTGCCGGCCTGGTGCGTTACGCCATCCGGCAGGGCATCTCGGAACTGTAGGCCGGACTTCATTCAACTGCGAAAGCGGGCGACCTTCTCCTTCAGCGACTGGGCGAGGCGTTCGAGTTGAGTTGCCGCGACCGAGGTACGCCCTGCCTGATCGCTGTTGTTTTCGGCCTGGATGGCAATCGCCTCGACGTTGCGGCTGATGTCGCCACTGGCGGCGCTCTGTTCGGCCAGCGAGGCGGAAATACCCTCGACGGCCTCGGCGACCTGCAGCGCGCTGTTGCGGATGCCATCCATGCTGCTGCCTGCCTGAAGGGCCATGCCAACGCCGGCTTCAACCTGCGCCACCCCTTGCTGCATGGCCGTTACGGCGCTCTGGGTCTGGCCCTGGACGCCCTCGATCATCTCGGCGATTTCGCCGGTCGATTTCCGGGTACGTTCGGCCAGCTTGCGCACCTCGTCGGCGACAACGGCAAAACCGCGCCCCTGCTCGCCCGCCCGCGCGGCTTCGATGGCCGCATTGAGGGCAAGGAGATTGGTCTGTTCGGCAATTTCCTTGATCGCCTGAACGATGACGCTGATTTCCTGCGATTTGGCACCCAGCGAAATGACACTTTCGGAAGCGCTGCGAACAGTCTGGGCAATGCCCGACATGCCGTTCACCGTGGCGGCGATGACGCTGGCGCCCTGGCGGGAGGTGTCTTCGGCAAGCGCCGACATCTGGCGTGCTTCGCTCGAATAGTCGGCGACCTGCTGGATGCTGACCATCATCTGCTCGACCCCGGCTGCCATCGCTGCCGCCTGTTCACTCTGCTGGTTCGAAATACCGGAGACGCCCGCAGCCGCCCCCGCCAGGTCGCGCGCGCTCGCCACCAGTTCGTCTGCGGTGGAGCGAATGGCGGCGATCGCCTCGGCCAGTTGGCGGCGCATGCTTTCCGTGGCACGCAGCAGCCGGCCAACCTCGTCGTTGCCGCGAACTTCGACCGGCTGACCGAGATCGCCGGCCGCGATACGGTCCATGGCCAGCATGGTGTGCTGCAGAGGGCGGGTAATCCATTGCCGGGTGACCACCAGCATCAGCCCGGCGGCAGCCAGCAGAAGGAAGGCTCCTGCCGCCAGAACGCTGTTACGCACCGGAGCAACTTCGCGCGAGAGTTCATCTGTGTAGCCACCGGTGACGACCAGCCACTGCCAGCGGTCATAGGTGGAAAAAACCGCATATTTGTCGCGCGCCGCGGTTTCGCCCAGTTCGCTGTTGATCCAGGGATAGCGACTCAGGCCCTGACGGGCAGCCAGCATGTCTTTGACGAACTCCCGCCCGTTGCCATCCCGTGCGTCAAGCAGGCTTTGTCCTTCCTTGGTCGGGTGGGCGACCAGGATGCCTGGCTTGCTGCCAGACTCGACGATGTAGGGGTAGCCGGTTTCACCAATCTTGACCGCCAGAATTTTCTTCTTCAACGTCTTGAGGGCTTCGGTCGTGTCGGTACCGACAACCAGTGCGGCAATGACGCGACCGGCTTCATCCTTGACCGGTTCGTAGTGGGCCACATAGTCGCGCCCGAGGAAGCTTGCCCGGCCGCTGTAGGACTCGCCCCTGAGCAACAGGGGCAAGGCAGGATGATTGTCTTCCAGTGGCATGCCGACAGCACGGCTGCCATCTTCCTTGCGCACCGAACTGGCGACACGGATGAAATTGCCGCCATTGCGGACAAGGATGGAAGCGATGCCGTGGGTGGCGGCAGCAAAGCGATCCAGCTGTGGAGAAGCGCTGCTGACCGGGGTATTGCCTGAACGCAGGAGTGGCTGCTTCGGCCCGGCTGCACTTTGTGCGGCGGCCGGCTCGCTCGCAAACCCCTCGGGAAACAGCAGAAGCAAGGCACGCGTCAGTTCCGCAACGCCCTTTTCCTGGTTTTCGGCAAAGGCCGAGATCATGCTGACGATCAGGCTATTGGTTGCCGTCACCTCGTCCAGGCGCTTCTGCTCCAGATGCGCACCGAGCCGGTTGCCCAACAGCCCGCTACCGGCCATCACGAGAACGAGCAGCGCGGAACAGACCACCAGATTCAGGCGCGTGGCGAGCGACAGATCAGCAAAACGTTTTCGAGTCATGGATAACCTTCAGGAGATTGCTGACAAGACCGGGGTACGTCCGGACTCAAGCCAGCGCAGCAGGGTTGGGAAGAAGATCTTGGGGTCGATGGGCTTGCCCATGTGATCGTCCATGCCGGCGGCGAGGCAGCGCTGGCGGTCGTCGTCAAAGGCGCTGGCGGTCAGGGCGATGATCGGCACGTTGTCGAAGCCCGGTTGGCTACGCAGCCGGCGCGTGGCTTCTATGCCGTCCATTTCCGGCATCAGCATGTCCATCAGGATCAGCGCACAGGAGGTCTTTCCGGCGATATCCAAAGCAAGGCGGCCGTTGTCGGCGCAGATTGGATTAAAACCAATCTCCTGCAGGAAGAAACAGATGACCTCCTGGTTGATCGGGTTGTCCTCGGCGACCAGCACCGAGCAACCGGCGTATTTGCGCCGCAGGATCTCTTCGACGCTCTCGTTTGTGGCCGGCACTGCCATCATCGCGGTAGGCTTGTCGGCCACCGCGTCGAACCAGGCGGTAAACCAGAAGGTGCTGCCTTGCCCCGGCTGGCTGTCGAGTCCGATTTCACCGCCCATCATTTCGACGAGCCGCCGACTGATTGCCAGGCCCAGGCCGCTGCCACCGTAGCGGCGCGTGGTCGAGGCATCAGCCTGCTCAAACGGCGAGAAAAGCCGTTGCTGTGCGGCGGGATCGATGCCGATGCCACTGTCGCTGATGCTGAAGCGTACCAGCAGCCGTTCCCCCTCCCGCTTCTGTAGCCCGGCGCTCAGTTTGATCTGCCCGTTATCCGTGAATTTGACAGCGTTCCCGAGAATGTTGAGCATGATCTGGCCCAGACGCATGGCGTCGCCGCGCACTTCACCAAGTAGTTGCGGCGCGATGCTGTGCCGCACCTGAAGGCCTTTTTCCTCGGCCTTGCCGGCGACCAGGGTGATGGCCCGCTCGAAAACCGTATCTATACGGAAGTCACCCGGTTCGAGGATGACTTTGCCGGCCTCTATCTTCGATATGTCGAGGATGTCGTTGATCACCGACAGGAGATGCTGGGCTGCGTCGCCAATCTTTTTCAGGCTCGCCCGCTGCTGCTCCTGCAGGGTGTCGCGTAGCAAGGCATGCGTGAAGCCGAGAATGGCATTCATCGGCGTCCGGATTTCGTGGCTCATGTTGGCCAGAAAGGCACTCTTGCTGCGATTGGCGGCTTCCGCCGCATCCCGGGCACGCTCGAGATCGATGGCACGCTCCATGAGCGAAGCGTTCAGGTTGCGAATGCGCCTTTCCCGGTTGCGGCGCTCGGCATCTGCAAAGACCGTGGCCAGCACATGAGCGAGCGAACCATCATCGGCAAAGACGGCGCGCATGTTGAGAACGACGGGAACGCGTTGGCCATCGGCTCGCAGCAATTCGACTTCCAGACTGAGTGTCGTTTCGACCTGGCGCAGATTGGCCAGTTGATCGAGCAGCAGTGGCCGGCACTCTTCGGCCAGAAGATCGACGAATCGGAGCCGGTACTCGATCTCCGGGCGTGTGGCGTTGAGCCAGGCGAGTTCGGTATCGTTGATGCGCACGATCAGGCCGTCCGCACTCAGCGTGTGGTAGCCGCAAGGAGCGCTGTTATAAAGCTCGGTGACCTCGGCATTGAGCGCCGCCAGCACTTTGTTGGCATCAGCCAGTTGCTGTGTTCTTACCTCGACGAGTTCGCTCAGGTGGTGACGATGGAGATCGAGTTCACGGGCCAGCGCCTTGCGTTCGCTGATGTCTTCCTGAATCGACAGATAGCCGAAAATTTCGCCCGATCCATTACGGATCGGCGAAACGCGGGCGAAATCGGTGCGCAGCCGGCCATTCTTGCTGCGATTGATGAATTCGCCGCTCCAGACATCGCCGCGCTCCAGCGTTTGCCGCAGGGAAATATAGGTTTCCGGTGGGCTTTGTCCGGACTTCTGCATGGATGCCTTTTGCCCCAGAGCCTCTTCCGGGGAATAACCGCTCATTTCGACAAAGGCTGGATTGACATAGGTGATGATGCCCGCCAGGTCGGTCATGATCACTGCATTCGGATTTTGTTCGACAGCCAGCGATAGCTGGGCGAGGCGAGCG
This sequence comes from Pseudomonadota bacterium, assembly GCA_018262195.1. Taxonomy (GTDB): domain Bacteria; phylum Pseudomonadota; class Gammaproteobacteria; order Burkholderiales; family Rhodocyclaceae; genus Azonexus. Next base: position 39,256 of record JAGTRS010000012.1, on the reverse strand, counting down.
GCACCTGCTTCCAGGGCGCGATTGCTGCGAATGATGCGTCGCGACATCAGCCAGCCGGCGAGGAGCAAGATGGCCATTGCGGCAGCGGTCACGTACAGGCGTTTCCACCAGTCAGCCAGGATTTCCTGCTTGGCGACACCGGCGACCACCTGCCACGGGTAGTTGCGGACCCGGCAAAAGCTGATCAGGCGCTCAACACCGTCAATCGGATCGGTGGCGAGAAAACTCCCTTCCGGCTTGTTCGTCAGGTGTCCGCGCAGAAGTTCTGATTGTATCTGGACCATTGGCGACTCTTTCTGCAATGGCCGGCGCAGGATAGTCTGTCCATCTTCGGCATTGCTGATGGCCAAGAAACCTCGCGGCCCCAGGTCCACCCGGTCGAGGATTTCCGCGAAATGGCCGACATTCAGCGTCATTCCGACAACGCCGAGAAAGTCGCCTTCAGTACCGATCACCGCCCGCGCCAGCATGATGCTAGGCTGGCCGGTCGTACGCAGCACCAGCAGCCCGGAAGTGACCATGCCTTGCAGCGGGGCATCGTGCAGTTTGCGAAAATAGTCACGGTCAGACAGATCGAGGCCGGAAACTGAGGTATCCGAGCTGTAGCGGAGCCGCCCGTTGGCATCGATCAGGTAGACGCCGTCAATTTCGGCCGACTGGCCGAGACGTCGCACCAAGGCATCAGTAGTGCCGCTCCAGTTATCGTTACTGGCGTTGCCCGCTGCGAAGCGCGGGCGAGCGGAGGCCCCGATCTCAATCAGGGCAGCATCGGCCCGCCCCAACGAGGCGTTGAGGTGGGATTCATAGATTGCCAGAACACCGCGCGAAGTGTGCTCCGCAGTGCGCATCGCATCCTGGTAGCCTTGCCAGAGCAGAAAAGCCATCAGACTCAGGGCGGACAAGGCAATCAAAATGAGGCCCGTATAGCCCTGAGCCAAGCCCGGACGGCCTGTTTTCCCTGGTTTTATTCCCCTGTCTTTGCCTTGCTCCTCGCCAAAAGCTTCAACGGGCAGGCAGGTCCCCGAATTGACGCGCGTTTGACTGCCGGACTTGATCATCAATAAAGTTTCCTTTTCAGTAGAAAACTTTGAATGAATTCTTCCGGCGGCGCATCGGGGAAACCCCGGTTGACCGGACTATGAATTGGTAAGCCGCCTATGCAATAGGTATGCCTTTGGTGATAGCTGCAGCAGGGGCTATGCCGTTAGCGAATTGACATAACAATGGCCCTCATCTGGCTCCTGGCTGAGGATTCGGCTGCTGGGCACCAGGCTTATCTGAAAACAATGGCAGGCAGCCCCGGTCACCTTCACCGTGGGCTACTGCCATGCACTTTCTTATCCGTTCTGGTTACGCCTGCGGATGCTTGCCACCTGGACATCAAACGGCATTGATTGGCAGGTATTTTTGGCTCGGCGAGATGGCCTGTTGGCGGAAACGATCAAATCTCTGCCGCAACAATCTCGATTTTATCCGTCAGAAAAGTCATCTCTAACCAGCCACTCCACTCCAGCGATACTTGACGGATTGAATGCCTAGATTGCGCGGGGTTCCGCGGCCAGCCCTGCCAACGGCCGATTCACTGCCTGCCAGCCGTGGCGCAACAGGGGCAGCAGATAGACCAGCACGAAGCCGCCCAGCCCCCACAGGCAGGCGACGATCCGCCAGGGCAATGAGTCTGGGTAGCCCTGGCCATCGAACGGCAGGGTGGCCACCGCGATGACTGCTGCTCCGATCAGTGTCCAGTGCGCCCGAACACCAAGCCCCCAACGGAAATGGCGACTCAGGCGCAGGCCGGCCCAACCGCCTGCAATCCCGATCAAGGCCCCGGCCAGCACGTCGACCGGCCAGTGCGCGCCCACGGCGATCCGCGAGAAACCGGCCAGCGCAGCCAGCACAACGATGGGCAGGGCACGCCACCAGCCGAGCAAGGCGAGCCACGCCACAACGAAGGAGAAGGCCGAGACGGTATGGCCGGATGGAAAACTGTGCGCCGTCAGACGGGCGCCGATGATGGTGATCTGGCTGGCATCGAGCACGGCAGCCGGGCGCGGCATTGGAAACCAGACTTTGACGCCGCGGCTGATCATTGCGGCGAGGATCGATCCGAGGAACAGCGCCCAGAAAACCCGCGGATAGCGCAGGCAGAAAGGCAAGACCAAGGCCAACTGGATGCGGCCGTCACCGAGCGTGGTGAGCGATTCCCAGAAAACAGCGGGCAAGACCAGGCTGGCCCCCTGGGCAGGAATGAAACCGTAGTACCAGTCGCCGCTCAAGCCAAGCGCGCCGAGCGCCCCGGCAAAAAGCAGGCAAAGGCCGAGCATGGAGGCATCAAAAAGCGGATTCCGGGCATGCAGTGCCTGATCGTTCATTACGGCTTCCCTGGTTCGACGCGAGCCAGAGTGACGAAGCTACGTTGATAAACCTCACGTAGTACCAGCCCCGGCGCCAGCAGCTTTTGCACCTCATGCTGGCGGTCGGTACGGGTCAGCACCAGTTCGCCCTCGACAGGTATCCGGGTCGGGGTCGCCGACTGACGATAGACGCTGAAGCTGGGCATGATGATGCGCCAGGCCACCACCGTACCGCCACTTTGCTGGGCAACCATGGCTGCCTCGCGGATCGGACCTTGAGTCACACCAATTACACGTGGCGCGATGACCGTTGCAACGACCAGCGCCTGCAGCAGGCCGGCGATGACCAGTCCCTGCCAGACCGGCAGGGCGCGCCAAAGGGCGAGCGCGATGACGGCGACTGCCAGCAGAGGCAACAACCAGCGCGCCTCGTCGGAGAATGCGGCAACCAGCCCGTCGAGCAGCATTTTTTCAAAGGGCTTGGCGGCCTTGCCGGCAGCAAAGACCAGCACTTCTGGCAGCGCGGCGAGCAGCAGGGCAAAGGCTATCAGTGGCACATAGGCCAGCCAGCGGCGTTCGAACTCGGGTCGATAACGGGCGAGCAGGATGAACACCGGCGTGCAGCCATAAAGAAGGTAGTGCGGCAGCTGCGTCCCGGAGAAGGAGAAGAAGCCGAAGACGACCACGAACCACAGGACAAGATAGCGTTCCAGCAGGCCTTCGCCAGAAGCCATGCCGAGCGGCGCCGAGCGCAGTTTCTTGAGCAGCTTGCCGACGATGGCGAACAGCCAGCCGGTGAAAGGCATCAGCACGAAAGGCAGCACGACGAGGTAGTAATACCACTTGCCGCCATGCCCTTCGAAGGTATTGGAGTAGCGGTTCAGGTTGTGTTTCAGATAGAAGCCACGGAAGAAGGCGTCGCCCTGATCGAGATAGACCAACACATGCCAGGGCACAACAATGGCCAGGAAGAGCAGCCAACCCGGCCAGAAAAAGGCGGCCTTCAACCAGTCGCGCCAGGCACCGGCCGAAACAAAGAAGATGCCGCTGATCAGCAGCGGGAACATCACGGCAACCGGCCCCTTGGTCAGGAACCCAAGGCCGAGCATGGCATAGACGAAGAACAGGAGCCGGCGGATCTGTTTTGGGCTCTTGCCATCCCGACTGGCACAGAAGAAATCGTAGATACCGAACATCGACAGGGCGATGAACAGATTGAGCAGGGCATCCGAAATCGCGGCCTTGGCGATGAAGCCAACCGCCAGCGACAAGGCCATGACCAGCGAAGCGACCTGGGCAGTTCGCCGGTCGGCATGGCGCAGGCAGAAGCGGTAGAGGAAGACCAGCCAGAGAATGCTGGCAATGATCGACGGTAGCCGGAAGCCGATTTCACTGACGCCAAGCACGCTGACCGACACGGCCTGCGCCCAGTAGATCAGGATCGGCTTGTCGTGGCGCGGCGCATCGTTCAGGGTCGGCGAGATCAGGTTGCCGCGCGCCATCATTTCGCGCGTTGCCTCGGAAAACGCCCCTTCGTCGACGTCGGTCAGCGGCAGGCTATAGGCATTGAGCACGAAGGCAATCACGATCGCCAGCACCAGGCTGAACGGCGACAGCAGGAAGCGCTCGATGGAGTGAAGGAGTGGTCTGGCTTGCATCGCGGCATTATAAGGCAGGGCAGCCAGCTTCCCCGACCACCGGCATTGTGCCGACTTGACGTTGCTGCAGCCGACGCCTAAATTCGCCCGACTTTCTCCATCGACCTTCGAGGCAAACCATGAAAATCGGCACCCCGCTTTCCCCCTCAGCCCTGCGCGTCATGCTGCTCGGTGCCGGCGAACTCGGCAAGGAAGTGATCATCGCGCTGCAGCGCCTGGGCGTAGAAGTGATCGCCGTCGACCGCTACGAAAACGCCCCGGGCCATCAGGTGGCCCATCGCGCCCACGTCATTTCGATGACCGACGGTGCAGCGCTGCGCCAGCTGGTCGAGCAGGAAAAGCCGCACCTGATCGTGCCGGAAATCGAAGCCATTGCCACCGACACGCTGGTCGAGATCGAAGCGGCCGGCCTGGCCGAAGTGATCCCGACCGCCCGTGCCGCCAAGCTGACCATGAACCGCGAAGGCATCCGCCGGCTGGCTGCCGAGGAACTCGGCCTGCCGACCTCGCCGTACCAATTTGCTGATTCACTGGCCGAACTGCAGGCTGCCATCGATGCCGGTATTGGCTACCCCTGCATCGTCAAACCCACCATGTCATCGTCCGGCAAGGGCCAGTCGCTGCTGCGCGGTCCGGACGATGTCCAGAAAGCCTGGGATTACGCGGCCAGTGGTGGCCGGGTCAATCAGGGCCGGGTCATCGTCGAGGGCTTCATCGACTTCGATTACGAAATCACCCTGCTCACCGTCCGCGCCCGGAACACCAGCGGAGAAGTGGTGACTCACTTCTGCGAGCCAATCGGCCACGTGCAGATCGGCGGCGACTATGTCGAATCATGGCAGCCGCAGGCGATGACCCCGGCCGCCCTGCATCGGGCGCAGGAAATCGCCGCCGCCGTCACCGGCAACCTGGGTGGCCGCGGCCTGTTCGGCGTTGAATTGTTCGTCAAGGGTGACATGGTCTGGTTCTCGGAAGTCAGCCCCCGGCCGCACGATACCGGGCTGGTCACGCTCTGTTCGCAGCGCTTCTCGGAATTCGAACTACACGCCCGCGCCATCCTCGGCCTGCCCGTCGATACCGCCTTGCGCGAAGTGGGCGCCTCGGCGGTCATCTACGGCGGCATGGAAGAAAAGGGTATTGCCTTCGAAGGGCTGGAGCAGGCGCTGGCGGTGCCGCGCACCGACCTGCGGCTATTCGGCAAGCCGGAAGCGTTCAAGAAGCGGCGCATGGGGGTTGCTGTCGCCAATGGCGACAACACCGATCAGGCCCGGGAACGGGCCAAGCTGGCGGCGAGCAAGGTCCAGCCGATCAAGGAGTGAAACAGGACATCGGGTGGGCGGTGCTGCCACCCGGCGTGGCAGGCAGGAGCACCCGATCAGGTGCTGCGCATCCGTTCGATCTGACGCGTCTTTTCCTCGATATCCGCGTCGCTGTCGGCATAGCGCTGGCTGATGGCGAAGAATTCGTCCTGAAGTTCGACGAAGGCATCGACCATATCGGGATCGAAGTGGCTGCCCCGCCCCTCGATGATCATCTCGACCGCCTTGTCATGCGGGAAAGGGTTCTTGTACGGGCGACGGCTGATTAGTGCGTCGTAAACATCGGCCACCGCCATGATGCGGGCCGAAACAGGAATCGCATCACCGGCCAGTGCTTCCGGGTAGCCACTGCCATCCCATTTCTCCTGATGACTGTAGGCAATCTCCTTGGCGTATTTCAGGAACTCGACGCTGATCCCCAGGCGGCGTTCGGCATTGATGATCGCATCGCGCCCCAGAGTCGTATGCGCCTTCATGACCTCGAACTCCTCAGGCGTGAAGCGGCCTGGCTTGAGCAGGATGTGGTCCGGGATGCCAACCTTGCCGATATCGTGCAACGGCGCTGACTTGAACAGCATGTTGATGGTTCGCTCGGAGAGGAAGCTTGAGAAGCGTGGATGCTGGCGCAGCTTTTCGGCCAGGGCGCGAACATAAAACTGGGTACGCCGGATGTGGTTGCCGGTTTCGTTATCCCGCGTTTCGGCCATTGAGGCCATGGCGAGGATGGTGACATCCTGAATTGCCTCGATCTCCTGAGAGCGGCGTGCCACCTCGTTTTCCAGATAGGCCGCCTTGTCTTCGAGAAAATCCGCCGAGGCCTTGAGCTGGAGATGCGTCTTGATCCGGGCCAGCACAACCCGCTGCTTGATCGGCTTGGTGATGTAATCGACCGCCCCGAGTTCAAAGCCTTTCTCTTCATCGTCGCTGGAAACGTTGGCCGTCAGGAAGATTACCGGGATATTGGCCGTCGCAGGATCAGCCTTGAGTTGCCGGCAGACCTCGTAGCCATCCATTTTGGGCATCATGATGTCGAGCAGGATGAGATCCGGCATTGGCCCCGAGCGGATCATCGCCAGCGCATCAACGCCTGAAGAAGCCTCTTTGACGTTGTAATGCTTCTTGAGGACCGCCGACATCAGTGTCAGATTGAAGGGCGTGTCATCAACGACCAGAATGGTCATTTCATGTTGAGGATGGATCGGAGTCTGCGTCACGAATTTGTCCTGAATATTGAACGCCTGAGCCAAATACAATATATCAAATACTACATTTTTGTCAATTCGTTTCCCAGCCGGGGATGGCACTTGAATGGGCTTCTCGGGAGTATCTTCCGGCACCAAGCGGTACGATCAGCATTGTTTTTGCGCTCAATGCTGATCGCCAACCGCTTCGAGAATCGGTGCTGGATTCACTGAGGTCGGCTGCTGGAACGGATTGCCCTGGATCAACACGATGGCGGCAGTCGGGGCGGCGGCGAGCGCAAAAAGAATGACGGCGACCATCGCTGCACGCGGTTTGTCGACGTGCACAACGGATACGGAAAGCAGGGTCAGGAAACCGAGGAAAGCCATGCCCAGCCATTTAAGCGGATTGACGTGGGTCTGGCTCAGGCCGATGCGCAAATCGCGCTCATCGCGAATTTCGATCGCCTTGCGCAGCATCAGGGCCTGCACGTTCTCCCCGGCGCTGGCGACAATCTTCGGGCTGGCAAGCAGGGTAAGCAGCGAATCGGCCAAAGCGGTCACTTCAGCGCTCGACTGGCGGGCCGCCAGCATCGGCCATTCGGCCGCACTGGCCCGACCGTAGCGGGAGAGCGCGACGCCCACTTCGCTACGTAAAGGCTCGGCCAACTGGCGGGACAGAATGCCGATACTGCGCAGCGAGTCGGCCTCCTTGAACACGGCATTCATCGCCCGGTCATGGGCACTCCAGGTGTCATTGGCCAGGAAGGCCAGGGTCAGGCCGAACAGCACCCCGATAATGTTGATGAAAGGCGGCGCCACCCCCTGCAAAGAGCCGATCCAGCCAGCCCAGCGCGGCCGGTGCAGCACCCACTGGACAGCAGCGACCGCGCCAAAGGTCCCGACAACGGCCAGAAAGGCATAGCCGTAGTGATCATAAATATGCCAGTTGCTGGTGGGCATTTTCGTAAGTCCGATTAATCGATTGAACTGTACGAGTCTGGGCGATGGCATGCCATCGCGTCAATCGTTATCCGGAACGGCAGCCATCCCCTTCCATCAAAGCACCACTTGCGAACCAAGCTCGACAACGCGATTCGACGGAATCTTGAAGAAAGCCGTTGCACTGCCGGCATTACGGAACATCGCCACGAACAAGAGCTCCCGCCAGTAAGCCATCTCGGAACCCAGTTTCGGAATCAAGGTCTCGCGCCCCAGGAAGAAGGAGGTATCCATCGGTTCGATAGCCAGGCCTGACTCCCGACACAACGCCAGCGCCGCGGGAATATCCGGTTCGTCCTTGAAGCCATACTGCACGACAACCTGGCTGAAATTATTGCTCAGACGATGCACCTCGACGCGATCCACATCCGGTACATGGGGCACATCGAAGACCTTCACACTCATCACGATGACCTGCTCGTGCAGGGCCTTGTAGTGTTTCAGGCTGTGCAGCATGGCGTGGGGCACCAGTTCCGGATCGGGTGTCATGAAAATGGCGGTTCCCGAAACTCGCTCAACGCCACTGCCAACGATATCGGTGGCAAAGGGCTTCAACTGCATGGCATCGGCCGCCAGGCGCAGCCCGAGCAATTCGCGCCCCCGCTTCCAGGTCGTCAGCAGGATGAAGACCGCCAGACCAAAGACAAGCGGGAACCAGCCGCCATCGGGAATCTTGACGGAATTGGCCAGGAAGAAGCCCAGATCAATGCAGATGAAAGGCGTGGCACCCAGGATTGCCCGGGTGGGACTCCAGTTCCAGAGCCGCACGGCAACGGCGATGGCCAGGATATTGGTAATCAGCATCGTGCCGGTGACGGCAATCCCGTAGGCCGCTGCCAGGTTGGAAGAGGAGCCGAATTCGATGACCAGCGCGATGATGGCAATGAGCATCATCCAGTTGATCGCCGGCAGGTAGATCTGTCCGATTTCCCGATCAGAGGTGTGCTGGATTTCCAGACGCGGCGTGTAGCCGAGCTGAATGGCCTGCTGGGTGATGGAGAACGCACCTGAGATCACAGCTTGCGATGCAATCACCGTCGCCACGGTCGCCAGGGCAACCAGGGGATATCGCCCCCACTCCGGAGCGAGCAGATAAAACGGATTTTCGACGCTGGCCGGGTCAGCCAACAGGAGGGCGCCCTGACCAAAATAGTTGAGGAGCAATGCCGGCAGGACATACCCCAGCCAGGCATACTGAATCGGCTTCGCACCGAAATGCCCCATGTCGGCATACAGTGCTTCACCACCAGTGATGCACAGCACCACCGCCCCCAGCGCGAAGAAGCCGAGCAGGGAATTGCCGGTCAGGAATCGGAACGCGTGCACTGGGTTGAGGGCCGCGAGAACCGCCGGGTTATCGATAATGGCAGCAGCCCCGAGGATAGCCAGCACGGCAAACCAGAGCAGCATGACCGGCCCGAACAGTGCGCCAACGCTGGCCGTCCCGCGACGCTGGAAGACAAACAACCCGACCAGCGTGATCAGCGTAATGGGCATGATGTACGGCTTGAAGGCCGGGGTCAGTATTTCCAGCCCCTCGACCGCCGAGAGGACTGAAATGGCGGGTGTGATGATGCCGTCCCCATAGAACAACGCAGCACCAAACAAGCCGAGCATCACCAGCATCTTTTGTTGCCAGGAACCGGCAACCCCCTTGTGCATTGCCAGGGTCATCAGCGCGATGATGCCGCCCTCGCCCCGGTTATTGGCTCGCATGATGAAGAACACGTATTTCAGTGTCACCACGATGATGAGCGACCAGAAGAATAGCGACAGAATGCCGAGGACGTTATCCGGCGTAATCGGCACCGGATGGTGGGCTCCGCCAAATACCTCCTTGATGGAATACAGGGGGCTGGTGCCAATGTCACCATAAACAACCCCGAGGGCGGCCAGCGTCAGCGTCGCCAGACGCTTCTTGTCTTGTTCTTTTTGCATGAAATCCCCGTTATGGCTGGAAGCGATAACCGACGCCGGTTTCAGTCAGGAAATGCTTCGGTTGCGTCGGATCGTCTTCGAGTTTTTGCCGCAAGTGTCCGACATACACTCGCAGGTAATGGCTGCTCTCAACGAAGGATGGGCCCCAGATTTCCCGCAGCAGATTGCGCTGGGTCAGTACCTTGCCAGGGTGTGCCAGCAGGGTTGAAAGCAAGCGATATTCAATGGGCGTCAGATGCACTGGCTCGCCATCACGCTCCACCACGCGACGCGACATATCCACCGAGACCTTCCCGAACTCGATGACGGGAGATGCAGCCTCGCCGCTCCGACTGCGGCGGCGCAGCAAAGCCCTGACGCGTGCCCGCAGTTCGCCGACGCTGAAGGGCTTGGTCAGATAATCGTCGGCCCCAGCATCCAGCGCATCAATCTTGTCGTTCTCCTGCGAACGGGCAGAAAGAATAAGTACCGGCACATCCGACCAGCTGCGCAAGTCGCGGATCAGGTCGATGCCATTCCCGTCGGGCAGACCGAGGTCAAGAATCAACAGGTCGGGCTTCCGGGATCCGGCTTCAAGCAGCCCCTGGCTCATCGTTTCGGCCTCGCTGACCAGGCAACCCTCTTCTTCGACCGCAACCCGCACGAAGCGGCGAATCTGCTTTTCGTCCTCGATGATCAGCACTTTGGCGGGTGTCGCGTTCATGCCAGTTCCTCCTCGACTACCGGCGGCATGCCCTTGGGCAGGGTAAAGCTGACACAGGCACCGCCATCGGGCCGGTTATCGGCATTGATGGTTCCGCCATGGGCTTCCACGATGGCTTTGCAGATGGCGAGACCGAGTCCGGTTCCCGGCTTCCCGGATTCACTTTCTCCCCGCACAAACATCTTGAACAGGTCGTCACGCCGTTTGGCCGGAAATCCCGGGCCGTGATCGCTGATGCTTACCCGAACCACATCCGCCTCCTGCTCGGCTGCCAGCAGCAGTGGCGTGCCATCGGGGGAGTACTTGGCAGCATTCTCCAGAAGATTGCACAGCACGCGTTCGATCAGGACGGCGTCAAACTCCAGGAGCGGCAAATCCCTGGGAAGGTCGACCTTGACCGGGTGATTGGCAAGGGCATTACCCAATAACTTGATGCCGGCACCGACCACTTCCTCGAGCGGCTGCCACTCCCGGCGCAGGGTCACCTCGCCGGCATTGAGGCGGGCCATGTCGAGGAGATTGGCCACCAGCCCGGCCAGCCGGTCGGCTTGTTCATGCAATGCCTGAGCCGTTTCAAGGGCGGTAACGGGTAACGGCGGCTTGATCAGGAACAAGGAGTCGGCCAGGCCCACCATGGCGGTCAGCGGGGTACGCAGATCGTGGGAGAGTGCCGACAGGATGGAACTGCGCAGGCGTTCGGTCAGCATTTTGACTTGCGTAGCCTGCGCCACATCAACGTAATGGAGCCGCTCAACGGCAACCGCGATCAGGGAGGCCAGGGTTTCCAGTAACAAGGTGGTTTCGGTTGAGGGTTCTGCCACATCGTCGGCGAACCGGATGGCCAGAACACCTCGCATCCGCATCGAGGCACGCAGTGGCAAATACAGCGGTGCATAGCCCATGCCACTCACTTCGTCGCTGCGCACCACCTGGCCACTTTTAAAGGCCACCAGAGCAAGATGCATCTCGATGGGCGGGGATTCTGATGGTGGAACGATGCTCAGCCCTTCATCTTCTGGATGCGGCAACAGGACTGCGGACTGAGCATTCAGTTGCGTCCTGATGAACGACCGGGCTATTTCGATGACTTGCCCGGTCGTCAATGTGCCGGCCAGTTCACGAGCCAATTGGTACAGGGCCTGGGCCCGTTTTTCTCGCGACTGGGATTCCAGCGCGCGCTGCCTCAACCCTGCGGCAAGGTGGGCAGTAATCAGCGCCGTCACCAGCATCACGGCAAAAGTAACCAGATACTGGATATTGCTGACCGCCAGTGAAAAGCGGGGCGGCACGAAGAAAATGTCGAACAGAAGAACGCTGAGAATGGAGGCCAGGATGGCCGCATTGCGACCCAGCTTCACCGCGACCAGCAGAACGGTGAGCAGGAAGAGCATGACGATATTGGCCAGATCGAGATACCCCAGCAAGGGCGTGGCAATTATCGTCGTGCCGACACAGGCCAGAATGGTGAGTAGCCAGCCCTGTACGGGAGTGATTCTTTCCGGACTTTCATCCAGCAATGAAGCCTTGTTTTCCATCTCGTTTCGCCAATGACGGGATAACTACAGATTAGGTCGCCCTGTGTAAAAACGCTGACCATTCTGGCTGCCGAGACGTAAAAATGTCGTAAAGATTCGGCCAGGCATACTGCAAGAAACTAGCAGCCAGGTATTCCTGACAGGCGAAAAAAAGCCCGGCGCAGAGCCGGGCAGCGATGGAGCGGAGTTTCTAGTTATTTGTCAGCGATGATCATTTGCTGGTGTTGCGAACGGCCGCCCGCTTGCGTACTGCCGGCTTGCTTTCCGTCAGGGTTTCGACCACCTGATGCGCTTCGTGTTCAGCCAGCGCAACGGTTTCAATGGCGGCATCGCTCATGTTGTGCAGCGTCTGTTCGGCACCTTGCAGCGTCGTTTTCATCGCCTTCAGGGCTATTTCCGCTTCCCAGGGACTGCTTTTCGAAGCACGGTTAATGACGGCAAAAACCATTTCGTCAAACACTCGAACCTGGGCCTCAGCACTACGAATCATCGCCTTCTGGGTTTCACCGAGAATATCCAGTGAACTATCGAGCAGACGGCTGGCCCGGGCGGTGTTTTCCAGCCAGGCCGTGGCCGGAAACTGCGTCATTGATTCGAGCTGGCCGTGGCCGAACAAGGCGAGATGCTTGCTCCCATGATGAATCGCTTCGCGACTGGAAGACGAAAGCAGTTCAGCAAGACGCCGGGTGGCATCGATGCAAGTGGCCGACAAGCCAAGGAGATTGCTCAACGCGTGCTCGCGGCTCTGGGCAATTTCGTGGGCAGAGAGAAACATGGTGGCTCCGGGGAGATTTTTCAGAGGCAGCTTAGCGCCGCGACATGACAGAACGATGAACGAATTGAAAATCAGCGTATGGTTTTGACGCCTTCGGCCGTACCGAGCAGCAGCAGGTTTGCCGGACGCACGGCGAACAGGCCATTGGTGACGACGCCCGTGATCTGGTTGATTTGCGCTTCCAGGCCTTTCGGATCGGTGATCGACAAACCTTTGACGTCGAGGATGATATTGCCGTTGTCGGTGACGAAACCCTCACGCAGCACCGGTGTGCCACCCAGCCTGGCCAATTCGCGGGCAACCTGGGCACGAGCCATCGGGATGACTTCGACCGGCAGCGGGAACTTGCCCATCGTCTCGACCAGCTTGGAGCCGTCGCAGATACAAACGAATTCCCGGGCCACGGCTGCGACGATTTTTTCGCGCGTCAGCGCACCACCACCGCCCTTGATCATGTTCAGGCCGGCATCGATTTCATCGGCACCATCGACATAAACCGGGATATCTTCAACATCATTGAGGTCGAAAACTGCGATGCCATGCCCTTCGAGGCGCTTACGGGTGGCTTCGGAACTGGCGACAGCGCCCTTGTATCTATCCTTGAGCGGCGCCAGCGCGTCGATAAAGAAATTAGCCGTCGAGCCGGTGCCAACGCCGATGATGCTGCCGGCCGGTGCGGTTTGCGCCACATAGTCGGCGGCGGCCTGGGCAACGGCCTGCTTGAGTTCGTCCTGGGTCATGATGATGCTCCTGAATGGGTTGGGCCGCATTTTAAACCTGTGGCGTCTTTGCCCAAATGTTCATAAAAGTTTAACTTTGCACGATTCATAAATCGCTAAACTCATCATGCTGTTTTTCAGGGAGAACAAGATGAGCGAACAGAACAAGAAAGATGTCGCAGCCAAGCAGGCAGCCACACCGAAACCACCGAAAAAACTGGTCCCGCGCACTGCGCCGAAGGCCGAGATCAAGCCGAAGGCTACCGCGAGCACGGCCTCAACTGCTGCAGCGCCGGTTGCAGCAGAAGCGTCTGCGACACTGCCGCCCGTCAAGGCAAAGCCTGCGCGCAAGCCCACCCAGGTTCAGGAAACCGTTGCCAAGCACCAGAAGGTGTTGGCGGATGCGCTGGTCAAAGCCCAGGCCATCAAGTACGACCAGCCGAAAGTAATGAAGCAGGAAACCGCGCCGACCCAAAAGTCGGCCAAGCCTGCCAAAGCGAAAAAGATCAAGCTGGTACGCGATAGCTATGCGATGCCGGAAGCTGAGTACGCAAGAATCGCCGAGCTAAAGAAACGAATGGCCGCGCTCGGCAGCGAAACCAAGAAAAGCGAACTGCTGCGTGGCGGCATCGCCTTGCTGGCGGCACTCAACGATGCCGAGTTGAAGGCAGTGATGGCTCGCGTCGAACGCATCAAGACCGGACGCCCTTCAAAATAGGCCAAAAGTAAGTCTCGATTCCGTTTGTTACAGCCTGTCATCTGGCTGTAACAAACGATCGGTAACCTGCACAGCGTTAATCCCAACCCTGTGCAGGAGTTACCTAATGTTCAAGTATTCCAAGCTCGTTTCCGCCCTGGCCGTAGCCGGTGTCGCCCTGTTTGGCGCCCATGCAGCCCAGGCTCAGGTCATCAAGATCGACGGTTCTTCGACCGTTTATCCGATCACCGAAGCAGTTGCCGAAGAATTCCAGAAAGCCAAGAAGAACGCCATCAAGGTGACTGTCGGCATTTCTGGAACAGGTGGCGGCTTCAAGAAATTCTGTCGTGACGAGACCGACTTCTCCAACGCCTCCCGCCCGATCACCAAGGCGGAGATGGAGCTGTGCAAGGCGGCAGGCGTCGAGTACATCGAAATGCCGGTCGCCTTTGATGCCCTGACCGTCGTCATTAACCCGAAGAATGCATTCCTCAAGCAGGCCACCGTTGCCGAAATGAAGATGCTGTGGGAACCGGCAGCCCAGGGCAAGATCATGAAGTGGAACCAGATCAACCCGGCCTGGCCTGATGCGCCGGTCAAGTTGTTCGGTGCCGGCGCTGACTCCGGCACCTTCGAGTATTTCACCGAAGCCATGGTCGGCAAAGCCAAGTCCTCGCGCGGCGACTACACCGCTTCCGAAGACGACAATGTGCTGGTGCAGGGCGTTTCGCGTGACGTTAATGCCATCGGCTACTTTGGCTACGCCTACTACGCCGAGAACACCGCCAAACTGAAGGCGCTGCCGATCGTCAATCCGAAAACCGGCAAGGCTGTTGAGCCGTCTGCTGCCAATGTCGAAAACGGCACCTACGCGCCGCTGTCGCGTCCGATCTTCGTCTACGTCAAGGCCAAGTCGTTGCAGAAGCCCGAGGTCAAGGAGTTCGTCGAGTTCTACATGAAGAACGGCGCTGCGCTGACCAAGGAAGTCAAGTACGTTCCGTTGCCGACCTCTGCTTATGCCGGCAACCTTGAGCACATCAAGAAGAACAAGATCGGCACCGTGTTCGGCGGCCATAATGAAATTGGCATTACCATTGAAGAGCTGATGAAGCGCGAAGCAAAGATGTAAGCTCCGATCTGGCGAACTTCGGTTCGCCAGACGCAGAAGCCCGGCTGCGGTCGGGCTTCACTCCGAAAGGAATCTTCAAGTGAATCACGCTATGACAGCCAACACACCCTCCGACCTGCCAATGGTCAGCGACCGCCTGTCGCGGAAAGCCATGCGCCACGTCAGCGAGCGCATCATCGAAGCGCTGCTCTTCGCAGCGGCTGCCGTGTCGGTGCTGACCACCATCGGCATCGTCTATGTTCTCGTTTCCGAGTCAGTCCAGTTCTTTCAGCATGTCAGCATCATCGACTTCCTGACCGACACGCAATGGACCCCGCTATTCGATGATGCCCACTTCGGCATCATGGTGCTCATTTCCGGCACCCTCGTTTCCTCGCTCGTGGCCCTCGTCGTCGCCATCCCGATGGGGACGATCATCGCCATCTACCTGTCCGAATTCGCCCACGGCAAAGTGCGTGAAGTCGCGAAGCCGATTCTTGAGTTGCTAGGCGGTATCCCGACCATCGTTTTCGGCTACTTCGCACTGCTCATGGTTACCCCGCTGCTGCAGAAGCTGATTCCGTCGCTGCCCGGGTTCTCGCTGCTTTCTGCCGGCCTGGTCATGGGCATCATGATCGTGCCGTACATCGCCTCGTTGTCCGAGGATGCCATGCGCGCCGTGCCGATGAGCCTGCGCGAAGGCTCCTATGCGCTGGGTTCGACCCGTTTGTATACCGCTCTGCACGTCGTCGTCCCGGCCGCTTTCTCCGGTCTAGCTGCCTCCTACATCCTGGCCATTTCGCGCGCGGTCGGTGAAACGATGATTCTCGCCGTTGCCGCCGGCATGCAGCCGAACCTGACCTGGAATCCGATGGAACCGGCCGCAACCATCACCTCCTTCATCGTCCAGGTCGCCCTCGGCGATCTGCCGCACGGCTCGATCGGCTACCAGACCATCTTCGCCGCCGGCCTGACGCTGATTCTGATCACCCTGATGTTCAATATCCTCGGCCAGTGGCTGCGCCGCCGATATCGGGAGAACTACTGATGTCATCGAGCATTCTCACAACGGAACAAATCCGCGCCCTGATCGCCAAGGGCAAGCTCAAGGACACCATTTTCAAGGTGCTCGGCATCTTCTGTCTGGCTGTCGCGCTGCTCGTAATCGTGCTGCTGGTTTCCGACATGGTGGCCAAAGGCTCGGAGCGTTTCACCGTTGATTTCTTCCTCAACTTCGCCTCGCGGCGCGCCACGCAGGCCGGCATCCTGTCCGCCTGGGTCGGCTCACTACTGGTCATGCTGGTCACCGCCCTGGCTGCCGTGCCGATCGGCGTCGCAGCTGGCGTCTATCTCGAGGAATATGCCAAGCGCAACTGGATCACCGAGATTATCGAGATCAACATCACCAATCTGGCAGCGGTGCCATCAATCGTTTATGGCCTGCTCGCCCTCGGCATCTTCGTCTACCAGTTCGGCTTCGGCCAGAGCATCCTGTCGGCCGGTCTGACGCTGGCGCTGCTCATCCTGCCGATCATCATCGTTTCCACTCGCGAAGCGATCCGCGCCATTCCGGCGATGATCCGCGAAGGCTCGATGGCGGTCGGTGCGACGCGCTGGCAGACCTGCCGCTACCACATCATCCCCTACGCCATGCCCGGCATCCTGACTGGCGTGATCATCGGCCTGGCACGCGCCATCGGTGAAACAGCACCGATCATCACCATCGGCGCCCTGACCTTCATCGCCTTCCTGCCACCGGTGCCCTTCACCGAAGTCAGCCCAGGTGTAACGGCCGGCCTGTTCGACTGGGTGATGTCGCCCTTCACCGTGATGCCGATCCAGATCTTCAACTGGACTTCGCGCCCGGACCCGGCCTTCGAAGTGAATGCCGCCGCCGCCGGCTTCGTCCTGATGGCCATGGTGCTCAGCATGAATGCCATAGCGATTTATCTACGCTACAAAATGCGCAAGAACATCAAGTGGTAATTGCCGCGGTCAACGCGAATTAATTGCCCACAACGAAACTCGAAATGGAGTCGCAAATGCAGATTCACGACAACCCTACCCTCAAGGCCGAAGCCCGCAACCTCAATTTTTATTATGGTGAAGCCAAGGCGCTCAAGGGCATCAACATGCCGATCTACGACAAGAAGGTCACCGCCCTGATCGGCCCTTCCGGTTGCGGCAAATCGACCTACCTGCGCAGCTTCAACCGCATGCACGATCTCTACCCGGGCAATCGCTACGAAGGCGAGATCCGTTTCTTCCCGGACAACACCAACCTGCTGTCGCCGGAAGTCGATCCGATCGAAGTTCGCATGCGCGTCGGCATGGTGTTCCAGAAACCGAACCCCTTCCCGAAGACCATCTACGAAAACGTCGCCTACGGCCTGCGCGTTCGTGGCGAGAACAACAAGCGCGCCCTCGACGACAAGGTCGAGCACGCCCTCAAGGGCGCCGCGATCTGGGACGAAGTAAAGGACCGCCTGCAGGACATGGCCCCGAACCTTTCCGGCGGTCAGCAGCAGCGTCTGTGCATTGCCCGCGCCCTGGCCACCGACCCGGAACTCCTGCTCTTCGACGAGCCGACCTCGGCGCTTGACCCGATCGCCACCGGCGCCATCGAAGAGCTGGTGCACGAACTCAAGAAGCGCGTCACCATCCTGATTGTTACCCACAACATGCAACAGGCTGCCCGCGTTTCGGACTACACGGCCTACATGTATCTGGGCGAGCTGATCGAGTTCGGCAAGACCGACGAGATCTTCATCAAGCCACAGGACAAGCGCACTGAAGACTACATTACCGGCCGCATGGGCTAAGAAGGGGATCGACATGAACGAAAGCCAACACCTTTCCAGCCAGTTCGACGAAGAACTCAGCCGTTTGCGCACCCATGTACTGCAAATGGGCGGCCTGGTCGAAACCCAGGTTTCCGCAGCCATCGAAGCCTACTCCACCGGCGAAGTGGCCAGCGTCAAGACCATCGTCGAGACCGACCGCAAGGTGAATGAACTTGAAAAGGCCATCGACGACGACTGCGCCCACATCATCGCCAAGCGTCAGCCGACCGCCTCCGACCTGCGACTGATCCTCGGCATCAGCAAGATCGTGACCGATCTGGAGCGCGCTGGTGACGAAGCCAAGAAGATTGCCAAGGGTGTTCGCCGCATCTATGAAAACGGCCATCTGCCAGGCCAATACGGTGTTGGCGTCCGCCATCTGGCCGAAGCGGCGCTGACCATGGTCCGTCAGGCACTCGACGCCTTTGCACGCCTCGACACGCCACAAGCCGCCGATGTAATCCGCGCCGATAGCGACGTCGATGCCGAGTTCAAGTCGATCATCCGCCAGTTGATCACGCACATGATGGAAGACCCACGGACCATCACCACCTCCATCGACATCATCTGGATCGCCCGCGCCATCGAGCGCATTGGCGACCACGCCAAGAACATCTCCGAGCAGGTCGTCTATGTCGTCGAAGGCCGCGACATCCGGCACACCAAGGAGAAGGCGCAGTGACACCGACCATTCTGGTGGTCGAAGACGAGCCGGCGATCCAGGAACTCGTCACGATCAACCTCAAGCATGCCGGCTTTCTCGTCGTTCGTGCCGGTAGCGCCGAGGAGGCCGAATCGGCCATCCGCGCTGCGCTGCCCGACCTGGTGATTCTCGACTGGATGCTGCCTGGTCAATCCGGCGTTGCCTTGGCCAAGAAGATCCGGGCCGATGAGCGGACCCGCGAATTGCCGATCATCATGCTGACCGCCCGCGTCCATGAAGAAGACAAGGTCCAGGGCCTCGAAGCTGGCGCTGACGATTACATCACCAAGCCTTTCTCGCCCAAGGAAATGGTCGCCCGCGTCCGCGCCGTATTGCGCCGTCGGGCGCCGCATCTGGCTGGCGAAGCGGTCGAAATCGGCACGCTGGCACTCAACCCGGCGACCCATCGCGTGCTGGCCAGCGGTCAGCCGATCGAACTGGGGCCGACCGAGTTCCGCCTGCTCTTCTTCTTCATGACCCATGCCGAGCGCGTCTATACCCGCGCCCAGTTGCTCGACGAAGTGTGGGGCGACCATGTCTTCATCGAGGAACGCACGGTCGATGTGCACATTCGCCGCCTGCGTGCCGCCCTTGAAGCCTCGGGCAACCATGAACGGGTCGAAACCGTGCGCGGCACAGGCTACCGCTTCCGGGGAGCCTGAGCGACGTGTCATCGCAACTGATTCGGGCGCTGCTGCTGGCGCTGCTATCGACAGTCATTGCGCTGCCCGTCGGCTATTTTGTTGCCCACTGGGCAGGCTGGACGGCTTTCTGCTTGGGTCTGGCCCTGCAGATGGCCTTTCACTTCCGCAACTTCGCCCGCCTCGACCGCTGGTCGCACAACCCGGTCGTCGATGCCAGCCTGGAAGGCGAAGGCGCCTGGGACGGAATTTTTGGCCGCCTCTATCGCCACGAAAAAGATCTGCGCGAACAGATCGCCCAACGCGATCACGAAATCGCCATGCTGATCGCCGCCGGCCAGGCCCTGACCGATGGTGTCGTCCTGCTCGATGAGCACAACCAGATCATCTTCTGCAACACCACCGCCGAGATGCAGCTTGGGCTGGTCATTCGCACCGACCGCGGGCAACCGGTCGCCAACATCGTCCGCCAGCCGGAGTTCGTCGCTTACCTTAACGAGGGCGATTTCTCCCGCCCGCTGACCATGCGCACCGACCGCCGCGAAGACCGCGTTTTCTCGGTGCACGTCATCCCCTACGCCGGCAACCGGCGGCTTATGCAGATCAAGGATGTCACCCAGACCGACCGCCTCGACCGCATGCGCCGCGACTTCGTCGCCAACGTTTCGCACGAACTGCGCACACCGCTTACCGTGCTCGCCGGCTTCCTTGAAACACTCCAGGAATTCGACGTCGAGCGCGAGGAAAGAAACCGCTACATCGAGATGATGACCGAGCAGTCAAAGCGTATGCAATCCATCGTCCAGGACCTGCTGACACTTTCCTCGATCGAGTCCGCCCCGCCGCCGGACAACGACCCGGTCGACATGGTCAACGTGATCGACAAGCTGCGCCGGGATGCCGAAGCGCTATCGGCCGGTCGCCACACCATCGTCGTCGAAAGCGACGGCCAGGGTGACCTGCGCGGTTCCGAACCCGAACTGATCAGTGCCTTCGGCAATCTTGTCGCCAATGCGGTGCGCTATACGCCGACCGGCGGCACCATTCGCATCATCTGGCACGCCACCCCGCAAGGCGCTGAATTCGCCGTGCAGGATACGGGCATCGGCATCGACGCCAAGCACATCCCCCGCCTGACCGAACGCTTCTACCGGGTCGACCGCGGTCGTTCCCGCGATGCCGGCGGCACCGGCCTGGGTCTGGCCATCGTCAAGCACTCGCTGAACCGCCACCAGGCCCAACTCGACATCAAGAGCACCGCAGGAACAGGCAGCCGCTTCGCAGCCAAATTCCCGGCCAGTCGGGTGGTTGGGCTGTAGCCCCTCGACTGGCAAGTCCGTAGACTCACCCCGCCTGAGCGCAAAGTTTTTTGCCGCTACCGGGTTTTGAAATACAGCAATCGGTAACGAGACCGTGCAACCCAATCGAACTTCCACTGGGTTCGCGGCCTTATTTTTCGCCAATACGATGGTTGGGTGTGCCAAGGCGATGCAGTGTCTGATTTGTCCCCCTGCACCAAATCCAGCGCCCCGAGTGCAGCATCCGCCACCGTCAAAGTCTTGCTGTTTGAAGACCTTCGTCTCCCGATTCGTCCCTCGAAACGCATTCAAGAGAATAAATCTTTCCACCGCCATGGGACGTGTGAGCGATTGCCTTGTGCCCTGAGCATCCTGAAGTGCGGGATCGTTGGAGAGGGGTGTAATATTTAAGAGTCCGAGGGCTTGGCAACGATCTGCAATGGCAAAGGGAAGGATAAAGATGCAACGTTACATATTGACTGAATACACCGATGCTTCTGCCGAAACGCGTGCCGTTTACGATGACTTCATGCGGACCACCGGCGCGACCTCAGTACCCCTCTGGCTGCGCAGCCTCGGACACAGTGCCGCGCTGGCTCGTTCCTATTGGGAGCGCGCCAAGGGCACCTTGTTCGGCGGCTCACTGCCACTACCCCTCAAGGAAATGATCGTTTTCGTGGTGTCCGCCAAGAACGGGGCACGCTATTGCACAGCCTGCCACGCCCAGGCCGTACTGGGTCTGGACAAGACGCTGGCCTTCGATGATCTCAAGGGTTTCTTCGGATCCGACGCAGCCACCAATCTGCCTGCCTACTATCGAACGGTGGTTGATTTCGCGTCGAAAGTTGTCACCGACGCCAATGGTGTCACCGATGAAGATTTCGAAATCTTGATGGATGACGGCTTCAGCAAGGAAGAAATTTGCGAAATCATTGCCGTGATCGATCTCGCTACCATGTTCAATGTCTACACCAGCACACTGAAACTGGACCTTGACCCTGAGTATCGCGCCATACTCTGATTGAGGTCGCCAAGACCGCGCTTCATGACCATTTCACAACACTGGAACTTCCCTGCAACTCATCAACTGGTCAGGTATGAGGCGCTGGTTCAGCTACTGGAGGACATCCAGGCTGTCGATGACTTGGCCCAGCTCGCACGACGCGTCGCAACACGCTGGAAATACTTTGCCAATGTTGCAGCCTGGCGACTGGTTGTCGTGGATGCTGCCGGTTATCTTCTTGTCGATGGCGCGCGTGGCGAAGCAATACTGGCCGAGGCGCCCGCCTTGTCGGCTTGGGACGAGTACCACTGGGCGTTGCAGCGCCCAACCATACTCAATGCGAGACTCCCTTCCGACGCCGGAAACCCACCCGAACATCTCGCAGGGCGAGGCATTACCGAGATACTGGTACTCCCCTTTATTCGCGCTGAGCGGTGTATTGCACTACTCAGCGTTGCGGCAAGGAATGAGCCGTTCAACGACCTGGACAACAAGTTCATTCGCCTGTTTGGCAGCTACCTGGCCGACCGTATCTTCAATATGCTGCAGCATCGCCAGGCAGACCGCCTGCTGCATGAAAGCGAGATGCGTTATCGCAGCCTGGCTGAGAACTCCGCGGACTGGATATGGGCAATCAGCACAACCGGAAAGGTAAAGCTTACCTATACGAATGATCGCGGCCTGAGAATGCTTGGCTTGAGTCGGGATGAGTTTTTCCAGACGGATCCCCTAAGTCTCGTTCACCCCGACGACATGGCCAGGCAGCTCGACACAATTTCAGCAGCGACGAAGAATAAGTGTGGCTGGTGTGATCTTCTGATTCGATGGCGCACCAAAGGGGGCAGCTATATTGGGCTCGAATCGAATGCCTCGCCGATCTTCGATGACAATGGCATAGTCGTCGGATTTCAGGGTGTTGATCGTGACGTGACCGATCGCCTGCGAACCGAGGCAGAATTGAAGCGCCATCGCGAGCATCTGGAGGAGCAGGTCTTTGCCCGCACTGCGGACCTCTCCCTGGCCAAGGACATGGCCGAAGCAGCGAATCGGGCCAAGAACACCTTCCTCGCCAACATGAGTCACGAGTTGCGGACACCGATGAACGCCATCATTGGAATGACCTGCCTGGCACTCAACAAGGCCACCGATCCCAAGCAGCGGGATCAACTGGTCAAGGTGGATCGTGCCGCACAGCACCTGCTCGTCCTGATCAACGACGTCCTGGATCTTTCGAGGATTGAAGCCGAGCGGCTGACACTGGAAAGCAAACGTTTTGGACTCGGGACCGTAATCGAAAGCGTATTGGCCATCATCGAACAGAGTGCAATCGACAAGGGAATTGAGCTGGCCGTTGACCTGCCAAATGACCTTGCCGGTCTTTCATTACAGGGCGACCCTGTACGACTCAGCCAGATCTTGCTCAACTTTGCCGGTAACGCAATCAAGTTCACGGAGCAGGGCCGGGTCAGCATACGTGTGCGCTTGCTTCAAAACACACCGGACGGCGTGATGTTGCGTTTTGAAGTAGAGGACAGCGGCATCGGCATTTCGGCTGAAGATCAAAAGCGCCTCTTCATGGCCTTCGAGCAGGCTGATGGGTCAATGACCCGCAAGTACGGAGGCAGTGGCCTGGGGCTTGCCATTACCAAGAGCCTGGCGCGCTTGATGGGTGGCGACGTAGGTGTTGTGAGCGAAGTGGGCAAAGGAAGCACTTTCTGGTTCACCGCCCGACTCGGCAAGTCGGGTGATGTCCAGTCGACAGATCCAGCGCCTGCAACGGAACAAGCCGAAGCACAACTACGCACCAAATTTTCCGGAGCCCGCATTCTGGTCGCTGAAGATGAGCCGGTGAATCAGGAAGTCTCCCGTTGCTTGCTGGAGGTCGCCGGACTTGATGTCGATCTGGCTGAAGACGGCGTGCAGGCGCTGGCAATGGCCAGACAAAATCGCTATGACCTGATCCTGATGGACATGCAGATGCCGAACCTTAACGGCATTGAAGCAACGCAAGCGGTGCGTCAGCTTCCGGGCTACGAAAAGACGCCTATTGTCGCCATGACAGCCAATGCCTTCGATGCAGATCGTCAGTTCTGTCTTGAGGCCGGCATGAACGACCATATCGGCAAGCCGGTCGATCCCGACAGGCTGTACGAGACCTTGCTGAAATGGCTGTCAATGAATCGCTGACCGATCGAACTGGCCGGCCCAGAAGCAGAAATTCGCACCACCCAGTCGTTCTCGGAAATCAGGGCAACAGGCAAGCCAATTCAGTTCAAAGTCCGCCCCACTGACGCGACAGCATCACCCGCCCCCAATCGGCGACGTTCGATGAACAGACTACCGCCCAATGGTTCGTTAGCCGCCTGCTTGGCTTTTTTCTTGGCCTGCTTCTTGGCGATCGATGCGGCGGCCGCTACTTCGCGGTGTGATTCGCACTCACCCGCAGCAATCCGGACGGCGCCGATGGAGAGTGTCGGCAAGGGCTGAAAACTTAGCTCACCTCGCCGATTTTCCGCCATGTAACCACCCCGCAGCCGCTCGTCGATGCCCAGCATGTTGCCCATCGCCTCGGCAAAGCTGCTGATCACTTGCCAACAGCGCATTTCCCAGTCGGCACTACGGAATATCACGAAAAAGTCGTCACCACCGATATGGCCGACAAAATCCATCCGCTCGTCGGCGGCCTCACACAACAGACGGGCAAGGGTCTGGATCACGTCGTCGCCGCGTCGATAGCCGAAGGTGTCGTTGAATGGCTTGAAGTCGTCTATGTCGATATAGGCCGCCACAAACGGGTTGGCCGCCGACAGCATGCGGTCGACATGTTCATTGATCGGCACATTGCCGGGCAGCTGGGTCAGCGGATTGGCGTAGCGGGCGGCGCTGAGTTGCATCTCGGTAATGGTTGCCATCAGGTCGTGACTACTCCCGACACCAAGGTATTTTCCTTCGCCGGTGACGATGAATCCATCGAACAGATAATGCTTGGGGGCCATCGACAGCATCATCGCCAGCTCCTGGATGGTGGCATGCTGATCGACGATAAGCGGCGCCTGATCCATGAACAGCTCGCAGCTCTTGCGCCCGAACAACTCCTTGCGAAAAGGCCGGGCGAAGCGGTCGATCATGCTGTGCCGGTTGATCATTCCGACCGGTTGCGTCCCTTGCACGACAGGCAGGACATCAAGGTCAGGATCAGCCTCGAAGCGGGCTATGACCGTCGCATTGCTCGCATTCATCGGCACCGCCTCAATCGGTTTGAGCAGGGTTCGTGCCGTCGGCAACTTGCCGGGGCCGCCGGTCATCGGTGACAAGGAGAGCGACTGCTGGTCAAGCGCCGACATCACCGGACCGGATAACTGGCGCAAGGGATGGCTCTCCGGCCGGGCGATGAAATAACCTTGGCCGCAGGCGATCCCCATGTCGCGGATGCAGATGAAATCCTCGGAACGCTCGATGCCTTCGGCGACCAGTGAGGCATTGCAGATCTCTGCCAGATCCTGCATCGCACGAACGAAGTGGAACTTGATCCTGTCGTCAGCAATGCCGTCGACGAAATGCTTGTCGATCTTGACAAATTCCGGCCGCAGATCGGACCACATGCGCAGGTTGGCGAAGCCCTCGCCAAGGTCATCGATGGCAATCTGGAAGCCTCGCCCGCGATAATGGTGCAAGGCCTCGAGGATGCCCGGCATGTCGGTGATCTGCTGATTTTCGGTCAATTCGAGAACAATACGGTTCGGGGCAATTCCTAGCTCATTGAGCAAGGCACGCGTGTGGCCGTTCATCAAACGCGGATCGAGCAGGCAGCCCGGGGTGACGTTGAGGAATAGACGTCCGGCCAGCCTTTGAGCCGCAAAGGCCCGCAAACTGGCGTCCCGGCAGGCATGCTCCAGATCCTGTGACAACCCATGACGGGCAGCGGCGCCAAAGAGCTGATCCGGCCAGTGCAAGGCACTGTCCACAGGACCGCGCATCAACGACTCGTACCCGAGAATGGCCCGTACCCGAAAATCGACAATCGGCTGAAAAACCGGGAACAGAAGCCCCTCGGCCATGATTCGCTGCAACTCCACGACTTCCTCGTCAATCATGACAATCATTGGCAAACATCCAGGGAACGGGATGGTCAGTTTAGGAGGCAAAGATTGCAGCACCATGACGGTGAAAAGCGCCACCCACATCTCAATTCCCGCATCGTTTCGAGGTTTAGGTTGCCAAGATCACCAATATTTTCTTCAGTCACGCTGCGGTAACAAAGCAGCCGCATCCTGCCAACAGAGCCGAATTATTCTGCGAGGTTGTCATGACGGAAACACTGTTCTGCTACTGCTGCCGTGTGCATCACCCGAAGGACCAGATGCGCCTGTTCCCTACCCGGCAAGGCTATCGCTGGCGCTGCGTGCGCAGCATCGAAGCAGCATTCCGCAGTCGGGGCGAACGCGACTCTTTCGGTCGGCAACAAACCGAAATCAACCGTCAGGAAGCACAGCGTGCGGCCGAGGGTGCTGATCGGCTGCGCCGAGCCCTTGCGCTGGTCACTTGAGCCACGATGGCAAAAATCCGCATCGATACGCTGGACACCAGCAGTCCCCTTCTGGTCGACGCGAGCGTCACGCTGATCGTCAACGCCTTTGGCGACCCTGAGCGCTATGGCGCCAAGCGGGTCACCCAGGAACTGACCACCACCGACCCGGTTTTCTACCGACAGTTCTTCATCGCCATGGAGGCCGGCGAAGTCCTCGCCGTTGGCGGCGTCAAGGCCGCCGACTGGGCCTCGAAGACGCACATCCTCTACCTGTCCGCCGTGGCTCCCGAGCGACGCGGCAAGGGCATTGGCCGGGCGCTGATCAAGGCTCGCCTCGAGTGGCTCGAGAAAACCTTCAAGTCCGGCCGGGTGCTGGTCTCAGCCACCAAGACACGACGCTTTCGCGATTTCGGCTTCGTCGAAATCCGCAACAGCAGTCTCGATGGCCGACACCTGTTGCTGCGCCGCTTTTGAAAACCGCCCCTTCAATTTCTGCTGCCTGGCGCAGGATGAGTGCCTGCGAAAAACTTTAACGCCCCTGCAACAATGACTGGCGATAGTGACGTCTGAGCCTCACAGGAACAGCCCACGGAGTTTCATATGCAAAAACCGGATCGCAACGACATCGCCACATTCCCTGAACTGTTCGACGGCATGGAGCAATTCATCGAAGAACAAGCCCGGGGCATCAAGAAAACCAGCGCCATCGTCGCCATGGTCGCCCTACCCTGCGGCATGCTGATCGCCTGGCTATTGAACCGAGTCGCCTGAACACTGCATGCAGCCCCGTCGGAGATCTGGCGGCAACGAATAACCGACCCTGCGACAAAGGCCGAACATGCAAACACCTCACTCATTTCGAGCCGCGCTGCTGATTCTAGGGATGTTGCCGGCCCTCAATGCCTGCGTGCCAGCCCTGCTCGTCACCGGCACCGCCGCCACCATGATCAGCGTCCATGACCGCCGTTCGACCGGCACCCAGGCCGATGACGAAACCTCGGAGTGGAAAGGCAGCAACCGCCTTCCGGCCGAGTACCGGGATCGCTCCCACGTCAATTTCACGGCCTTCAACCGGAACCTGCTGGTGACCGGCGAAGTGCCGAGCGACGAGGCCCGGCAAGCCATTGGCGCAATGGCTGAAAAAATCGAGGGCATTCGCCAGGTTCATAACGAACTGGTCGTCGCCCCACAAGCGTCCTTTTCATCGCGCAGCAACGACGCCTTCGTTTCTTCCAAGTTCAAGGCCCGCCTGATCGACTCGAACCAGTTGTCGGCCAATCACATCAAGCCACTGACCGAAAATGGCACGCTGTTCCTGATGGGCCTGGTCAATGAACGCGAGGCAAAAGTCGCCGTCGCCATCGCCCGGACCACCGACGGCGTGCGCAAGGTAGTCAATGTGCTGGAAATCATCCCCGAAGAAGAAACGCGCCGCCTCGACAACGCGCGCCTCGGCGCCCACACCCCGCCGCCGCTGGCGGCACCGGTCGAGAACCGCTAACCAGCCCCCAACCCGAACAATCCTGGCAGCCAGGTGGCCAGAAAAGGCAGCGCCGAAATCGTCAGGGCGCCGAGCAGCATGGCCAGCACGGCGGGTAACACCGAGACAGCCACATAGCGGATCGACTTGCCGAACATCGCTGAGGCGAAATAGATGTTCATCCCGGCCGGCGGGCAGAGGAAGCCCATTTCGATATTGGCCAGGAAGATCACGCCGAAGTGCACCGGATCGATGCCGTAGCTGATCGCCACCGGCAGCAGCAGCGGCACCAGCACGACGATGGCAGCGTAGATTTCCATCAGGGCACCGGCCAGCAGCAGGAAGAGGTTGAGGGCGATCAGGAAGGCGAACTTGTTGGGCAACACCGACTGCACCCAGTCGATGGCTGCATCGGGAATGCCGGCATCGACGAGATAGTTGGTCAGGCCCAGCGCCATGCCGAGGATGACCATGATGCCGCCGATCACTTCGGCGCAATCGGCCAGGGCTCGGCGAATGTGCGGCCAGTCCAGCTCGCGATGCGCCAGCGCCTGCGTCAACAAGGCGTAGGCCGCCGTCAGCGCGGCACTTTCAGTCGGGGTGGCGATGCCGCTGACCAGCGAACCGATGGCGACCACCGGTGCTAGCAGCTCCCACTTGGCCGCCCACAGGGCCGGGCGAACAGCGCTGAAGTTGTGCGGCTCCGAAGCAATGGCCGCAGCAGTTGCCCCACGGCGCAGATAGCCACCGACCAGCAGCAAAAAGCCAACCATCACCACCGCCGGCAGCACGCCAGCCAGGAACATGGTATTGATCGGCACGCGGGCGATGATGGCGTACATGATCAACGGCACCGACGGCGCCAGCAGCACGCCCAGGGCGCTGGCACTGGTCACCAGGCTGATGCCGCGCTGCTCCGGAAAGCCGGCCTTGGTCAGCAGCGGCAGCAACAGACCGCCGAGGGCCAGGATGGTCACGCCGCTACCGCCCGTGAAGGCGGTGAAGAAGGAACAGAGCACCGCGGCCGCAATGGCCGTGCCGCTGACCCCATTGCCAAACAGGGCGGTGAATAAAGTACCCAGCCGCGCCGCCGCACCGGTGCGGGCAAAGAGCAAGCCGGCCAGCGTGAATAGCGGCAGGGCGGGTAACGAGGGATTGACGGTGATCTGGTAATGACTGAGCGGCACCGAGGCCAGCGGCTGCCCTTCACTCCAGAACAGGGCCAGCGCCAGACCGCCAAGCACGGCGAAGATCGGCGCACCGCAGAGCAGCACAGCGATCAACCAGATGGCAAAAGGCCAGAACGGCAGCGTGCTGCCGTCGAAATAGCTGGCGAACAGGAAGCCGCCTAGCGGCAACAGCAGGCCGAGGACAATCCGGCCAGGCAGATGCTCCGTGATGCGCCCGGCGAGCTTGCAGCCAAGCACCGCAAAGCCGATGGGCATGGCGATCTCGACCATCCAGCCGGCGATGCCGTAGGCGATGTCGCGGGGTGCTTCCATCTCGCTGGCCACGAAGGTCCAGCTGGTCTGGGTCAACATGCCGCACAGCACGGCGGCACTGGCTTGGGCGAAGACTTGGGCTGTGGTGCGGACCAGCGGGTTGCCAGCGGCGGCAAAACCGGCGCCGAGCGAACTCAGATGCTGGCCGCGCTCGGCGACCAGCGCGCCAAACATTGCCAGCACCAGCCCGAGATGCTGGACCAGTACCGGGGCATTCTCGATGCCCCGGCCGAACAACGGACGCAGCCCGATTTCGAGCAGCGGAATCAGCAGCATCAGGGCCAGCGCCCCGCCGGCGATCAGCGCATCGAACTGCCCAAGTGAGGCGCCCAGCCGGCGCAGCGCAGCCATCGCCTACTTTTTGCCGGCGCGATAGGCCTTCAGGTGGCCGACCACCTCGTCAAAGGTGTCGGCCGGCACCATCTTGCCGCGAATGCGCGGGTAGAGCTTGTCGGCCAGATCATTCCATTCCTTCGCCTGCTCGGCGTTCGGCTTGTTGACCGTCAGGCCGCGCTTCTTCATCGCCTCGACCGCTTCATCAACTTCCTGTCGGGCCTTGGCGCGCAGTTGCACGCCGGCCTTGGCACCAGCTTCGCGCACGGCAACCTGGCCTTCCGGCGTCAGTTCATCCCAGGCCTTCTTGGTGATGACCAGCGCACCGACGATAGGTGCCCAGTTGAGATCGAGCATGTTGCTGGCGGTGGTGTAGATCTGCGTCGCCAGCGCAAAATACGGCGTCGATGGCACGGCGTTGATCATGCCGGTCTGGATGGCCGGCAGGATGTCGCCAGTTTCCAGCGGCACCGGCGTGTAGCCGAGGCTCTTCATGATCTCCTGCTGCTCGATCTCGCTGCCCCAGGCGAAGAACTTCATTTTCTTGAAGTCGTCCGGACGCACGGCGGCTTCCTTCGAGAAGAAGCGTACCCAGCCGGCATCACCCCAGGCGAGCACGACGAAGCCCTTGTCGAGGAACTTCTTTTCCATGCCCGGCCGCATCTTTTCGCGAACGTAGTCGACCTCTTCCCAGTTCTTGAACATCAAAGGCATGTTCTGCAGCGCGGCGATCGACGGCTCGATCTCGCGCAAGCCAACCACCGAGAGCAGGCCGCCCTGCAACTGGCCGATGCGCATGCGGCGAACCATGTCGGTTTCGCCGCCCTGGCTGCCATCCGGATAAACGAGATACTTGGCGCTGCCGCCCTGCGCGGTGCGCCAGGCTTCGCCCAGTTCCATCAATTGACGGTGGTAGAGCGAGTTTTTTGGTGCCAGCGTGCCGATGCGCAGTTGCTTGTCGGCCGCCAGCACGTTCATTGCCAGCACTCCGCCAAGGAGCAGCATGGCCAGTTTGCCCAGTATCTTCATCGTTTTCTCCGGTTTTTTTATTGACGCCTCAGAACAGGTCGTCGCTCTTGTCCAGCAGCCAGCGCGCCCGCCGGCGCATCACTTCGTTTTGCAGGGCCTGCGGGCTGCCGGCCTCATCCCTGATGGCCAGCGCCTGCCTGAGCAGGCTTTCAAACTGTTCGCGATCGCCGGCCGGTTGGGCGTAAGCCTCGGCCTTGGCGAGCAGCGCCCCGGCGCTCTTGCCGCCTGATTGCGCAATGGACTGATCGAAATAGGCCAGCGCCTCCTTCTGACTGCCGCCCGGTCGCGCCGCCTCGAAAGTGCCGAGCAGGCCGGTCAGCGTCCCTTGCCCCCAATCCGGATCGACCGCCCAGGCGCGCTGCGCCAGACGCACGGCGAGCGGCAGATCGGCGACGACATCGGGAGCATCCTTGGAGAGCGAAATCCAGCCGCCCCAGGAAGCGGCAGCCCAGTAGGCAAGCCCCACCTGCTCCGGCCGGATTGCTGGCCAGTCCTTTGCCTGCGCACCGGCCAAGGCCTTGGCAAAGCCCGGGGTGGCCATTTCCAGCCCGCGCATGGCATGGCGATGGGCCCGTTCGTAAAGTCTGGCGGCGCGCTGGCGCAGGCGCTCGGCCGCTTTGGCATCCTTCGCCTCGATCTGCTCTGCCTCGAAGGCAACAAAGGCGTAGGCGTACTGGGTAAAACCGGCAGCCACCGACTCCGTCAGCGCCAGATGCCCCGGATCCTGCCGCAGGATGGATTCCGAGAGTTTCAGATGGAAGGGCGCGGCATCGCGCAGCAATTCGAGATCAGTCTCGCTGCCTTGCCCCTGAGTGGCCAACTCGTCGGCCAGGCTACCAACGATCATCTGGCGTGGCGAACAGGCGCCGAGCTGCAGCACCACCAATAGTAGCGACAATGCCCCGCCAGCCCTGCGCATCAGTAGTTGCAATTTAATCCCGCCGTCACGAACCTTTGGCCGGCACACTAGCCGGCCGATGTTACAGAGGGATGACTGGCATATTGGCCAGGCCTGACCAAGGCCGGCACACCGTCGTTTGCGATGGATCGGGAGAGGCTCAGGAAATCAAGCAAAGCGTTATTGGCTGGCTTGCCAAATTCGACGCCTGAAATAACAAAACCCCGCCGCAGCGGGGTTTTTCATGGGCCGAAAAAGATCAGGCGGCCGGCGGAACGTAGCCCTGGATCTGATCTGCACCTTCGCCGAAGAAATGCTTCTCGACCTGTTCAGCCAGGTATTTGCGATGCTTGGCATCGACCAGATTCAGACGATTTTCGTTGATGAGCATGGTCTGCATCTTGATCCACTGCTGCCAGGCTTCCTTGGAAACTTGTTCAAAGATGCGCTGACCCAGCGGGCCCGGATAGGGCGGGTGGTCGAGGCCTTCAGCCTCGCGGCCGAGCTTGATGCAATTGACGGTACGTGCCATTTAAAACTCCGTGAAATTAGGTTTGGGGAAATTATAAGGTTTTGAACAGCACCTTGGAGCGCCGTTGATAGTTGTACATGTCCCGCTTGTTGGCCGGCAGGTCATCCACTGAGCCGAGCTTGAAGCCGCGCTCGACAAACCAGTGCTCGGTGCGCGTGGTCAGCACGAACAACCGTTTGATGCCGGCCTTGCGGGCCCGCTGCTCGATGCGGATCATCAGTTGTTCGCCGTAACCCCACTCGCGGTGCTCCGTGCTGACAGCCAGACAAGCCAGTTCGGCCTCGTCCTCGGAATGCATGTAGAGCGCCGCGCAGCCGACGATGATGCCATCGTGCAGCATGATGGAGAAGCGGTCGATTTCGCGTTCGAGCAGTTCGCGCGGCCGGTGCACCAGGACGCCTTCCTGCTCCATCGGCTCGATCAGGGCGATCAGCGCGGCGATGTCGTCCGGCTTGGCTTCGCGGATGTTTTCCAGCGATTCGCGGGTAACCACCGTCCCGACGCCGTCATGGGTGAATAGCTCGCGCAACAGCGCACCATCCTGCTCGAAACCGATCAGATGCACGCGGCCGACGCCGGTCCGGCTGGCCCGCACGGCGCAGGGCAGGTAACGCTTGATGTCGGTCGTCAGCCAGTCGGCATCGCGCAGCAGTTGCGATGCTTCGTCGGCCGTCATCGCATCCAGCATCTCGCCGTTCTTGTCGGTAACGCCGGTGCTGTCGGTCAGGTAAACCAGCTTGTCGGCCTTGATTGCCGTTGCCACGGCCTCGGCTGCTTCTTCCATCTGCAGGTTGAAGATTTCGCCAGTCGGCGACGGGCCTTCGCAGTTCAGCAGCACGATATTGCCCAGGCCAAGCTGGGCATTGATGCCTTCGGCGTCCACCTTGCGCACCTTGCCGGCGTAATGCATGTCGATGCCGTCAAGCACGCCGATCGGCTGGCCGGTGATGAAATTACCGCCGATCACCCGGATGCGGCTGTTGGCCATCGGCGTGTTGGGCAAGCCCTGCGACAGCATGGCCTCAATCTCGAGATAGACGCTGCCCACGGCGTCGAGCACGCAATCGAGCGCCGCCGCATCAGTCACCCGATAGCCGCGGTGATAGACCGATTCGAGATTCTTCTCGCGCAGCTCTTCCTCGATCTGCGGTCGCGCCCCATGCACCAGCACCAGCCGGATGCCGAGGCTGACCAGCAGGTTCACGTCGTAGGCCAGCGTCTTGGCGAACTCGCTGGCCACCGCCTTGCCGCCGAAGGCGATGACGAAGGTCCGCCCGCGAAAGGCATTGATGTAGGGCGTGACCGCCCGAAACCAGGAGACGAAATGCTCGTCGTAAGGGGTATCGCTCATTTTTCCGTATATTTTCCGTCGTCGTCCTTCAACGCCGTTTCGAGGCGCTCGCACAGGGTTTTCAATACTTTAACCCGGGCGAAGTTCTTGTCGTTCGCTTCGACCAAGGTCCACGGCGCCAGCCCGGTCGAGGTCCGGTCCACCATGTCGCAGACCGCCGTAACGTAATCGTCCCACTTTTCGCGGTTGCGCCAGTCTTCATCGGTGATCTTGAAGCGCTTGAACTCGGTGTCCTGGCGCTCCTTGAAGCGACGTAACTGTTCGTCGGCACTGATCTGCAGCCAGAACTTGACGACGATGGCGCCGGAATCGACCAGCTGGTGCTCGAAATCATTGATCTCGGCATAGGCGCGCAACCAGTCGGCCTCGGCGCAGAAACCTTCGACCCGCTCGACCAGCACGCGGCCATACCAGGAGCGGTCGAAAATCGCCGCCCGCCCGGTGCGCGGCAGGTGCCGCCAGAAACGCCACAGGTAGGGCTGCGCCCGCTCTTCTTCGGTCGGTGCGGCAATCGGGATGATCTGGTACTGCCGGGCGTCCATCGATGCCCCGACTCGCCGGATGCTGCCGCCCTTGCCGGCCGCATCCGAACCTTCGAAGACCAGCACCAGCGAACGCTTTCCCACAAAACGCGGATCACGCACCAGCTCCGACAACCGGGCCTGATATTTGGCCAGCTCCGACTCGTAATCCTTCTTGGTCAGTTTCTGGGTCAGATCCAGTTCGCTGAGCACATTCTTCTTGTCGATCGGATGCACGATGGGCGGCGCCACCGGCACGCGCTGCAGGCCTTCCTGATTCAGGCGGCGTTTCATCGCATCAAGCACGATGCGGCCGACGGTCAGCGAACGATATTCGTCATCGGTGCCTTCAACAATGATCCACGGCGCATGGGCGGTGTTGGTCACGCGCAGCACATGGCCGGCCACCTGCTGCAAACGGTTGTAGGTCTTCAGCCGGTCATAACTTTCCTTTGTGACGCGCCAGGCGGTACGTGGATCCTTTTCCAGCGCCTTGATGCGCGTCTTCTGACCATCCTTCGACAAATGGAACCAGAACTTCAGGACCAGCGCCCCTTCATTGACCAGCATGGCCTCGAAACGGTTGATGTCGTCGAGACGTTCATCCAGTTCGGAACGGCGCATGTCGCCATTGATGCGATCGGTAATCGGCTGCGAATACCAGGAGCCGGCAAAGATGCCGACCTTGCCCTTGGGCGGCAGGGCACGCCAGTAACGCCACATGTAGGGACGTGACACCTCTTCATCGCTTGGCGCCGAAAAGGCCAGGGTGGAAATATGGCGCGGGTCCATCCACGAATAAAGCAGATTGATCGTTTCGCCCTTGCCGCTGCCATCAACGCCGCTGATCAGGATGACAACCGGAAATTCCTTCTTTTGCAGCATGTCGTACTGCACGTCAAGCAACTCGGCACGCAGTTTCGGCACTTCAGTCTTGAAGGTCTTCTTGTCGACCTTGTGGCCCAACTCTGCTGATTCAAACATGCTTTACCCCTCCCTGAAGTCGCCCCACAGCGCCTGCATTGCTGCCAACGCAGCCAGGCCCGCCGTTTCTGTGCGCAAAACACGCGGCCCCATGCGAACCGCCTGAAAACCGGCCTGCTTCGCCGCCATCACTTCCTGCGGATCAAGCCCCCCTTCGGCCCCGATCAACAGTTGTACCTCACCGACCGGCCGAATCGAGGCCAGAGACTCCTCGGCATCCGGCGCCAGCATCAGTCGCAACACGCCATTGGCCGGCCTGGCCAGCCAGTTTTCAATTTTTTCCAGCGGCGCCACCAGCGGCACCTGATTCCGCCCGCACTGCTCGCAGGCCGAAGCGGCAACACCCTGCCAGTGGGCCACCCGCTTGGCCGCCCGATCACCGGCCAGACGAATGACACTGCGCCGGCTTTCGACCGGTACGATGTCGCGCACACCGAGCTCGACAGCCTTCTGGATGGTGAAATCCATCTTGTCGCCAGCCTGCAGAGCCTGCACCAGCGTGATCGCCAGCGGCGATTCACGCTCTGTTTCGCACCAGGCACCGAGCACGGCGAATACCCGATCACGCTCGATACGCTCGATATGCGCCGGATACTCGCCGCCGCGTCCGTCGAAGAGCACCATCGGCGCGCCGGGCGGCAGGCGCAATACCCGCACCGCATGGCGCGCCACAGGCTCAGGAAGTTCAACATGCGCCCCCGGAGAGAGGGCTTCTCGGCAGTAAAAACGGGGTGAATTCATCGGTGCTATTATGGGCGAAATGCCTTTTGGAGTGGAGAAACATGGTCGCCTTGAACCCTCCCGTGTGCGATTTCGGTCAACCCGCCATCGATTTCGACCTGCCTGGCACTGACGGCCGGCGCCACACACTATCCAGCTGCCGTGGCGCCAATGGCTTGCTGGTCATGTTCATCTGCAACCACTGCCCCTACGTCAAGGCCATCATCGACCGCCTGATCCGCGACTGCCGCGAACTCGCCACCCACGGCATCGGTTGCGTCGCGATCATGAGCAATGACGTCACCGCTTATCCGGAAGACTCCCCGGAATCGATGCAGCAGTGGGCCAAAGAACTCGCCTTTCCCTTTCCCTACCTTTACGACGAAAACCAGTCCGTCGCCCGCGCCTATGGCGCCGTTTGCACTCCGGATTTCTTCGGCTACAACAGCCAGCTTGAACTGCAATATCGTGGCCGGCTCGACGCCTCCGGGCGGGCGCCCGCCCCAGCGGATGCCCGCCGCGAACTATTTGAAGCGATGCGCAAAATCGCCCTTACCGGACAGGGGCCGAGCGAACAGGCAGCCTCAATCGGCTGCTCAATCAAATGGAATTTATAACAAATAATCACCATATTTGAAAAATACGATCTAACCGATAGCCTCTCGCGGGACGCTGAGCTATTATTTAGTATTGCTCGTTCGATTCACCTACTCAATTGACATCACCAAACGCACTCTCGCTGCCATCGGCCGACATCGGCCGCCAGTTGGCTTATCTGCAAGCGGTGGTATCCAATATGCCGCAGGGCATCAGCGTCTTTGACGAGCAGTTGCGCCTGCGCGTCTGGAACCAGGGTTTCATCAACGTTCTGAACCTGCCGGCCGAGGCAGTTTATGAAGGTGTTCACTTTTCCGAGTTGATCCGCATCCCTGCCGGTCGCGGCGAGTACGGACCGGGAGACGTTGAACAGCACGTCGAACGCATCATGGCGCTGGCCAATAAATTCGAAGCGCACTGCTTCGAACGGACCCGACCGAACGGACACACTCACCTCGTTCAGGGTGAGCCACTGTTCATGGATCAGCAGCTGGTCGGCTTCATCACGACCTACACCGATATCACGGAGCGAAAAGCCGCTGAGACAGCGCTCCAGACGCAGCACAATCAGTTGCAGACGGTTATTGAAAGCATTCCCAGCGCCGTCACCCTGTTTGACAGCGACGCAAAACTCGTCCTCTTCAACTCGGAGTTTTCGCGGCTACTGGAGGTACCAAGCGAATTGGTGCAACCCGGCATTTCGATCGAAACACTTTTCCGTTTCAATGCGCTGCGCGGGGAATATGGCCCCGGTGATCCGGAGACACTCGTTGCCACCATGATGCAACGAGCCCGGAATCTGACCCCACACTATTTCGAACGCACCCGACCGAACGGAAAAACCCTTGAAGTGAGAGGCGTTCCGCTGCCCGACGGGGGATTTGTCACGGTATATACCGACATCACCGAGCGGCGCACCAGTGCCGAACGCGAGCAACTGGCACAAAAAGTTTACAGCCATACACCGGCCGGCATCATTTTCACGGACGAAGCGCACCGCATCCTGTCGATCAATCCGGCCACCACCCAGATGACCGGCTACGAGTCATTTGAGCTGATTGGTCAAACCGTATTTGGACTGATCAACCTTGACGAGGGACTGTCGCAGCAAGATTTTCAGGAGCAGATATCGCTGCGCGGCTCCTGGAGTGGCGAGCTCGAAGTCACCCAGAAAAATGGCAACAATTTCCCGGCCGGCGCCCGGATCAATCGCGTAGACGATCCACAAAGCGGCCTGCCTGCTCATTACGTCTGGATTCTGGCCGATATTACCGAGCGCAAGCAGGCCGAGGATCGCATGCGGCACATTGCCCAGCACGACGCCTTGACCGGCCTGCCGAATCGCCTGGCACTGCTGATGCGCCTTGCCCAGCTATTGCCGGAAGCACGCCGGCACGGCTGGACGGTGGCTATCATGTTCATCGACCTCGACCGTTTCAAGGTCATCAACGACACCCTGGGCCATCAGGTCGGTGATGAACTGCTGCGCGAAGTCGCCTGCCGCCTGTCGAACCTGGTCAGGGAAACCGATTTCGTGGCCCGCCTGGGCGGTGACGAGTTCGTCATCATCCTGCCCGGCATCACCTCCCCGGCCGATGCAGCCATTGTCGCCGGCAAGATCATCTCGGCACTCTCCACATCCATCGAGGCCGAAGGCCACGAACTGCACACCAGCCCATCGATTGGCATCAGCATTTTCCCGGACGACGGGGCAGACGGAGACATCGTCCTCAAAAATGCCGACACAGCGATGTACCACGCCAAGGCGGCCGGCCGTAACAACTACCAGTTCTTTGCCGCGGACATGAACCGCACGGCAGCCGAGCGCCTGAACATCGAGCGAAAGCTGCGCCATGCCATCGCCCGCAATGAACTCAGCCTGGTCTTCCAGCCGCAGTTCCGGGCCCACGACGTCAGACCGACCGGTGTTGAAGCACTGCTCCGCTGGCATCACCCGACTGACGGCATGATCTCTCCCGCCCGCTTCATTCCGGTGGCCGAGGAAACCGGCATGATTGTCGAAATCGGCGATTGGGTATTGTCCACCGCCTGCAACGAAATGGCGCGCTGGATCAACGCAGGACTGAAACCAATCCGGATGGCTGTCAACGTCTCGGCCAGGCAGTTGCGACGCCGGGACTTCTGCGAAACCGTCGCCAATGCGCTGACCACCTCGGGGCTACCGGCAGAGCTGCTCGAACTCGAAATCACCGAAAGCTCGGTGATGGAAAACCCGCAGGAGGCCGTCCTGATCCTCGAGCGACTGGGCCGGATGGGCGTCACGCTGGCCATCGACGACTTCGGCACCGGCTATTCATCGCTGGCCTATCTGAAGCTGTTCCCGATCGACCACCTGAAAATCGACCGCTCCTTCGTCGCCGATATCGAACACGACCTCAACGATCGGGCCATTGCCTTCGGCACCATTGCGCTGGCCCACTCCCTCGGCCTGAACGTCATCGCCGAAGGGGTCGAAACCGAGGATCAGCACGAACTCCTGCGCTCCAATGGCTGCGACGAAGTTCAGGGCTTCCTGTTCAGCAAGCCCCTGACCGGTGCCGCTGCGTTCGCCTTCCTGCACGCCCGGGACGCCGCGGAGTAAAATCCTGCTTTTGTCATTGATGCAGGAGTCCCCATGGCACAGCAGCGCACGCTGGCTCGTTATCTCACCGAAGAACAACGCAACAAGGGTGTCATCACCGGCGACCTCAAGCTTCTGATTGAAGTCGTATCCCGCGCCTGCCAGGCCATTTCCATTGCCATCGGCAAGGGCGGACTGGGCGGCGTACTGGGCGAAGCCGGCAGCGACAACATTCAGGGCGAAGCCCAGAAAAAGCTCGACGTCCTGTCCAACGACATCCTGCTCGATGCCAACGAATGGGGTGGCCACCTCGCCGCCATGGCCTCCGAGGAAATGGACCTGCCGCACCTGGTGCCGCACCGTTTCCCCAAGGGCGAATACCTGCTCACCTTTGATCCGCTCGACGGCTCATCCAACATCGACGTCAACGTCTCGATCGGTACCATCTTCTCGGTACTCAAATGCCCTGAAGGCGCCGACCTGAGCACGCCGGAAGCCGCTGAACGTGCTTTCCTGCAAGCTGGCACCGCCCAGGTTGCAGCCGGCTACGCGGTTTACGGCCCAACGACGCTGCTGGTGCTGACTGTCGGCGACGGCGTCGCCGTCTTTACCCTTGATCGCGAGCAGGGCCAGTTCATCCTGACCCAGGAAAACGTGCAGATCCCGGCCGACACCAAGGAATTCGCCATCAACATGGCCAACCAGCGCTTCTGGGAAGCCCCG
>JAGTRS010000049.1 GCA_018262195.1 Pseudomonadota bacterium | reverse complement strand
GATGTCCAAGGACGGCGGCGAAGCCAAGCGCTTCGTGCTGCTCGGCACCGACTACGTCTATCCGCGCACCACCAACAAGATCCTGCGCGCCTTCCTGAAATCCAAGGGTGTGGCTGACGCCGACATCATGGAAGACTACACACCGTTCGGCCACAGCGATTACCAGACCATCATCGCCAAGATCAAGAAGTTCGCTTCCGAAGGCAAGAAGACCGCCGTGGTTTCAACCATCAACGGCGACTCCAACGTGCCCTTCTACAAGGAACTGGGCAATGCCGGCCTGAAGGCCACCGATGTGCCGGTCGTCGCCTTCTCGGTCGGCGAAGAAGAACTGCGCGGCGTCGATACCAAGCCGCTGGTCGGCCACCTGGCTTCGTGGAACTACTTCATGTCGCTGAAGAACCCGGAAAACGACAAGTTCGTGAAGATGTACCGCGACTGGGCCAAGAAGGCCAAGCTGCCGAACGCCGACAAGGTTGTGACCAACGACCCGATGGAAGCCACCTACATCGGCATCCACATGTGGAAGCAGGCCGTCGAGAAGGCCAAGTCGACCGATACCGACAAGGTCATCGCTGCCATGGCTGGTCAGACCTTCAAGGCACCGAGCGGCATCATGTCGAAGATGGACGAGAAGAACCACCACCTGCACAAGTCGGTATTCATCGGCGAAGTGAAGGCCGACGGCCAGTTCAACGTCGTCTGGAAGACGCCCGGCCCGGTCAAGGCCCAGCCGTGGAGCCCGTTCATCCAGGGTAACGACAAGAAGAAGGACGAGCCGGAAATGAAGTAATCCGGATCAACTGTCAGTCGCAGAAACGGGGGCTTCGGCCCTCGTTTTTTGTTGACGGGATTGAAAGGGGGGAACTGGCTTGGTTTGCTCCTCCCCTGATAAGGGGAGGCTGGGAGGGGTTTGATGCTCTGAAGAAACCCCTCCCCGGCCCTCCCCTTCTCAGGGGAGGGAGCTCGATGCGCCGGACAGGTGAGCGCGACAGAAATTCGTCGACGCCTCACCGACTACGCAATTCCGCGTATTTCGGCGGCGTAGCGGCGCGCCTAAGCTGGCAGCATCGCATTCCTCTGCCCGCCATGTTCGCCAACCTGCACCAACTATCGCACCACGCCGCCTGGCGCCGCCAGCTGGAGATGATTCTCGAATCGACGGGCGAAGGCATCTACGGCATCGACCTCCACGGGCGCTGCATCTTCATCAACGAAGCCGGCGCCGAGATGCTCGGCTACACGCCGGACGAAGTGCTCGGCCGTTCGATGCATTACCTGATCCACCACTCGCACGCCGACGAAACCCTGATGCCGGTGCATGAATGCCGCATCTACAAGGCCTTCCAGGAGGGCCACGGCATCCGCGTTGACGACGAAGTGCTGTGGCGGCGCGAGGGCAGCAGCTTCCCGGCTGAATACGCCTCCTACCCGATCCGCGATGGCGACACGGTGGTCGGCGCCGTCGTCACCTTCAACGACATCACCGAACGCAAGCGCACGGAAAAGCTGCTGCAGGAAGCCCACGACCAGCTGGAAAAGCGTGTTCGCGAGCGCACCGCCGAACTCACCGCCGCCCACGACCACCTGCGCCAGTCACACGAATCGCTGCGCCGCCTGTCGGCCCACCTGAACACCGTGCGCGAGGAAGAACGCCGGCACATCGCCCGCGACATCCACGACGACCTCGGCGCCTCACTGACCGCACTGCAGCTGGAGATGAACTGGCTGCGCCAGCGCCTCGGCGACGACGCCGCGATGCGCGACAAGCTCGACGGCATGCTCGACATCGGCAGCCACGCCATGCAGGCCGTGCGCCGCATCCTCAACGACCTGCGCCCCGGCGTGCTCGATCACCTCGGCCTGTGGGCGGCGCTTGAAAGCCTGCTGCTCGATTTCCAGAAACGCTCCGGCCTCAATTGCCGCTACACCTGCACGCCGGAAATCGAACGCTGCCGCCTGGGCCGCGACGCCGAAATCGCGCTCTACCGCATCGTCCAGGAAGTGCTGACCAACGTCACCCGCCACGCGAAAGCCACGCAGGTCCAGCTTGATGCCCACGCCGACAATCGCGACCTGGT
This sequence comes from Pseudomonadota bacterium, assembly GCA_018262195.1. Taxonomy (GTDB): domain Bacteria; phylum Pseudomonadota; class Gammaproteobacteria; order Burkholderiales; family Rhodocyclaceae; genus Azonexus. Next base: position 21,581 of record JAGTRS010000049.1, on the reverse strand, counting down.
TCTCAGCATCGCCGACAACGGCCTAGGCATGCGCGTTCCGCCGCAACCCACCTCCTTCGGCCTGCTCGGCATGCGCGAACGGACGCTGGCGCTGGGCGGCACGCTCAATATCGTCAGCAGCCCCGGCGACGGCACGCGCGTCGTGCTGCGCCTGCCCAACGCCATCGCCTGAAACGCCATGAACACCATCCTGATTGTCGACGACCACATGATCATCCGCCGCGGCCTGCGGCAGATTCTTTCCGAATCGCCCGCCATCGGTGAAATCCACGAGGCCGAAGACGGCCCTAGCGCCCTGCGCCTGCTGCGCACGACGCCGGTCGACGTCGTGCTGCTCGACATCGCGCTCGGCGAACGCGACGGGCTGGACGTGCTGAAGACCCTGCACGGCGAATTCCCGCGCCTGGGTGTGATCATGCTGTCGGTGTACCCGGAAAACCAGTTCGCCCTGCGCGCCATGCGCGGCGGCGCCCATGCCTACCTGAACAAGGGCTGCAGCCCGGACATCCTCTTCGCCGCCATCGCCAAGGTGGCCAGCGGCGGCCTCTACATCACCCCGGTGCTGGCCGAGCTATTGGCGCAAAACGTCCGCGGCGGCCCCGACGACGAAAAGCCCCCGCACGAAGCCCTCTCCAACCGTGAATTCCAGGTCCTGCAACTGCTCGCCCAGGGCCGCAGCGTCGGCCAGATCGCCCAGCAACTGACGCTCTCGGCCAACACCATCTCGACCTACCGGGCGCGCATCTTCGAAAAACTGAACCTGCACAACCCCGCCGACCTGTTCAGCTACGCCGCCCGGCATCGGCTGACAAGCTAGCCGGGCAGGATTTCAATTTTGGCGATTTTTTCGGGTTGACCGTAGCTAGCTTCCCCGACGGTACGCGCGGGCGGCAATTCGTGTTTTGCCATTGAAACCCCTCCCAACCTCCCCTTAACAGGGGAGGAGCAAGGCGGCGGGTGCCGGACATGCGTAGCCCCCCCTGAAAAGGGGGGCTGGGGGGGGTTGGGTTTTGGTACGTCGTTAAGCTTTTCCGCCTGTCATGGCATCCCATTCCCGCCATGCAACGAAGCCAGACTCTGCTTAGCCCATCAACTGGTGCTGCAGCAGAAATACCCCGGCCCCGGCAAAGTAGCCGACCAGCGCCAAACCGCTGATCTTCTTCACGTACCAGAAGAAGTGGATCTTCTCCAGGCCCATGGCCGCCACGCCGGCCGCCGAGCCGATGATCAGGATCGAACCGCCGGTCCCGGCGCAATAGGCCAGGAACTGCCACAGGAAATGATCGGCCGGGAACTCGGTCAGGCTGTACATGCCCATCGAGGCGGCAACCAGCGGCACGTTGTCGACGATGGCACTGACGATACCGATGATCAGCACGATGACGTCCTGGCGGCCCACCGTTTCGTTCAGCCAGCCGGCCAGCGAGGACAGGATGTGCGTGTGTTCCAGCGTCGCCACGGCAAGCAGGATGCCGACGAAGAAGACCAGCGAACTCATGTCGATTTTGCTCAGTGCGTGAACCAGCGTCAGGTGCTGCTTGAACTCGTCCTCCTTGTGGCGATGTACGAGATCGCCGACCAGCCATAGGATACCCAGCCCGAACAGGATGCCCATGAAGGGCGGCAGATGGGTGATCGTCTTGAAGGCCGGCACGGCAACCAGGATGCCGATGCCGAGGCAGAACATCAGGTTGCGCTCGAACTCGCTGGTCTTGATGCCATGCTCGCCCGCCGTGCTGACCGGCGACTCCACCTGCTGCCCGCGCAACACGTAAGCGGTGATGGCGAGCGGAATGATCATGCTGACCAGCGCCGGCAGCAGCACCGACTTGATGATGGCCAGGGCCGTGATCTGGCCGCCGATCCACAGCATCGTCGTCGTCACGTCACCGATCGGCGACCACGCCCCGCCCGAGTTGGCGGCAATGACGATGATGCCGGCGAAGAACAGGCGGTCATCGTGTTTGGCCAGCAGCTTGCGCATCAGCGAAATCATCACGATGGTCGTCGTCAGGTTGTCGAGCACCGCGCTGAGGAAGAAGGTCACGAAGCCGACCAGCCACATCAGCGTCGACAGCTTGGTCGTCCGGATGCGCTGGGTGATCACCTCGAAGCCATTGTGCGCATCGACCACCTCGACGATGGCCATCGCCCCCATCAGGAAGAACACGATCTGCGCCGTGCCCGTCAGCGATTCGCCCAGCTGCTCGCTGACCAGATGGTGATCGCCGGTGGCCAGCGCGTAGATGGTCCACAACAGCCCGGCCCCAACCAGCGCCGAAGCGGACTTGTTGATCTTGAGCGGATGCTCCAGCGCAATCGCGGCATACGCGACGATGAATACGACAACCAGTGCAGTCAGCATGTCAGGGGCCTTCAGGAAAAGCGGGCAAAGGAAGCTGCGACAATAGCGCAGGCAAACCGTAAAATAAATTCGATTTAATTCAGTCAATCCATCGAGAAATTCGACGCATGATGAACCACAAGCATCTCTTCTATTTCTGGAAAGTCGCCAAGGCCGGCAGCGTCGCCCGCGCCGCCGAAGCGATCGCCATCACGCCGCAAACCCTCAGCGGCCAGATCGGCCTGCTCGAAGAAAGCCTGGACACCGAGCTCTTCGCCAAACAGGGGCGCTCGCTGGTCCTCACCGAAGCCGGCAAGCTCGCCCTCGACTACGCCGACGAACTGTTCGCCCTGAGCGCCGAGCTCGAAGTGATGATCAAACACCACCCCAAGGGCCGGCCCACGGAATTCCGCGTCGGCGTCTCCGATGCCGTGCCCAAGTCGCTGGCCTGCCAGCTGCTGCAACCGGCCATCGGCGGCGAACAACCGACCCGCATCGTCTGCCGCGAATGGCAGCTCGACCGCCTGCTCGGCCAGCTCGCCGTGCACCAGCTCGACCTCGTCATCTCCGACGCCCCGATTCCGGCTTCGTACAGCGTGCGCGCCTACAACCACCGCCTGCTCGAATCCGGCCTCAGCTTCCTCGCCGCCCCGGCCCTGCTCGCCGACCACCTGCCGCCCTTCCCCGATTGCCTCAACGCCCTGCCGCTGCTGCTGCCCGGCGAGGACTCTGCCATCCGCGGCAGCCTGGAACCCTGGTTCGAACGTAAACGCCTGCGCGCCCGCATCGTCGGCGAATTCGACGACACCGCCCTGATGGCCGCCTTCGCCCGCGCCGGCACCGGCGCCTTCCCGGTGCCCACCATCGTCGAAGAAGAATTCACTGCCGACGGCAGCCTGACGGTGATCGGCCGCACCCGCGAAGTCGCCGCCAACTACTACGCCATCTCCGTCGAACGCCGCCTGACCCACCCCTGCGTGCTGGCAATCACGCAGTCGGCGCAGCGGATGAGCGAAGTTCGCGGGTGTGAAGACGCGAACGCATCACCGTGATGCCGGGAGTGACGATTTAAAAATTTCGGCGATTTTTCGGGTTGACCGTAGCAGTCCGGAAATCGGCCATAGCCGACGCTGGGGAGCTAGTCCTTCAGCGGCTGGTATGAGGCGGTTACCGGTCAGCGGTCCAGAGGCTTCACTGAAAGGTGGCTTTGCCCTTCACACTTCAGCTGTATCGTGCCCAATCCGGCCCTTGGCCGCCTCAAAATTTCTACGGCAGGTTCCAGAGTCGAGCGCTCACTTCGCTCGACTAGCAACGGACAGCAGGTCGGCCACGCAAAACGCTTAACTACGAAACACCCGCACAACGTTTTTACCAAACCGTTACATCCACCGGTTGAATCCGCAGCCATTCATTGGCTACGAAGCCCGTAGCTGCTCAGTACACAGACGCAAGTCTTCTTCAACGCCATACCCCCCCATGTTGTTCGTTTCGAATCGTGCCAGCATCTCCTCACGAACACTAGAAGGCTGCGAGTAGAACATTTTCCAAATCGCAGCCTCTCCATCAGAGGACACACTGAACCCAAGCTCCTTTGCGTACCGTCGCATTCGCTCAAGCGTCACTAGCGCGTACTTCCAATTCACAAGTGGTTCAAGCAGTAAGATCTCATGCTGCTCAACTGACATCAGCGCCCGATCATGAACCAAAGCAGCCCAATTCCCATTGGGGCGACACTCAACGCCGATGGCAGAAAGAGCGATATCAAAGCGTGCCAGCCGGTCGATCAAGGTTGATGGTTCTGTTTTAAATGGCACATCTACGATACGCCCTCCAATCTCAAAGACGTCCGCGAAAGCGGAGCTCGGCAACCGACACGCCCCTCTGTTTTGAAGTTGCTCCAGCAAAATGTTGCGATCAAGAAGCGATGGCGTCCAAAAATCTAGGTCGCGGGGAGGTCTTCCTGTGAGTAACGACTTGAACGCACCGCCAGCAAGGAAGAATCGCGCGGCACAACCTAACCCAACGGTAGCGGCTACTTCTCTTCTGGCGAACTCTATTACGTCGCCCTCATTCAGCCCGCAAAGTCCGCTCCTTGTATTGAGATGTTCCATTTCTCTGTATGTCACATGCACACCTTTAGAGCTCCGCCAGAAAAGTGCCCCCTCAAGAAACCACGGCCAATCGGAGGGGCCATGATGTGCGTTTTGCAGCCTTGCAACGGTCGGCGTTATCAATGAGTCATGTGTGATGAAGACATGAATACCCGGAGAGTCACCGGCCAAAGTAAGCATGTGATTTACCAAGAATCGAGCAGCTTCATCTGGACGGGCCATGCCGGGCAACGCGTCGCTTTCCGAAACCAAGTGCTTCATCACCCCTTCGTGACCAAGAGTCACCCAGTTATTCCAAGCAGCATCACCATCAAGTACATAAACACCCGGACCACCAAGTAGACAGTTATTTGAAATGTTTGCGCAGACTTTGGCACCGTCCTTCAGAGCTTGAGCAGTTTGAATGCAGCGAGGAACAGGGCTACTTTGTAGCGTTTTCAGTCGTTCGCCCAATCTCGCGCCCAATTCGCGAGCAATATTCCAACCTGCCTCCGTAAGCGGAACGGCGTTACCCGCATCACCAAGTGGGAGCGGCCCCCGTACTGAATGCCTCAACAACATGGCAACCGGGCGATCCGCGGGTATTTTTTCAAGATTGCGCAGCAGCGTTGGAGGTACAACCCAATTGATCTCATCCTTCATAGAGCCTCCACATGCAATACGCAGGGGAGCGCAGCTACTCGACGAACATCAACAAGACGGAACCCCACCTCAGCAAGCAATCTCTCATAGGCCTCCTGTGAGCGCTCTCGCCCACCAGTTGCCATCAGCAAATGCAAGTCGCACAAAGCGCCTGATACGCCTTGCTCTTCCATTAACATTTCGATGATGAAAAGTCGCCCTCTCGGAGACAGGGCAGCGCGAGCCTGAGACAGGATCTTGATTGCGTCACCGTCATCCCAGTCATGCAGCACTCTGGCCAGTGTCACGACATCGGCTCGGACATTCCAAGGCTCAAAGAGATCGCCTTCCAGCCAGCTCAAGCCCGGCACCGAACCAAGACTGTTCCGGGCCTGCTTAACCACCTCTGGCTTATCAAGAACCGTCACACGAGCATCGGGGTGTGCGCCCAGGATGTTCATTGCAAGCGTTCCGAACCCGCCGCCTGCATCCACTACACGCTCGCGGCCCTGCAAACTGAGTGCTTCAGGAATCAATGCATAATCATGGCGAGCGTAGCTGCGCAACATGCGGTGATGGCCCTGCAAACGTGCAGGATCTCTGGCGACATCTCCAAAAATGTCCGGTGCACGCCAATCTCCCTTCGCCTTTATCGCTTCAGGCAAGGATGACCACAGGTCGCCGAGGGCTCCTGAGTATTCGAGCGCAGCGTCCGCCAGACTCAGTGGATGCTCTGCCAGCAGAAACTCCCCACGAAAGCTCAGATGCCAGACTTCTGCATCGCGCTCAACAAGCCTGAGTTCCCCTAAGGCCCGTAGCAGCCGCAAGGCTCCGCCGCTTGAGAGCCCGCACAGCTCTGCCAAAGTGCGAGATGTGCAAGGCAATGCTTCGATGACGCCAAGACGCACCGCTGCCGCAATCGTTTCTGTGCGCCAGTAGCCAACCATATCGCCTGAAAGCGCCGCAAATTCAGATTGTCTGGAAGGGCGAAGTTCGATCAGGCTTAGCCCCTGCTCGTTGATGATCTCTAGGCCGCCATCAAATCGCTCCACTCTTGCCTGACCGTTGTAAAACGGCTCGACAGCAGCAAAGCGTCGCGCATAGGCAGGCGCTCCACGCAGATCAACGTGCATCCAACCTTCGCCATCACGCGCACGTGCAAAGCTTTTGTGAAACACATCCAGATCAATGAACCAATTGCCATGCAACGGCTTACCGTTCAGATCCAGATGCGAGCTAAGCCCTGCGTCATTCTGGATGACACAGAATCCGTCCTTGTAGTCTCCGGCATAGCGCCAGGTTTCCGGATACGCACTTGATCCGTCCGCCAACACGTGCCGATAGCACCTATCGCGCAGGCGAACCGTACAACGTCCACCTTGAAAATTTCCGCACCAGTCATACCGCTCAGGATAGGCATCGCTTCCGTCTGGACGAATGTGATACCAGCCATCCTGCCCCTGTACCGCTGCGAATCCTTCATAGAAACCAAATGTGCGAATGAAACGGCGGGAATAGGCCGCGTTACCATCTGGCCCGACATGCCAGGCCTCATTGTCACGCATTACAGGCGCCAGGCCAGGAGGATGGAACTTGAGCACTTCGTCGAAGCGCTCAGAATACGCTGGCTGGCCATCGCATTTATGATGCGTTCCGCATGCAGACACACTCAGGTAACGCCAATTCATAGATCCTCCCTCGCAGGTTTTCTCATATTGCAGGAGGCACACAGGGATCGATTCCTGTAACTGGCAATCAGGGCGCGGTAGGTGTCGCCCTGCCAAATATCAAGCAAAGGGGTGTCGAGCAATTCCCCAAACTCGCCCAAAGTCCTGCGCTGCGCGTCCGGCGCACAACAAGGATCGAATCGCCCTTGAGCACTGACCCATGCCTCCTGTCCCAGAAATGGGCACAGACCATCAGGCGTGAGTTCCTGGGTCGATCCTTCATCCAACGGAAAGATGTTCTCCAGCAAAATCGCGCGCCCATTCGCGAGAGGCTGTTCCAGAGCGAACTTTCGCGCCTTCTCGACTGCGGTATTCCAGCGCCTGATCGCGTCAGCATTGCGCCGCATCGACAAGGCTTCTATCTGAGGAAAATGCGCCCATAGATGATGACCTTTGATCCGATCCACACCGAGCTTGATGCCGAGTTGCACGATATCGGCCAGCTCATCGACGTTGGATTCCAGAAAAGTCAGCTGGAGCGTCACACGGCAGTGGTTGCCGCCATTCAATGCATGCGCATCACGCACCGCAATGAACTCACGCAAGTTGCGCAGCGCCTCCTCCCATTTCGAGCCCAGCATGATCGATTCATGAGTGGTCTTGCAGGCACCGTTCCAGGATATCTTCACATCGGAGGTGACCGGCACAAGGCGTGCGGCCCAATCGTTTGCCCCGTACTTCGGGAAAGTCCCGTTGGTCGTCAGATTCAGTTTGACGTCGTGCTTCGCACACAGAGCCAGGATGTCCTCGAAATGCTCATAGAGCAAAGGCTCACCCATGGTTGAAGGGATGATTTCACGCAATCCCTTTCCAGCCGTTTCCTCGACGACTCGCTTTAGCATCTCGAACGGCATGCGGCGATGACGACCCCCATCCAGTTTGCGCAGTGGTTGCAACTCGCTGTGCGGCGAGTGTTCTTCGCACATCACGCACTTGAGGTTGCAGGTATCCGGATTGGTATCAAACGTAATGCGCCAGGGCACTTTTGCATGTGCAAGCTTTGTTCTGTCTCGCCGACGAAGGACTCGCTTATACAAGGCCTCGATATCTTGCACGTGGGTATAAATATCGGGGATTTCGCCATCCTGGCTGAAAACGTAGCCACGACTCCCTAGTTTGGCCGCCAGTTCAGGAGCATCGAGAAAACGCTGCATCTGCTCCGCCAGAGCAGCGAATGAGCGATGCTCGAACAAGAGCCCATTGACCTCGTGATGGACATACTCGGCCATCCCCCCCGTGTTGGCGGTGATCACCGGTACGCGAGCCTGCTGAGCCTCATGAATGACCAGCGGCGAGTTCTCCACCCATACCGATGGCACAACAATCGCGTCCACACGATCAAAGACATCGCGAACGATGTCCTGATTCCTGTACTCAGGCATCCACTCGATCTTGTCTGCGATCTCGGCGGGCAGGCTTGCGGCGATGTCTTTCAATGCAGCCGTTTCCTGACCACGCGGGCGTCCCCAGATCCTGAGTCGGGCTTTGCCGCTGAGCCGCCCAAATGCACGGATCAGGTCATGAATTCCCTTGGCCGGGATGTGAGTGCCAATGTACCCAAACGTGAATTCCGATTCCTGAACCCTGTTGCGGTTTGCTGAACGCTTTCTGTCGAAACCGTAGTCCAGATAGATGAGCTTGCGCTCGGGCAGGCCGAAGTCATGGCAATAGCGATCTAGGAGGTAACGCGCCGGAGCAATGAAAACATCTACCAGTTCGGCCATCTCGCGCATGTGTGCCATGCGGCGCCTCACCCAATCTTGCCAGTAAGCCACATCCGCTTCGTATTCATCGGGAGCCCCGCTGAAGTAACGCGCATAGCAACGCTCGGCACACTTCCGATCCTCCTGCCCATCGCAGGCCGCCCAAAGGTTGCCGGGGTCTTCCGGTAGGGTCTGCATGAACTGGCCGCGCGGACACATGACCCAGTAGTCGTGAAGCGTATAGACAATTGGTATCCCGCGATTGGCCGCCTCCTTGAGTAGGGACGTCGAGAGATGATTGAGGTGCCCGACATGCACAACATCTGGCTGCACCTCGGCCAATACCTCGGCGAACCGCTGATCAACCCCTTCTGCCCGGTATCTATCCTTGAGCCTCGGGTTATTCACCAGATGCAGGGTGATCCTTGCATCATCAGAGTCTCGCTCCTTACGAAGACGGTAGTCCGGCGCGAATGGATCCTCTTCACGCGTAAAGACATGGACCTCGTGTCGATCAGCCAGGCCCTGACACAGCGTTTGGCTATAGACCTCGGAACCGGCGTTGTAGCGCATCGGATAGCCGTGGATCACTTTCAGAATTTTCATACAGATGTCTCCGCTACGATGTGCAATGCAAGTTCCCGCCTGAAGTCCTCGACGAGACGCATCAGGCCTGTTTCCAAAGAAATTTCAGACACCCAGCCGAGAAGCTTCTGCGCTTTTGATGGATCTCCATAGAACCGTGCAACGTCATAAGACCTCGGCGTCGTCTCCGTGAGGGTTGCATAGCTCTTCGCCAGCCGACAACAAATGGCAGCGAGTTCGCCTAGAGAAGTCGGGTGGCCTGAGACCAGATGCACTGGGGGCAATGACTGCGCACCGGATTCCAACAAGCCGATCAAGGCGTCAATGCCTCGAACAACATCATTGACGTGAGTAAAGTCGAAGGTGTGGTTGCTGCCTTCGACGCGTAACGGCGAGCCTTCTATTGCTGCCCTGACAAACGCCGGAATGACTCGATCTGCGTGATCCTTCGTGCACCCATACACATTCGAAAGCCGGACGACAGCTGTCTGCAGCCCTTGGTTGCGAGCTCCCAGAACGAGGCGCTCCCCTTCGGCCTTGGAGCGCGCATAGACGTTGAGTGGATTCAATGAACAGGTCTCAGTAACAGGGAGGGACGGCGCCTGTCCGTAAACCTCTCGGCTACTCGAAAACAGCACCCATGGCTTGGCCTTCTGCACCAACGCGGCATGAACGAGGTTTTGAAGACCTGTGACGTTTGTGTGCCAACATAGGTCAGGGTCTCGTTGTCCCCAAACAACCCTTGAAACAGCCGCCAGGTGTACAACACCGGCACAGTCCTGAATGGCAGCCTCAATGTCGGCCAAGCGGGTCACGTCGCCGTGACTCGACCCATGCCCAAGCAAATCCAACTCCTTTACCGAATAACCGTCATTTCTGAGCGAGGCGCAAAGCCGCCGTCCCACCAGGCCGCATGAACCGGTGACCAATACTGTCTTTGTCATGATTTTTCCCAAGATGAGAGCCAGATCTCCCGCAAGGAGAGTTCCGGCAAGTGAAACGATCAGTCGCTTTTGCGCTTCTGCGTTTGCTTCAGATGGGAGGCTTCGATTTGAAAGCGCCGTTCCGCGAGTGCAGCCAGTTCAGCAGCACGTGAGACGGGATTGAATTGTTCAGACCGACGATCAATGTAGGCTTTTGAAAGGGGATGACACATAAGTGGCTCCTAGAGGTTGAGTCAGCACGGACAGCCACTACTTCCTCGGGTATGGGAAGCGCTTGGAGCAAAGCTAAGTGTGGTGTCAGAGCTGACTTTCGGGTCGTTTCTGCAGAGGTACGTACCCACCGACGAAGTCGTTGTCTAGGACCCGATCCAAGACACAAAGAGAGGTATCAATGCTTTTGGAATGTAATGCAAATTTTTGGTTCAGTGCAACAACTATCTTTTCGGCTCAACTTTTCATCGCTCACCTCGTTGTCCGCCCTGTAGCGCAAACCAGACTATTGGCGAACAAGAGCTGAGCGTCTGCTCTGGCCGATCAACTGCCTGTGCTACTGGCATGAGACCGGATCTCGGCCTTTGCGGCCATTGAGGCATACCGCCGCCAACGGCGGCAATAAGTCAGTTAACGGTCGTTGTTCGTGACGTTTTTCTCAATAACTACTTCATTGGACGCGGCCCATAGCCGCCTTTCGCCAGCATCCCCACAGACCGTGTGACGCGTCTCTTAGCGCCTTCTGGCGGATCGCTATATCAAGGTGCGCAAGCCGGTGATGTAAAGCCTCCTCACCTTTTCACGAAACTCGTCGCCAAACACCGGCTCAACCACTGCTGTTCTGTGAAACGCCGCTCCATCAGCTCTGATCACTAACTCATCGCCCTCGATTGTCATTTCAAAATGCGGGGCAAAGCGCTTATCCAAGTTAGAGAAATGGGCGAATCCCAATGTGTTTTGGAACTTTTGATCAAAATTGACGTAACCAGTTTGGAAACGCTGATAGGTCGGACTTACCTCTCCTGCTATCGTTTGATGTGCATACGTGATTTCCGTCATTGCCGCATCGTATAGCGCCTTGTTTCTTACAAGCTGTCTATTTGCCAGGCTATCCAACGCAGTCTTAATCACCTCCAAGTCCCTGTCCGCAGAATTCACGATAATTTTTCCTTTGTCATCCAAAACCGCCTCGAACTCCGCCCTCATCTCGGCGGCGGATTCAAAACGCTCGCTCGTTACGCGCGCGAAGGTCTTGTCGAAAAATCCAAAAAGACGATAGATTGCGTTGCCTCCGACATCCTTTAACCTGGCAATAGATTCGTGTCTCTGATGAGGCATTCGCGCCGCGCCGTCGTCGACGCCACCTGGAATCCTGCCAGTTAGCATGTAGAACAGTATTCCACCGAAGAAGGCCAAGTCAGTCCTAGGGTCCTGCTTGAGCCGGCTATTCACAGACAGTTCCGGGAGGCGAAGGAATCGATTGTCCAGCCCTTGACCCTCCGGGGTATCGAACCCTGTGTCAATTTCATCTCGATAAGCGAGACCGAAATCGATCAGAACAGGATCTTCGAGTCTCTCGTGCCGAAGAATTATGTTGTCATGCTTGATATCGCGATGTATCCAACCATGGGAGTGAAGATATGTTGCGATCTCTAGAAGACCGGTTGTGGTCGGAGCTGCATCTTCTAACGTTACTGGGCCACGTTCGTTAATGAAGGCCTCTAATGTCTTTCCAGGAATGAACTCGATCAGGATGAACAGCTTTGCTGATTTCTCTTCATGCAGCTGGGCGTTACTCTGTACCAGTTTAGGAATGCCCGGATGGGCGCAGGTCGCGTAGGCAGTAGCCTCGCGCATAAAGCGGGCTCGTCGCTCCGAGTCTTTTGGGCTGTTTAGTTCTTTGAGGCAAGCAACCTCCCCAGTCGTTTTGTTTCGGACCTTTCTTGTGGTTGCCTGTCCTCCCTTGCCAATCTGTTCGAGCCTCTCCCATTCATCGCCTAACTTTTGCTCGTTTGACCACTTTTCCATTTGCTCCTCCAAATCATTCAGATCGCCAACCCATGAATATGAATCGCCCTTCCTAGGAGCTCGTAGGATGTTGTCGCGCGCGCCTGCGGCAACCCCCCTTTGCCCAGCTGAAACACCGATTGTTCTCTGGTTCAGTTAATTTCTGGTATTGGCCTGGTCCGCCAAAGATCTTTGCCTAAAGGTTTCTGTCACAAAGTCGATGAAGACGACGGCTGCTCCTACTGCCAGCCTAGCATGGCGCGGTTCAAGCCCACGGTGCTTGCCATCTCTCCCATGGCCTGTGCCGTAAAGGCCACGTAGTTCAGTCAGGTAGCCAGGCAAAGCTGACAAATTACGAAGTATCAACCGAACATTCTCGACACCCTTGGCCTCGTTGGGAATTCCCTCGGGAACGAGCTTTAAAGCTTTCGCGAGAAGCTTCGTGAGGTCGTTGATGTCGACCCCCTTTCCGAATTCGATCTCCAGTTTGGTCAGGATTGTCTTGCAGCAAGTCTCGACAAGCTCTTTGGCTGTACCAATAGCTAGTGCCGGATCAGACTCCACAGCCCGCTCCAGTCGTTCAATTTCCTTCTGCATCCATCCTGCATCTAATGCGTCGGCAACGGAGCGAGCACGTGTGACGGACATTCCGACACTCAGCTTGGTCTGACGGGGAACGAATCTTGGGCGCCCGGCAAGAGGCTCGTCTTCAACCAATTTCCAGCCGTGGAGCTGAATGCGTTCATTGATCGCATTGACTAGGCGCAAACAGTCGTTTCGATCAGGGCGGACGAGCGGATGCACAACCTCGCAGAGGAATCGCAAAAATCCTTCCGTTGGTCCATCCATCAACCTGAACCTGAGATCAGCGAAGATCCAGTCGTCAGACCAATCATCTGGATTGTTTACCCGGTGTTGCCAGATATCACGCGAAGCCGTTTGGAATCGACTGTCAGTTGAGGGAAGGCTTTCAAGATCGTACAGACGCTGGAGGAACTCAACCTCATCCAATGCGCCAGACCAACAGATTTTCTCGATACGGAAGAAGTCGACGATTTCTTGCCGAATATCACGGGGCAACTCAACGCCCTGTTGACGCCACCCCTTTTTCTCTTCCAGCTTGGGAGCAATTTTGACCCCAATCCAATCATTGGAAAACTGCTCAACAATCGGCTTCAACCGCTTGTCGATCTGACTTTCCAGTCCTTCTCTACGTGCGCCCAAGTGGGCAAATTCACGGGCTTGGATTCGAAGATATAGGGTCCAGATGGTTGTACCCCCATTCCAATTGTCGTACCCGGTTTGCTCGATCTGAGGATCAGCCAATCTAAGTAAAGCTGCTGCATCCATGCTCCCATCTGCCACGAGCATCTCGACCGTAGTTGCGAGGATCGAATCAAGGTCGTCAGTTAGTGATGCCATATGCGCTACAGGGGGCAACAGGGCCCATTTGTTAGAACATAAGCATTTTCACTGTGGACGAACCATTCCCTCAATAGCCTTCGACAAAGGCCAGGCCACCGTCAGCAACTTGCCACATTACGGACTTCACGCGAGAAGTGTTGGAACGACAGCTTTGGCCGACAACCAGACCGACAGCCAGCCCCCCTTCAAGCAGATTCCAATTTCGACCATTTTTTCCAGTCGACCGTAGCATTCCCTCCCCACCCCGCCATCCAGCCCAATCCACCCTTGTAGTGCTCCCCCTACAAGCGAATCACATTTGTCGTGATACACGACAAACCGGCGTTCATCGAATATCGCTCCCAACAGGCAGTCGCCTTCAGCACTGGCGGCGGCTGGCTGAATCTTCTCTACCGGGAGTCGTTCCATGGCACGCAAGCAGGGGTTCAGGCTGGGCATTTATGTCTTCAAGGACGCCGAGATCGTCGATTACGCAGCGCCGGCCGGGGTTATTTCGGTGGCGCGGCGGCTGGACCCGGAGCTGGACACTTTCCTGATCGCCGAATCGATGCGGCCGGTGCAGACGCAGGCCGGGTTTACCGTCATACCCAACTACAGCTTCGCCGACCAGCCGGCGATGGATGCCTTCCTGATTCCCGGTGGCTACGGCACGCGGCAGGAAATGAACAATGCCAACCTGCACCGCTACATCAAGGCGCTGCCGCCGGATTGCCTGCTGACCAGCGTGTGCACCGGCTCGTGGATCTACGCCCGGATGGGCCTGCTCGACGGCCTGCCGGCGACCAACCGCAAGGAGCCGGATCGCCTCGAAGCCTCGCACATGGGCAAGACGCCGATCGACCGCCTGGCCGAAATCGCGCCGGCCTGCCGCGTCAGCCGGGCGCGCGTGGTCGATGCCGGGCGCATCGTCACGGCCGGCGGCATCGCTTCCGGCATGGAGATGGGCTTTCACCTGCTGCGCCGGGCCGGCTACGACGAGGCATTCATCGACGATGTCGCCCGCGTCATGGAATACCACCGTGCCTACGAGTTGTATCGGCACGACATTGAATTCAACGAACCCGCCCATTAATCGATTTTCAAGAAGGAGATTGCCATGTCTGCTTTCAAGGACCCATTCAGCGACGGTATCAAGCTCGGCAGCTGTTCCTGCGGCAAGCACCACTCGCAGGCCGCGCACGATGCGGCGCTTGCCAAGGCCGCCGATTTGCCCGTCGAAGCCAATGAGGAATCGCTGAACCGCCGCACCATCGAGTCGGCGATCATGCGCGCTGTCTTCCCGGATGACGGCGAGCGCCGCCGCTTCCTGCGCGCTGTCGGCCGGTCGACGGCAATGGCTGCGCTGTCCAGCTTCTTCCCGCTCGGCGCGCTGGAGGCGATGGCTCAGGAAAAAGGCCCGCTGGAAAAGAAGGATCTGAAGATCGGCTTCATCCCCATCACCTGCGCCAGCCCGCTGCTGATGGCCGACCCGCTCGGTTTCTACAAGGCGCAGGGCCTGAACGTGCAGATGATCAAGACCGCCGGCTGGGCGCTGATCCGCGACAAGGTGCTGAACCGTGAATACGACGCCTCGCACATGCTGGCCCCGATGCCGATTGCGATGAGCATGGGCATCGGTTCCAACCCCATCCCGCTCAACGTTGCCACCATCCAGAACACCAACGGCCAGGCGATCACGCTGCACGTCAAGCACAAGGACAAGCGCGACCCCAAGCAGTGGAAGGGCTTCAAGTTCGCCGTGCCCTTCGAGTATTCGATGCACAACTTCCTGCTCCGCTACTACGTCGCTGAGCACGGGCTGGATCCGGACAAGGACATCCAGATCCGCGTCGTACCGCCGCCGGAAATGGTCGCCAACCTGCGCGCCGGCAACCTCGATGGCTATCTCGGCCCCGATCCGTTCAACCAGCGCGCGGTTTATGACGAGGTCGGCTTCATCCACATTCTTTCCAAGGAAATCTGGGACGGCCACCCCTGCTGCTCCTTCGGCGTGCCGACCGATTTCGTCAAGCAGAACCCCAACACTTTCGCCGCGCTCTACCGCGCCATCCTGACCGCCGCCAAGATGGCGCGCGACCCGAAAAATCGCCCGATCATGGCCGAAGTGCTGTCGCCGGCCGCCTACCTGAACCAGCCGAAAACCGTGCTCGAACAGGTGCTCACCGGCAAGTTCGCCGATGGCCTGGGCAGTGTGCAGAACGTGCCGACCCGTGCCGACTTCGACCCCTTCCCGTGGTATTCGATGGCGGTGTGGATCCTCAGCCAGATGAAGCGCTGGGGTTACATCAAGGGCGACGTGAACTACAAGGACATCGCCGAGAAGGTGTATCTGATCACTGATGCCCGCAAGCACATGGCCGAGATCGGCATGCCGGCGCCCAAGGACAATTACGCCAAGTTCAAGGTCATGGGCAAGGAGTTCGACCCGATGAAGGCCGACGCCTACGTCAATTCCTTCGCCATCAAGAAGGCCTGACGAAAGCCCGCCATGAAAAACGAGCACTGGAAGAGCCTGCTGCTGTCGGTGGTGCTGTTCGCTTTCTTCATCGGCGTGTGGTTTGTGGCCACGCAGCCGAAGGAGAGCGTGCAGCAGGCCGCGGCGCAGGACGAATACGCGGCGCTGATGGGCAAAGGGGCCACCAAGTCAGGCGGTTTCCCGCCGCCGCAGGAAATCGGCAAGGCCATCGTCACCCACCTGTCCGACCCGTTCAAGGATAACGGGCCGAACGACAAGGGCATCGCCATCCAGCTCGGCCATTCGCTCGGCCGCGTCGGTCTGGGCTTCGCGCTGGCGATTCTGGTTGCGCTGCCGCTCGGTTTCGTCATCGGCATGTCGCCGCTGCTGCACCGGGCGCTCGATCCCTTCATCCAGGTTTTGAAGCCGATCTCGCCGCTCGCCTGGATGCCGCTGGCGCTGTACACGATCAAGGATTCCGACCTCTCGGGCATTTTCGTGATCTTCATCTGCTCGGTATGGCCGATGCTGATCAACACCGCCTTCGGCGTCGCCAATGTCCGCAAGGACTGGCTGAACGTCGCCCGCACGCTGGAAGTCCGGCCGCTGCGCAAGGCGCTGACGGTGATCCTGCCCGCCGCAGCACCGACCATCCTGACCGGCATGCGCATCTCGATGGGCATTGCCTGGCTGGTCATCGTCGCTGCCGAAATGCTGGTCGGCGGCACGGGGGTCGGCTATTTCGTGTGGAACGAGTGGAACAACCTGGCGCTGCCCAACGTGATCTTCGCCATTCTCGTCATCGGCGTCGTCGGCATGGCCCTCGACCGCTGCTTCGCCGGCCTGCAAGCGCTGGTCAGCTACACGGAGTAAGCCATGGCCTTCCTGCAAGTTGAAAACCTCGCCAAGTCTTACCCCGGCAACGATGCGCCGGTGTTCGAGAACGTCAATTTCACCATCGACAAAGGCGAGTTCGTCTGCATCATCGGCCATTCCGGCTGCGGCAAGACGACCATCCTGAACGCGCTGGCCGGGCTGGAAACGGCCAGCGACGGCAACCTGACCATGGACGGCCGCGAAGTGATCGGGCCGGGGCTGGACCGTGGCGTCGTCTTCCAGAGCCATGCGCTAATGCCGTGGATGAGCGTCATCGACAATGTGAAGTTCGGCGTGCGCTCGCGCTGGCCGGATTGGAGCAAGGCGCAGATCGAGGCGCAGGCTGCCCAGTATCTGGAAATGGTCGGCCTCGGCCACGCCCTGCACAAGAAGCCGAGCATGCTCTCCGGTGGCATGAAGCAACGCGTCGGCATCGCCCGCGCCTTCGCCATCCAGCCCAAGATGCTGCTGCTCGACGAGCCTTTCGGCGCCCTCGATGCGCTGACGCGCGGCACGATTCAGGACGAGTTGCTGAAGATCGTTCAGGCCACGGCGCAGACGGTGTTCATGATCACCCACGACGTGGACGAGGCGATCCTGCTCTCGGACCGCATCCTGCTGATGAGCAACGGCCCGCGGGCGCGCATCGCCGAGATCGTCGAAGTGACGCTGCCACGCAGCCGCACGCGCCACGACATGCACCACGACCCGCGTTTCTACCGCATCCGCAACCACCTGGTCGATTTCCTCGTCAGCCGCTCGAAAGACCCGAAGGCGGCTGGCGAAATTCATCCCCCGGTCGTTCGCCCCGGCGAAGACGAACCTGGCACCACCTCACTCGCTGCTTAATTTCTCAAGGAGACCCACCATGAACCGCGAAGAAGTCACCGACCTGATCGTCACCCAGAAAGTCAAAAAGAAACTGACCTGGGCCCAGTTGGCCGCAGTGGTCGGCCACAGCAAGGAGTGGAGCACCGCCGCCCTGCTCGGCCAGATGACGCTGACCGAAGCTCAGGCCAAGGCCGTCGGCGCCGCGCTCGATTTGCCGGAAGAAGCGGTCACGCAACTGCAGGTCGTGCCCTACAAGGGTTCGCTGCCCACCGCCGTGCCGACCGACCCGCTGATCTACCGCTTCTACGAGCTGATCAGCGTCTACGGCACGACCTTCAAGTCGCTGATCCACGAAGAGTTCGGCGACGGCATCATGAGCGCCATCGACTTCAACATGGACCTGACCCGCGAAGCCGATCCCAAGGGCGACCGCGTCAAGATCACGATGAGCGGCAAGTTCCTCCCCTACAAGACCTACTGATCGCCGCCTGATGTTTTGGCTTTGGCCCGATTTTCCGGTTGACCGTGGGAATCGGGCCTTTGGCTGATTGGGTGTGGCGCTGAATCAGCCAGCCGGGCTTACTTTCGCCACTTAGCCCAGGGATCGGTATCGCTGGATGCCGGGGCATTTGAATCTCTCGCCGGCCGCCTGCTGGGGGCTGACGGACGACGGGCTTTGCCCGCGTCGTGCTCGGCCGCTTTTCTGGCCCGCTTTTCACGCAGGCGCTCGGCATCTTCCATACTGAGTTGAGCGGGCTCGCCCGGTTGCTGATCCGGCGGCACGATGCGGTCGCGCGGCGGCAGTTCGAACTGCTCGTCCGAAGCGCGCGGCAGGCTCTTGAACTTGTACAGATAAAAGCCTTCCACCTTCTCGCGCGCCCAATCCGTCTTTTTCAGGAATTTCACGCTGGCATCGATGCTCGGATTGTTCTTGAAACACTGGATGTTCAGATAGGCGAACAGCAGATCGTAACCGTAGTGATTGACGATTTCCGTCAACATGGTTTTGAGGCTGACCCCATGGAGCGGGTTGTTTTGGTAATTGATTTCGGTGTTCATGCGGATGCCGGAGCGAGGATAGATGCGCCATTTTACCTGTCGCAACCAGGATAAATGCACCGACACGGCAGGCCGTGCGGCTACCCTGCGATTCAAGCCCCCCCGGACCGCACGCTGGTCGGGCTGCGAAAACCCCTGTATCTTGCAACGTGCATATGACACGGGAGACAGCCATGGCCATCACGCTTTGCACTTTCAACGTCAACAACCTGTTTCTTCGCTACAAATTCGGCAGCACTTTCCCAGGCGACATGTCCGAATTGAGCGCTTCCGCCAATCCGAAATGGGGCTACCTGCCGCTTTACAAGAAGGGCCTGTTCGAGCTGTGCAGCGCTACCCAGCGGGAAGTGACGCAGCAGGCGCTGTTCCTCGAAGACGGCAAACGACCGGACATCCTCTGCCTGCAGGAAGTCGAAAGCATGCAGGCCTTGCGCGCCTTCAACGAACACTACCTCGGCGGCTACTATCCCTACGCGCTGCTGGTCGATTCGCGCGACATGCGCCAGATCGATGTCGGCGTTCTGTCCCGATACCCGATTGCGCGGGCGCGCAGCAATGTCGACCTGCTCGACCCCGTCAATGAATCTTTTCCCTGGCTGTTCTCGCGCGACTGCCTGGAACTCACTTTCGATTTCAACAAAAGTGGCTCGAAGCGACTGACCGTTTTCGTCAACCACTTCAAATCCAAGCTCGTCCAGGGCGCTACTGCGGCCGAGAATGCTGCCCAGACGGAGGAGGCGCGCCAGAAGAGACAACGTCAGGCCGCCGAGGTCTCGCGGATCCTGCATGCCAGATTCCCCGGCAGTGACTACGGCAAGGCCATGTTCGCCGTGGTCGGTGACCTGAACGATGAACCGCAATCGAGCTGCATCCGGCAACTGATCGAAGGCGCCAGCCTCGAAAACGCCCTCGACCGCTTGCCCGAAAGCGAGCGCTGGACGCATTACTACAAGTCCAAAGGGCAGGTTTCCCAGTTCGACTACCTGCTGCTTTCACCCAAGCTATCAGCCCTCAGCGCAGGCGCCCTGCCATTCGTGCAGCGCCGTGGCATCGGCTTCCGGGAGGCATCCAAGAGAGACCAGCTTCCCCTGCCCCTGAAAGCCAAGCTGGTTCGAAAAGACGACGACACAACCCCGCTGCCTGTCGACTTCCGCTTTGAACGGCTGCCCGGGGTTACCGCCGACCTCGCTGCATCCGACCATTGCCCGATCACCCTCACCCTGCCATTCTGAAAGCCCCGCCAGAGGGCTTTCCCGCCCTACGCAATTCATCGTATTCCTGATCCAGTTGCCCGTCCGTAAGCTGTCGCTGCACTGCACCAATTGCGGACGGACATTTGATGATCAAGAAACTACTCGTTTTATTACTCTGCGCGAGCAGCCTGAACAGTCAGGCTGCGCTCGACCCGGCGCAGGTGCGCCAGCTGGCGGCTGAAGACTCAACCGACAAGGTGGCGGCCATCCGCCAACTGACGCAGACGGCCGATCCGGACGCCGTGCGCGTCCTCAAGGCAATGTCGGAAGACAGCCTGTTCCTGGCCGGCGACAAGGTGGTGATCATTGACGGCGACAAGGCTTTCGATGGCGCGACCGGCGAAACGATCAAGATGCCGGCCAACCCGGAATCGCCGACCGTCAACAACCGCATCCGCGGCGAACTGGCGAGCGCGCTGGCCGCGCTCAAGCTGTTCGATACCGACGTGAGCGTTCGCCTCGCCTCGGCCCAGAAGCTGCAAAGTCAGGTCACGCCGGAAATGGCACCGCTGCTGGCCCGGGCGCTGGAGAAGGAGAAGGACGCACAGATCAAGGCCCTGCTCGTTCTCGCCCACGCCCAGGCCAATCTGGCCAACACCGATCCGGCCGCCCGCCTCGCTGCCGTCAAGGCGCTGGCTGAAACTTCCTCGCCCACCATCAAGAGCGTCCTGCTACCGCTGACCGAAAAGGCCGGTGAGGCCGATGACAAGGTGCGCTACGAAGCCATCGCCGCGGTGAAAGCCATCGACAGCCGGCTGGCCATCGCCGAGAACGTCGGCCGCGCCTTCTCCGGCCTGTCGCTGGGCAGCATCCTGTTGCTTGGCGCGCTCGGGCTGGCCATCACCTACGGCGTCATGGGCATCATCAACATGGCGCACGGCGAGCTGCTGATGGTCGGTGCCTACGCCACCTACGGCATGCAGACGCTGTTCCGCGCCTACTTCCCGGAGGCCATCGACTGGTATCTGCCGGCCGCAATCCCGGTCGCCTTCTTCGCTGCCGCAATGGTTGGCGTCATCATGGAACGCACGGTCATCCGCTGGCTCTACGGCCGCACGCTGGAAACCCTGCTCGCCACCTGGGGCCTGTCGCTGGTGCTGATCCAGTCGGCCCGCGTGCTGTTCGGCGCGCAGAACGTCGAAGTCTCGAACCCGAGCTGGATGTCGGGCGGCATCGAGATCATGCCCAACCTGATCCTGCCCTGGAACCGCATCATCATCGTCGGCTTCGCCATGTTCGTGCTCTTCCTCGTCTGGGTGCTGATGAACAAGACGCGGCTCGGCATGTTCGTCCGCGCCGTGACGCAGAACCGCCCAATGGCCGGCTGTGTCGGCGTGCCGACTTCGCGCATCGACACCATGGCCTTCGCGCTCGGTGCCGGCATTGCCGGGCTGGGCGGCGTGGCGCTATCGCAGATTTCCAACGTCGGGCCGGACATGGGCCAGGGCTACATCGTCGATTCCTTCATGGTGGTTGTCGTCGGCGGTGTCGGGCAACTCGCCGGCGCGGTCTGGGCGGCGCTTGGCCTCGGCATCTTCAGCAAGCTGCTCGAAGGCTGGGCCGGGGCGGTCATCGCCAAGATCAGCATCCTCGTCTGCATCATCATCTTCATCCAGAAACGGCCGCAGGGCATCTTCGCCCTCAAGGGC
>JAGTRS010000011.1 GCA_018262195.1 Pseudomonadota bacterium | reverse complement strand
GACCGGATTGACGGTGACCTGCGCGTTGGCCGGCGCAGAGGTGCCGTTATTGCTGTCGGTGACGGTGAACGGAATATTCACCGTGCCGTTGAAGTCGGGGGCCGGCTGGAAGATCAGACCAGCGGCCTGGGCCGGGGTCAGTTGGGTGCCTGCCACCACCGGGGTGGTGCCGTCCGCCAGGTAGAGGACGCCCTGTCCAGCCGGCGGCAGAGCGGTGACGGTGACGTACTGGATAGTGCCGTCGATGTCGGTGCCACTCAGGCTGACCGGGATCGGGCTGTCTTCGTTGCCGACAGCCGGGGCGGCGATACCTACCGGCAAGTCGTTAACCGGGCTGACATCAATTTGCTGGGTGGCCGGGGCGGAAGTCAGACCACCTGTGTCGGTCACCGAGAATGCGAAAGTAACCGTGCCACTGAAATTCGCACTGGGCACGAAGGTCAATAGCGTCTGGTGCGTCACCGGATCAACGGGAATCGCTTCACCGGCGACAACCGGCGTGCCATCGGGTTTGAGTAGAACACCGTCAGTTGGTAGAGTCGTTACCGTGATGAAAGCGATCGGACTATCCGGATCACTTCCGCCTAGCGGCACCGCAACGGAACCATCTTCCCTCGCCAAGATTGGCGTCACCGTGGGTGTCGCTGTCGGGGAGTCGTTCGCCCCATTGATGGTCAGGGTCAAGTTTGCCTGCGCCGTATGACCCAGCCCATCGGTGATCGTGTAGGTCACCTGCTCGGAAATCTGGCTGCCGACATTGAGGGCATTGACCACCGGATCGGCATTATTGAGCGTGTAGGTATAGGAGCCATCGGCGGCAACCACCAGCGTTCCGTGCGCCAGCGCGATGACGCTGCCCGGTGCGGCAACGGTCGCCCCAAAGCGAATCTGGGTCACCGCCAGCACAGCCCCCGGCAAACCACTGTCGGCGACATCGGTTGCCGCACCAGCGGCCAGCACATTGCCACTCACGTTGCTGGCTGCGGTGTTATCGACCAGTTCGTTCAATGCATTGGCATCGTTGCGGGCGAAGAGCACTTGCTCCGGCTCACTGGCAACGGTCACGGTGACTGGCACACCTTCAATGGTCTCGATCGGGCGGCCACGGTTGGTTCCAAACTGGAAGGACAGCGGATCGACTGTTTCAACGATGCGCAGGAGTTCGATAAAGGTGTGCCCTTCGTTGCCGCCCTGCCCCGCCTGGCCAGCGGCCGGCGCATCTTCTTCGAGCAGTGCATCAAGATCGCTACCCGACTGCAGGGCCTTGGCGATTTTCTGGAAGCCATTTTGATCATTGACCACCGCGCTGTCGGCGGCATCCGGCTTCACCGCCGCTGCTACTTCGGCATCAATCCTGGCCGTTTCGCCCGGACGGACGGTCATCTCACGACCGTCGGCCAAAGCCAGTACAACCTTGGCGCCATCGGCAGCCACCACGCTCTCGCCTTCGCGAATCACATCCCCCAACTTGAGGCGGCGCATGTTTCCAGCGCTATCGCGCGCAAATGCTTGGCCAGACAGTTCGGAAACTTTAGCGACGACTTGGGCTTGAGCCATGGTGATACTCCAGACACTATTAGCAATGCTAAAAGTCTAAAGACACCAGCACCAACAAGCTATTGAACCAAAGTACAGTTATTGTAAAAAAGCGTGAGCAAAGACACGCTGGCGCGTTAAAGATTCACGCCATTGATATGTAGTGAGAGTTGCAGGCGATCCCGTAGGCCGAGCTTCTCGAAGATGGCCGACATATGTGCCTTGACCGTCCGCTCGGTGATCGACAGCTGATCGGCAACCTCTCGATTGCTGGCGCCACCGGCAACCAGTCGCGCCACCTGGACCTCCCGCTCGGAAAGCAGCGTTTCCCAATTCACCCGCGGCGGTCTTTCAGCTTTCGCTGCCAGCGCCCGTGACGCACCACCGACCAGACGCAGCAGCAACGACTGGCCAACCCATAAGCCACCATTTGCGACGACCAGCGCGACCTGACGCAGAACCTCGGGAGCTGCATTGGTATTGCAACACCCCGATGCACCCAAGGCCAAGGCATCCTCGACAAGAGATTCATCCGGCTCATCCGCCAACAGAACCACACGCTGCCCGGCTTCGAAACCATGAAAGCACAACACCGAGGCGACGGATTCGCCCGCCCGGCATCGACACCAAAGAATCGCAGGTTCGCCAGCAGGCAACTTGACTTTTTCTTCCCGTCGCAATGTCCGTGCTTGTGGAAATGCATCCAACCAGCTCGGTAACGGCACCGCCTCACGATCAACAAAGTAGTGATTCATCAGCGTTCCGTCAAAGCCACGCTCTTGGCTCTGAGCACTGGCTTGATCAGATAGGCCAATACGCTCTTCTTGCCGGTCAGGATATCGACCTCGGCCACCATACCGGGGATGATCGGCAGGTTGGCATCGCCAAATCCGGGCTTGTTGGTCCGAACCCGCACGGTATAGAAGGCGTTGCCTTTATCATCCATGACGGTATCGGCACCGATGTGTTCAAGCGTTCCCTCCAGCCCGCCATAGATGGAGAAGTCGTAGGCCGTGAACTTGACCATGGCAGGTTGCCCCGGACGCAAGAAGGCGATGTCCCGAGGCAACACTCTGGCCTCCAGCAACAACGTGTCTTCCAGGGGCACAATCTCGATCATGTCCTTGCCGGGCTGGATGACGCCGCCCACGGTATTGACCAGCAGGCGCTTGACCGTCCCCTTGACCGGCGAACGAATTGACGACTGCTTGACCCGATCAGTAAGCGCAACACTACCTTCCGCCAGGCTGTTCAGTTTGGCCATGGTTTCCGATAGTTCCTTGCTGGCGTCATTGCGGAAGGTCAGCTCAACCTCCTCGATCTTGCGTTGGGCTTCGTTGATCGACGCCTGAACCCGGGAAATCTGAGCTGAAGCCATGTCGCGCTCGCCACGGTAGCGTGAGACATCGCGCTCAAGACGCAGCAATTCAACTTCCGAGATTGCACCTGAGTTGATCAAGGGGCGTGTCACCGTCAGTTCCCTGGAGGTCAGGTCATAACCTTGAGAAGCCTGCGCCCTCTTGGCTTGCGCTTCGTTGAGTTCCTGCTGACGCTGGGCAAGCTGTTGGCGGGCAATGGAAACGGCTGCATTCAGCTCGTCGTTTCTCGCTTCGTAGAATTGCCGTTCCTGTTGGACGATCGACGGATCAGCCTTGGTTACCTCGGCTGGTGGCACAAACGGCTTGCCTTCGGAAATCGCCCGCAGGCGGGCAGCTTTGGCAACCAGCCCAAGATATTGCGCCTGATTTTCCTTCACCGAGGAGACGAAGCGTGTCTCATCGATCTTGATCAGCAACTGGTTGGGCTGAACAACTTCACCTTCCTTGACCAGGATGTCGGAAACCAGCCCACCATCAATGCTCTGCAGAATCTGGACCTGGCGCGAAGGAATGACCCTGCCCTCGCCCCGGGTCACTTCATCCAGCTGGGCAATCGCTGCCCAGAGAACAAATGCAATGAATACGACACTGATGGCACGCAGGAGGACGCGAGCCCGCAACGGTTCCTGGCGCAACATGGCCAGATCGGCATCAGTCGCAAAATCCACGACATCCACCTCTTCCCGACTTGGTAAGCGCCCGAGAACCTTCTCCACATGCGGCGCCCCACGCTGGGCGACACTTTCCAGCCAGGCGTGCGTGGCATGAAGCGCAGATTTGATGCGGCTCATGAGGCTCTCCCGACGCGCCCGCTCTGCAGCGCCTGAATCACCTGGTCACGCGGACCATCGGCCACAATGCGGCCATCATCGACCACCATGACGCGCGTTGCCAGATCGAGCAGACTGTTGCGATGAGTAACGATCAATACTGTCTTGTGGGCAGCCATCACGCGGAGTCGGTCCTTGAACTGCTGCTCCGACGAAAAGTCCATCGCGCTGGTCGGCTCATCCAGCAACAGAATCGGCGGATCCATGAGGAAAGCACGGGCAATCGCCACACCCTGGCGCTGACCACCGGAAAGGGAATCGCCCCGCTCGCCGATCATCATGTCAAACCCATCCGGATGACGATTGACGAATTCAGTCAGCCCACCCGCTTCAGCCGCCGCCACGATGGCTGCATCGTCGGCATAGGGCGCGCCAATGGCGATGTTCTCGCGCAAGGTGCCATAGAACAGCGTCAGATCCTGCGCAACATAACCAATATTGCGCCGCAGATCGGCCGGGTCCAACTGTCGAAGATCGACACCATCGATGCTGACCGCCCCGCCCGTCGGCTGGTACAAGCCCAGCAGCAGTTTCTGCAGGGTGGTTTTGCCTGAACCGACGCGTCCGATGACAACCACCTTGTCGCCGGCGTTGATCTTGCAACTCAGGCCGCGCAACGCCGCAATCTGGGAATTGGGGTAGCTGAACTCGACATCGCGAAACTCAATGTCCCCCTTCAGCTCCGGGCGATGGACAAAGTTGGCGTCGGCCGGTCTTTCGACCGGATTGTTCATGATCTGCTCAAGCGAGGTCAGCGCGACCTTGGCGTTGTGGTATTGCATCAGCAGACCGACCATCTGCCCCAGTGGCGCAACCGCCCGGGAAGTCAGCATCGTGCAGGCGATCAGGCCGCCCATGCTCAATTTGCCGTCACCGATCAGATAAACCCCGGCAATGACGACGACGACGTTAACAATCTGCTGGATCTCCATGGCACCGGTCGTAGCAGCCGCAGAGAGGAAACGCATCTGGTTGTTCACCCGGGCCACGAAGGCCACAGTCTTTTCCCACTTCGACTGCATCACGCCTTCGGCGCCCTGGGTCTTGATGGTTTCCAGCGCGGTCAGGCTCTCGATCAGCGTCGCGTTTCGCTGGGCGGATGCGCGATAGGTCGTCTCCGACAGTGCATGCATCTTGTGCTGAAGGATATAGGCATAGATGACCACAAACACGATGGCCAGCAGCACAGGAATGATCAATTGCCAGGCGATGATGGCGATCACCAGCACAAACAACAAGGCAAAAGGCAGGTCAATGAAGGCAGTGACCGAAGCCGAGGTAATGAAGTCACGGACCGCCTCAAATGAGCGCAGGTTCGATGAAAACGCACCGACTGCGGCCGGTCGGGCCTCCATGCGAACACCGAGAACGCGTTCCATGATCTTGGCGGAAAGCTGCATGTCGATCCGCGCACTGGCCAGGTCGATGAAGTAACCACGCAGGGAACGCAGGACCATGTCGATCCCGATGACCAGCATGATCCCGAGCGCCAGCACCCAGAGCGTTTCGATCGCCCGATTGGGAACCACCCGGTCATACACATTCATCGTAAACAATGGCATCGCCAGCGCCATCAGATTGATCAGCATCGCCGCGCCGAAAACGTCACGATAAACCGGCCACTGATCGGCAAGCGCTCCCCAGAACCAGTGGCGAAGCTTGATGTCGCCCACTTGAGGTGTACGGCTGTCAAAACGGAAATGCGGGCGCGCAAAAATCGCAATGCCGTTAAAGCGTTCAGCCAATGTCTCCCGCGATAACAGCACAGTTCCCTGGCCAGTTTCGGGGAATAACAAGCGGGCCGTCTGGCCAGCGGCATCCCAGCCGAGGAGGACGCAAGCTTCCTCGTTATTAAGCAGCAATACCGCAGGCAGCAGAACGTCGTCTATACGATCCAGAGACCGCCGGACAACCTTGGCTGAAAGGCCGGCACGACTGGCAGCACGGGCAAACAACGACGGCGACAGCACGCCCTTCTCAAGAGGCAATCCTGAGATCAACGCCGCCCGGGTACTCGGACGCCCGTGGATACGGGTCAGCTCGACCAGGCAATCCAGCAGGGGGTCATGATGCAGGATATCTTCCCGCACCCCGGAAACGCCGACACCCGAAGACCCGCTCGAAATTTCGCTCATGCCACTCCCTGATTTTTGGCGATTCTAGCTTGGCTTGATAATTGCAGCTCAAAGAAATGTAAAAAGGCGGCCGAGACCGCCTTTTTTCGCAAAAACATTGGCCGATCAAGCGATCAACGGAACAATCAGCAGGGCTACCAGATTGATGATCTTGATCAGTGGATTAACGGCCGGGCCGGCCGTATCTTTATACGGATCGCCAACGGTGTCGCCGGTCACGGCAGCCTTGTGAGCGTCCGAACCCTTGCCGCCGAAGTGACCATCCTCGATATACTTCTTGGCGTTATCCCAAGCGCCGCCACCCGTGGTCATCGAAATGGCCACGAACAAACCGGTCACGATGGTCCCGACAAGCAAACCGCCCAGCGCCTGTGGCCCGAGCACCAGGCCGACAACAATCGGCACGGCGACCGGCAGGATCGACGGAATCATCATTTCCTTGATGGCTGCGACGGTCAGCATATCGACGGCACGGGAATAGTCCGGCTTGGCCGTTCCTTCCATGATGCCGGGAATTTCCTTGAACTGACGACGCACTTCCATGACCACGGCGCTGGCCGAACGACCCACCGCCTCCATCGCCATGGCGCCGAACAGGTAAGGAATCAGGCCACCAATGAAGAGGCCGATGATCACCAGATGGTTCGACAGATCGAAGGTAAAGACCTTGCCGGAAGCAGCTTCCAGACCGTGGGTGTAGTCGGCGAACAGTACCAGCGCAGCCAGACCGGCGGAACCGATGGCGTAGCCCTTGGTCACGGCCTTGGTTGTGTTACCGACGGCATCCAGCGGATCAGTGACGTTGCGCACTTCCTTCGGCAGTTCGGCCATTTCGGCGATGCCACCAGCGTTATCGGTGATCGGACCGTAGGCATCAAGGGCCACGACAATACCGGCCATCGAGAGCATGGAGGTTGCGGCAATGGCGATGCCGAACAGACCACCCATCGCGAAGGCAGCGTAGATGGCGGCGCAAACGGACAATACCGGCCAGGCACAAGCCTTCATCGAAACGCCGATACCAGCGATGATGTTGGTCGCGTGACCGGTCTGGCAGGACGAAGCCACATGCTTCACCGGCGCATAGTCGGTACCGGTGTAGTACTCGGTAATCCAGACCAGCGCGGCCGTCAGCACCAGGCCAACCACCGAGCAGCCAAACATCGTCGTGGTATTGATGGTTGTACCGTCAGGCAAAGTAGCACCAGCACCGATCAGCCATGACGTAATCGGATAATAGGCAGCCAGCGCCAGCACGCCGGCGACGATCAGGCCACGGTAAAGCGCTGCCATGATCTTGCCGCCCTCGGTTGCCTTGACGAAATAGCAGCCAACGATGGAAGCGATGATCGAGACACCACCCAAGGCCAGCGGATAGAGCACGAGATTTTCACCCAAGCCAGGGACTGACTTGATGGTCAATGCAGCCAGAACCATGGTGGCAACCACCGTCACCGCATAGGTCTCGAACAGGTCGGCGGCCATACCGGCGCAGTCACCGACGTTGTCACCGACGTTGTCGGCGATAACGGCCGGGTTGCGCGGGTCATCTTCGGGAATGCCGGCTTCGACCTTGCCGACCAGATCGGCGCCAACGTCAGCGCCCTTGGTGAAGATACCGCCACCAAGACGGGCGAAGATGGAGATCAGCGAAGAACCAAAGGCCAGACCAACCAACGGCTCGATGATGTGGTGCAGGTCGGCTCCTGGGGCAGCGGTCGACTTAAGGAAAGCAAAGTAGCCAGCAACACCAAGCAGGCCAAGGCCAACCACCAGCATGCCGGTAATGGCGCCGCCCTTGAAGGCCACGTCAAGCGCCGCAGAAATGCCACTGCGTGCAGCTTCTGCCGTGCGCACGTTCGCACGAACCGAAACGTTCATGCCGATGAAACCTGCTGCACCAGAGAGCACGGCGCCGATCAGGAAGCCGAAAGCCGTCAACCAGCCTAGTTTGGGAATGAGCCCGATCACAAGGAAGAGGATGACGCCAACCATCGCGATGGTCTTGTATTGCCGGCTCAGATACGCCTCGGCACCTTCCTGGATAGCTTTGGCGATTTCCTGCATACGCTCGTTGCCGGCAGGCAACGCGAGGATCTGTCGACTGGAAATCCAGCCATACAGGACTGCCAACACGGCGCAACCAAGCGCCAGTAACAACGCTGTACTCATTACTCTCCCCCTCCTTGGTTAACAACAAAATCAGACTGTGAAGATCTCCAGTTTTTTCGGCACTGAAATATTTTTCAACCGAATGTAATCCGGCAAGCCATTGCGATAGGGCGGCGGATCCTCGCCATGAATCAGCGGCTGCAGATAGGTACGACAGGCATCGGTGATGTGAAAGCCATCCGGCGAGATGAATTCGGGTGGCATCTTGCGCTCAACGTTGGCAATCTCAGCCAGCGGCGCATCGCCGATTTGCCAGCGATACGGGGCATCGGCCAGTCGCTCGATCGTTGCCATCACCGCATTCTTGCCCTGCAAGGCCAGATCTACGGCCGCAACACCCAAGGCGTGCGCCTGTTCCAGATCGGTTTTTGATGCCAAGTGGCGCGCCGAGCGTTGCAGGTAATCAGCCAGCGCCCAGTGGTATTTATAGCCCAGGCGGTCCTTGACCAACTGGGCAACCATCTGACCAACGCCACCCAACTGGGAATGCCCGAAAGCATCCTTGGTTCCGGACTCGGCAATCAGATTGCCTGCCGCATCGGACAGCCCTTCGGAAACCGCGACGGTGCAGTAACCGTATTGCTTGACGCACTCATCGACGCGAGCGAGGAAACGCTCGGGATCGAAAGGCACTTCCGGAAAAAGCAGGATATGCGGCGGCTCGCCGGCATTTTCCGAAGCCAGGCCGCAGGCGGCGGTGATCCAGCCGGCATGACGGCCCATCACTTCCAGCACGAAGATCTTGGTCGAGGTGCGCGCCATCGAGGCAACGTCGTAACCCGCCTCACGGATCGAAGTCGCGACATACTTGGCAACTGAACCGAAACCAGGGCAGCAATCGGTATGTGGCAGGTCGTTGTCGACCGTTTTCGGCACACCGACACAGACGACCGGGTAGCCCATCTTTTCCGCGATCTGCGACACTTTCCAAGCGGTATCCATGGAATCGTTGCCGCCGTTGTAGAAGAAATAGCCGATATCGTGCGCCTTGAAGACTTCAATCAGGCGTTCGTATTGCGCCCGATGCTGCTCTAGGCTTTTCAGCTTGTAACGACAGGATCCGAAAGCACCACCCGGCGTGTGCCGCAGGCGGGCGATATCCTCGTCGGACTCAAGGCTGGTATCAATCAGGTCTTCCGTCAGCGCGCCGATGATGCCATCTCGGCCGGCGAAGACTTTCCCGATTTTCTCGGGATGCCGGCGTGCTTCCTGGATCAGGCCGCACGCCGTCGCGTTGATGACGGCGGTTACGCCCCCCGACTGCGCGTAGAAGGCATTTTTCGCCGCCATCTGTCGCTCCTTACTTCAGCGCTTCGAAAACGCTCTTGGTGATGCCATCGACGCTACCGACGCCGGCCACCTTGCGCACCTTGGGTGCCTTGGCATCGCCTTCGGCCGCCCACTTGCCGTAGAAATCGACCAGCGGCTTGGTTTGCGAATGGTAGATTTCCAGACGCTTCTTGACGGTTTCTTCCTTGTCGTCGTCACGCTGAACGAGCGGCTCGCCGGTCACGTCATCCTTGCCTTCGACCTTCGGCGGGTTGAACTTGACGTGATAGGTGCGGCCGGAGGCCAGGTGAGCGCGGCGACCAGCCATGCGCTCGACGATATCGCTGTCCGGGACGTCGATTTCGAGGACGAATTCGATCGGCACGCCAGCATCCTTCATGGCCTGAGCCTGGGGAATGGTGCGCGGGAAGCCATCGAACAGGTAACCGTTCTTGCAGTCATCCTGGGTCAGACGGTCCTTGACCATGCCGATGATCACGGCATCAGGCACCAAGCCACCTGCATCCATGTGCTTCTTGGCTTCCAGGCCCAGCGCGGTGCCGGCCTTGACCTGAGCACGCAGCATGTCGCCGGTGGAAATTTGCGGAATACCAAACTGCTTGGAGATGAAAGTGGCTTGCGTTCCCTTGCCGGCGCCGGGTGCGCCCAACAGAATCAATTTCATGAAAAGTCCCTCGGTTTTGTCTAAGAAATTCTTGTTATCGGCTTCAGTCTTGGCCGCTCTCTAAGAGCGGAAAATTACTCGCAATTATTGGCACGGTCAAACAGTTTGCGCATCCGCTCTGCATCTTCAGGCGTATCGACGCCCGGCGCCGGGGCAGCGTCGATCAGCGTGACACTGATCCGGTAGCCGTGCCACAACGCACGCAGTTGTTCCAGCGACTCGAAATGCTCGGTGGGTGCAGGAGTCAATCCGGCATAGGCCTTCAAGAAGCTGGCCCGATAGGCATACAAGCCAACGTGGCGGTAAGCCGGAAAATTGGCCGGCAAGGTCTCGCCCCCCGCCTCTTTGGCAAAGTGGTCGCGAGCGTAGGGAATCGGCGCCCGGGAGAAGTAGGCGGCATCGCCATCGGCCCGGCACACCACCTTGACGACGTTCGGATTGAAGAAATCCGCCGCCTCGGTAATCGGGTGGGCCACCGTCGCGATGTCGGCACCACTGGCCGCCAATTGGCGCGCCGTCTGGATGATCACTTCCGGCTCGATCAGCGGCTCGTCGCCCTGCACATTGACGACGATGGTGTCACCTGCCCAGCCACGTTGTTCAACCACTTCCGCCAGACGATCGGTACCGGTGGCATGGTCGCTGCGCGTCATCACGGCGGCAACTTCGTACGCTTCAGCGGCGGCACGGACTTCCGGATGATCGGTTGCCACCCAGATTTCCTCCGCCCCCGACAGTCGTGCCCGCTCAGCCACCCGGACGACCATCGGCTTGCCGCCGAGATCGAGCAGCGGCTTGGCCGGCAAGCGGGTCGAGGCGTAGCGCGCCGGGATGACGACCTTGAAAACCAGACCGGACATTACTGTCCGTCCGCCGTCAGCTGGCGCGCCTCGTCCTCAAGCATGATGGGAATGTCGTCGCGGATCGGGAAAGCCAGTTTGCACGGTTTGCAGACCAGTTCCTTCTCAGCCTTGCGGTGTTCGAGATTGCCCTTGCAAATCGGGCAGACGAGAATATCAAGCAACCTGGCGTCCACGGAGTTTCTCCAAAATCAGTTCAATAAGGGCCGGCGAAAGCTCGGCCTCGACAGGTAAAACCCAAGTTTCACCCGCCGTCAGTCCCGCGCATTTTACTGCATCCTTCTCGGTCATCAGCAGGATGCCATTTCTGGCAAAAGCCAGATCAGCCGCAACATAGCGATGATGATCCGGGAAGGGATGTTTTTCGCAGTGCAGACCAAGTGACGCAAGAGTCTGAAAGAAGCGCTCGGGATTGCCAATGCCGGCCAGCGCGTGTAGCGGCCCTTTGCTACGAAGACTATCGGCGGAGATGGTTTGCTGTGGATCATCCAGACGGTAGAGCAGCCCGGGTTGCAAAGTCATGTCAAAGAGATTTGCAGAACTCGGCAACGCCCCTTTGAAACCATTGCCGATAATCGCATCGACCGTAGCAAGGCGTGCCGTGGACTCGCGTAACGGGCCAACCGGCAGACGCCAGCCGTTCCCCGCCCCCCGCGCATCGAAAACAACAAGTTCAACGTCACGCGCCAATGCGTAGTGCTGCAACCCGTCATCACAAAGCAGGATGTTCACTTCCGGATGCGCAGCCAGCAAGGCCTCGCCGGCGGCCGCACGCTGGCGCCCGACCCAGACTGGAACGCCACTGCGTCGCGCGAGCAGCAGCGGCTCATCCCCAACCTCTTCCGGAGACGATGCCACCGTCACGGCGCCAATGCCATCTCCAGTCCGGCCGTAGCCACGACTGATAATCCCTGGTCGCCAGCCGTGATCACGCAACTGCCGAGCCAGCCACAAGGTCAGCGGCGTCTTGCCGGCACCGCCGACAATGATGTTGCCAACCACGATAACCGGCACCGGCAAGCGTTGCGGCCTGGCAAGCCGTCGATTGAGCGCACTCAATCCGGCATAGAGCCAGGCGAGCGGCAGCAAAAGCCACAACGCCGGCGTCAGCCGGCGTTGATCAAACCACTGTCGCTGTAACCAGCGCGCCAGCATCAGCGATTCTGGGTGGCAAAAGAAATGTGCGGATAACCGGCCGTCTGCGCCGCCTGCATCACGTCGACCACGCTTTGATGCGTCGCCTTGGCGTCGGCGTTGATCACGATCAGCGGATCCTCACGACTGCCCGCGGCCCGGCGCAGCCCGTCGGCAATACTCTTGACGTCACTGGTGGCCAGCGGCGATTTGTTGATCAGCACCTGGCCAGTGGCCGTCACGGCGACATCGACCTCGTTCGGCTGCTCGGCCTGTTTGCTGGCATCCGCCGTCGGCAGGTTGATTTCCAACCCCGAGAATTTGGCATAGGTAGTGGTCAGCATCAGGAAAATGATGATGACCAGCAGGACGTCGATCAACGGAATCAGGTTGATTTCCGGCTCTTCCCGGCTGCGGCCGCGCTGAAAATTCATGACTTACTTCCGGTCGCCGTGCATGTACTCGACGAGGCGAACGGCCTGCTGCTCCATCTCGACAACAAAGCCATCGGCCAACGCCCTGAAATGGCGCCAGGCAATCAGGCTGGGAATGGCGATAACCAGACCGAAACCGGTGTTGTAGAGTGCGATGGAAATGCCGTGGGCCAGTTGCATCGGGTTGGCAACGCCAGTCGGCGACTGCGAACCAAAAATCTCGATCATCCCGACCACGGTGCCGAACAGGCCCATCAGAGGGCTGATCGAGGCGATGGTGCCGAGCGTCGTCAGATAACGGTTCAGCTCATGGGAAACCGCAGACCCGGCTTCTTCGATTGACTCCTTCATGATCTCGCGCGAAGCATTGACGTTGCGCAGGCCGGCCGACAGCACGCGACCAAGCGGCGAATGGGCATCCAGCTCATCAAGCAGCTTGTCGTTATTGGCACCACGCTTGAATTCGCCGACGGCGCGCTTCAGCAGACCGTTCGGCACCACCTTGGAGCGGCGCAAGGCAACCAGACGCTCGATAATCAGCGCGACCGAAATAACCGAAGCCAGTAACAAGGGCCAAATTGGCCAACCGGCCGCTTGAACGATAGCAAACACTGTGGAGATCCTTGGTGGAATGTTAGCCCCCAATTTTGCCCTGCCCCCCGCCACAGAGCAAGCGACGAAATGACGCAGTTGCCGCGGCTTATCCCCAAAAGCTGTGGATAAGTCTGTGAATCAGTTGTCATCAACGATGCTAAACCCTATTCCACAAAGGACTTTTCCTGCTCTGCCAAAAAACAAGGCATATAATTTGAACCCTTTAAAATCATATACTTAATAAAATTTTTACCTGTCAAGCAGCACCATGCATTTTCGCGCACGGGTTACAATCCGGCCATGTCGGCCACCACCCCACCTGTCGGTAACTCAGTTCTTACCATCTCCAGCCTGAACCGCCTGGTGCGAGACTGCCTGGAATCGGCTTTTCCCCTTACCTGGGTCGGCGGCGAAATTTCCAACCTGACTTACGCCGCTTCAGGGCACGTCTATTTTTCGCTGAAGGACAGCAGCGCCCAGGCCCGCTGCGTCATTTGGCGCAACCGTGCCCAGTTGCTGGGCTGGCGTCTGGAAAACGGCCAGAAGATCGAGGCACGGGCGCTAGTCACCTTCTACGAACCGCGTGGCGAATTCCAGCTCAATGTCGAAACTGTCCGTCGGGCAGGCCAGGGCGACCTTTTCGAGCGTTTCCTGCGCCTGAAGGCGCAACTGGAAGCGGAGGGCCTGTTCGCCGCCGAGAGCAAACGGCCGATTCCCGCGTTTCCCCGGCACATTGCCATTGTCAGCAGTCTCCAGGCCGCCGCCCTGCGTGATGTGCTGACCACACTGCATCGACGGGCAGCACACCTGCGCCTCACCATCATTCCGACGCTTGTCCAGGGCGAAGGCGCCGGCGCAAAAATTGCCGAAGCGCTCGGCCAGGCAAGCTGCAGTGGCTGTGACACGATCATCCTGTGCCGCGGCGGCGGCAGCATCGAAGATTTGTGGGCCTTCAACGAGGAATGCGTCGCTCGCGCCATTCGTGCTTCAGCCGTCCCGGTCATTTCCGGCGTCGGCCACGAAACCGACTTCACGATTGCCGACTTTGCCGCCGACCTGCGCGCACCGACACCGACCGCCGCCGCCGAACTGGTCAGCCCCGACCGCGACGGCCTGCTCGCCCGACTCAGCCAACTGGAAGACCAGCTGCGGCGACGGATCGAGCGTTCGCTGGCCGATCAGCAACAGCGTGTCGACTGGCTGGGCAGCCGCCTGATCCACCCGGCCGAACGAATTCGCCAGCGCTGCCAGGAAAACGATGCGCTCGGCCTGCGCCTGCAAGGTGCCCTGCTCCGCCAGATCGATCGCTCCCACCTGCAACTGACCACATTGTGCCAACGCCAGGCAACTGCTCGGCCGCGGCCTGAGCTGCTGGCCGCCCGCCTGGAACACCTGCGCCATCGCCTGGGCACGCAGACTCAATGGGCGCTTTCTCAGCACTCAGGGAAACTTAATTCACTGTCCAGCAGTCTCAAGCAACTGGACCCGCATGCGGTATTGACCCGGGGTTATGCACTGGCCATTGGCCCCGACGGTCGTGCCATCCGCGACGCTTCGGTGCTGTCCCCCGGCGATGCCCTCAAACTCAGCTTTTCCCGTGGTTCGGCGACAGCGACCGTCAATCAGGTTGTGGCAACGCCCGAAGCTGACTAGAATTTTCGTTTCACCCCTTAATACAACGGAGAATATAAATGGAACATCAACTGCCCCAACTGCCGTACGCCAAGGACGCCCTCGCCCCGCACATGTCGGCCGAGACCTTCGACTACCACTACAGCAAGCACCATCAGGCTTATGTCACCAACCTGAACAACCTGATCAAGGGTACCGAATACGAGAACCTTGATCTCGAAGCCATCGTCAAGAAGGCACCGGCTGGCGGCGTTTACAACAACGCAGCCCAGGTCTGGAACCACAGCTTCTTCTGGAACTGCATGAAGCCGAACGGCG
Source organism: Pseudomonadota bacterium (assembly GCA_018262195.1). Classification (GTDB taxonomy): domain Bacteria; phylum Pseudomonadota; class Gammaproteobacteria; order Burkholderiales; family Rhodocyclaceae; genus Azonexus. The sequence continues at coordinate 117,862 of JAGTRS010000011.1, read as the reverse complement.
GCGGCGCCCCTGCTGGCGCGCTGGCTGCCGCCATCGATGCCAAGTGGGGCTCGCTGGATGCCTTCAAGACGGCCTTCCAGACCTCCGCTGGTCAACATGGGCGCCGCCGGCACCCCGCTGACCACCGGCGACAAGGCCCTGCTCTGCGTCGACGTCTGGGAACACGCCTACTACATCGACTACCGCAACATGCGTCCGAAGTTCGTCGAAACCTTCCTGGCCTCGCTGGTCAACTGGTCCTTCGTCGAAGCCAACTTCGCCTGATTGACCTCGAAATAACTCAAAAGGGAGCCTCGTGCTCCCTTTTTTTGCGCCCAGCTTTTGCGTGACACCGCCCACAGTCGAGCAAGCCGCTTGCTGCGTTCAACCGAAAAATCCGGCCAAAATCGAAAAGCTCTCAGGGCACGAGAAAATCTTCGAGCACCGCGGCAACGGCAGCCGGCTGGTCGTGATGCAGATTGTGGCCGGCATCATCGATGGTTTCGATGCGCAAATCGGCAAAGCAGTCCAGGCGCCGCTGACGCTCTTCAGGCAGGTTGCCGAAGCGATACTGGACGAAGCCTTGCGCAGCGATCATCTGCAGCACCGGTGCGCTGATCCGGCGCCAGCTGGCTTGTGCATCATCAATACGGTACAAGGTTGGTGAGGCAATCTTGTGCCACGGGTCACACGCCATTTCAACCTGCCCGTCCGCACGCACCCGGCTGACCGAAGCGGCCAGGAAGTCGGCCCGCTCGGCGCTCAGGCGGGGGTTAACCAGGCGCAGGCGACGGGCCAGCGCCGCATGGTCGGGATAGATGCGCAGCCGGGGCGTTTCAGCAATCTCGTCCAGCCACTTGCCAAGCTGGGTCGGCGCATCGACGACCGGATCCGGCTTCAGACCGAGAAAATCGAGCATGGCCAGCCGGGCCACCCGCTGCGGCCGTAAGCCGGCATAGCTGGCCGCGATGTTCGCCCCCATGCTGTGGCCGACCAGCTGGGCCGATGCGTCGGGCGAATAGTGGTCGAGCAGTACTTCAAGATCGGCGTAATAGTCGGGGAACCAGTAGGGGCGCCCCAGCCATTCACTCTCCCCGTAGCCGCGCCAGTCCGGCGCGATGACATGCCATGACCTCTGGAAGGCGTCGACAACGAACTGGAAGGTAGCCGACGAATCCATCCAGCCATGCAGCAGGAAGAGCTTCGGTGCATCAGCCGCCCCCCAGTGGCGAACGTTATAGCGCAGCCCACGGATGTCGAGCGTTTCCGTCATGCTTGGCAGCAAAATTTCCCTTTCTACATGGCCCAACTCAGGAATGCAGTTGCGCCTGCAACTGACTAATCAAACACCTGCGCGGAACCGCCAAATCAGAACATGGACAAGGCGCCCAAGTGCTGCGCCAATAGTCACACTATCTTAGCGGGAATTTTGCCGCGAACCAGCCTGACCAATTCATCAGCGTTGATTGGCTTGGACAAATGGCCAATCATTCCTGCGGCGAAGCAACGCTCCCGCTCCTCGCTGAAAGCATGCGCAGTCTGGGCAATGATTGGCAAGCCGGGAGCCAGCTGCAAAATTCTGTGCGTTGCCTGATAGCCGTCCATGACGGGCATCTGGATATCCATGAGCAGCAGATCATAGGCAGCAGCCCCGTCGTTCACGATGCGATCAACAGCCTCCTGGCCATTGCTCACGGCAACCACCTTGGCCCCCATGTCGCTCAGACTCTCGACCAGAATGCTCTGGTTATCCGGTTCGTCCTCTGCCAGAAGAATCGAATAGCCGGCCAGCGGAGCATCCACCTCATCAACGCCCCCCGGAGCGTCATCAACAGTGTCACTCGTTGCGTTGGCAACAGCCAGGTAAGGCAAGAGGAATTCGACAGTTGTACCTTTGTCCTGCTGACTGCTGATCGTGATCGAGCCGTGCATCAGATCCACAATCCGCTTACTGATGGCAAGACCGAGCCCGGTGCCACCAAATCGCCTGGTCGAGGAGGCATCGGCTTGCTGGAATGGATTGAACAACTGATCGACCTGGGCACTGGTCATGCCGATCCCGGTGTCGACAACGGCAAATCGTAACTTGTCTTTTTCAAGCGAAGCTTCAATGGACACTTCGCCTCGCTCCGTGAACTTCACGGCATTGGAAAGCAAATTGAGCAGCACCTGCCCCAGCCGCAACGGGTCGCCCATGAAACTCCGCGGCAAGTCTTTCGCCAGTCGGACCTCAAGCGAAAGCTGCTTTGCCTCGGCTTTTTGACGGACCAACTCAACCGAATGATCGATCACCTCGGACAAATCGACCGGAATCTGCTCGATATTCAGCTTGCCTGCTTCAATCTTGGAAAAGTCGAGTACATCGTTGATCACACCGAGAAGGCGCTGCCCGGATACCTTGATCTTGGCGAAGGCATCCCTTGCCTTTTCACTGTTCTGGTAATGGCGATAACCGATGTCGGCGTAGCCAAGAACGCCATTGAGCGGCGTCCGGATTTCGTGACTCATGTTGGCGAGGAATTCACTACGCACTTTCGCCAGATTCTCGGCCGCAAGCAATGCGCGCTCCCTGGCCTGAGCCGCAGCGCGCTGCTCGCTTACATTCACAAAACTGATCACCGCGCCAACGGTTTTCCCGTCCTGCAACATCGGATGAATGGCATACATGACCGGGACAGGATGACCATCGGCATGCCAATAGACTTCATTATCGACACGAACGGTCTCCCCTAGGCGAAGCGCACTGTGACTGGGGCACTCCTCGATCGGATAGGGCGAACCATCCGGCTTGCTATGGTGAAAAAGGTGATGACCATTGCTGCCGATCACCTGTTCTTCAGTGTATCCAAGCATCCTGCAGGCTGCAGGGTTGATGAAAGTAATCGCCCCTTTTGTATCGACACCGTACAAGCCATCGGCGCTGGACTGCAGGATATGACTGGCACGCGCTTCTGTCTCCATCAATGCAGCCGTTCGCTCTGCCACCAGCTCTTCAAGTTGCTTTTGATAGCGTTCCAGCTCGGCTTCCGCCTGCTTGCGGGCGGTCACATCCCGCGTCACGCCAAGCAACGCCTTGATTCGACCATCATTCTCAAGCATGGGTACAGCGTGGGTATCAAGCCAGCGATGCCCGCCTTTCAGACCGACAATCTCGAACTCCAGGCTACCGGACTCTCCCTCAAATACCTTTCGGGTCAAGTCCATAAAGGCGCTGCGATATTGCGGTGAAATGATACCGAGCACATCCTTTCCAATCACCTGCTCAGGCGCATCGGCCTCGATCATCGCCAGGCCGGCCCGGTTCATTTGAAGCAGGACGCCCCCCGGTCCAAGCACCTTCACGCACTCCGGCTCCGTCTCAATGATGCTCTGCAAGTTGCGCTTGCTCTCCGCCAGATTCTGCTGGGCCGAGTCGCGTGCAATCACAGCCCCTACCCAGCCAGCCAGGAGCGAAATGAATTCGCAGTCAGTCGAATCAAACTCCCGGCCATAAGGGTTCGGCGAACTGAAGTTAACCGTGCCGTACATCCTGCCATCCACAACAATCGGAGCACCGATATAGGCCTCAAGCTTGAAAGCGGAATAGCAGGGATGATGGGCATAAATGGATTCACCCATATTGGCGATGGACACCACCTCGCCACGCTCAAGCGTGATGTTGCAGTAAGTCACCCCGAATGAAAATTCCTGGTCATTGCTTAGCGTATTCGGGGGGGACACCTGAGAAACGATGCGATAGATGTCAGCGTGGATCTTGCTGACAATGCCGAACTCAAGATTCAGCAACCGGGTCCCGATAGCCAATGCTTGCTGTAGCTGTTCCGCGAGGGGCAAATGGGCCAGCGCGGAAACCTCGCTGAGTCGCCGCAAACTTTCACGCTGCCGCTCCCCACTCGAAAGGGCGTCGTGCAGGAGCTTTTCGCGTATTTCAGCAGCGACCAGCTGCCGCGACAAAAGAACACCTGCCACAACCGACAGCAGAATGAACCCGGCACCCAGGGCGACGTTCTTGTAAACATCGCTCATCCAGCCCGCCAGATAATCTTTTTTTGCCGTGGCGGCGATAACAATGATGGGCGCGTTCGAAAGACGTTGGTAAGTAACGATGCGTTGATACCCATCGGCACCACTGGGCGTGTGATAAGTATTGCGCGGAGCCTTTGAATCCAGAAGTCGCTGAAGCTCGGGCGAAATCGATTTATCACCGATCTGACCTGATGGCTGATCCGGAAGAGCGGGAAGACGAGTGATAAGTCCGCGTTCCTCGTCACGCAAAACGATGGTTCCATGCTCCCCCAGGCTAAACCGGGCCAACATCTCGGTGAAATAGCTGACCGCGATCGGCGCCGAAACAACCCCGGCAAAGCTGCCATCGGGATAGTTGTAGCGACGGGAAAAATTGACGATGTACTGCTTGGCCACCCGCCCCATGCGAGGCTTGACGAAGTGCATCGTGCCCTGCGGGTTATCGCGGTGATAGATAAAGTAGTTTCTATCGCTCCAGGTGACCTTTTCCGCTTTGACCAAGCCCTTGCCGAGAACTACCAGGCCTTCCGCATTCGCCACTCGAAACGCTTCGATTTCGGGTAAGCGTTTTTCGTGCTTTCCGATGAACTCCGTCATCGATGACTCATCGAGTTTACCGCTGGCCAATTGACGCTCAAGTTCGTCGACCACCGAGAGCAAGGCCAGGTCAATTTTCTCGATACTGCCGGAAATACTCTGATCAACGGCGCTGGCAATATTTTGCGTCAGAGACTCAGCACGCATCTCGAACTGTTGCAGGCTCTGAAACAGCGAGAATACGCAAAGCGCGACAACCACCAGATTGGCCGCGATCAATCCCAAAACAAGTTGTTTACGCAGACTTTTTGTCGGTGTCATCAAGTGTCAATCAGCGCTTTTTAGTGCATCCAATCATTGCAGCACGACCGATTTGCGGGGCACATTTTCTACCGGCAGGCCAAGCAAGTCCGCTACAACGAAACTCACATTTTTGTCAGTTTAGCACTACATATTACGAAAGTAATAACCGTTTGACTGACCAACGGAGCCCCGTCTCAAATTTTGAGTCGACCAACTTCCTCAAGAATCGAAGCGCTTTCAGGCAGGCCACCAATGAGAGCGCTTGATCAAAAACGCCCATCAGCCAGAAGCCGATCACTTCAGAAGCGTAATTCCCGCCAGAAAGACTTCGGTCACCAACACCTGTTGCCGGCCAAGTCGATGCAGGGAGCGGCGAGCCCAAAGAGACTTGCCCTGCGGCCCCAACGCTTCGGCCCGCCGGTAAAGCGGATGACGCTCATCGATCCGGAGAAATTCGATGCCCCCCCGCTTGAAGCCGGGATAGGCAAAAAGCAGGGAGCCCAGCGAGCGGCTGCCCAGACCGGCCATCCAGCGGGTCATGCGGCCACTGTGGGCGGTCGATAAAGTCGTGTGGGCGAAGATCACCGGCACACCGTCACACTCAAGCACCACCTCACGCACCCAGGCCGGATGCCGGCCAACCTTGCCCTCCACCGCCTCGTCAGCCAGAGCCCTTCCTTTGCCGTAACGCAGAAGGCGCACACGAAAAGACGAACTCGCCCGCTGACAGCGGGCCGTCAACGAACCCTGCTCGGTCAGCCAGGAGCGGAGGATGGGGTCGCAATGAGCGCCGGCGAAGTGAGTCCGCCATTTGCTGCGTTTCATTATTGAGGCCGCGGCGCCTTTTCGATGCCATTCAGCTTCATGCCCGGCTTGATGCCGCGCTGAGCGAACCAGCCGAGATTCATTTCCAGCGCAAAGCGGGCCGGACGGCGGGCGCAGTGGTTGTCTTCAGTCTGCGGCTGCATGTCCTCAATGTTGATGATCTTGCCTTCCTCATCCATGAAGGCCACCGACAGCGGCAACAGCGTGTTGCGCATCCACATGCAATGCGTATTGTTCTGCGTGAACACGAAGAGCATGCCGTGCTGGGCCGGCATCGCCTTGCGATTCATCAGGCCGAGCTGGCGATTCGGATCGGTGGCCGCCACTTCCGCCTCGATGCGATGAAAACCGGCACTCAGCTCCATGACCGGCATGGCATTCTGTGCCCAGGCCGCAGTACCGATGCTCAGCCCGGCCAGTACGCCGACGAGTAACTTAGTCATTGAATCTTCCTTGCAAATCCTGGTAACTGCCGTTGATCTGCCGCCATTCGCCCAGCGCCAGACCATCCAGCGTCGCCGCCCCGATCGCGGCCCGTATCAGACGGAGCGTAGGATAACCGATGGCTGCCGTCATCCGCCGCACCTGACGGTTCTTGCCCTCCGAAATGCGGATCTCCAGCCACGAAGTCGGGATCGCGGCGCGGAAGCGGATCGGTGGATCCCGCTGCCAGAGACCCTGGGGCTCCTCGATCATCCGCACCTTGGCTGGCTTGGCAGTGAAATCAGAGAGCCTGATCCCGGCGCGCAGCCTTTCCAGCGCCGCCTCGTCCGGGACGCCCTCGACCTGCGCCCAGTAGGTTTTTTCCAGCTTGTGTTTTGGATCAGCGATCTTGGCCTGCAGCTTGCCGTCATCAGTCAGGACCAGCAAGCCTTCGCTGTCGGCATCGAGCCGACCTGCCACATAGACATCCTTGACCGTGATGAACTCGTTCAACGCCCGCCACTTGCCCTCCGGCGTGAACTGGCTGAGAACGCCGTAAGGCTTGTTGAAAAAAACGATGGAAGACACGGCGATCAGTCTCTGCGGCTCGGCACGAAAACCAGATTTTCGCCGATTTTTTCACCATTTATTCGGCGGGATTGCGAACAATGAGTTCCCCTCAAAACAATACGACTACAGCAGCCAGCGATTTGCTTTGCACTGATCGCGACAACAACCAACGACAACCCGAACAGCTATGACTTTAGTCATATTTCAGCAGATTGGCGAAAGGAGTAAATTGGCGTGTTATCAAGACAAAAACACCAATCTCCATATTTTTTGACATTGCCTCATCATTCATTCTGCCGAAACTGAATTTCTTTGATGCAGTGCTTTTTGTCAGCAGCCGGGTGGCCGGCAGGTAACAACATGAACCCAAACCTGATCATCGGTGCACCGGCTATAGATCGCCAACACTCCGAGTTATTCCGTTCATTCCAGAAGCTGCTCTCGTCAGGCGATTCCGAAGAGTCGATCAGCGACATTCTTTCGGTGCTTACTGAACAAATTTACAAGCACTTTCACTCAGAAGAGCAGTTCATGCTCGGACTGGGCATCCCTGCTGAAATGCTCAAGGCACACCAGGCGGCCCACGAGCAGATCGTCGAAGACCTGACGCAGATTCACCTCAACGCTATGCACGGTCAGGGGCTGCCAATCGAGACAACCATCGCAACGGTGGAGGCATGTGTCAATCACCATCTCATGGAATTCGATCTTGGCTTGAAGCCGTATATCCAGGCAGCCTGTTGATTTGAAGACCTGCACTAAGGCGGGCTATCTCTGGACTTCGACGTACTGCATAAAACTACTATTTGGTGCTTGGGCGAGACTCGAACTCGCACAGCTTGCGCCACTACCCCCTCAAGATAGCGTGTCTACCAATTTCACCACCAAGGCTGCGGCATCCGTAGATGCTGATTTGATTCGTACGTCGATGAAGGGGCGCGATTTTAGCGAGGCATGGGCGCTTTGTTAAGCCCCTCAGTGATAAAAGGCATAGCCGATCAGGATGGCGCCAACCAGCCCGACCGCATCGGCAATCAGGCCGCAAGCCAGGGCGTAGCGCGTTTTCGTGATGCCGACACTGCCGAAATAGACCGCCAGCACATAGAAGGTGGTTTCCGTTGAGCCCTGGATGATTGCAGCCAGCTTGCCCTGGAAGGAATCGACGCCATAGGTCGTCATCACATCAACCATCAAGCCGCGCGCGCCGCTGCCGCTCAAGGTCTTCATCAGGCCGACCGGCAGGGCCGGCACGAAATCGTCGTTCAGCCCAACCGCTAGCACGGCGCTGCGGATGGCGCCGATCAGATAGTCCATGCCACCGGTGGTACGAAAGACCGAGATGGCCACCAGCATGGCGATCAGGTAGGGAATGATCTGCACGGCGACGCCAAAGCCTTCCTTGGCCCCCTCGACAAAACTCTCGTAAACATCAATGCCACGCCATGCCGCAACGGCAACGAAGAGCACGATGATCGAGACAATGATGCCGCTACCAAGCAGACCGATCATCTGCGCCATCTGTTCCGGCGGCATGCCACCCAGCCACCAGTACAGCCCGCCCATCAGCGCGGCAAATCCGGCAAAGAAAACCAGCACCGGCTTGCAGAAAAGATTGATGCGCTGCCAGATGGCGACCGCGATCAGCCCGGCGCAGAAAGAGACGAAGGTACCGAGCAGAGTCGGCAGGAAAATGTCGGCCGCGTTGAAACCGACCAGACCCTGCTTCAGTGCGATGGCCTGGCGGATGGCGATCACCGAGGTCGGAATCAGCGTGATGCCGGCTGTGTTGAGCACCAGGAACATGATCATCGGGTTGCTGGCGGTGTCTTTCTGCGGGTTGATCTCCTGCAATTCGCGCATCGCCTTCAGTCCGAGCGGCGTAGCGGCGTTGTCGAGGCCGAGCATGTTGGCGGAAACGTTCATCACGATGCTGCCGCTGGCCGGATGGCCGGCCGGAATGTCGGGAAAGACACGGCGAAAGAAGGGTGCGACCAGACGGCTGAACAGCTCGATCAGACCACCCCGCTCGCCGATTTTCATGACCCCAAGCCATAGACTCATTACACCGACCAGACCGAGCGAAATATCGAAACCGGTCTTGGCAGTGTCGAACAACCCGGTCAGTACCCGCGTAAAGATATCGAGATCGCCCTGCAGCAACTGCGCCACCGCCGCGACAAAGCCGACGAGAATGAAAGCGACCCAGATTTTGTTGAGCACAGGCGGAGGCAGCGGGGTTGAGAGGCAGCCAGTCTAGCCGCCCAGCCGCCACCTGTCACCGCGCAGGTCTTACACCACTGGCGACGGCAGCCCCCACGCCACACGCCGGGCTTCGAATTCTGCCTGCGGCAACTGCACGAGCAAGGGCATGGCGTCGGCATTGAGCCAGCCGGCCAGAACCCTCATGTCGGCCAACTCCATGGCCGTGCACCCGGCCGTCGGTGCACCGGCGTGTTCCCAGACATGCATGAAGATGCACGAACCGGCGCCCGGCACCGCCGGCGCGACGTTATGGGCGACGACGGCGCCCAACGCGTAACGCTCGTCGCTGCGCAGCATGTCTTCGCACGACGACCAGTCGGGCGTCACGGTGCGCTGATCGACGATGCGGTTGTAAAACGTCGAGCCCGGATCGTCGATGGCCTTGAGATCCGGCGAGGTCGGCAGGTAGGGCAATTTTGCAGCACCGCCCAGCGGGCTGTTGGCGACACCATCGCCAAAGAGCGCCGTAATCGCGAACACACCGGCCGGAGCGCAACCGTCGCCCTCGCGCTTCTCCGCACCGTCAACTTTGGAATGCCGCCCCCGTCCCCAGGCCAGCCCGGAGCGCCCGAGGCTGACTGGAATCGCAATGCCGATCGGCGCCCAGTCCTTGCCGCCAGCGGGGCGCTCAAAGCGCTGCAGGTGAGCAGCGGTGCTGTTCCAGTCCGGTGCAACGACCAGCAGCAATTGCCCCGACGAAGCAGGGATGGGCAGAGGAAAGACGATTGGTGATGGCAGCATGCGTGAAATTTTTCAAATTGGTGATCGGCGATTTCGTTCCCGGCCGAATTTTCCGTTTAGTGGTGGCATTGGCCGATTCTATGCCCCAGCCCACTGTAACGTCTCGCCCGAGGCATCGTCCCGATGTTGTATTCCTTGCATTGTGGTTGCCGGGGAGATACGGCACCATGATGCAGGACGCGAACAGGCAAAACAAAGCACCGCGTGCCCAGCCCGCCAAAAACAACTATTCCCCGATGCCGCCTTGGCGGCCGGATCACGGAGGAGATGATCGTGAATGCATTGAGATTTTCCGCAGCGGCGCTAGGCCTTGCCTGCGCCCTCACTCTCGGCGGCTGCACACCGATGTATGGGCCAGGATGGGAGCGGGACTACCCGCCCATCGCCCAATCACGTGACCTGTATCCCGGCTACGGCTCGGTTTATGCCATCGATGTGATTCGCCCCGAGCAAAACAACGGGATTGGCGTCGGCGCCATTGCCGGGGCCGTGATCGGCGGGCTGATCGGCCATCAGGTCGGTGAAGGCAATGGCAACACCGCAGCCACAGTCATCGGCGTGGCGGGTGGCGCCCTGATCGGGCATCAGATCGAAAAGGCCAACCAGCCGCAGGGCGACCGGTTCCGGCTCATCATCCGCATGGAAAACGGCAGCTACCAGACCTTGATCCAGAACACTGACTTTGTCGATCTGCGCATCGGCGACCGCCTGCACATCGATAATGGCGGCGCCGTCCGCCGCTACTGAACACCCGCATTGCCGGCGTAAAAAAGCCCCGGACAAACGCCGGGGCTTTTGCTAAACAAAACGGAGTCAGGCAGCGATCTTCTTGCGCGCCAAGACCCTAGAAACAAGTGCTGGACTTACAGTAAGCCGGAAATTCCACCCAAATTTAAAGTTCTGCTTAGTGGCTTGTACCTTCGGACTTGGTAATCTTGTTCCAGACGTTGTACTTGCCGACTGGCTTCTTCATGGGCAGACGCTTCACTTCCTTCAGCGTCACCGCGTCGTAGATGATCAGTGCGCCATCCATGTCCCACAGGCTGGCCAGCACATACTTGCCATCCTTGGTGAACTCGACGTGCGCGAAGGTCTTGCCCGGTTCTGGCTTCAGTTCGGCGACAACTTCCAGTTTTTCCTTGTCGATGATCTGCATGGTGTCCTTGAACTCCTTGCTCATCATCGAATCGGTCCACGCGTAGCGGCTGTTTTCGTGGCTGCGCATGAAAAAGCCGGGGCCGCGGGTCTTGATCTGCTTGATGGTCTGCCAGGTTTTCATGTCGATGATGCTGATCAGGCCTTCGTTCAGGTTCGGCGTTGCCATCACGGTCTTGCCTTGCCCGGTCTCATCCTTCCATGTCCAACTGATGCCGGAGCCCAAGTGCGGCATGCCGGGTAGCTGGAGGTCGGCGATTTTCTTGCGCGCATCGAGATTGACCACCTGGCCGGTCACCGCGGCCTTGGCATCGTTGCGCGAAGCGCCCATCACCTCGTCGTATCCCTGCGTGAAGTAGAAGTCGTCGAGGTAGTCGTCGAGCTGCGTGCGCTGCGGGTTGAGGAAGCCCGGAACGAAGTAGCCCTCCTTGTATTTGAAGTCGTGAATCATGCCGGTCGGGATATCGTCGGCCTTCGGGTTGTATGAGACTTCCCAGACTTCTTTCACGTCTTTCAGCGCGGCAACGAAGCTCTGGCGCGGCGAGGCGTCGTAGACCGCTGAAACACGGGAGGTCGTCTTGCCGTCCTTGTCGGCCACCGGTAGGATTTTCTTCAGGTTCAGATCGGCGTCGAGGATGACAAGGCTGTGCGGCAGGTAATTGGCCACCGCCACCCACTTGCCGTCGCCGGACACCGCCGCGTTGCGGGTGTTGATACCGGCGCGCACCTCGGCGATCACTTTCAGATTCCACAGATCGAATTTGGTGATCCAGCCGTCACGCGAGGCGAAGAAGACAAACCGCCCGTCCGGCGTGAATTTCGGCCCGCCATGCAGGGCGAAGCGCGACTGGAAACGGTGGATCGGTTCCAGCTTATCGCCGTCGAGAATGGAAACGTGGTGGTCACCGCTCTCGACCACGACGAACAGGTTCATCGGGTCAGCCTTGAACACCGGCTTATCCGGCAAGGGCTGCTTTTCATAGACGATGCGCGAGGCACTGATTTCCCTCTCGCCCCAGGCCGGCATCGGCTTGATCGGCGTGTAGGCGTAGTCGACCAGCGCCTTGATTTCTTCGCTGGACAGCTTGTCGCCAAAGCCCAGCATCTGGGTCGCCGGGCGTCCCTCCTTGATGACCTTTTCGGCTTCCGGCTTGCGCAGCCGGGCCAGGTTTTCCGGGATCAGCGCCGGGCCGATACCGCCGAGCCGAGCCTCGCCGTGGCAGGCAGCGCAATGTTCCTTGTAGGCCCCCGGCGCGTCGGCAGCCTGCGCCAGATCAGCCATCATCATGAGCGTACAGGCAGCAAAGCCGGCCGGGATCAGGATGCTCCAGTTCATACGCCGATTTCCTCATCAGAAAGGTAGCAACCCGGGTCTTCGGCCCAGGCGTCGCCGGTCATCTGCTGGGCGCGAACCCGGGTATTGCCGTTACAGATCTGCAGATAGGCACATTCGCCGCAGCGCCCCTTGACCGCCCGCGGGTGCTGCTTGAGGCCGGCCATCAGGGGATCCGAGGTATCCGGCCAGATTTGCGAAAACGGCCGATCCTTGACGTTGCCGAGGTTGTGGTGCCACCACATGGTGTCCGGATGCACGTTGCCGAGATTGTCGATGTTGGCCACATTGACGCCCGACGAATTACCGCCCCACTGGCGCAGCTTGGCCTCGACATGCGCCGCCTTGTCCGGGAAGCGCCGACGCACCCAGTGCAGAAAATAGACGCCGTCGGCATCGTTGTTGCCGGTCGTGAATTCCTTGTTGAGGCCTCGCTGCTGGTATTCCCAACAGGTATCGAACAGCAGGTCCATCGCCCAACGTGTGAGCTGGTGCTGGGCGTCGTCCTTGCGATTCTTGTTGCCGCGGCCGGCATAGTTGAGATGCGAGAAATAGAAGCGGTCAATGCCTTCGTCCTCAACCAGCTTGAGCAGGCCGGGCAGGTCATGGGCATTGTCCTGTGTCATCGTGAAGCGAACACCGATCTTAAGACCGAGGTCGCGGCACAGGCGGATGCCTTTCAGCGACGCCTCGAACGCGCCATCCATACGGCGGAACTTGTCGTGCGTTTCGCGGATACCGTCGAGTGAAACGCCGACGTAGTTGAAATCGCACTCGGCAATCTTGCCGATGTTGTTTTCGTCGATCAGCGTGCCGTTCGACGACAGCCCGACGTAAAATCCCTTGGCCTTGGCGCGCTTGGCGATGTCGTAAATATCCGGCCGCAGCAGCGGTTCGCCACCGGACAGGATGAGCACCGGCACCTTGAAATCACGGAGGTCATCCATCACCGAATAGACCTGCTCGGTCGTCAGTTCACCGGGAAAATTGGTATCCGCTGAAATTGAATAGCAATGCTTGCATGTCAGGTTGCAGCGGCGGATCAGGTTCCAGATCACCACCGGGCCGGGCGGATTACGCTTGGGGCCGAGCGGCGTTGGCTCGGCAATTTCGGCCATGTACTGCGAGATACGGAACATGAAATACCCTCGTGGAAAGTCCGACGTATTGCAACGCAAGCAAAGCTGCTGAGCCTTGACGTGTATCAACGGAATCCCCCCGTTGAACCGCCCCTCGAAAAAAGAACCTGGCCATTCCCGATAAGGCCGACAAGCGCTCGACGGGCCCCGCAGCACAATAGACGACAGGTAGCACAGACACAAACCGCAAGACAACGGAACAGAGCCCTCGTCGTTACAAGGAGAAGACACCCATTGCGGTATACTTTCCTGATGACATCGAACGTGCAAAATATCGCCGGCATCGAGCCGGCAATCCCCGGCCGCTGGTCTGCCGACGTTGAATCCCGGTTGACTGAAGGTGAACACGTCCAGGCCTGGCTGGAAATCGACCTCGATAACCGCCTGAAGTTCTCCAATGGCCTGGTCCTGGTGACCAATCGACGCCTGCTCGCCCAGGCAGCCGGCGAGACAAACTGGCAGGAATGGCCCCTGCGTGGCGGTCTGACGCTGAATCACCATGACCACGCCGGTGTCGGCGCACTGGAATTGATCGACGAAAAGGGCCAACTGGCCACTTGGCGATACACGCTGGCCAAGAATCTAGCCGCCTTGCGCGTCATCAGCGAGTTCGACCTCAACCGCGACAGCGTCGTTTCCGGCCAGCCCGTTCAGCGTGCCACTGACGATTGCTGCCCGAAATGCAAGGCGCCCTTGCCGCCGGGTGAAGACGAGTGCCCGATCTGCAACCGCGAAGCCACCGTCGCCCCGTCGACCTGGACCCTGTTCCGTCTCTGGCGTTTCGCCCGCCCCTATCGCTGGCAACTGCTCACCGGCTTCCTGCTGACCCTGGCCTCGACCGCTGCCCAGCTGGTTCCGCCCTACCTGACCATGCCGCTGATGGACAACGTGCTGATCCCGTTCCAGAACGGCAAGCCGATCAACTGGCCGCTGGTCTCAATGTACCTCGGCGGCCTGTTCGGTGCCGCCTTGCTGGCCTGGGGCCTGGGCTGGATCCGCACCTACATCCTGTCGCTGGTTTCCGAGCGCATGGGCCGCGACCTGCGGACCACCACCTACGAACACCTGATGGGACTCTCGCTGGAATATTTCGGTGGCAAGCGGACCGGCGACCTGATGGCGCGGATCGGCAATGAAACCGACCGCATCAACATCTTCCTCTCGCTCGATCTGCTCAATTTCGCCACCGACGTGCTGATGATCACGATGACGGCCGTCATCCTGTTCTCGATCAACCCGTGGCTGGCGCTGGTCACCCTGCTGCCGCTGCCGATCATTGGCTGGCTGATCCATTTCGTCCGCGAGAAGCTGCGCACCGGTTTCGAGAAGATCGACCGCGTCTGGGCCGAAGTGACCAACGTGCTGGCCGACACCATCCCCGGCATCCGCGTCGTCAAGGCCTTCGCTCAGGAAAAGCGCGAGGCTGACCGCTTCCGCGCCGCCAACGAGCACAACCTGCAGATGAACGACAAGCTGAACAAGACCTGGTCGGTATTCACCCCCACCGTGACCCTGCTCACCGAAGTCGGCCTGCTCGTCGTCTGGGTCTTCGGCATCTGGCAGATTTCCAAGGGCAACAGCTCGGTCGGCGTACTCACCGCCTTCCTCGCCTACATCGGCCGCTTCTACACCCGCCTCGATTCGATGAGCCGCATCGTCTCGGCCACCCAGCGCGCCGCGTCGAGCACCAAGCGCATCTTCGACATTCTCGATCACGTTTCCAGCGTGCCCGAACCGACCAACCCGGTGCATCTGTCCAAGGTCACCGGTCAGCTGGAACTGAAAAAAGCCAGCTTCCGCTACGGCACCCGCTCCGTCACCCGCGATGTCGATCTGGTCATCCAGCCCGGCGAAATGATCGGCCTGGTCGGCCATTCCGGCTCCGGCAAATCGACGCTGGTCAATCTGATCTGCCGCTTCTATGACGTCTCCGAAGGTCAGGTGCTGATCGACGGCGTCGATGTCCGCTCGGTGCCGGTCGCCGAATTCCGCCAGCACATCGGCCTCGTGCTGCAGGAGCCCTTCCTGTTCTTCGGCACCATCGCCGACAACATCGCCTACGGCAAGCCGAATGCGACGCGTCAGGAAATCATTGCCGCCGCCCGCGCGGCCCACGCCCACGAGTTCATCCTGCGCCTGCCGCACGGCTACGATTCGCTGGTCGGCGAGCGCGGTCAGGGCCTGTCCGGCGGCGAGCGCCAGCGCATTTCCATCGCCCGCGCCCTGCTGATCGACCCGCGCATCCTGATCCTCGACGAAGCGACCTCGGCGGTCGACACCGAGACCGAGAAGGAAATCCAGAAGGCGCTCGACAATCTGGTCAAGGGCCGTACCACCATCGCCATCGCCCACCGCCTGAGCACGCTGCGCAAGGCCGACCGGCTGGTCGTCATGGATAGAGGCAAGATTGTCGAGATCGGCAACCACGATCAGTTGATGGCCGTCGAAGGCCATTACTACAAGCTCTACCAGGCTCAGGCCCGCAACGTAGACACCGAACCCATGCTGCCGCGCACGACCAGCCAGCCTAAAACTCATGCGGAATAAGTCCATGTCGAACGCCAATTTCCAACTGCAACGCGACAGCTTCGGCCGACTCGTGTTGACCGCCCCAAACGGCGATATTCACGAAGGCGTCACCCCGGTGCGGGCCTTCCCGATCGCCGCTCCCGACGAAGGGCTGTCACTGGTCAATTACGAAGGCCACGAAGTTGCGTGGATCGAGAATCTGGCCGATCTGCCGCCTGCAATCGCCCAACTGATAGAAGCCGACCTGGCCAGCCGCGAATTCGTGCCGGAAATCGAGCGCATTGAGGCGGTCTCCAGTTTTGCCTGCCCGAGTACCTGGCAACTGCTCACCAATCGCGGCCAGGCCGAACTGGTTCTGAAGGGTGAGGAAGACATCCGTCGCCTGAGCCAGACACGCCTGCTGATCGCCGACGCCAACGGCATTCAGTTTCTCGTCCGCGACCTGAGCCAACTCGATCGCAACAGCCGGAAGCTACTCGACCGTTTCCTGTAAATCCTTGTGTAACAGCCTGTGCAGAAGTGTGACAATTTTGCACAGCGGTCAGCCGCAAACGACGCGAAAGCGTTAATAATGCTGAAACAGAACATTCATCACTGCCGGCCACTGGAGCCCTAGCCAAGAGCATGAAGAAAAAGGACATCATTTTCCGGGACACGATTTCCCTGCGTGGCCCGAGTATCTGGACCTACCCGCCTTCGATCGAAACCTGGATCGACATCGGCGAACTCGAAGACTTCCCTTCTGACAAGATCCCCGGCCTTTACGAACGCCTCTCAGCCTGGCTCCCCGGGCTGATTGAGCATCGCTGCAACTACGACGTACGCGGCGGCTTCCTGCAGCGACTGAAGGAAGGCACCTGGCCTGGTCACATCCTTGAGCATGTGGTCCTCGAATTGATGACGCTGGCCGGTTTGCCTGACGGCTTCGGCCGGACCCGCGAGACAACCACCCGTGGCGTCTACAAGCTGGTGGTCAGCAATTTTCACGAAGAATGCACCCGCCTGGCGCTCGACACCGGCCGCGAACTGCTGCTGGCCGCCATCAAGGACGAACCTTTCGATCTTGAAGAAGCGATCAGGCCGCTGCGCCGCCGGGTTGACCGCAAATATCTTGGCCCGTCGACTGCTGCCATCGTCAATGCCGCTGAAGCCCGCAAGATTCCTCACATCCGCCTGCTCGACGACGGCAACCTCGTCCAGCTTGGCTACGGCGCCGCGATGCGCCGCATCTGGACGGCCGAAACCGACCAGACCAGCGCCATTGCTGAAACCATTTCGCGGGACAAGGACCTGACCAAGGAGCTGATCTCCTCGGTCGGCGTGCCGGTACCGGAAGGCCGCGAAGTCGACAGCGCCGAGGATGCCGGCGAAGCAGCCGAAGACATCGGTTTCCCGGTCGTCGTCAAACCGACCGATGGCAACCACGGCCGCGGCGTGTTCATCGACCTGATGAGCAAGGAAGAAGTCGCCAAGGCTTACGCCATCTCCATCGAGGAAGGCTCCGGCGTGCTGGTCGAGCGCTCGATCCAGGGCATCGAACACCGCCTGCTGATCGTTGGTGGCAAGCTGGTCGCCGCCAACCGCAGCGACCTGATCACCGTGACCGGCGACGGCAAATCGACAGTTCTTGAACTGATCGCCACCCAGGTCAATACCGACCCGCGCCGCGGCACCACCGAACTGCACCCGCTGTCGATCATCAAGATCGACACGGCTGCCAAGATGGAACTCGAGCGCCAGAAACTGGATGCCGACAGCGTCCCGGCCAAGGGCCGTGAAGTGCTGATCCAGCGCAACGCCAACCACGCTTTCGACTGCACCGACGAAGTCCATCCCGATACCGCCGCGGTCGCGTCGCTGGCCGCCCGTGTGGTAGGTCTCGACATCGCCGGCATCGACCTGGTCTGCAAGGATGTCTCGAAGCCGCTGGCCGAACAGGGTGGCGCCATCGTCGAAGTCAATGCCGGCCCCAGCCTGCTGATGCACATCAAGCCGGGCATCGGCAAGCCGCGCCCGGTTGGTCAGGCCATTGTCGACAACCTGTTTTCGCCCGAGGAAAGCGGTCGCATTCCACTCGTCGGCGTGACCGGCACCCACGGCCGCAATACCGTTGCCAAGCTGGTCGCCCACCTGATCTATCTTTCCGGCCAGCATGGCGGCCTGGCCTGCTCCGACGGGATTTTCCTCGCCCGTCGCCAGGTCCAGAAAACCAGTGCCGCCAACTGGGAAGGCGGTCGCCGCCTGCTGCTCAACCGCGGCGCGCAAGCTGCCGTGATCGAGAACGGCGCCGAGGTCATTCTTGGCGAAGGCTTGGCCTACGACCGTTGCTCGGTCGGCATCGTCACCAACATCGTACCGGAAGACGAAGACCTGTCACGCTGGGATGTCCAGCCGACCGGCGGCGAGTACTACACAACGCCGCGTTCGATCTACCGGACGCAGGTCGATGTCGTGCTGCCGAACGGCCATGCCGTGCTGAATGCCGAAGATGAACTGGTCGCCGATTTTGCCGAACTGTGTGATGGCGAAGTAATCTTCTTTGCCTGCGACCCGACCAATCCGGTACTGGTCGCCCATCTGGCGGCCGGCAAGCGCGGCGTCACCGTGGTCGACAACCGAATTGTGCTGCGCTCCGGCACCGATGAAACCCGTCTCTGCCGTCTGGTCGATGCGCCCTACATCGGCAAGGCCAAGCTGCCGACCAGCATCGCCAACGTGCTGGCTGCCATCGCGGCCGGTTGGGCGATGGGTCTCAGTCAGGAAGTACTGACCATCGGCATCAAGACCTTCAGCCTCGAAATCGCCGACCCGGCAGCCCTGCTCCCGCAGCGTGCCCGCAAGTCGCAACCCGCCAAGAAGCCGGCGATCACCCGGAAATAACAAGGATTTAGCGTCATGGACGTTTCCCGCATTCGTGCCCTGCGCGGCCCCAACCTGTGGAGCCGCCACACTGCGATTCAGGCCATCGTCACCTGCGAAGGTGGCGAGTGTGCCATTGCCGACCTGCCCGGTTTCGAAGCCCGCCTGCGCGAGCGCTTCCCTGAACTTGGCGACCTGATTCCGTCGGATCACCTCGATACCGTCTCGATGGCCCACGCACTGGAGTTCTGCGCCCTTGGGCTGCAAGCCCAGGCTGGCTGCCCGGTCACTTTCAGCCGGACGACACAAACCATCGATGCCGGCGTTTATCAAGTCGTTGTCGAATACTCCGAAGAAGATGTCGGCCGCCTGGCCTTTGAGCGCGCTGAACAACTCTGCCAGGCCGCCCTCGACGACACCGCCTTCGATCTCGATGGCGTGCTCAAGGAAATTCGCGATCTCGACGAAGACATCCGTCTTGGCCCCTCGACCGGTGCCATCGTCTCGGCCGCCATTGCCCGTGGCATTCCCATCCGTCGCCTGACTCAGGGCAGCCTGGTCCAGTTCGGCTGGGGCAGCAAGCAGAAGCGCATCCAGGCAGCAGAAACCAGCTTGACCAGCGCCATCGGCGAAGCCATCGCCCAGGACAAGGAACTGACCAAGAAGCTGCTGCATGCTGCTGGCGTGGCCGTGCCCTACGGTCGCCCGGTTGAAGACGAGGACGATGCCTGGGCCGCCGCCCAGGAAATTGGTCTGCCGGTCGTTGTCAAACCGCAGGATGGCAATCAGGGCAAGGGTATTTCGGTCAATCTGACCACTGAAGAGCAGGTCCGCAAGGCCTATCAGGTCGCGGTCAGCTTCTTCGACGACATCATGGTTGAGCGCTTCCTGCCCGGTCACGACTGGCGCCTGCTGGTTATCGGCGACAAGTTGATCGCCGCTGCCCGCCGCGACCCTCCGCTGGTCATCGGCGACGGCACGCACACCGTCCGCGAACTGGTCGATATCGTCAATAGCGATCCGCGCCGTTCCGACGGCCACGCCACTTCGCTGACCAAGATCCGTTTCGATGAGATCGCCCTCGCCCGTCTGGCTGAACAAGGCTACTCCGCCGAGTCCATCCCCGGCCGCGGCGTTCGCGTCGTGCTGCGCAACAATGCCAACCTGTCGACCGGCGGCACCGCCACCGATGTCACCGATGACGTCCATCCCGAACTGGCTGCCGCCGCCGTTGCGGCTGCGCAGACTGTGGGCCTCGACGTCTGCGGCATCGATGTCGTCTGCGACACCATGCACAAGCCCCTGGAAGAACAGGGCGGCGGCATTGTCGAATGCAATGCGGCTCCCGGCCTGCGCATGCACCTCGACCCGTCCTTCGGCAAGGGCCGCCCGGTTGGCGAAGCGATCGTGAACATGATGTTCCCGGATGGCGACAATGCCCGCATCCCGGTCGTCGCCATCGCCGGCACCAACGGCAAGACGACCACCAGCCGCCTGATCGGGCGCATTTTCGAATCGAACGGCCTGCGCGTCGGCATGACCAGTACCGACGGCATCTACATCGAAGGCAAGCGCATCGACACCGGCGACTGCTCCGGCCCGCGCAGCGCCCGCAACGTGCTGATGCACCCGGACGTCGATGCGGCTGTGTTCGAGACGGCACGCGGTGGCGTGCTGCGCGAAGGCCTCGGCTTCGACCTGTGCGATGTCGCCGTCGTCACCAACATCGGCCTTGGCGATCACCTAGGCCTTAATTACGTCACGACGGTTGATGAACTCGCCGTGGTCAAGCGTGTCATCGTCGAAAATGTTTCCCCGCACGGCACTGCAGTGCTCAATGCCACCGACCCGATCGTCGCTTCGATGGCCCATCACTGTCCGGGCGACGTCATCTTCTTCGCCCGTGACCGCAACCATCACGTGCTGGCCACGCACCGCGCCCAGGGCAAGCGGGTTGTCTATGTCGAGCGCGATGCGATCATCTTCGGTGAAGGCCGCAAGAAGCATCGCGTGCCGCTGGCCAACGTACCGCTGACCCGTAACGGCACCATCGGCTTCCAGATCGAAAACGCCATGGCGGCAGCAGCAACCGGCTGGGCACTCGGTTACGAGTGGCCGGTCATCGAACGCGCCCTGGCCAATTTCGTCAGCGATGCGATGACTGCACCAGGGCGTTTCAATGTCTTCGACTACAAGGGTGCCACGCTGATCGCCGACTATGGCCACAACCCTGATGCCATCCTGGCGCTGGTCAAGGCCGTCGAAAACATGCCAGCCGTGCGTCGTTCAGTGGTCATCAGCGGAGCCGGCGACCGCCGTGACGAAGACATCCGCCAGCAAACCGAAATCCTCGGCGAAGCCTTCGACGACGTGATCCTCTACCAGGATGCCTGCCAGCGCGGCCGGGAGGATGGCGAGGTGATCGGACTGTTGCGTGCCGGTCTGGCCAATGCCAGCCGTACCAAGCAGATTGATGCGATCACCGGGGAATTCCTGGCCATCGACACCGCACTGAATCGCCTGCAACCTGGCGATCTCTGCCTGATCCTGATCGATCAGGTGGAAGAGGCCCTGGCGCACATCGAAAAACGGATAGCCGCCAGCTAAACCATAGTCGCCACCCAGTTAGCGAAGGCCCGGCCAATGCCGGGCCTTCGCTTTTTGGGGCCATGCATCCCGAAATTTGGCAATAGAGAGCGCCCCTTTCGAAGCTGGCGGGAACTTCGACTCGTGATTACCTGACTACCCTTTGTAGACACAGCGGCTGCAGGGCGACAAATAGTCGCCACTGTGTCGCGAGCTGATCGCCAGCGACGCCACTTGAAAGAGTTCTCATGCAAACACCCGCCTCGCCATTCCGCCGTGGTCCGCTACCAGCGCCCACCGACAAGGCGACGGCCGAGCACATTCTCGACATCCGTCGATGGACCGACAAGCTGATTTCCGTACGCACCACACGCAACGTCTCATTCCGCTTCCAGCCCGGGCAGTTTGCCCGGATTGGCATCGCCAGCGGTAGCGGTGGCACGATCTGGCGCCCTTACTCGATGGTTTCGGCCAATTACGATGAGCATCTGGAATTCTTTTCGATCATCGTGCCAAATGGCGCCTTCAGCACGAAACTGGCCCAAGCCTCCGTCGCGGATAGCATTTATGTCGAAAAGCAGCCCTACGGTTACCTGACGACAAGCCGCTTTGTCGGTGGGCAGGATCTCTGGATGCTGGCAACCGGAACCGGGGTTGCGCCGTTCATTTCCATCCTTCGCGACCCGGAGATTTGGGCGCAATACGACAACCTGGTACTCGCCTACAGCGTCCGGAATACTTCAGAACTGGCCTATCGAAACGAGATTGCGGCAATCGCGCAGGAAGAGCCTTTCGTCGAACATGGCCACAAGTTGCACTTTGCCCCGATTGTCACGCGGGAATCAGCTCCCGGCATGCTGAATCGTCGATTGACCGACTTGTTGCAAGACGGGGAACTGGAAAGGAACGTCGGTTTTCCGATCGATGCCGGGCGAGCCCGCATACTGATCTGCGGTAATCCCCAGATGCTCGACGACGTCCGCCAAGTGCTGACCGCTCGCGGCTTTCGCCCTGATCTTGGTCGCGCCCCAGGCCACTTTGCCAGCGAGAATTATTGGTAGAGTGAGCTACCTGCACCACTGAATGGAACTGTTCCCTGTGACGGCATTGAGATCACAAGCCATATTTCGCATCGAATTATGCAGCGGGGAGATTCGTCGCTGGCGCTATCTCGGGGCGGATGCTCAAGCACAGCTTTGGTGGCGTGACATGGAAAGCGGACAGGAATTCAACGAGTCCAGCCTGATGTATGCCTGGCGGATACTTGACGAAGAAAGTGATCGGCCGATGGCTGCTCAGGAAAGTAGCCAATGATGGGACCGACGCGTCTCAGGCGACTGAGGCACTCCTCCCGCCTGGCACCGGCAAGAGAGCCCGGAACGTTCGCTCAGCGAGCGATGCGTAGACCTGTTTTTTTCAGGATTCGGGTCGAGTAGAGAATGTCGTTCGCCCGCCAGGCATCACCCAGCAAGGTTCGAATTTCTGCCGCCTTGGCCGAGCACTCTTCGCGCGAGGCACCGTGCACCATGGCGAACAGGTTATACGGCCAGGCCGGCAGGGCACGCGGCCGGCGGTAGCAGTGGGTGACGAAATCCAGGGCGCCGATGCGGGCACCCAGTTCGTCCACCTGTTCGTCGGCGACATCCCACACCGTCATGCCGTTGGCCGTCCAGCCGATGGCGTAGTGGTTGGGCACGGCCCCGATGCGCCGGATGATGCCGGTTTCCAGCATGGCTTTCAGCCGGTGCATGACCTCATCGGCCGACAGGCCAAGCTGTTCGGCGATAGCGTGATAAGGCCGCGGCACCAGCGGCAGGCCGCCTTGGGTAGCGACGATCAGGGAGCGGTCGATGTCATCGATCACAGCCTTGCCTCCAGCTTCATTTCGACAAAAAATTCGCGTTCCTTGGGGAAGGCATAGACCGCCAGGCCGGTGGCGCGTTCGATGCGGGCGATGGCATCGGCGATGCCTGCCTTCGTTTCGGTGGCCAGCACGAACCACATGTTGAGTTGGTGCTCGCGGCGGTAATTGTGGGCAACCTCGGGCAATTCATTGACCAGCGCCGTCACCTCGTCGTAACGATGTTCCGGCGCAGCCAGCGCGGCCAGCACAAAAGCACCGCCCATCTCCTCGATCTGGAACATCGGCCCGAAACGGGTCAGCACCTTGTCTGCCAGCAAAGCTTGCAGGCGCTCGAGCAATTCGGCTTCAGTGATGCCGAGTTGTGCCGCAGCTTCGGCATAAGGCTGTTCGCAGATAGGAAAGTCGCCTTGCAATTGGGCGAGAATTTTCCGATCCAGCTCCGTGAGCTCACGCATAGCGGGCACCGTTCTGCTTGAAGCGAGTCAGTGAGAACAGGACTTCATGGGCACAGGCTTCGAGCCCATGGCGCTGCCGGAGCTCGGCAATGGTGGCTTCGACCTCGCCACGCTCGCGCCCATGAATCATGCAGAACAGGTTGTACGGCCAGTCAGGCAGACGACGCGGCCGGCGATAGCAAAGGGTCACCCCGGGCTCTTCGGCCAGCGCACGGCCAATGGCACTGACCTGATCATCCGGGACGTCATGCACCAGCATGGCATTGGCGCGGTAGCCAAGTTCGTGATGGCGGACGACCACACCGAAACGCTTGATCGCCCCCTCTTCCAGCCAGCGCCCGATGCGGCCGAGGACTTCCGGCTCGGAGGCGCCGATGCGTTCGGCGATCAGGGCGAAGGGTCGAATGAACAGCGGCAGCCCTTCCTGCAATACGGAAACCAGGCGGCGCTCGGCTTCATCCATCAGGGCGACAGGCTTGACCATCTGGGCCGTTGCCACCGTTTTCTGCTTCCCGCCGTTCAGGCAAAAACCGAGATCAATGTGAAACTCTTCGAGCAGCGGCAGTGCCAGCAGAGAGTGGCCTGCAGCCTTCTCGATGGCGCCGAGGCTCGCCTGCAGACGCCCTTCGCTGGCAGCCGTAACGACAAACCACAAGTTGTAGCGATGTTCGCGCTCGTAGTTGTGATTGACCTCGGGAAAACGGTTGACCGCCGCGGCGACTACTTCAAGCGTTTCCGGCGGTACGGCCATCGCCGCCAGCGTCGAGGCGCCGATACGCTTCGGCGCGAAAACGGCGCCAACCCGGGAGATCTTGCCTTCGCGGCGTAGATTTTCCAGCCGTCCGAGTACCACTTTTTCAGCCACACCCAGACGCGCCGCCAGCTCGGCGAACGGCGCCGAAACCAGCGGAAAGTCACGCTGGAAGTCGTTGAGCAACCGGAAGTCGAGCGTGTCTTCCATCAGAAGCCTATGCGCACGGCGCGGGAGGTGAAGAAGATACCGGAGGGACTTTCCGCCGGAATTTCGCCCAGTTTGGCAAAGGTTTCGGTGTTGTAGATAACGACCTTGTTATCGTCGCGCGCCGACAGCCAGACATTTTCGCCGCGCGGCGCAAACTCCATGTGCAGGATGCCCTTGCCCGGTTCGAAGGCGTGGACCACCTTGCCGGCCAGGGTATCGATGACGTCGACCTTGGCGTTGTCCGGGAAGGCGAAATTGACCCAGATCTGGCGGCCATCGGGACGCGCCATGACGAAGACCGGCTGACCGCGTACGAGAATTCGCCCGACTTCCTTCCAGGTGGCGACATCGACGACCAGCACCTCATGGCGGCCAATCGCCGGCAGGTAGGCCTTGCCCTGCGCCACCGACCAGCCGCGCAGGTGCGGCATCTTGAAAACAGGCAGTTTTTCCTGGCCGCGGCCGTAGTTTTCGAGAATCTTCTTTGCGCCTTTTTCCGGCTGCCAGAGGTCGAGCATGGCAACCCCATCCTCGCCGAACAGGCCAGCCAGGAAATAGCGGCCATCTGGTGTCACGAGGCCATCGTAGGGCTGGCTGCCGGCCGGAAAACGCTGGGTGGTGGGCTGCCGCGGATTGCTGAAATCGGTGACACGGATTTCGCCGCCGTCGAACAGCGCGTAGGCAAACCGGTTGCCACCCGTATCGGCCAGACCGACCACCTTGGAGAACTGGCCGGGCGCATATTCGGCCGGCACTTCAGAGAGCAGTTCAAGCGTTTCGGCGTCGAAGGCCTTGATGCCGCCTGGTGTGTAGTTCTGGGCAACGACGATGCGGCCGTCCTGCGAGATCGAGCCACCGATGGCGTTGCCGGACTGGATGATGCGTTTGACGATCTTCGCTTCGAGTAGATCGATCTTGGTCAGCCCACCATCTCGGCCGAAGATGAAGGCATAGCGGCCATCGCGCGAATAGACTGCAGAGGCATGCGAGAGATCGCCGAGGCCGCCGATCCGGGCATAAGGCTGGCGTACCGTCGTATTGACCAGCGTGACGTGGCCGCTGGCCCGCTCGATGATCAGGCCAAGATCGCCGGTGCCACGCAACTGCGGGCCGGCGCAAGCACTGAGCAGCAGCGCGAAGAGAAAACTCAGGAGCAGGCGCATCGCGTTCTCACTTGGGAAATTCGGTCATCAGTTTATCGACAATCCAGGCCGCTTCGGCCTCGGACATGAATGCTTTCCACGGCGGCATCGGCGTTCCCGGGCGGCCATAGTAGATCGTTGCCGCCAGCCCTTCGGCCGGTTTGTCATGCAGGGTTTCCGGCAGCAGTGCGGGGCCAAGGCCTCCCTTGAGAGTCATGCCATGGCAGGAGCCGCAATCCTGGCGGACCAGATGCACCAGTTCCTTCTGGCGCGCCGGATCGGGTTCAGCCGAGAAGGCCAGCCCTGCACATCCGATGGCTGCGGTCGCCAGGAAAAAGCGGCTAAAAAATAAATTATTCGCTGACAAGAATGGCTCCCGTCATTTCCGGATGCGGGCCGCAGTGATACGTATAACGACCAGCCTTGGCAAAGTGGCGCGACCAGCTTTCATCGGGAAAGATCCGCTCTGACTCCAGGCCTCCCTCGGCCGGAAAAACCACGGAATGACTGGTCCGTTTTTCGCCATTGGTCCAGCGTACGCTGTCCCCGACCCGGATAGTCACTTCGGACGGCAGGAACTTGTAGCCCTCGATCCGCACCTCGGCCACCTCTGCCATGGCAGAAAAGGAAAGGAGCGCCAGCACAAGCGGCGCTCCTCTCAGCCACCGCCGCCCGGGGAAAATCAGGATTCCGGACGGCATGCGGGTTTACTGCTTGGCAGCCTTCACGTCACCATCGGCGCCCAGACCAATCGTGTGGCCGAAGGAAACGTGATGGAAACGGCCGCCAGCATTATCGGCGTGAATGGCGATGCCGAAAGGCACAGCCTTGCCCGGAGCCAGAACGGCGTTACCGGCCAGCTTGCGGGTAAAGGTAACGGTATAGGTATCGCCGGCCTTGGCGCCCTCAGCCGTTGCACCGGCCTTGCCACCTTCCATGTTGCGTTTGTCGGCAACAAAGCCGTCGACCGATTTGCCACTGCTCTTCCACTGCATCAAATCCATGGCGCCAGCGGAAACATGTTTGGTCTTGTCCTTGCCCTTCGGCATACCCTTGGAATCCTCATGACAGGCTGCCCAGCAACCAGCCTGCTCGCCCAGCGGTACCTTGTCGTTCGGGAACATGACCGTGGCCTTGACCTCGTTGTCCTTGTCGGACTTGTCGAAACCACCGGCCGGTGCCTTGAAGGTCAGGCGCACATAGAGGTTGCTGGCGTCGTAGGCGGCCTGCACGGTCACCGGGTAAGTGGCCGTCTTCGGGGCACCTTTGGGTTCCAGCTCCTT
The DNA here is from genome assembly GCA_018262195.1 of Pseudomonadota bacterium. Taxonomy (GTDB): domain Bacteria; phylum Pseudomonadota; class Gammaproteobacteria; order Burkholderiales; family Rhodocyclaceae; genus Azonexus. The sequence goes on along the minus strand of JAGTRS010000011.1, from coordinate 90,890 downwards.
GCTGACCAGGCGCTTGGTATCGAGACTCAGCTTGCCATCTTCAATGTGACAGCCGGCACAGGTCTCGCCCTTCTTCAAGCCACTGGCGCCACTATGCTCGCCCTTGCCCTGAATCCATTCGATCGGTGCCGCGCCCGGATGGAAAACATGAATGGTGCTCTTGCCGGCCTTGGCCCAATCCGGAGCCGCCATCGCAGCTTGCGAACCAAGGGCGAGGAAAGCACCGGCAATCGCGAGGGAAACGAAATTCTTTTTCATCGTGGTTATCTCCACCAAATTGATACGAATCCAGCTTAGTCGAAACTGCATCGTTTTACGCTGATTCATATGCTACGGGGGCTTGCGCCCCCGTAGCTTTGCCTCAAATCAAACAATCAACAGTCGATCAGTAGATGTCGTGCTGGGTGTTGTAGACGTTGAACTTGCCGGTCGGGGTAATCATCTTCGGATCGGTGATCACCTTCTTGACCTTCAGCGTGGCATCGTCATAGACAACGATGGCAGACTGGTCGGTCTTGCCGCCCCACAGAGAAATCCAGACTTCCTTGCCGTCCGCGCTGTATTCCGGATGCACGGCACGCTTGGTCGCCTTGGCTTCCGGCATACCGGAATCCTTGGCAACGTTCAGGATGGCCTTCGGCTTGGAGAGATCCGCCATGTCCCAAACGGAAACGGATTCAGCACGATCCTTGTCGGAGTTCTGTGCCGAGTCGGCCCACAGATGCTTCGAATTCGGATGCGTCTTGACGAACAGGTTACCCGGTACGTGCTTGATTTCCTGAACAACCTTCCAGTTGTATTCCTTGAACTTGGCGTTCTTCTTGTCGTCGGACGGCGTCGAGATCAGCGTCACGACATCGGCGCCAAGGTGACCCGTCGCCCAGACCGGACCGAATTTCGGATGAACGAAGTTGGCGCCGCGACCCGGGTGCGGGATCTTGGCGACATCGACCAGCGCTGCCAGCTTGCCAGTCTTGGTATCGACCGCGGCAATCTTGTTGGAGGCGTTTGCCGCCACCAGGAAGTAGCGCTTCGACGCATCCCAGCCGCCGTCATGCAGGAACTTGGCGGAAGCGATGGTCGTCGTCTTCAGGTTTTCGATGTCGGAATAATCGACCAGCAGGATCTGACCGGTTTCCTTGATGTTCACCACCCATTCCGGCTTGATGAAGGAAGCGACGATGGAGGCAACGCGCGGTTCCGGATGGTATTCGCCATCAACCGTCATGCCACGGGTGGAAACGACCTTGCGCGGCTTCAGCGTGTCGCCATCCATGATCACGTACTGGGGCGGCCAGTAGGAACCGGCGATCGCGTACTTGTCTTCAAAGCCCTTGAACTTGGAGGTATCGACCGAGCGGGCATCGAAACCGATCTTGACTTCAGCCACAACAGCCGGCTTTTCCATCCACAGGTCGATCAGCGACAGACGACCGTCGCGACCGATCACATAGACGTAACGACCAGAAGCGGACAGGCGGGAAATGTGAACCGCATAGCCGGTCTTGACGATGCTGCGGATTTCCTTGGTATCGCCGTCGATCAGAGCAACTTCACCGGTGTCACGCAGGGTGACGGAGAACATGTTCTTCAGGTTGTACTTGTTCATCTGCTTGGTCGGACGCTGATCGACCGGCACGATGACCTTCCAGGAATCCAGCGTTTCCTTGAAGCTGTACTCAGGCGGCACATCCGGTACATTCTGGATGTACTTCGACATCAGGGAAATTTCTTCCTTGGTCAGGATGTCGTCGAAATTGACCATACCGCCATCGGTACCGTAACCAATGATCTTTTCCAGACGCTGCTGGCCGAGCTTGAGCGTGCCGCCCTCGGTCACGTTGCCATCCTTGTCCTTCTTCGACCAATGCGGCTCAAGGTTCTTGCCGGTGGCGCCCTTGCGGAGCACGCCGTGACAGCCGGCGCAACGTTCGAAGTAAATCTTCTTGGCGGTTTCCTTTTCTGCAGCCGTCATGCTCGGAGCCGCCTTGGCGGTTTCCTGTGCAAAGGCCGAACCCATGGCGGCAGCCATGGCGCTAAGTGCAATCATCCCCACTACTGTTTTCTTCATCTTTCATCTCCTGGAACGAAATTATTCGCGTCCAATCCCCCTCAACGCGATGCTCGCTAGGTTGAACCTCCCCCCGTCCTCCATCCTTGATACTCATCAATCTTTTTTCCATAAGAATTTCTTTATATTCAATGCACTATAGTTCGAACTAACTATTTGTCTAATACTTTCGTAGTAGCAGCTGCATTCATTTGCTGCCCGCTATTGGCAGGCACCCCCATCCCGCATTAGGATGGCCGCCCAAAGGCAGAGAGAACGCATGAACACTCCAAAACAACTGCAGGGCGGAAAGGTCTGGTTGGTCGGTGCAGGCCCGGGTGATCCGGAACTCCTGACCATCAAGGCAGCGCGACTGATTTCATCGGCCGATGCCATCGTGTACGACCATCTGGTCGGCGATGGAATCATGGATCTGGCCCGGCCCGACGCCCGCCTCATCTACGCCGGCAAGGAGTCCTCCAGGCACACCATGCCGCAGGACTCAATCAACCAGTTGCTCGTCGACCTCGCCAACGAAGGCCTGTCGGTCGTTCGCCTCAAGGGCGGCGACCCGTTCATCTTCGGCCGTGGCGGAGAAGAGCTCGAAACCCTTGTCGCTTCCGGCATTCCCTTCGAAGTCACCCCCGGTGTCACCGCCGCTGCCGGTTGTGCCGCCTATGCCGGCTTTCCGCTGACCCATCGCGACCATGCCCAATCGGTGACCTTCGTCACCGGCCACCTGAAAGACGGCACGGTCAACCTCGACTGGGCAGCCCTGGCGCGCCCCTGTCAAACCGTTGTCTTCTACATGGGCATCGGCGCCGCCGAGGAAATATGCCGGCAAATGATCAACCATGGTCTGCCGTCGATGACCCCCGCTGCTGTCATTCGCAACGGCACACAAGCTGACCAGAGAACCCTGCTCGCCACGCTCGGCACCTTGCCCCAGCGTATCGTCGAATCCGGCATCAAACCGCCAGCCTTGATCGTCGTTGGCAGCGTGGTCGGCCTGCACGAAAAACTCAACTGGTTCGAGAAACAATGAAATACCTTTGGCTGATCGCCGCCCTATTTGCCCCCCAGGCCCAGGCCTACTCGCCTGACGAATTGCGCGGCGACTGCCAGGCAGCGGAAGAAATGTACGCCAGGCAGCAAAAGAGCAGCGATCCTTTCCAGTCGATCCGCAGCGCCCGCTGCATCGCCTATGTCGCCGGCTTCGCCGACAGCTATGCGGTCAGCGACTATCTGGCCGAAAAAATCGGCGTCAAGCTCAACGCCTTCTGCCTGCCAAACGACCCTGACCTATCGCTGCGACTGGTCCGCGCTGGCGGAATCGGTAGACGCAGCGGATTCAAAATCCGCCGCCGAAAGGTGTGCCAGTTCGAGTCTGGCCCGGGGCACCAGTAACGACAAATCGGCTTTCCTGACGGAAGGCCGTTTTTGTTTATCACATGCGGATTCCTGCCCATGTCGTTGACCGTCGACGACTTCGACTTCCCTCTCCCCCCCGAACTGATTGCCCAGCATCCTGCCGCCGAGCGCCGCGGCAGCCGCCTGCTGCACGTCTGCGGCGAGCAACTTTTCGATCGCCGATTTTCTGACCTGCCGACATTGCTGAAGGCCGGCGACCTGCTGGTCTTCAACGACACCAGGGTGATCAAGGCGCGCTTCTTCGGACAGAAGGATACCGGCGGTCAGGTGGAGATCATGCTCGAGCGCATCGTCGATGCGACGCATGCCATCTGTCAGGTACGCGCCAGCAAGGCGCCGAAGTCGGGCAGCACGATGCGGCTGGCCGATGCCTTTACGGTCAAGATGACTGGTCGGGCTGGCGCCGACGGCGATTTCTTTGCGCTGGAATTGGTTGAACCGGGCGATTTCTGGGAATTGTCGGAACGCTACGGCAAGCTGCCGCTGCCACCCTATATCGAACATCCGGCCGAAGGTGCCGATGAAACGCGCTACCAGACGGTTTATGCCCGCGAACCGGGCGCTGTCGCCGCGCCAACGGCCGGCCTGCATTTCGATGAAGACATGCTGGCGACGCTGCAAGCCCAAGGCATCAACACCGCCTTTCTGACCTTGCATGTCGGCGCCGGAACCTACCGGCCGATGCGCGTCGAGAAGATTGCCGACCACCGGATGCACAGCGAGCGTTTTGAGATTCCACAGGCTACGGCCGAGGCCATCGCCGCGACCCGCGCCGCCGGTGGCCGGGTGATTGCCGTCGGCACGACCAGCCTGCGCGCGCTCGAATCGGCTGGTAAAGACGATGGCAGGGTACGCGTTGGCGGTGCCGAAACGAGCATTTTCATCACCCCGGGCTACCGCTTCAAGGTGGTCGACCGGCTGATCACCAACTTCCACCTGCCGAAATCGACGCTGCTCATGCTGGTTTCGGCCTTTGCCGGCTACGACAACATCCGCGCCGCCTATGCTCACGCCGTGGCCGAGCGCTACCGCTTCTTCAGCTATGGCGACGCCATGCTTCTGGAACGAACTGGACAACCCTCCGATGCAATTTGATCTCCTGAAAACCGATGGCTCCGCCCGCCGCGGCACGTTGACGCTGGCCCATGGCGTTATCCAGACCCCAGTCTTCATGCCGGTCGGCACCTATGGCACGGTCAAGGCGATGACGCCGCAGTCGCTGAACGACATCGGCGCCCAGATTTGCCTCGGCAACACCTTCCACCTCTGGCTGCGCCCCGGGCTGGATGTCATCGCCGCCCACAAGGGGCTGCATGACTTCATGAACTGGCAGAAGCCGATCCTGACCGATTCGGGCGGCTTCCAGGTCTTCTCGCTCGGCGCCATGCGCAAGATCACCGAGGAAGGCGTCAAGTTCAGCTCGCCGCACGATGGCGCCAAGCTCTTCCTGACGCCGGAAATCTCGATGCAGATTCAGAAAGTGCTGAATTCCGACATCGTGATGATCTTCGACGAATGCACGCCCTACCCGGCGACGCATGAAGAAGCCGCCAAGTCGATGCGCATGAGCATGCGCTGGGCGCAGCGTTCGCGCGACGAGCACAACAAGCTGGAAAACCATAACGCGCTCTTCGGCATCGTCCAGGGCGGCATGTACGAAGAACTGCGCGACGAATCGGTGGCCGGCCTGTGTGACATCGGCTTCGACGGCATGGCCATCGGCGGTCTGTCGGTCGGCGAACCCAAGGAAGACATGGCGCGCATCCTCGCCCACACCGCTCCCAAGCTGCCAACCCACAAGCCGCGCTACCTGATGGGCGTCGGCACACCGGAAGATCTGGTGTACTCGGTCAAGGCCGGCATCGACATGTTCGACTGCGTGATGCCGACCCGCAACGCCCGCAACGGCCATCTCTTCACGCGCTTCGGTGACGTCAAGATCAAGAATGCCCGCTACAAGATGGACACCGGCCCGCTCGATCCATCCTGCTCGTGCTATACCTGCACCAATTTCACCCGCGCCTACCTGCATCACCTGTTCCGCAATGGCGAGATTCTTGGCGGCATGCTGAACACCATCCACAACCTGCATTTCTACCAGACCATCATGGCCGAAATGCGCACTGCCATTGAGGTTGAACACTTCGATGAATGGGCCGCCGGCTTTGCTCGCGACCGTTCATCGGGCCAGTGATAGAATCTTTCGTTTCGTTTCCAAGCAATCCGGAGTTTTAACAATGATTAGTCTCGCCCACGCCCAAACCGCAGCCGCCTCCTCCGACCCGACTGGTGGTCTGATGGGCCTGCTGCCGATGATCCTGATGTTCGTCGTGCTGTGGTTCCTTATGATCCGCCCGCAGATGAAGAAGGCTAAAGAACACAAGGCACTGCTCGGTGCGCTGGCCAAGGGCGATGAAGTCGTCACCCAGGGCGGCATCGTCGGCAAGATCGTCAAGGTTGGCGAAAACTACGTGACCGTCGAAATTGCCGAAGGCACCGAAGTCGTTGTGCAAAAGCCTTCGATCGGCCTGGTTCTGCCGAAGGGCACGCTGAAGTCGCTGTAATCACCCCAAAAGGCGGCCTCAAGCCGCCTTTTTCGCTTTAAAGTCACTATGAATCGCTACCCTCTCTGGAAGTACATCACCATCGCCGTGGCGCTAGTGCTGGGCTTCGTCTACACCCTGCCCAATTTCTTCGGCGAATCGCCGGCCGTGCAGGTTTCCAGCGCCAAGGCCACGATCAAGGTCGACGACAAGGCCAAGGCCCGTGTTGAAGATTCGCTGAAGGCTGCCGGCATCACGCACGACGGCATCCAGCTCGACTTCAATGGCGTGAAAACACGCTTCAAGGACACCGACACCCAGCTGAAAGCCAAGGATGCGCTGGAAAAGGCCTTCAACCCGGATGCTGCCGACCCGCAATACGTTGTCGCCCTGAACCTGCTGGCCGCCTCGCCGCAGTGGCTGACCTCGCTGCACGCGCTGCCGATGTACCTTGGCCTCGACCTGCGCGGCGGTGTGCACTTCCTGCTACAGGTAGACATGAAGGGGGCGCTGACCAAGCGACTCGATTCGACCTCGGCCGACCTACGCACAGTAATGCGCGACAAGAACTTGCGCCACGGCGGCGTAAACCGTGAGGGCGAACGCATCGTCATCAAGTTCCGCGATGCTGAAACGCAAAACAAGGCCCGCATCGCCATTTCCGATAGCCAGCCTGACCTGCTGCTCACCGATGCCGGCGATGCTGCCGAACCGCGCCTGATCGCCACCCTGAAGCCACAGGCCCAGCAGAAGATCGGCGAATTCGCGCTCAAACAGAACATCACCACGCTGCACAACCGGATCAACGAACTCGGCGTCGCCGAACCGGTCATCCAGCAGCAAGGTGCCGACCGCATCGTCGTCCAGCTGCCAGGCGTGCAGGACACGGCCAAGGCCAAGGACATTCTGGGCCGCACGGCGACCCTGGAAATCCGCATGGTCGATGACTCTCCGGGCGCGCTGGATGCTGCGCTGGCCGGCAATCCGCCCTTCGGCACCGAAGTCTATAACGAGCGTGGCGGCCAGCCGCTGCTAGTCAAAAAGCAGGTCGTGCTGACCGGCGACCGCCTGACCGATGCCCAACCCGGCTTCGACAACCAGACTCAGGAAGCCGCCGTCCACCTGACCCTGGACGCCGCCGGCGCCCGCATCTTCAAGGATGTGACCCGCGAGAACGTCAACAAGCGCATGGCCATCCTGCTCATCGAAAAGGGCAAGGGCGAAGTCGTTACCGCGCCGGTCATCCGCACCGAAATTGGTGGCGGCCGCGTCCAGATTTCCGGCCGCATGACGACCATGGAAGCCGCTGGCCGCGCCGATGGACATCATCGAGGAACGCACCATCGGCCCGTCGCTCGGCGCCGAGAACATCCAGAAGGGTTTCCATTCGACGATGTGGGGCTTTGCCGCCATCGCCGTCTTCATGATCCTCTACTACCAGATGTTCGGGGTCGTCTCCGTATTGGCACTGGCCTCCAACCTGCTGTTCCTGGTCGCCATCCTGTCGCTGCTCCAGGCCACGCTGACCCTGCCAGGCATCGCGGCCATTGCGCTGACCCTGGGTATGGCCATCGACGCCAACGTACTGATCAACGAACGCGTCCGCGAAGAGCTCCGGGCTGGCATGCCACCACAGGCGGCGATCTCGGAAGGTTACGAACGCGCTTTCGGAACCATTCTCGACTCCAACATCACCACGCTGATCGCCGGCCTCGCCCTGCTGATCTTCGGCTCAGGCCCTGTCCGCGGCTTCGCCGTGGTGCACTGCCTGGGCATTCTGACCTCGATCTTCTCGTCCGTCGTCGTCTCGCGCGGCCTGGTCAACCTGATCTACGGTCGCCAGAAGAAGCTGACCAAGGTCGCCATCGGCCAGCTCTGGAAACCGGGCGCTACGACGGCCACCGGCCAGAAATAAGGAAAAACGAACATGGAATTTTTCCGCATCAAAAAAGACATTCCCTTCATGCGCCATGCACTGGCGTTCAATGTCATTTCACTGCTCACCTTCGTTCTGGCCGTCGTATTCCTCTTCACCAAGGGCCTGCACCTGTCTGTGGAATTCACCGGCGGCACGCTGATTGAAGTGAAGTACGAGCAGTCCGCCGATCTCGAGAAGATCCGTGGCGCCTTGGGCAAAGCCGGATTTTCCGATTATTCGGTACAGAACTTCGGCTCGTCGCAGGATGTAATGATCCGCTTGCCATTGAAGGCCGATGCCCCGGGCGGTGCCAAGCAGCGTGTCGAGTTCGTCGGACCACAGGTCGGCAAGGAACTCGCTGAAAATGGCGCCATGGCATTGCTGCTGGTCGTCATTGGCATCGTCATCTACCTGGCCTTCCGTTTCGAATGGCGCTTCTCGCTCTCGGCCATCATCGCCAATCTGCACGACGTGATCATCATCCTCGGCTTCTTTGCGTTCTTCCAGTGGGAGTTCTCGCTGTCGGTTTTGGCTGCGGTGCTTGCCGTGCTGGGCTACTCGGTCAACGAATCGGTCGTCGTCTTCGACCGGGTGCGCGAAACCTTCAAGAAAGTGCGCGGCCTGAGCACGCCGGAAGTCCTTGACCATGCCATCACCAGCACCATCTCGCGGACCATCATCACCCACGGCAGCACCCAGCTGATGGTCCTCTCCATGCTGATCTTCGGCGGCGAGACCCTGTACTACTTCTCCCTGGCGCTAACCATCGGCATCTGCTTCGGCATTTACTCCTCGGTTCTCGTTGCCAGCCCGCTGGTCATGTGGCTGGGCGTCTCCCGCGAACAGTTCATCGCCAAGCAGAAGAAGGTGATTGAAGGTGCCAACGAGGACGGTGCCGTCGTATGAAAAAGGTTCTGGTCTGGGATCTCCCGACCCGCCTTTTCCACTGGCTGCTGGTCGCCGCCATCGGCGGCGCTTACTTCACCGGCGAAACCGGGGGAAACTGGCTGGTCTGGCATGAACGGTTCGGCATTTTCATTGCCGGCCTGATTGCCTTCAGATTGGTCTGGGGCTTTGCCGGATCGACCTACGCCCGTTTCTCGACCTTCGTCCGCGGCCCGAGCGCCATCAAGGCCTACCTGGCCGGCCAATGGCAGGGCCTTGGGCACAATCCACTGGGCGCACTATCGGTACTTGGATTGCTCGCGCTGGTCGCAATTCAGTTGGGCACCGGCCTCTTTGCCCAGAACGACGACACCGGATTTGCCGGCCCGTTCTACGCGCTGGTCAGCGACAACCTTGGCAGCATCGCCACCCGGCTGCACCACAAGATATTCGACCTGCTCGCAGTCCTGGTCGGCTTGCACGTCGCGGCCATCGTCTTCTACACGCACGTCAAGAAAGACAATCTGCTCAAGCCGATGGTCCTCGGTCACAAGGAAGTCCGTGAAGGTGAAAGCGCCCGTGGCGGCAGCCTGATCGCTTTCGTTGTCGCTCTCGTCATTGCCATGGCAGTAGCCTACGGCGCCTCAGGCATCTGGGTAGAGAAACCACCGGCACCACCGCCAGCGGCATCGCCAGCCTGGTAAGAAAAAGGCCGCCTGAGGGCGGCCTTATTACTGGGCAACTGGCGACTGATCAGTCGTCTTCCTTGCGGAATTTTTCGTGGCAGCCCTTGCAGGCTTCGCCAACCTTGCCGAACTGAACCTTCAACGCGGCAGCATCACCGGTAGCGGCAACCTTGGCCAGTTCATTGGCTTCCTTGTTGAACGCCATGGCCACCTTGCCAACGCCTTCCTTGTCTGTAAACAGTTCGTGCTTGACGCGGGTATCGGCCCAGCCCTTACCCTTGTCGCTACCCGGCACGTAGAGCGCACCCATGCCGGAATTGGCGGTGGCGGCGATGACGTTGGCCGCTGCGATCGCCTGGTCCTTGTTGAAGGAAGCCGGGTTATCGACCAGCATGCCCTTCAGCTTGCCCATATTCCAGGCCATGAAGGCATAGCCGGACTGACGGAATTTGATGGCATCGGACGTCTTGAGTTGTGCTGAGGCAGTACCGGCGATAGCAACCGCCAGCAGGGCGAGCAACAGTTTGGATTTCATTGTTCATTCTCCGTTGTTGGTAGGGAAAAATGGCCTGCATCGAAGTTAACGATGGCAGGCCGGCATTTATTCCACGGAAAATTATAACCGCCGGATATGACGTTTTCCGTCAATATGCCGGCAGCTTTTTCGACACCCGATTCAGCGTCGAAAAACGGCAATCAGACAGCAAATACGTGCTTCACGCGCAGGGCGGGCTGACCGCATTCAATCGCCAGCAAGCGGGCGATATTTGGGTGCTTGCCCGGATTGGCGCGCTCATCCTCTGTGTGCTCGGCGAAGATTTCCATGCCCTTCTTCGCCGCCTCGACATTGATCGATCCATAGGTCTGCGCCAGATGGTTGTAGACCGCAAGCGAACCCTGGCTTCCCGCCTTGTTCTCGATGACGGCAACAACATTACCTTCGGCATCAAGCAGATTGATGGCAGACAGGTGCGAAATGCCCGGCAGTTTTTTCAGGTTTTCAGCAAAAGACATTTATTTCCATTCCCGTTTGGCTTTGACCAGACCGATGATCAGCCCGGTAGTAAAGGTGACAGCCGGCACGATGAAGGCAATCGCCTTGATGCCGCGCTCGGCGCCAAAATTAAAAAGCAGCCAGACGGTTGGCAAGAGGCCAAGAAACAGGCCAATCGCCCCGCCGCGAATTCCACCACGGATCACTTCCTGATCCGTGGTCTTGCGATCTCCGGTGCAATGCGGACAGTAGATCGCGTCCGCCGGCACTTCCTGGCCGCATTTGCTGCACTTCATCGCTTAGATCCGCTTGGCCAGATCTGAGGCCTTGCCGGTGTAATCCCACGGTGTCAACTTGAGCAGCTCGGCCTTGGCGGCTTCCGGAATTTCCAGCGTCGACACGAAAGCCTGCATGCCTTCGCGGGAAACACGGGTACCGCGGGTCAGCTCCTTGAGCTTTTCGTAGGCATTCGGCACCGCATAGCGGCGCATCACGGTCTGGATCGGCTCGGCCAGCAGTTCCCAGTTGGCGTCGAGGTCGGCCTTCATCAGGTCGGCATTGATCTCCAGCTTGCCCAGGCCTTTCAACAGCGAATCGTAGCCAAGCAGCGCATAACCGAGGCCAACGCCCATGTTGCGGAGCACAGTGGAATCGGTCAGGTCGCGCTGCCAGCGGGAAATCGGCAGTTTTTCGGCCAGATGCTTGAGCATGGCGTTGGCCAGGCCAAGATTACCTTCGGAGTTCTCGAAGTCGATTGGATTGACCTTGTGCGGCATGGTCGACGAACCGATTTCACCGGCCTTGACCTTCTGCTTGAAGAAGCCGAGCGAGATGTAACCCCAGATGTCGCGGTCGAGGTCGACCAGAATGCTGTTGGCGCGTGCGAAGGCGTCGAACAACTCGGCCAGCGCATCATGCGGCTCGATCTGGATGGTGTAGGGATTGAAAGTCAGGCCGAGCGATTCGACGAAACGTTTGGCAAAGCCTTCCCAGTCGTAGCCAGGATAGGCAATCAGGTGGGCGTTGTAGTTGCCAACGGCACCGTTGATCTTGCCGAGCAGTTCAACAGCGGCGATGCGGGCGCGGGCGCGCTGCAGGCGGTAGGCCGTATTGGCCATTTCCTTGCCCATCGTAGACGGCGTCGCCGGCTGGCCGTGGGTACGGCTCATCATCGGCACTTCGGCGTGGGCGTGGGCCATTTCGGTCAGCTTGCCGATGACCTTGTCGAGCATCGGCAGCATGGCCTGTTCGCGGGCGCCCTTGCACATCAGCGCGTGCGACAGGTTGTTGATGTCTTCGGAGGTACAGGCGAAGTGGATGAACTCGCTGACCTTGACCACCTCGACGTTGCCCTTGGTCTTGTCCTTGATCCAGTATTCCAGCGCCTTGACGTCGTGGTTGGTGGTGGCTTCAATGGCCTTCACCTCGGCAGCCTCGGTCGGGCCGAAGTTGGCAACCAGCGCATCCAGTTCCGCGACGGTAGCCGGCGAGAATGCGGCGATTTCCGTGAAGTGCGACTCGGCAGCGAGCGCCTTCAGCCATTCGATCTCCACCTTCAGGCGGGCACGGATCAGGCCAAACTCGGAAAAATGCTCGCGCAGGGCGTCAACTTTGCCGGCATAGCGGCCATCGAGCGGGGAAAGGGCAGTCAAGGGATTGAAGGTCATAAGATCATCCTTTTCGGTAAGCCCGTGATTTTACCCGTCCGACGAAGCGCTGCCCATACGCTATAATCGAACTCCCCAAATCAGAGAGCTCGCGATGAAGCTTATCGGCTCCCATACCAGCCCCTTCGTACGCAAAGTACGGATCGTGCTGGCCGAAAAGAAAATTGACTACGAATTCGTCATTGACTCGCCCTGGCTGGCCGACAGCTCGGTGCCGGACATCAATCCGCTGGGCAAGATTCCCGTGCTGGTGCTCGATGACGACACCCCGCTGTTCGACTCCCGCGTCATCGTCGAATACATCGACAACGTCACGCCGAACAACAAGCTGTTCCCCGCCCCCAACCGCGAGCGGACCGAGGTCAAGCGCTGGGAAGCATTGGCCGATGGCCTTTGCGATGCAGCGGTAGCTGCACTGCTCGAAGGCAAGCGCCCGAAGAAGGAACAGAGCGGCGACTGGATCGAGCGTCAGCGCAGCAAGGTCATGCGCAGCCTGGATTTCATGGGCAAGGAACTCGGCGAAAAAAGCTTTTGCATGGGCACGCACTTCTCGATGGCTGATATTGCCGTCGGCACCGCACTTGGCTACCTGAACTTCCGCTTTGCCGACATCCATTGGCAGGAAAGCCACCCGAACCTGGCCAAGCTCTACGACAAGCTGATGCTGCGCCTGCCTTTCGCGGACACCGTACCGCACGACTGAAACTGCGGTCCGGCATATCAATGGGCGCCCTGGGCGCCCTTTTTGTTTTCCGGGAATGAACCTTGGTTCGCCAGGATGGTCTGTTCCTAACACCCCACAGGATTTCCGGCATGATCACCCCGCCAGCCGACGCCACACCGATCAACATGATCGCCCAAGCACTGACCGTTGCCCTCGGCGCACGCGATCACTACACCCGCGTGCATTGCGATCGGGTGGTCCAGCTATCGATCGAACTCGGCCAACACATCGGCCTGACGGCTGACGAACTGGACAAACTTTCGCTTGGCGCCCGCTTCCACGACCTGGGCAAGATCGGCATCCCAGACGTCGTCCTGCGCAAGCCGGACCGCTTCGACGCTCAGGAATGGGAATGTATGCAGCAACATGTGGTCATCGGCGAGCAGATCGTTCTCGCCATCAATGGCGGTCGGGCCAGCAGCATCGCCCGCACCGTGCGACATCACCATGAGCACTTCGATGGATCCGGCTACCCGGACAGACTGAAGGGGAACGACATCCCCCTCGATTCGCGGATCATTTCGGTGGTCGACAGCTACGATGCAATGATCGCCCGGCGCCCATACCACAACGCCCGCGATCATCAGGCGGTGATGGATATCCTGATCAGCGAATCCGGCATCAAGCACGACCCCGATCTGGTACATGCCTTCGGCTCCGTGATCGAGAAATCCGCGATGCGGTCCAGCGAGAACTGAGCAGATCAGCGAATGATGCCGCCGCCCAGGCAGACGCGACTTTCGTAAAGCACCACCGACTGGCCAGGCGTGAGTGCCCACTGCGGCTCGGCAAAACGGATTTCGCAAGCATCGGCGTCAACGCGCTCGACTTCGCAAGGCTGGTCAGAAGTCCTGTAGCGCGGCTTGGCGGTATACACCCAATGCGTATGCGGCACCTGGCCGGACACCCAGCTCAACTGCTCGGCAATCAAAGCTTCCTTGAGCAAGGCTGGGTGATCGTGGCCCTGCACGACATAGAGCACATTCTTTTCCATATCCTTGCTGGCGACGAACCAGGCATCGTGGTCACCGCCGCCCTGCTGGCCCTTTTCCTTCAGGCCACCAATATGCAAGCCCTTGCGCTGGCCCAGGGTGTGATACATCAGACCGTCGTGCTCGCCGAGCACCTTGCCGTCGTCCAGACGACGGATTTCGCCCTTCTTGGGCGGCAGGTAACGTGACAGGAAATCCTTGAACGGCCGCTCGCCGATGAAACAGATGCCGGTCGAATCCTTCTTGGCCGCGACATGCAGCCCCTCGGCCTCGGCAATCCTGCGCACTTCGCGCTTGTAGATGTCAGCCAACGGGAACAGCGTCTTCGACAGTTGCGCCTGATTCAGGCGGTACAGGAAATAACTCTGGTCCTTGGTGCCGTCCTCGGCTTTCAACAACTGGAACTTGCCATCGAATTCGCGGACGCCAGCGTAATGGCCGGTGGCAATCTTCTCGGCGCCAAGCTGCATGGCGTGGTCAAGGAAGGCCTTGAACTTGATTTCGGAATTGCACAGGATGTCCGGATTTGGCGTGCGGCCTGCCTGATACTCGCGCAGGAATTCGGCAAAAACCCGTTCGCGGTATTCGGCCGCAAAATTGACCACTTCGACGTCGATGCCTATCCGGTCGGCCACGCTCATCACGTCGATCAGATCCTGGCGAGACGAACAGTATTCCTCGGTATCGTCGTCTTCCCAGTTCTTCATGAACAGGCCGATCACGTTCCAGCCCTGACGTTTCAGCAACAACGCCGCCACGGAGGAATCAACGCCGCCGGACAAGCCGACCACCACGGTTTTCTTAGACATCGGGCCCAGCCCCTTTCTTCCAATCATCCAGCGGCAAAATCACCGCCGGTTGTCCATTATCGACGAACCAGCTGTCGACGACGAAGAGCACCGGCTCTCCGCCACTTTTCTCTTCGATCACTGCCGACCAGTGCACCGGAATCAATCCGGCAAAATTCCGGGCCTCCGGATCCAGCACGCGATGCCAGCGCAGATAGCCGCGCGCCGTCAGCAGGCGCAGCAGGCGCGTTGTCGATGTCGAATGATCGATGCAATCCATTTTGCCCGACGCGTTCTCATCGGCGTAGTTGCCACCGCGGTCATTATGAATATCCGACTGCTCGCCCGCCCAGCCGTACAAACGACCGATCGCCTCGCCAAGGATCTTCCGCTCCGAAGCCGCATCGACCGCTGCAAACAACATCCGGCGAACCTGCCCAAGCTGGCCTTCGGTATAACGAATCCGCGCCTGCACCAGACAGCCATAGCCATAGCAGACGCGCACGCTTTCATCAGCCACGGCGAAGCCAGCCAACCCGAGCAGCAGCACGGCCCACCAATGACGCATCAGTCGTAATGTACGAGCAGGTCGAGCGGACAATGCTTGCCGGCGATCAGGTCTTCGATGCAGCGCAGGATCAACGGGCTGCGATGACGAGCCTGGGTGGCCTTGACCTCGTCCAGCGTCAGCCAGCGGGCGGCCACAATGCCATCATCCAGCGGACGATCGGCCTCGTAACCACGCAACTCACCACCGAAAGCAAAGCGCAGATAGGTCGTATCTTCCTTGGTCGGGTGCGTCCAGTTATAGACCCCGATCAGATGCGTCGGCTTGAAGTGATAGGCGGTTTCTTCCAGAGCCTCGCGAACGACCGCATCAAGTAGCGACTCCCCCTCTTCAAGGTGCCCGGCCGGCTGATTGAAAGCCAGCCCGGCCTCGGTTTCTTCCTCGACCAGCAGGAATTTTCCATCGCGCTGAACAACAGCGGCAACGGTGACATGCGGTTTCCAGATCATGCTCACGCTCAAACGGCAAAAGCGCTATTTTACCTGCTGATTTCGGCTAGAATTATGGGCTTTTACAGGCGCAACACGGAGAATCGAACATGTCCATGTCGGATCGCGACGGCTTTATTTGGCAAGACGGAAAACTGGTGCCCTGGCGCGAAGCCACCACCCACGTCCTCACGCACTCCCTGCACTATGGCATGGGCGTCTTCGAGGGTGTCCGTGCCTACAAGACCGAACGCGGCACGGCGATTTTCCGCCTGAAGGAGCATACCGAGCGCCTGTTCCGTTCGGCTCACATCTTCCAGATGCAAATGCCTTTCTCGGCTGAAGAGCTGAACGAAGCTCAGAAGGAAGTGATCCGCGCCAACAAGCTCGAATCCGGCTACCTGCGCCCGCTGGCCTTCTACGGTTCGGAAAAGATGGGCGTGTCGCCCAAGGGCGCCAAGGTGCACGTCATCATCGCCGCCTGGCCTTGGGGCGCCTACCTCGGCGAAGAGGGCATGGAGCGCGGCATCCGCATCAAGACCTCGTCCTTCACCCGTCACCACGTGAATATCACCATGGTGCGCGCCAAAGCTTCGGGCAACTACATGAACTCCATCCTCGCCAACAACGAGGCGACTGCCGATGGCTACGATGAAGCCCTGCTGCTTGATCCGGAAGGCTACGTCTGCGAAGGCGCCGGCGAAAACGTTTTCATCGTCAAGAACGGCAAGCTGTACACGCCGGACCTGACCGCCTGCCTCGAAGGCATCACCCGCGCCACCGTCATCCAGCTGGCTGGCGAAATGGGCGTTGAAGTCATCGAAAAACGAATCACCCGCGACGAAGTCTATTGCGCCGACGAAGCCTTCTTCACCGGCACCGCCGCTGAAGTGACGCCGATCCGCGAACTCGACAACCGCCAGATCGGTGTCGGCCATCGCGGTCCGATCACCAAGGCACTGCAGGAAAAGTACTTCGACGTGGTTTATGGCCGCTCCGCTGCGCATGCCGACTGGCTGGCCACCGTCTAATCAGGGAGATAACGATGTCCGACAACAAAGCTGTTGAAATCACCGCTCACGATCTGCCACTGCACTGCCCGACGCCAAGCGTCGCGCTGTGGAGCCAGCACCCGCGCGTTTTCCTCGATGTCCTGAAGACCGGCGAAGTCACCTGTCCGTACTGCAGCACCAAGTACGTCTTCAAGGGCGAAGCGCCCAAGGGTCATCACTAATCGGGTGGCGGGTCGCAAGCCCGCCACTTTTGCATGAACAAGGCTCTGATCGTCGCCCCCTCCTGGATCGGCGACACCATCATGGCGCAACCGCTGTTCGCGCGGTTGCATGCCAAGCACCCCGGTTTGCAGCTCGACGCCCTGGCTCCGCGCTGGGTAGCCCCCGTCCTGCAACGGATGGATGAAATCAGCGATGTCGTTGACAGCCCGTTCGGGCATGGCCAGCTGTCGTTGAAAGCACGCTGGCGATTGGCCCGCGAACTGGCCGCCCGTCATTACGACGCGGTCTACGTCCTGCCTAATTCGCTGAAATCGGCGCTGGTGCCATGGATGGCCGGCATTCCACAGCGCATCGGATTCACCGGCGAATCGCGCTACGGCCTGATCAACGTTCGCCACACACTCGACAAGCAGGCGCTACCGCTGATGCTTGAGCGCTTTACCCAGTTGGCCGAACGACCGGGTGCGCCGCTACCCAAGCCAATTGCCTACCCGCAGATCCGGTCGACTGCAGCCGATCAGGCAAAGACACTGGCTGAACTTGGCCTTGAACGCCCGGCACGCGTTGTCGCCTTCTGCCCCGGCGCCGAATACGGCCCGGCCAAGCGCTGGCCAGCCGCGCATTTTGCCGCTTTGGCCAAGCTCCTGGCCGACAAGGGCTACACCATCTGGCTATTCGGTTCACCGAAAGATCACGCCGTCGCCGAGGAAATCTCAAAACTTGCCCCCGGGCTCTGTCGTAACCTTTGTGGCGCCACCTCGCTGACCCAGGCGGTCGATTTGCTCGCCCTGGCTGAACTGGTCATCTGCAACGACTCCGGCCTGATGCACGTCGCCGCCGCGCTCGACCGGCCGATTGTCGCTCTGTATGGCTCATCGTCGCCTGGTTTCACGCCGCCGCTCTCCGACAAGGCAGACATTCTCAGCCTGAATCTAGATTGCAGCCCCTGCTTCAAGCGTGAATGCCCGCTTGGCCACCTCGACTGTCTGAACAAACTGTTCCCAGAACAGGTCTTCGCCGCCTGCCAGAAATGGATCTCGCGATGAGCAAACCCGCCAACTTCGCCTCGCCTGACGACGTCGAGCATGCCTTTTACGAAGCCATCACCCACGGCGACGCCGACCTGCTGATGCTGGTCTGGGCCGAGGATGAAGAAACCCTCTGCGTACACCCCACCGGCGTCCGCCTGCAGGGTGAAGCACCGATCCGGGAAAGCTGGCGCAGCATCTTTGCCAACGCCCGCCTGCGCGTTCAGCCGGAAGCAGTCACCCACTGGCAAGGCACGGTAATGGCCATCCACCACCTGACCGAAGTCCTGTTCGTCGGCGATGATCCCAGCCCGCACGGCCCGCTCCACGTCACCCACGTTTATGTCCGTGGCGCCCATGGCTGGCGGATGGTCAGCCGGCACGCTTCGGCAGCTGATGACAGTCATCAGGCAATGGCTGAAGCCGTGCCGCACACCTTGCATTGATCCCTTATAAAGCCCCTGGCTGGCTGCCTGGCGGGCAGGCGCAAACCCTGTGGCCATTGCTGATCAAGCCACAGCCGATCAAGCTGCGCCGCGAACGATGGGATACGCCGGATGGTGATTTCATCGACGTCGACTTCCTCGACGGCCCGCCCGAAGCCCCGCTGCTGGTGCTTTTCCACGGTCTGGAAGGCAGTGCTCGCAGCCATTACGCCATTTCGACCGCCCATGCCTGCCAGAAATCCGGCTGGCGCCTGGCCCTGCCCCACTTCCGTGGTTGCTCCGGCGAGCTGAATCGCCGGCCGCGTGCTTACCATTCGGGCGATTCGGAGGAAATCGACTGGATTCTCCGCCGCCTGCATGTCAGCAATGACCACCGTCGCATCAATGCAGCCGGCGTTTCGCTGGGCGGCAACGCATTGCTCAAATGGGCCGGCGAACGTGGCATTTCGGCAGCCGAACTGGTTACTGGCGTCGCCGCCTTCTGCCCCCCGCTCGACCTCGCCGCCTGCGGCCATCACCTGGCTCGTGGTTTCAACCGCATCTACACGCAGCATTTCCTGAATACTCTGAAAGCCCGCTCGGCCGCCCGACTCCGGCTGTTTCCGGGCCTCTTCGATGCTGTACTAATGCACGGGGCAAGCAACCTTTTTCAGTTTGATGATGCCGTAACTGCCCCGATCCATGGCTTTGCCGGCGCGGCCGACTATTGGGAACGCGCCTCGGCCAAGCCATGGCTGAAATCCATTTCTGTCCCAGCTTTGGTGGTCAACCCGAAAAATGACCCCTTCCTGCCGGCCAGACACTTGCCCAGCCCCGCCGACATCAGCCCAAGCGTCAGGCTGGAGCAGCCGGCAACCGGTGGCCACGTTGGCTTTGTCAGTGGCAGTTTCCCGGGAAATCTGGACTGGCTGCCGCAAAGGCTCTTACACTTCTTTCTTTTCGAAACGTCATAAACAGCCATCATGAGCCAACTCCCAGCTGAAATTTTCAAGGCCTACGACATTCGGGGCATCGTCAACAAATCCCTGACCGCCGATGTCGTTCGCCAGATTGGTCATGCGCTGGGCTCGCTGGCTGCAGAGCAGGGCCAGAAGGCGATCGCCGTCGGCCGCGATGGTCGCCTCTCCGGCCCTGAACTGGCGGGCGCGCTGATGGATGGCATTTGCGCCGCAGGCGTGGATGCGATTGACGTTGGCTGCGTCCCGACGCCGGTCACCTACTTTGCCGCTTACGAACTCGGCTGCAACTCCTGTGTTTCGGTCACCGGCAGCCACAACCCGCCCGACTACAACGGCCTGAAAATGGTCATCGGTGGCACAACACTGGCCCTTGATGCCATTCAGGACCTGAAAAAACGAGCCGAATCCGGCAACCTGAAACATGGCAAGGGCGAACGCCGTAGCGCGGATGTTTTGTCAGCCTACGTCGAGAAAATTATCGGCGACGTCAAGCTGGCCCGCCCAATGAAGATCGTCATGGACTGCGGCAACGGCGTCGCCGGCGCCATTGCCCCGGAACTGTTCAAACACCTCGGTTGCGAGATCGTCCCGCTGTTCTGCGAAGTCGATGGCAACTTCCCGAACCATCATCCTGATCCATCGAAGCCGGAAAACCTTACCGACGTCATCAAGGCCCTCAAGGAAACCGACGCAGAAATTGGCATCGCCTTCGACGGCGACGGCGACCGGCTCGGCGTGGTGACCAAGGATGGCGAAATCATCTACCCCGATCGCCAGTTGATGCTGTTTGCGGCCGACGTGCTCTCCCGGGTCCCGGGTGGCATGATCATCTATGACGTCAAATGCACCCGACTGCTCGCCCCCTGGATCCGGCAGCACGGCGGCGTGCCGCTGATGTGGAACACTGGCCACGCACTGGTCAAGGCCAAGCTGAAGGAAACCGGTGCCCCGCTGGCCGGCGAAATGTCTGGCCACACCTTCTTCAAGGAGCGCTGGTATGGCTTCGACGACGGCCTGTACACCGGTGCCCGCCTTCTTGAAATCCTGAGCCAGGCTGCCGATGCGAACCCGGTCCTGAAAAACCTGCCAAATTCGCCGTCGACCCCCGAACTGAACATCAAGATGGCTGAAGGCGAACCGTTCAAATTGATCGAAAAACTGAAAGCCGAAGGCAAGTTTGAAGGTGCCGAGGAAATCATCACCATCGATGGCCTCCGCGTAGAATACGCAGATGGATTCGGACTCGCTCGCCCGTCAAACACGACGCCTGTCGTTGTACTGCGCTTCGAGGCCGACAACACTGCCGCACTGGAGCGCATCCAGGCCGCTTTCCGCTCGGCGCTCAACGCCATGTGGCCGGGCATCCAGCTACCGTTCTAAGGGGAATTTGTGAGCGAAACAGCCGCCGACCAGCTTTTTCTCGGACGCCAGCCGATACTGGACCGCGAACAGCGGCTGGTCGCTTACGAACTGCTTTTCCGCAATGGCAGCCGTAATTTTGCCGATGTCACCGATGGCGTACAGGCCACAGCAACCGTCATCGCCAACGCCTTTACCGAACTTGGCGTCGAAGCGGCGCTCGGCAACCACCGCGGCTTCATCAATGTCGACGAACAGTTCCTGTTCAGCGACATGCTTGAATTATTGCCGCGCCATGCGGTTGTGCTTGAAATCCTCGAAACCGTACCGCCGACCGAAGCGGTCATCGAACGCTGCAAGGCACTGAAAACCGCCGGCTTTACCCTCGCCCTCGACGACGTCATTCAGCTTGAACCGGCCTTTGCCGAACTGTTGTCCCTGGTCGAGATCGTCAAGGTCGATATTCAGCCGCTGTCCCGCGTCCAGCTGATGCAGCTGACCATGAAGCTGAAGCCGATGGGCAAGCAGCTCCTGGCCGAAAAGGTCGATTCTCGAGAGCAGATGGAACAATGCCTGAAGCTGGGATTCACCCTGTTCCAAGGCTATTACTTCGCCAAGCCGACGATCATTGCCGGCAAGAAGCTGGACCATTCGCAACTGTCACTGATGAAGCTGATGGGTCTGCTGCTTGGCGATGCCGCGACGGCCGAACTGGAAACTGCCCTCAAGCCCGAACCCGGCCTGACCATCAACCTGCTGCGCATGACCAATTCCGTCGGTGCCGGCTGTACCGAGAAAATCACCTCGCTGGGCCATGCCATCACGGTTCTCGGTCGCCGCCAGTTGCAACGCTGGCTGCAGTTGCTGGTCTTTGCCACTGGCAACCATAACCCGAGCAGCAACCCCTTGCTGCTGATGGCCGCCACACGCGGCCGTTTGATGGAGCTTCTGGCCGGCGAGTTGCAGCCGGGCGACATAGCACTTTCTGATCAGGCGTTCATGGCGGGCATCATGTCGCTGATGCCGGCGCTGGTCAGCCTGCCGATTGCCGAGATCGTCGCACCGCTTGGCCTGACCAGCAATGTCCGCGATGCCCTGTGTGCAGGCACCGGTACGCTGGGCGCCCTGCTCCAGATTGCCGAAAGCAGCGAGAACGGCGACCTCGCACGGTTGACCAAGGCACTGGCCGAACTCCCGGGCCTCAGCCCGAAAGCGATCAACCGGGCGCAAACGCAAGCGCTGCAATGGGCGAACGATATCGGGCAGGAAAAGCCGGAGCAGTAACACCAGCCGTTACAAGAAGACGACAGCAGCACAACAATCTGTCGCCCTCAGTCGACTACAATCGTTTCATTTCCCACACGCACTGATCGGCAATGGACAGCGACTCGCAGAACCAGCAATCCCGGCAAAGCCCGCCATTTGGCCAGCCTCCGCAAGGTCCGCTCGCCAAGGTGCTCGCTTTCATCCTGAGCGCCGCGTTTCTGACGCTCGCCTTCATGTTTTCGCTGGTCGCACTGGCCGTGGTCGCCGTTGGTGGCCTCATGCTCGGTGGCTGGCTGTGGTGGAGGACCCGTGCCTTGCGCAAGCAGATGCAGCAAATGCGCGAGGCTCAATCGGCGCGCAACGATCAGGTCATCGAGGGGGAGTTTTTCCGCGAACCCGGCAGCAGTGACCGCTTGCTGCGCTGATCAGCGCAGCTTCGGATTGAGGGAACCCCGGTTGTAGTCCTTGTCGCCGGGCATGATCGTCCGCCCGACACCGAACACCCCACCCTGAGCGCCGACTGGCTGGGTCTTGTTTTCCGGATATTCAGCCGCCGCCTTCTGTGCCTCTGCCGCCTTGGCAGCATCGACAAACTCCCAGCGACCATTCGGAAAAAGACGGACCTTTTGCCCATCCGCCGTCACCGCATCGAGCGGCGTCCGGTCCAGCTCGGCGGCGAAGCCCTGCCCCGCCGCCAGAACCAGCATCAGCGCAAACGCCGCTTTCACAGCTTGCCTTCGACCCAGGCTGACACCGAAGCCAGCGCTGCCGGCAGGTTTTCCGGTTGCGTGCCGCCGGCCTGCGCCATATCCGGGCGACCGCCGCCCTTGCCGCCGACCTGCTGGGCGACCATGTTAACCAGCTCGCCGGCCTTGACCTTGCCGGTCAGGTCAGCCGTCACGCCGGCAATCAGCGTGACCTTGCCGTCACCGACCGAGGCCAGCACGATAGCCGCCGATTTAAGCTTGTCGCGCAGCTTGTCCATGGTTTCACGCAGCGTGTTGACGTCGGCGCCTTCAAGCGTCGCGGCCAGAACCTTGGCGCCCTTGACGTCGATCGCGTTGGCCAGCATGTCGTCGCCCTGCGCCGAGGCCAGCTTGCCCTTGAGGGCAGCCAGTTCGCGCTCGAGCTTCTTGACCTGATCGAGCACGGCCAGCACGCGGCCATGCACGTCCTTGGGCAACACCTTGAGCGTGCCAGCGACGCCGCCAAGCGCACTTTCCATGTCCTGCATGTAGGCCAGTGCGTTGTCGCCGGTAACCGCTTCGACACGGCGCACGCCGGCCGCAACGCCACCTTCGGCCGTGATGCTGAACAGGCCGATGTCGCCAGTGCGCGAAACGTGGGTGCCACCGCACAGTTCGCGCGACGAGCCGATGTCGAGGACGCGCACGTCGTCACCGTATTTTTCGCCGAATAGCATCATGGCACCGAGCTTCTGAGCTTCGGCAATGGGCAGGACGCGGGTTTCGGTGGCGACGTTGGCGAGAATTTCGGCGTTGACGATGTTCTCAACCTTGCGGATTTCCTCGTCGGTCATCGGCTGGTTATGCACGAAGTCGAAACGGGTCTTGTCCGGATCGACCTGCGAGCCCTTTTGCTGAACGTGATCGCCGAGCACTTCGCGCAGCGCCTTGTGCAGCAGGTGGGTCGCCGAGTGGTTGCGCATGATGCGCTGGCGGGCCAGCACGTCGACCTTGGCAGCAACACCGTTACCGACCGAGATGGTGCCGGTCTTGACGACGCCATGGTGACCGAAAACGGTGGCCTGGATTTTCTGCGTGTCTTCGACGGCGAAGATGCCATGCACCGACTGCAGTGCGCCGCAGTCGCCAACCTGGCCACCGGATTCGGCGTAGAACGGCGTGTCGTCTAGGACAACGACGCCCATTTCGCCTTCGTTGAGTTGGTTGACCGCGGCACCGTCCTTGTACAGGGCGAGCACGTTGGCCTTG
Organism: Pseudomonadota bacterium; assembly: GCA_018262195.1. Lineage (GTDB taxonomy): Bacteria > Pseudomonadota > Gammaproteobacteria > Burkholderiales > Rhodocyclaceae > Azonexus. Next base: position 66,968 of record JAGTRS010000011.1, on the reverse strand, counting down.
TACTCGAGGGCAGCGTAGCCGTGGAAAGTCGTGGCCGGACCATCGTACTCGAGGTTGGTCGCCATTTTGAACTTGCCGGCGGCGCGCGCCTGTTCCTTCTGGCGGGCCATGGCGGCGTCGAAGGCAGCGGCATCGACGGTGATCTTGTGCTCGCGGCAGATGTCCTGCGTCAGATCAAGCGGGAAACCGTAGGTATCGTGTAGCTTGAAGGCGGTGTCGCCATTGAAGACGCCACCTTCGCCCAGCGCTTTCAGTTCGCCTTCGAGGATGGCCATGCCGTGCTCGATGGTTTCGAAGAAGCGGTCTTCTTCCTGCTTGAGCGTGGCAATGATCTTGAACTGGTTCTGGCCCAGTTCCGGATAGGCCATGCCCATTTCGGCAACGAGGTCGGGCACCATCTTGTGGAAGAAAGCAGCGCGGGCGCCGAGTTTGTAGCCATGGCGGATCGCGCGGCGGATGATGCGGCGCAGGACGTAGCCGCGGCCCTCGTTGCCGGGGATAACGCCATCGGCGAGCAGGAAGGAGCAGGCCCGAATGTGGTCGGCCAATACTTTCAGCGACGGCGAATCCATGTCGGCAGCTGAGGTCTCGCGGGCAGCAGCCTTGAGCAGAGCCTGGAACAGGTCGATCTCGTAGTTGGCATGCACGCCCTGCAGCACGGCCGAGATGCGCTCGAGGCCCATGCCGGTATCGACCGAAGGCTTGGGCAGCGGATGCATGACGCCGGCTTCATCGCGGTTGAACTGCATGAAGACGTTGTTCCAGATTTCGATGAAACGGTCGCCGTCTTCTTCCGGCGATCCCGGGGGGCCGCCCCAGTGCTTTTCGCCGTGGTCGTAGAAAATTTCGGTGCATGGGCCGCAGGGGCCGGTGTCGCCCATCATCCAGAAATTATCGGAGGCGTAGCGAGCACCCTTGTTGTCGCCGATGCGGATGACGCGCTCGACCGGCACGCCGATTTCCCTGGTCCAGATGTCGTAGGCTTCGTCGTCCTCGGCGTAGACCGTAACGGTCAGTTTGTCCTTGGGCAGCTTGTAGACTTCAGTCAGCAGCTCCCAGGCGTACTTGATCGCGTCGCGCTTGAAATAGTCGCCGAACGAGAAGTTGCCGAGCATCTCGAAGAAGGTGTGATGACGCGCCGTGTAGCCGACGTTTTCGAGGTCGTTGTGCTTGCCGCCGGCCCGCACGCATTTTTGCGAGGTGGTCGCACGCGTGTAGGGGCGCTTATCGAAACCGAGGAAAACGTCCTTGAACTGGTTCATCCCGGCGTTGGTAAACAACAGGGTCGGGTCCTCATGCGGCACCAGCGAACTGGAAGAAACGATCTGGTGGCCCTTGGAGGCGAAGAAGTCGAGGAACTGCTGGCGGATTTCGGCGCTTTTCATAAGCTGACGGCTTTCACGGCGTTGAATTCGGAATTCGTGATTTTAACGCAGGAGCGGCCGGAACTTGAGCACCTGAAACAGGTTTCAATTTTGGCCATTTTTTCCGGTTGACCGTGGAATTGATAAACCCGCCAATTGGCGGGTCTCATGGGTGACCAGGAACGATCAGCGACGGCGCGGACGATCCACCCGGCCGTTGTGATTGTAATCGTGCTGGCGGTCGTGCTTTTGCGCGTAGATGCGGCGGCTCTGAACTTCCTGCGCCTGATGCAGGCGGGCGCGCTCGCCGCGCGTCACGACACCGTCAGACTTGGCACGGTTTTCCATGTTATCGACATGCTGCTGGCCGCGATCCAGACGGTTGGCTTCGCGCTGAGTCAAGCTGCCCGAAGCGCCCCCCTGATCGATACGCTGCTCCTGATTGGCCTGGCGCTGGTCGACACGCGGCGTGTTGCCCTGGGCGAAGGCCAAAGTCGGCAAAACGAGGGATAGAACGGCAAGTGTCTTGATGGTCTTCATGATTTTTCCTCCTGATGTCTAGGGCGAACTCCCTGAGCAACATTAAAAGGTAAAACGGTGCAAAAATCAGCCGCCTAATTGCAAGCCTTTGTAAGCACTTGTTTCCGACGAAAACAGGTCGAGACGGTCGGTAAATACCGCGCTGACACCACGTTCGAACAGGCTTTTTGCCTGTTCCGGCTGGTTGACCGTGTAACACAGCACCGGAACCGCATGGTCGCGCGCCTCACCCAGCACCTGATCACTGACATGCCTGGCTGAGCAATGCAGAGTAAGCGCCTGCCAACGAGACATTTCCTGCAACCAGTCAGCCGGCACCTGTTCGAACAGCAAGCCACGGGGAATATTCGGCACCAGATCCCGCGCCACTTCGATAGCTTCCAGCGAAAACGAGGAAATCAGTGGTTGCACGACAGCCCCCTGCCAGAGACTTGTCGTCATCCTTGCCACAACCTCGGCGGTCTCGCGCTCGAAACCGGTCGCCGGCTTGATCTCGACATTGGCCAGCAGGCCGTATTCCCGGCACAACGCCACCGCCTCGGCAAACCGGGGAATGCGCTCGCCATTGCCGGCATCAAGCCGAAACAGGATTGAGTCAGGGGTATCGCAAACCCGCCCGCTGCCGTTGGTCGTCCGCTCCAGCGTTTCGTCGTGGATCAGCACTGGCGTGCCATCGCCAGAAAGCATCACGTCAAACTCGACCGCCCGATACCCCAAGCGCGCAGCAAGCCGGATACCGGCCAGCGTATTTTCCGGGGCCAGCGAGCCGCCACCGCGATGGGCAAACCAGCGCGGCAGCGGATTCTTCATTTAGAAGGGCTGGGCCTTCTTCAGGGCAGGCTTGGCTGCGAGGATCGCATTGCCGCGCGAAACCGCTGTATCGAGCGCAGCCTTGGCCGGCTTTTTGTCAGCCCAAACAGCCTCCAGTTCCTCATTGGCAAGGATACGCACCGGATCTGCGTCGGAAACGTGGGGAGCATGCGAGGTTCCCTTGCCCTTCATCGATGCGTAGGCAATTTCCAGCGTCTTGTCGCCATCCTGCAGAAGCTTGCTGCGCGCGGCAGCACGGGCTGCTGCGGTCAGCGGGAGACCACCGTAGACACGGACCATTTCAATCTGCATTTCCGGCGACAACAGGAAGGAAACAAACTTGGCCGCCTGCTTGTACTCGGCAGCCGACTTGCCACCGCCGACCCAGAGAGAAGCACCATCAGCCAGCGAATTCTGGCGGCCACCATAAACATCGTCGTGGTAGGGCAGCGGCGCAACGCCCAACTCGACACCCTTGGCGGTACGGAAGTCGATGTGCTCGCGTGAGTCGGTGGAGATCATCGCGCACTCGCCGTCGAGGAACTTGGCGCTGGCTTCGTTGCGGCGACCAAACAGTTTGAAGTAATTGGCCTTGCTCCAGGTTGCCATCATCGCGATGTGCTTGACCTGGGGCAGACCGTTGAAAGTCAGCAATCCCTTTTCGCTAACCGCCGGCACTCCGGAAATAGCACTGACGTTATCGATATGCACCCAGACCGGCCACGAAGAGGTATATGGGCAGGCATAACCGGCATCCTGCAGCTTGTCGAGCACACCCTGCATCTCGAACCAGGTCTTCGGCGGCTGATCAGGATCGAGCTTCGCCTTGCGGAAGGCGTTCTTGTTGTAGAACATGACCGGAGTCGAATAAACCAGCGGCAAAGCGACCATGCGCCCCTTGCCATCGACCACTCCCGACTTGAGATCAGCCGACAAGTCGCCAACTCGCAATGGCAGCCCGGCCTTGGCCATCATTTCGTGCAGCGGCATGAAATTTTTCGGCTGGGCAAGCACATCGCTCATGTCGTAACGGCGGATCAGATTGAGCCCGGCCGGTTTTTCACCCTTTTCCAGACGCCCCAGCTTCAGGTTGCCGCCGTGTTCCTTGTTGAAGCGATCAACGATCGCCTGCAATTGCTCCTCTCCGGCCGGACCAAGATTGTGGGCCAACTCAAACTCGGCTGCGGCAGCCGGTGCCGCGGCGGGTTTGGCTGCCGGCTTTGCCGGTTTGGCTGCGAGCACTGAAGAACAAGCCAGCGCCAAAGAAATGGCGACGACGGCAGGACGAAGAGAATGCGACATGGGTACTCCAGAAAATCTCAAAGGGGGAAATTATAACTGCCGCACAATCCGAAGCACGCTCCACATTTCTTCCAAATATGCGAAAATCCATGCATGAACAAGCTTACCTTTCTCATTCTTTTCGCCTTCAGCCTGACCGCCTGCGATCAGATCAGCCAGAAGCTCGGCATGGAAGATCCGGCCAAGAAGGAAGCCCGCATGGAACCTGAAGCCAAGGCGGTTGGCAGCGCTTGCCGGCAATCCGGCCGCGCCATCGAAGATTGTTACTCAATCTACGGCTGGCTGCCCAAGGCTGGCATTTACGCCGGATGGCGCGAAATGGACGAGTACATGCGGGAAAACAAGCTGGAAACCATCGTTCCACAGCTCCCGCCAGCGGAAGCACCGGGCAACAAGAAAAAGAAAACTGCCCAGCAACCTGCCCCTGAGACTGAGGCCAAGGCAGATACCGAAAAAAAACCTGAGAAAACAGAGAAACACTGAGTAGCCCAGACAAGCAACTCAGGCGGGACTTGCAGGGGGACCAATGAAACTACCAGCTTTTCTCGGCGGAATACGTGGCAAGCTGATTGCCATTTTCGTCCTTATCAAGGTTGTCCCGCTGGTCCTGCTTGCCTGGTATGCCTGGCACGCGACCAGCCAGCTCGGCGAAGAAGTTTCGGTCAAGGCGGGCAGCATGGCGGACTCCATGCTGTCGACCATCAAATCGGTCGGCAAAACAGTCACCGACGACTCGATACGCGCTCTCGACCTGCGTTCCCGCGAAGCAATCGAGGCAATGACCACGGACACGGCCAAGGAAATCGCCAATTTCCTCTACGACCGCGACAACGACATCCGGCAGGCCTCCGACCTTGAGCCGTCGGAAGCGGCATTCCGTCTCTTCATGAATGAGCGCCGTCGCACGATCTACCGCCACGCCACCTGGAAGCTGGCCGAGGATGGCAAGTCCTGGGTTCCCGAGAAGGAGCTGGCACGTGAAGCCAAGGTTACCCGTCCGGTCCTGCCGGACAATGCCAAGGACTTCCATGCCCGTCCTCCAGAATATCTTGGCGAAGCCGAACAACGCCCCCTGTTCGTCGAAATGACCTACCTCGACCTGAATGGCAACGAAAAGATCAAGGTCACCAGCGGCGGCCTGACTGACAAGGGGCTGAAAAACATCAGCGACCGCAACAACACCTTCACCCGGGCGGAAAGCTACTTTGCTGACCTGAAAAAACTGAAGCCTGGCCAGATCTACGTTTCCGACGTCATCGGCGCCTATGTGCCAACGCAAGCCATCGGCCCCTACCTCCCTGCGACACTTGAAAAGGCAGGCAAACCTTTCAAACCTGAAGAGTCCGCCTATGCCGGCACGGAAAACCCTGTCGGCAAGCGTTTCCGCGGCATCGTCCGCTGGGCCATGCCGGTGCTCAAGGGCGGACAGACCGTTGGTTATGTCACGCTGGCACTGGACCACGACCACATCCGCCAGTTCTCCGATCGGCTGATGCCCACCGAGGAGCGCTATACGCCGATCGCTGATGCCATCAAGGGCAATTACGCATTTATCTGGGACTACAAGAGCCGCTCCATTTCGCACCCGCGCGACTACATGATTGTCGGTTACGACCCGCAGACCGGCCGTCCTGCCACGCCATGGATGGACGAGGATCTTTACGCCGAGTGGCAGGCCAGCGGCAAACCCTCAGACGAGTTCCTGGCCGGCATTCCGCCTTTCCGCGACCAGAACCTGAAACGCAAACCGGCCAAGGCACTGGTCAAGGCCGGCACGATCGGCCTTGACTGTCGCTACCTGAATTTCTCGCCGCAGTGCGATGGCTGGAATGCGGTGACCGAACATGGCGGCTCCGGCTCGTTCGTGATCTTTTTCTCCGGACTGTGGAAACTGACCACCGCGGCCGCGATCCCCTACCACACTGGGCAATATGGCAACACGCCACAGGGCTTCGGCTTTGTCACCATCGGCGCCAATGTGGACGAGTTCCACAAGGCAGCCACCGCAACGGCGGCCCAGATCAACACCCTGCTCGAGGAGAAGGACGCCAGCTTCAAGAACCAGCGCAGCGAGCTGCTCGACCAGGTAGCCCAGAGTTTGACCTCAACGGCACTCGGTCTTTGGGGCTCGACCATCCTTATGGTCGTCATCGTCATCGCCATCGCCGTCTGGATGGCCGGCCTGCTGACCCGGCGCATTACCGGCATGATTTCCGGCATCCATGCCTTCCAGGAAGGTGATCTCAAACGCCGCCTGGATGCCCACTCATCGGACGAAATGGGGGAACTTGCCTGTTCGTTCAACCGCATGGCCGATTCGGTTGAGGAGTCCTTCAAGCGACTGGAAGAGGCACGGGAAAAAGCCGAAGAGGCCAGCCGGCAGAAATCTGCCTTCCTGGCCACCATGTCGCATGAATTGCGCACACCGCTCAACGGCATCCTGGGCTTTGCCGAATTGCTGAAATACGAACTCGATAATCCAGCCCAGCAGGAATACGCCGCGGTAATTCAACAGAGTGGGGAACACCTGCTCAATCTGGTCAATGAGATCCTCGACCTGGCCAAGATCGAAGCGGGAGAGATGCCCTTCAAGCGCGTTCCGACCCCCTTGGCCAGTCTGGTCGCGGAAACAGCAGCTGGCTACCAAGTCACCGCAACCGCCAAGGGATTGGGTTTTGAGCTGATCATGGCGGACGGATTGCCCGCCAACCTGGTTACCGACCCGGTTCGCCTGCGCCAGATACTGAGCAACCTGCTCAGCAATGCCGTGAAATTTACCGAGCATGGCAAGATCAAGCTTGCGGTTAGCCCGGTCGGCGAGGAAATTGCCTTTGCTGTCACCGATACGGGTGCTGGCATTCCACCGGAGAGTCGCGAGATGGTCTTCGAGAAATTCAAGCAACTTGAGAACTTTCTGACTCGCGAACACGGCGGTACCGGCCTGGGCCTGTCGCTGGTCAAGCAACTGGCAGAACATATGGGTGGGCGCATCACACTTGACTCGGAAGTTGGCGTTGGCTCGACCTTCACTGTTTATCTGCCTCTGGACACTACAGATGAATGAAGAACGGCATGCTCTGGTCGTTGACGACCACCCGACGAATCGCCTGCTCGCCTCAGCCCTGCTCAAGCGAATGGGCTGGATCGTCTCGGATGCCGAAAATGGCAATCTTGCACTCGAGCAGGCCGGCCAAAAAACCTTCCGGCTCATACTGCTCGATATCAGCATGCCCGGGCTATCAGGCGAAGAAACCTGTGCCAAGCTGCGCGCCACACCGTCCGGCGGTGCGCTGAAAATCATCGCCTACACGGCACATGCCTTTCAGGAAGACAGGGACCGCCTCCTCGCCGCCGGTTTCGACGACATCCTGGTCAAACCAATCAGCGTCCAGGCACTTGAGGCACTAACCAAGGATTTGTAGACGCCAATAGCGGCCAGGCTCTTGCAGACAGGCCAGGCGATGCAGCACCAACGGACATATCCGGGTGATTGGGTCAAGGTAGGGGTATAATCTCGACCCATGTCTGAAATCAATACCTTAGCTGGCGATAACGCCATCATCATCGCTGCTGATGCAGTGCCCGAAATTACTTTTGCCGACCTCGGCCTGGCGCCAGAACTGCTGCGCGCCGTGCTTGACGAGGGCTACACCAAACCAACGCCGATCCAGGCCCAGGCCATTCCGCTGGTCATCAGTGGCAAGGACATCATGGGTGGAGCCCAGACCGGCACCGGCAAGACAGCCGCCTTCACGCTGCCCATCCTGCAGCGCATCCTGCCCTTCGCCTCAAGCAGCCCCTCGCCGGCCAAGCACCCGGTACGCGCCTTGATCCTCGCCCCGACCCGCGAACTGGCCATGCAGGTCTATGAATCGGTCAAAACCTACAGCAAGCACACGCCGATCCGCGCCATGTGCGCCTTCGGCGGCGTCGATATCCGGCCGCAGATCGCCGAACTGAAAAAAGGCGTCGAAATCCTCGTCGCCACCCCCGGCCGCCTGCTCGATCACGTCGAAAACAAGAGCGTCAGCTTCAACTCCGTTCAGGCCCTGGTCCTCGACGAAGCCGACCGCATGCTCGACATGGGCTTTGTCCCGGACGTCACCCGCATCCTCAACATGCTGCCGGCCCAGCGCCAAAGCCTGCTGTTCTCGGCCACCTTCTCGGAAGAAATCAAGAAGCTGGCCGACACCATGCTGAAGTCGCCGATCCTGATCGAAGTTGCCCGCCGCAACCAGGTCTCCGACACCATCACTCACCGCGTCCACCCGGTTTCCGAATACGGCAAGCGCGGCCTGCTGACCAAGCTGCTGAAATCCGGCGAAATCCGGCAGTGCATCGTCTTCTGTCGCACCAAGCAGGGTTGCTCGCGGCTGACCCGCGAACTGCAACGCTCGGGTATCAAGGCTGACGCCATCCACGGCGACAAGAGCCAGCTTGAGCGCATCAAGGCACTCGAAGCCTTCAAGGGCGGCGAAACGGATGCCCTGATTGCCACCGACGTCGCCGCCCGCGGCCTGGACGTAGACGACCTGCCCTACGTCATCAACTACGAACTGCCGCACACGCCGGAAGACTACGTGCACCGCATCGGCCGCACCGGTCGCGCCGGCAAGATGGGTAATGCAATTTCATTGGTCAGCGCCCGCGAAGTCTGCTACCTGATCGATATCGAAAAGCTGATCAAGCGCCCGATCGAACAGGTTGAAGTGGCCGGTTTCGAGCCAGAACCGGAATACGAATACCCCCCGGGCAACAAGAAAAAGCGCAGTGCGCCAGTCGTCGCCCCGGTCGCCCAGCGCCCGGAACGTGGCGAGCGCCCCGAGCGCAGCGAACGTTCGAACCGCCCCGAGCGGGAGCGGAATGAGCGCCAGGATCGCCGCCCGCCACGTCGCAATCCGATGATCGCGGCCGATGGTTTCGACTTCAGCAAGCCTTATGAAGACAATTCACCACGCGGCGAAGTGCCGGATTCACCGCAGGCTCCAGCCAAGGTCGATCCGCATAAACCAAAGCGGGTGGTTGCCGCCTTGCTGGGCGGACTGGGCCGCAAGTAGGCCGGCTCCAGCACCCAAAAAAAATGGCGCCTTGATGGCGCCATTTTTGTTTGCCCCGGAAAAATCAGGAAGGCAAGCGCGGCACGAACCCGGCTGGCGGCGTTGGTTTTTTCGGCAAAGCCTCGTTCAGTTTGATGATCGCCAACGACAGGTTGTCACCGCTCCCCTTGGCGCGCTGGCGCGCCTTGTCGATCAGGATTTCGCAAGCCTGGCGCGCCGAGTTGTCAGCCACCAGCGTACCCAGCTCTTCATCATCAAAGTAGGCCCACAAGCCATCCGAGCAAAGGACGAAAGCATCCCCTGCGGTGAGCTCGGTAACCTCATCCATCGTGATCTTCGGATCATCCTGACCGCCCAGCGAGGCGAGCAGCACGTTACGATTGGGATGAGTCAGCGCCTGCTCGGGAGTAATTTTCCCGGTAGCAACCAGATGCTCGACATAGGAGTGATCGACCGTCCGGGCGACGAGTTTCTTGCCGCGAAAATGATAAAGGCGGCTATCGCCACAGTAGCCCCAGGTCACGCGCCCCGGTTGCAGCAGCAGCATCACGGCGGTGCTGTGCGGGTCCATTTCGTTCATGAAGCGCGAAGCCTTGATCATGGTGTGGGCCTCGCGCATGCTGTTTTCGAGCATTTTCTGCGAAGACTCTTCGGCCGCTGAAAAGTGATCAAGATTGTTTTTTGCCGTGTGCACCACTTGCTCTGCCGCCAAGGCACCACCGGTATGCCCGCCCATGCCATCGGCAACAACAGCCAGCGCCACCCCGCGCGCACGGCCATGCGGCAATATTGCAACGCGGTCCTGCTGTTCCTTGCGGTCACCCTGATGCTGCGCCGCACAGGCATCTACTGCTATCGCCATCACCCCTCCCTTTGACCGGAAAGATTATCACGAAAGTAATACCTTCCGCTTAACACTGTTGCATAAAAGGCATTGGCAATCTTCATTCAGGCCTCAATGCTGTGATGGAAGCGCTCGAGAATTACATCCACGAATTCGGGAAGGGCCTCTTCGTTGAGACCGAGCTCGGGCAACACTTCGCTCTTGATCCTATCCCATTCCGGATTCGGAATCCGCTGGTCAAGATAGTGGATATCGACCGCCAGCTGAATGATGGCCACCATGCTGCGCGACTCATGCAAGCCCAGCTCGCCGATGGCGTGGTGAAAGCGAATGGCATCGCAAATGAATTCCGGCAGATGCCAGTGACGAGCCACGAGATAGCCGACCACGCAATGATCGGCATTGAATTTCCGGTCCTCTTCAGCCAGGTCAGTCCAGCATCCGGGTGTCCCCAGACGCATTTCGGCACAATAAGTCGGAAACCGCTGCATCAATAGCGGCACGCCGCAATCGTGAAAAATCCCGGCCAGGTAGGCCTGATCCGGAAAGACATTGCAGACCGCGATGCGCTCATCGGCGATCAGCATGGCAAGCTGCCCGATCGCATGCGAGCGCGCCCAGAAAGCCTCGTAAATCAGACGATTCTTCTTGATATCCCCGGCGCCAGCCAAGGCGATGGCCTGGACCAGATTGAAGGTCTGACGCACGCCGACCGCATGCAGGATTTCCTCGACCGAAGCGAATGGCTGGTGCTGCCGGTAGGCCGAATTCCCGACCACCCTGAACAACATGGCAGTCAGCCCCGGATCCTGATTGATGACCCTGGCCAACTGCCGAACATCCATTTCACCACGGGTGATGTGCTTGCGCAGTTCATCCAGCACCCGCGGCTGGGGCGGAATCTTTACCCCGCCTTCGAGGAGGCGCTTGACCCGGGCGGCATCAACCTCGCCTAGCGACTGCGTTATTTCAAATACCGATGCTCCGCTGCTGCTCATTCAATAATCTCGTCAATCAGTTCTATCCAGTGCCGAACCGGCAAGACACTACCCGCCTGCAAATGCGTCAGGCAGCCGATATTGGCCGTCGCCACCATTGCCGGCGCGCCGGCATTCAGGGCCATCAGCTTGTTTTCCCGCAAGCGACCCGCCAATTCGGGTTGCAGCACGGAATATGTGCCAGCCGAGCCGCAGCACAAATGGCTGTCGGCCACGGGCGCCAATTCATAGCCGGCCATCGATAATACCTCTTCGATCACCCCGCGTATCTTCAGGCCGTGCTGCAAGGTGCAGGGGGAGTGGAAAGCCAGCTTGCCACGTTGTTGTGACCGGTCGGCCAACAAGGGTAGCAAGGCGGATTTTTCGCCGGCCAGAATCTCCGATGGATCACGGCACAGGGCGCTGATTTTCGCCGCTTTTTCGGCGTAGACCGCATCATCGCCCAGAAGGTGGCCGTAATCGCGGACCTGCACGCCGCAGCCCGAGGCGGTGACGACGATGGCTTCCACGCCGGCCTCGACATGTGGCCACCAGGCGTCAATGTTGCGACGCATGTCGGCCTTGCCTGCTTCCTGATCATTGAGGTGGAAACGCACGGCACCACAGCAGCCGGCCTTGCCCTCCTCAAACAGTTCAATACCCAGACGATCCAATACGCGTGCTGTCGCGGCGTTGATGTTCGGCGCCAGCGCCGGCTGCACGCAACCGGCCAGCGCCAGCATGCGACGCTGGTGGGCACGCGGTTTCGGCCAAGGCCGCCCGGCCGCCTGCGCCGGAGGCAGCTTGTCGGCCAACGACGAGGGCAACAAGGGTTTCATCAGCCGGCCCAGGGCGACGGCTGGAGAGAATAGCGCCGGGTTGGGCAGAACCGTTTTGAGCAGGATACGGGTCAATCGATCGCTGAGGCGTCGTGGCAGTTTTTGCTCGACCACTGCCCGCCCGACATCGAGCAGATGACTGTATTTCACCCCGGATGGACAGGTCGTTTCGCAGGAACGGCAGGTCAGGCAACGGTCGAGATGGGTGCGCGTCTTCTCGGTCACCGCCTTGCCTTCGAGCACCTGCTTGATCAGGTAGATGCGGCCGCGCGGGCCATCCAGTTCGTCGCCCAGCAGCTGGTAGGTCGGGCAGGTTGCCGTGCAGAAGCCGCAATGCACGCACTTGCGCAGGATTTCCTCGGCGACCTGGCCGGCATGGGTGGCGCGCAGTTCGTCGGTGATCTTGGTGTCCATCAGAACTCCGCGTAAAGGCGACCGGGATTGAGGATGCCCTTCGGATCGAAGGCTTTCTTCAGGCGCCTGTGCAGCGCCAGCAGAGCCGGTGACAATGGCGCGAAAGCACCTTCGAGGCAACGCAGCGATTCCGGCGCCCGATAGAGTACGGCGTGGCCACCGAGGCGAGCAGCAGCGCCGCGAATTGCCGACTGCTCACCGGCGTACCAGCGCAATGCACCGCCCCACTCGATGGCCCGCAGATCATCCAGCCCCGGACAGGGCGCCGTCGACGGCAAGGCCAGGCGCCACAGGATGTCGCCGGCAAAGGCCGGATGCGTCTGCTCCCTTATCGAATTCCAGTGATTTTTCGCGTTGACCGCGGGATCTCCACCCAGCTTGCGACAGGCCGCCTCGACGGCAGCGCCGGCCCCGGACAGGCGCAGCCATAGCTGCCCCTGATGCCAGAAGGAGGCGGAGATCGGCAAAGGCTGACCACCCCATTGGTTGAGCTTTTTCAGCGCCTCACCCCGATCCATCGAAAAAACCAGCGTCTGCTCGGCAACCGGCCTCGGCAACACCTTCAGCGTCACTTCGGCGATCACGCCCAGCGTGCCGAAGCTGCCGGCAATCAGGCGGGAAACATCGTAGCCGGCCACATTTTTCATTACCTGGCCGCCGAAATTCAGCACCTGCCCGGTGCCATCGACCAGCTTCACGCCGAGCACGAAATCGCGCACCGCCCCGGCCTGTTGCCGGCGCGGACCGGACAGCCCGGCAGCAACGCAGCCGCCTGCGGTCGCCCCGGAAAAATGCGGTGGCTCGAAAGCCAGCATCTGCCCCTTTTCAGCCAGCGTCGCTTCGATCTCGCTCAACGGCGTACCGCAGCGGGCGGTGATGTACAGCTCGGTCGGCTCGTAAGCCGTGATACCGCGATAGCCCGACACATCGAGCAGGTCGCCGGCCAGCAGACCACCGTAAAAATCCTTGCTGCCGGCGCCGCGGATGCGCAGCGGCGCAGCGCTGTCATGAGCTGACCTGACGGCCAAAACAATGTCGTCGAGCGTCATCAGAAACGTTCCAGTTCGGGGAATTTCACGTCGCCGTGATGCACGTGCATGCGGCCGTACTCGGCGCAACGGTGCAGGCTGGGCACTGCCTTGCCGGGGTTGAGCAGGCCGGTTTCATCGAAGGCCGCCTTGATGCGGTGGAAAGCCTCGAGTTCCGGCATCGCGTACTGCGAGCACATCTGGTTGATCTTTTCGATGCCGACGCCGTGCTCGCCGGTGATCGAGCCGCCCAGGGCGACTGACAACTCGAGGATTTCCGCCCCGAAGGCTTCGGCGCGCTCCCAGTTGCCCGGCTGCGAGGCGTCGTACATGATCAGCGGATGCAGGTTGCCGTCGCCAGCATGGAAGACATTGGCGCAGCGCAGGCCGTATTTCTTTTCCATTTCGGCGATGGCGGAGAGCATTTCGGCCAGCCGCTTGCGGGGGATGGTGCCGTCCATGCAGTAGTAGTCCGGCGTGATGCGGCCGACGGCCGGAAACGCCGCCTTGCGTCCGGCCCAGAAGCGCAGGCGCTCGGCCTCGCTTTGCGACACGCGAATCTCGCTGGCTCCGGCTGCATTCAGCACCTCGGTCACCCGGGCGATTTCTTCGGCCACCTCCTCCGGCGTGCCGTCCGACTCGCAAAGCAGGATGGCCTCGGCATTCAGGTCGTAGCCCGCCTTGACGAAGGGTTCGACGGCGGCCGTCGCCGGCTTGTCCATCATTTCCAGCCCGGCCGGAATAATGCCGGCGGCGATGATGGCCGCCACCGCATCGCCCGCCTTGGCGACATCGTCGAACGAGGCCATTACGACCTGCGCCAGTTCCGGCTTGGGCACCAGCTTGACGGTGACTTCGGTCACCACGCCGAGCATGCCTTCCGAACCAATGAGCAAGGCCAGCAGGTCGTAGCCCGCGGCATCCGGTGCTTCCGAGCCGATCTCGAACACCTCGCCTTCGATGCTGATGACGCGGATGCGCAGCACGTTATGGACCGTCAGGCCGTATTTCAGGCAATGCACGCCGCCCGAGTTTTCGGCCACGTTGCCGCCCAGCGTGCAGGCGATCTGCGACGAGGGATCGGGTGCGTAGTAGAGGCCGAAGGGCGCTGCCGCCTCGGAGACCGCCAGGTTGCGCACACCGGGCTGCACGACCGCCAGCCGCGCTTCGCGGTCAAGGCGCAAAATCTTGTTGAAACGGGCCAGCGACAGCACGACACCCTGGGCGTGCGGCATCGCGCCGCCGGAAAGCCCGGTTCCCGCCCCGCGCGCCACGACCGGCACGCCGAGCTGGTGGCAGTTGCGCAGCACATCAATGACCTGGCCTTCGGTTTCCGGCAGGCAAACGGCCATCGGCAACTCGCGGTAGGCGGTCAGGCCGTCGCACTCGTAGGGGCGCAGATCCTCTTCATCGATCAACAGGCAATGGGGCGGCAGGATCGTCTTCAGGCGGCTGGCCAGCGCGCTGCGGTCGGTCTGGAAAGCGGGTTCGTTTGAGCTCATGGCGGTCATTCTACGAGGATGGCGCGAAAGTCGTTGACGTTGGTCCGGGTCGGGCCGGTGACCAGCAGGTCATCAAGGCCGGCAAAGAATCCCCAGGCGTCGTTGCCAGCCAGATGGGCGCGCGGATCGAGGCCGGCGGCCCGTGCCCGGACCAGTGTCTCCGGGCCGACGAAGGCGCCGGCATTGTCCTCGCTGCCGTCGATGCCATCGGTGTCGGCCGCCAGCGCGTGGACACCCAGGGCACCATCGAGGGCCAGCGCCAGGCCGAGCAGAAATTCCGTGTTGCGCCCACCCCGCCCCGGCGCCTTGACGGTCACGGTCGTTTCGCCGCCCGAGAGCAGAACGCACGGCCGCGATGCGGGGAAGCCATGCTGCGCTGATGCGCGAGCCATGCCAGCCATGGCCTTGCCGACTTCCCGCGCTTCGCCTTCGATGGCGTCGCCAAGGATCAGCGGTGTAATGCCGAGCCGTAGCGCTTCGGCGGCCGCAGCTTCGAGCATCTGGCGCGGACTGGCGACCAGGCGGAATTCGCTGCGCGCCAGTCGGGCGTCGCCGGCTTTGGGGGTTTCCAGTTCGCCAGCCGCCAGACGCTGGCGGAGCAGCGGGGAAATTTCGATGCGATAGAAATCGAGCACCTGCAGCGCCTCGGCGCAGGTTGTCGAATCGGCGACCGTTGGCCCGGAAGCGATCACCGCCGGGCCATCGCCCGGCACGTCGGAAATTGCCAGCGTCAGGACACTGGCCGGCCAGGCTGCAGCGGCCAGCCGCCCACCCTTGATCGCCGACAGGTGTTTGCGCACGCAGTTGATCTCGCCAATGCTCGCTCCCGATTTGAGCAGCGCCGATGTAAGCGCCCGCTTCTCGGTCAGCGTAGCGCCGACGGCCGGTGCCGCCAACAGGGCCGAACCCCCACCAGACATCAGCGCCAGTACACGATCCGCCGAACCCAGCCCGGAAACCTTCATCAGAATTCGAGCCGCTGCCGCTTCGCCTGCGGCATCCGGCACCGGATGCGCTGCCTCGACGATCTCTATCCGCTCGCACGGCACCCCGTGGCCATAACGCGTGACGACCAGCCCCTCAAGCGGCCCGGACCAATGTTGCTCGACCGCTCGCGCCATGGCTGCCGAAGCCTTGCCGGCGCCAATGACGATCAGGCGTCCGCCATCATCCGGCGGCAGATGGGGGGGCACGCACAGCGCCGGATCGGCCGCCGCGATGGCGGCATCGAACAGCCGGCGCAGCTTTTCGCGCGCCGTCACTTCGGCATCCAGCCCAGGCTGGCTTCGGTGGTGGTCAGCGGCTTGTATTCGCAGCCCACCCAGCCGGCGTAAGCCAGGCGATCCAGCAGCGCAAAGAGGAAGGGATAATGGATCTCGCCGGTACCGGGTTCGTGGCGCCCCGGATTGTCGGCAATCTGGATGTGGCCGATGTGCTGGATGTTTTCCTCGATCGTCCGTGCCAGGTCGCCCTGGATGATTTGGGCATGATAGAGATCGAGCTGCAGCTTGACGTTGCTGCGGTCGATCGACTCGATCAGACGCAGGGCCTTGTCGATATCGTCCAGCCAGTAGCCGGGCATGTCGATGTGGCTGTTGATCGGTTCGATCATCACCGTCGCGCCGATGGTGGCAAAGCGGTCGGCAGCAAACTGCAGGTTGGCGATGTAGGTGGCTTCCAGCTCGGCTTCGGGAATCTTGCCCGGATTGATCCCGGCCATGCAGTGCACGCGCTCGCAATCAAGCACCACGGCGTAATCGAGCGCCTGCTCGACGCCTTCGACAAATTCGGCCTGCCGGTGTGGCAAGCAGGCCAGCCCGCGCTCGCCGGCCGCCCAGTCGCCGGGCGGCAGATTGAACAGCACCTGCTCGACATCGGCCGCCTTCAGCCACTCGGCGACATCGTGCGCCGGCCAGTCGTAGGGAAACAGGTATTCGACGCCCTGAAACCCGGCGGCCACTGCCCGCTTGAAACGGGCATGGAAAGGCTGGTCGGTGAACAGAAAACTGAGGTTGGCGGCGAACTTTGGCATGGGGGTGACAGTCTGTTGCACGGGGCAGTCAGTATAATCTGGCCCATTGAAGGAGAAATACTGTGAGCGAAATCCAGAACGATGCCGACACCGAGCGCAAGGGCAACCGCCTCTCGAAGATCGTCACCCGCACCGGCGACGCCGGCACCACCGGCCTGGGAGATGGCAGCCGGACCACCAAGGACAGTCTGCGCATCGATTCGATTGGCGAAGTCGATGAACTGAACTCAAACATCGGCCTGCTGCTCTGCGAGGACATCCCGGCCCGCGTTCGTAGCGCGCTACTCGACATCCAGCACGACCTGTTCGACTTGGGCGGCGAACTCTGCCTGCCCGGCATGGACATCATGAAGGACGCCCAGGTAGCGCGGCTTGAAGCGCTTGCTGAAGAGTTCAACCACGACCTGCCGATGCTCAAGGAATTCATCCTGCCCGGCGGTACCCGCCCGGCCGCCATCGCCCATATCTGCCGCACCATTTGCCGCCGTGCCGAACGTTCGATGGTCCGTCTGCATGGTGCCGAACCGCTGTCCGAGGCCGCCCGCCGCTATATCAATCGCCTGTCCGATCTGCTCTTCATCCTCGGCCGCTCCCTTAACCGGGCCGGTGGGCGCGGTGACGTGCTGTGGCAGAAAGGCAAGAACGCTGCCTGATATTTTTTGGCGCCGGCAAACGCCGGACAACCATCCAATGGCCAGTTAAACCGTGTTCCGAGTCAAGACCACCTACCGCAACGGCACCGCCCGGCCCATCATCGAACATGGGCCTTGGCACCCTGCGCGCAAAGAAGCGGAATACTGGGCAGAAACACTGCGCGGCTTCGGCTACGTCGTCGAAGTGGAAAGCCAGCACGGAAAGATCGAGGATCAGAACGACAACGCTGACCTCGCCGCTGCCCTGGCCGGCATGGCTTAGGCCAATATTGCGCCGTCTCGGCGCCAGCAGATTCGCGTAACATCGGCAAAAAATCCATAAACCATCAGGAGACAAGCCAATGAACGCCCCCGGATTCAGCACGCTCACCGTCACGCTCAGCGACAAAATCGCCGAGGTCTGCCTCGACCGCCCGGACAAATCAAATGCGATGAATGCGGCGATGTGGCAGGAAATCCGCCAGGCCTTCGAATGGATCGATGGCACGCCGGAAGCCCGCGTCGCCATCCTGTCCGGCGCCGGCAAGAACTTCTGCGCCGGCATCGACCTCGCCATGCTGGCCGGCGTCCAACAGCAGATCGCCAATCCGGATGGCGCCCGCAGCCGCGAAGCCCTGCGTCGCCTGATCCTCGACCTGCAGGATTGCCTGAGCAGCATCGAACGCTGCCGCAAGCCGGTGCTTGCTGCCATCCAGGGCGCCTGCGTCGGCGGCGCGCTCGATCTGGTCACCTGCTGCGACATGCGCTACGCCGCAGCGGATGCCATTTTTTCGGTCAAGGAAATCGACCTCGGCATGGTCGCCGACGTCGGCACCCTGCAACGCCTGCCCCGCCTGATCGGCGATGGCATGACCCGCGAACTGGCCTACACCGGCCGCAACGTCGACGCGAGCGAAGCGGAAAAGCTGGGTCTGGTGAACCGGATATTTGCCTCCCCGGCCACACTGTCGGCCGACGTCCGCCAACTGGCGAAAACCATCGCCGCCAAATCCCCGCTCGCCACGCGCGGCCTGAAGGAAGTGATTAACTACAGCCGTGACCACTCGGTCAGCGATGGCCTGAACTACGTCGCCACCTGGAATGCAGCCATGTTGCTCTCCGCCGACCTGAACGAGTCAATCAGCGCCCAACAAGAACGGCGTCCGCCGAGGTTTGCGGATTAAGGCCGGATACAGGGAGGTGGTATGACAAAGCACATCCCTGCCCGATCAGCCAAACGTCTCTGTATGGCCGCGGCCACTAACAGCCATTCGAGGATTTTCTCCATAGCGGCCACCCGTTCGAAATCTTGGTTGGCCGATGCCTGCTTCAGAGAGCAATCGGCTGTAGAGTTTTATTATTAATGCATATGCAGACAGGGAACGTCGGCACCCCCATGATGGGCCGATCAGTTACTGTATCTCGGAATGTTCTGCAAATTTCAATAGTCCAGACCGGCTGGTTTGGTGAATAACTGTTAGGCCTTAGAAGAGACACCCATGCGCTACACGTTTCTTTCAGCTCATTCCGTTCAAGGAATCGTTCATCAGGATGTTGAAGCAGACTTGGTGCTGTTCGATGACCGATCGCAAGGTATTCGCGTTGTTCTGACAGGGAACGCCAATGCGCACCTTCGGCTGCTAAATCGCGCTCTGGCACTTCTGTCGCTGATGTTGCGAGGGAAGATTGGCGATCCTCTTACTCCGGACTTCACGGAGCGCTTAGCCGAGGAGACGGCAAAAGTTGAGCGACAGCGACTGGACGCTATTGGGACGTGCCCGGTAGTTGTCATCGAAGTTGAGGGCGACGTTGATGCGTCCCTTCCCACCAACGCCCGGTTGATTCAGGATTTTTTCCTGTGCTTCGATGCCTTCGACAAGAAGGCGTTGCGTGATCAACTGCTGACGAAGGTTTCTGCTGTCCTGACCGCAATCCGCATCGGCGCGGACAATCAGTATGAATTTCGCCCTCTTGCGGATGGAAGCTATCTGACGACCAACGATGGGCAAGTCGTACATTCCGCGTCACTTGAGGGTGGCTCCGCAGAATTATACGTCTCATCCAAGCTGACTGAGGCCCAGCGTACCCGGGTCGCGATCGACATTCTTCTTGTCCTGACGGCTCGCGGCCTTGAGCGCGTGATTAGCTTGCACGCGCAATCACTGAACAAGATGACGGACAACTACCGTTCTTTTATAGCCAGTTGGGCTGCGCTCGAAATTCTGATTGGCAAGCTCTTCCCCCGCTATCAGGGTCTTCTTACCACTGAGCTTCGTGCCATAAATCAGGCACCGGGGCTCCACGCGTATCTTGATCGTGTGGCTGCCGTAATGGGTGACAAGCATAATCTCGCCGACAAGTTTTCCGTTCTGTCCGTATATCTGGACGACGAGAGAAGAACCGATGAACTCAATCTATTTCGTTCCTTGAAAAAGATTCGTGATCGACTCTCGCACGGAGAGGATATCGCGGAAGCCAGCCTGCCTACCCGAGAGGTCCAGCGCCTCTTTGAGAAGTATCTTCGAAACCATCTACGCCGTAACGGCTAAGTCAGACGTTTAAGGTTCGTTTTCCAAGTGGGCCAGCTGGTGCTTTGGACATGCTAGAGACGTTGAGTTTCAATTTGTCATCAGACCATAAATGATTGGATAAGACGAACGACAATCTCTAGAAATACAGCGCAGCCCTACAACCGCCAACGAAAGCCACCAATCATCAAGAAGCAAAAAGCCCGACCGGTTCACCGGTCGGGCTTTTTGCTTATATGCTGCAGCGCGCTGCTTACTCTGACGCTTCTGCCACCCGTCTTGCCCTGACAGCAGCTGCCAGCTTTTCCAGCACCTTTAGGCTATCGTCCCAGTTGATGCAGGCGTCGGTGACGCTCTGGCCGTAGGTCAATGCCTTGTCCGGAACGATGTCCTGGCGGCCTTCGACGAGGTGGGATTCGACCATGACACCGACGATGCGGTCTTCGCCACCGGCGATCTGTTCGGCGACGCTGTCGCAGACTTCCATTTGCAGCTTGTATTGCTTGCGGCTGTTGCCGTGCGAGAAATCAACCATCAGGCGAGCTGCGAGGCCGGACTTGGCAATTTCGGTGCAGGCGGCATCGACGCTGGCTGCGTCGTAGTTCGGCTCCTTGCCGCCGCGCAGGATGACGTGGCAGTCCTCGTTGCCCATCGTCGAAACGATGGCGGTATGGCCGGACTTGGTCACCGACAGGAAATGGTGCGGCGAATTGGCTGAGCGGATGGCATCCACGGCGATACGCATGTTGCCGTCGGTACCGTTCTTGAAGCCGACCGGGCAGGAAAGGCCGGAGGCCAGTTCGCGATGCACCTGCGACTCGGTGGTGCGCGCACCGATGGCGCCCCAGGCGATCAGGTCGGCCGTGTATTGCGGCGTGATGGTATCGAGGAACTCGGTGGCGCAAGGCAGATCCAGCTCATTGACTTCGAGCAGGATACGGCGGGCCAGACGCAGGCCTTCATTGATCCGGAAGGTGTTGTCCATCCGCGGATCGTTGATCAGGCCTTTCCAGCCGACCGTGGTGCGCGGCTTTTCGAAATAGACGCGCATGACGACGATCAGGTCTTCGGCGTACTTTTCGGCTTCCTTGGCCAGCTTTTTGGCGTAGTCCATGGCCAGATCGTAGTCATGGATCGAGCAGGGGCCGATGACGACCAGCAGGCGATCATCAGCACCATGCAGCACACGGTGGATGGCCTGACGGGCGGCGTAGGTCGTTTGCGCCGCCCGAGTGGACACCGGATACTCGCGGAAGACGTGAGCCGGCGGCACCAGCTCCTTGATTTCCTTGATGCGCAGGTCGTCGGTATTCGGTTTACTTTGCGGCGTCATGGCCAGCCCCATTCAAATATTGCTGAAAACCCGGCATTCTACCGGATGAGCATGGAAGATTTCGACCTCGCCCCTTCTTCGGAAATTCCGGCCACGCCTATCAAGGGGCGCGGCGCGGTGAGTAATGTCGCCCATCGCTTCAGCAGCGACACCCGGCAAAGCATGGCTGATGGCTGGGAGCCGCCCGAACCCTCGTTGCCGCAAACCCGCCTGCTGGTCGATTGCGCGAAGAGCATCATCAGCCGGAACGACTCACCCGACCTCGATTTCGACCAGTCGCTGAACCCCTACCGGGGCTGCGAGCATGGCTGCATCTACTGCTATGCGCGACCGACCCATGCCTATCTTGGCCTGTCGCCGGGACTGGATTTCGAAACGCAGATTTTCGCCAAGCCCGATGCGCCTCGCCTGCTGCGCGAAGAATTGGCGAAGCCCGGCTACGTCTGCTCGACCATTGCGCTCGGCACGGCCACCGATGCCTACCAACCCTTCGAGCGCCAGGAGGGCCTGACCCGGGCCGTACTGGAAGTGCTGCTTGAGACGCGACATCCGGTCAGTGTCGTTACCAAGTCGTCGCTGATCCTGCGCGACCTCGACCTGTGGGCCGAACTGGCCAAACAAAATCTGGCGCACGTTGCGATCACACTGACCACCTTGAGCGGCCCGCTGGCTCGCCAACTCGAGCCACGGGCCAGCGCCCCGCACGCGCGGCTTGAGGCGATGGCAAAACTGAGCGCGGCAGGCATTCCGGTTTCGGTGTTCATCGCCCCGCTGATTCCCGGCATCAACGACCACGAGCTGGAAAAATTGCTGGGCGCCGCCCGCGAGCATGGCGCCAGCCATGCCAGCTACACCCTGCTCCGCCTGCCCCACGAGGTAGCCGGGCTATTCAGGGAGTGGCTGGAATGGCACGCCCCCGAGAAGGCAGCGCGCGTCATGTCGGTGCTTTATGACCTGCGCGGCCAGCGGGCCAATGACCCGAACTTCGGCAGCCGGATGACCGGCCTCGGCCACTTCGCCGGGCTGATCCGCCAGCGCTTTGAGCTGGCCGGCCGGCGACAGGGGCTAAGCGCTGATCTGCCTCGCCTTGATACGCATCGATTCAAAGCGCCGCTTGCGCCAACCAGCGGCGACGAACGGCAGCTCAGCCTGTTCTGATTATTTGGGCAGCTTTTCGTAAAGCCCGACAACACCTTCCATCTCTTCCAGGATGCGCTCGCTGGTCGTCGCCACTGCCAATTGCGGCCGCTTGTCCGCCCCGCCTCTCTGGCTCAGGGCATTCTCGAAGAAGAACCACTGCTGACTGACCAGACCAAGGCCATCCTTGATCTGCTGCGTATTGGCCGGCGACGATGAAAGCTCTTTCATGGCATCGGTAAAATCTTTTCGCGCCTTGTCGAGATTGGCCGCGCTCTTGTCGTCGGCAATGCCCCAGGCCGTCGCCTGATAAAACTTGGCCATGCGCTGGGAGAGCATGCGCTGACGGCCAGAGAGATTGACCAGATGACCCGCCGCCGAGGTCGATTGCTTTTCGTATTGAACCGTACCCTGTTGGGCCTGTTGCAGCACCTCTTCGGAAAGCGCCAGCACCTTGCGGCCGTTCTCAGGCGAAGGGGCGGCGCCGAGCAGCACATCCTTGTAGGCCAGCCATGATTTTTCCAGGCCGAGATAGGTCGCCTTGATCTCCGGCGTCGGCGCGTAGTTCTTCAGTTCGACCAGCTGGCGATCGAATGCGGCGACCGAACTGTCGAGCGCCTTTTTGCTGCGTTCGAGATCGATTTGCTGGCCAATCTGGAAATACGCCTTGGCCATCCGCTGCGACAGCATCCGCTGGCGACCGGCCTTGTTGATGGCCGAATTGATGTCGCTGATCTGGGCCAGCGCCTCGCCACCGCTGCTGACAAGCATGACAGCGAGCACGAAACCGAGAAATGTCTTCACGAAGCCTCCGGATGAATTGCCTTTAAAAACAGACAATAGCAACCGGCAGGCAGGCTAAACCATGATAGAAATCAACAATGTGCCGCAACTGTGAAATTGCAGATCAGGGCAACTGGGTAAGGTAGTTGGCAACGGCAACCACATCTTCGTTCTTCAATGTCGCGGTAGCGATCGACATGAGCTGATTATTGCGGATCCCCGTACCGTCCCGGTAGCGGGTGATTGATGTCTGCAGATAGGGAAGTTTCTGCCCGGCCAGACGAGGGTAGAGTTCGTTGCCGTGTGCCTGCTCACCATGGCAACGCGCGCACAGCTTGCCGAACAACTCCTTGCCGCGAGCCACTTGTGCAGCATCGGCCCGTGACGGCGGCACCTTGATGCTGGCGTAGTACTGGGCCACCTGCACACGCTCCTCGTCCTTGAGCACCTTGATCAGGCCCTGCATGAACTGATCCTTGCGCTCGCCGCTGCCGAACTTGCGAATCTGCTCAAGCAGGTAGGCCGGATTCTGCCCAGCCAGATTCGGCACCTCGGGCGTCTTGCTGATGCCCTCTTCACCGTGACAGTTGGCGCAAAAAAAAGTGGTTTTCTTGCCGGCATCGACCGCGGCACGCAAGGCGACCGGATCAGCCTGGATGGCCTTCAAGCGATCCTGAGCCGGGGTCTGGGCATGCGCAACGGCCGCCAATACTGAACCAACGAGCACAAAAAATTTACGCATCATACAATCCCATTACAATGTGTAGGGATTATGCCGTGCCTCCAACCGTCAGTCCATCTATCCGCAAAGTTGGCTGACCGACACCGACCGGCACGCTCTGGCCGTCCTTGCCGCAGGTGCCGACGCCGGGGTCCAGTTTCAGGTCGTTGCCGATCATCGAAACGCGAGTCAGCGCATCCGGACCATTGCCGATCAGCGTCGCCCCCTTGATCGGGCGAGTCACTTTGCCATCTTCGATCAGGTAAGCCTCACTCATCGAGAAAACAAACTTGCCGCTAGTGATATCGACCTGGCCGCCACCGAAGTTGGCGGCGTAAATCCCCTTCTTGACCGACTTGATGATTTCCGCCGGATCGTGCTCGCCAGCCAGCATCATGGTGTTCGTCATGCGCGGCAAGGGCAGGTGGGCGAACGACTCGCGACGGCCGTTGCCGGTCGGCGAAACACCCATCAGGCGGGCATTCAGGCTGTCCTGCATGTAGCCCTTGAGGATCCCGTCCTCGATCAGCACTGTGCGCTGCGTGGTATTGCCTTCATCGTCGATATTCAGCGAACCACGCCGGTCGGCAATGGTGCCGTCATCAATCACGTTGACACCCTTGGCCGCAACTCGCTGGCCGAGACGACCGCTGAAGGCGGAACTGCCCTTGCGGTTGAAATCACCTTCCAAGCCGTGGCCAACTGCCTCATGGAGCAGGATGCCGGGCCAGCCGGAGCCGAGCACCACCGTCATCTGGCCGGCCGGTGCCGGCTCGGCATGCAGGTTGATGATGGCCTGATGCACCGCTTCCTTGGCGTAGCGCTGCAGCACTTCGTCGTCGAAATAGCCAAAGTCAAAACGACCGCCGCCACCCGCCGAGCCCTGTTCGCGCTTGCCATTTTCCTCGACGATCACCGAAATGGAACAACGGACCAGCGGGCGGATATCGGCCGCCAGGCGACCATCGGAACCAGCGACGAGGATCACCTCGTATTCGCCGGCCAGCGAGGCCATGACCTGCATGACCCGCGGATCGAGCGCCCGGGCAAAACCCTCCAGACGTTCGAGCAGTTTGACCTTGGCATCGGCCGGCAGGGAGGCGATCGGATCATGCGGCACATACAGCGAACGTGCCGCCGCCGATGCTGAAAGCGCTGGCAGTATCCCGTTCTGCCCGGCTGCGGCAATCGCCCGCACGGCCTTGGCGGCATCGCCCAGTGCCATGGCGCTGATATCGTCGGAGTAGGCAAAAGCCGTCTTCTCACCGGACAGCGCGCGAACGCCGACGCCCTGATCGATATTGAAGCTGCCCGATTTAACGATGCCTTCATCTAGGCTCCAAGCCTCGGAACGCGAGTACTGGAAGTAGAGGTCGGCGTAATCGACCTGATGCGTCAGGATCTGGCCAAAGGTCCGCGACAAGTCGCCCTCGGTCAGCGAGAAGGGAGCCAGCAGCAGGGATTCGGCTTGCGCCAGCGCGCTGTTTTGCATCATGGATACTTCCTTAAAGTTTGCGGTGTGCGAGGGCCGGCAGGCTCTCGCGAATTTCGGCGATACGTTGGTGATCGAGGTCGGCGATGACGACACCCGGGCCTTTCAGCTTGCGGTCGAGGATTTCGCCCCAGGGGTCGATGATCATGCTGTTGCCGTGCGTCATCCGGCCGTTCTCATGGCGACCGCCTTGTCCGACAGCGAGAAGATAACATTGGTTCTCGATGGCCCGGGCGCGGAGCAGGATTTCCCAGTGCGCCCGGCCGGTGGTTTCGGTGAAGGCAGCAGGCACCAGGATCAGGTCAACCGGTGACAAGGCCCGGTAGAGTTCAGGAAAGCGCAGGTCGTAGCAGATCGACAGGGCAATGCGGCCAAATGGCGTATCCACGGCCACGGGCTGGCTGCCCGGCTCGATGAAGCTGGCCTCGTCGTAGGATTCATCGCCCTTCCTGAAGCCGAACAGGTGCACCTTGTCATAGCGACCAACGCACTCGCCCGCCGGGTTGAAGACCAGGCTGGAGTTGCGCATCTTGTCCGGACTGCTCGCCGCCAAGGGAATGGAGCCGGCAAAGAGCCACAAGCCGTGGCGCTGTGCCGTCTCGGCCAGCCACGCCTGAATCGGGCCATGGCCAAAATCCTCGCGCGCCCGCACCCGGTCGGCATCGGCGGCGCCAATGATCGGAAAATACTCGGGCAGCACCACGAGCTGGGCGCCCTGCTCGACGGCCTGTTCAACCAGTCGCCCGGCAGTTGCCAGGTTATCGGCGACACGCGGCCCGGAGACCATCTGCAAGGCGGCGATACGGCAATTTTGCGGGGTCACGGCTTGCCCTCCAAGGCTGGTTTGCTTTCCACGGCGATGCCCTCTTCTTCCGGCTTGGGTTTGACTTCCTGCGACGACTCCCCGGCCTTGTCGATTTTCGGATCGGCCCAAGTGCCTGTCACATGATAGCGGTAGCTGAACAGGCGATTGAGCGGCTTTTGCAGCACCGTATTGGCGACCAGTGCCGCGGCCCCGATCACCGGGTTGATCAGCGCTGCAGTGCCAACGGCGGCGAGCCCGCCAAGCTCTGGCCGGACGACAACCTGCAGATCCTGCGTCTCGGTTTTCAGGTCAGTCTCCCCCTGCATCTCAACCTGGGCGGCCGGACCACTGATCCGCAGCGGCCCGGTCGTTCGCATGACCCCCTTGCGGACCGACAATTTGGCATCAATGCTGTCGAAAGCCAGCCCATCACTGAAGATGTCACGAAAATCCAGGGTCAGCCGGCGCGGCAGTGACTGCAGGGAGATCAAGCCGAGCAACTTGCCAACGCCAGGTTCCAGTTTGTTGAACTGTCCCTTCTCGGCCTCAACTGACATTTGCCCGGTCAGCGACGGGTAATGGACCCCGGTCAGCGGGCCGGCCCATTGCAGGTCACCGGTCAGCTTGGCGCTGCCCCGGCGTACCGTATCGGCGTAGCCCAGCCGGTCGAGCAGCTTGCCGACATCCCTGGCAGTCAATTCGAAATCCAGCCGCGTCTGATGACGCCCGCTATTGACCCAGATGCCCTTGCCTTTCAGGGCGCCATCCGGATTCTGCAGGCTCAGGGTATCGAGGTGCCATGCCCCCTTGTCGTTACGCGCCTTCAGGTCCAGCTTGCCGAGCACCTTGTCGCCGATGTGGAAGTCCTCGACGACCAGGCTCATACCGGGCAGCGAGTTGATCAAGGTCGTGCTGCCTTCGTCAATTTCGGTGGCGGGCCGCACGATCAATCGCTTGAAGTTGCCTTCAACCCAGCCTTCGCCGGCACTTTTCCAGAAGATATCGCCAACGGCTTCCCGTGTGTTCAGGCCAATCTGCCAACCACCATCGCGTGGTCGCAGGCTGAGATCGACCTGGCTGAAATCGCGCTCAAATACGCGCAGCAGCGGCGTTTTCAGCGTCACCACATTCAAGGCAAGGCCGCTGCCATCCGTTGCCGCCCCATTCCCGTTATCCGGCAGGAAATTCTTCCAGGCATCGGCATCGATGCGCGGCACTGCCACCCGAACTGCCAGCCCTTTTTCCGGCAGCCGTGCCTCGACGTCGCCAACGGCAAAGACACCCCGCTCCCAGTTATCCTGTCGGCGAACGATCACCCCTTGCCCGATCTTGCCCAGCGTGATCCGGTATTGCTCGCGCTGGGCATCTGGCGCGGACCGTTCGATGCGCAAGGCGAGCGGCGTTGTCGCATTCTTGTTCAGCGGCTCGGGCAGCGGCGAGCTGACGCCCAGGAGATCCGACTCGACCACCACTTCGGCGTTACGACGACGAATGTTGATGTCGGCCTTCCAGCCGGCACTGCCCGTCAAATGATTGATCAGCGGCCAGCCGAAGTGCTTGCTCACCTCGCCGATATTTGCCGTTCCGCTGGCCAGCACGCTGACCTTGTCACCGGCGTTCCTGACCTGAACCTTGAGCGGGCCACCGAATACCCGGCCGACAATGTCCTGGGCGACCACCGAACTTTCAGTCAATTGCAAACGACCATTGACCTGGGTCAGCGGTGGCAATCCGGCCAGTGGCTGCAACTGGTTATTCTGGAAACGGTAGTCGCCGCGCATTTTGGTGTCGAGCGCGTGGCGCAGTGGAATATCGAGTTCGAGGCTCAGGCTGCCATTGCCAACCGCTTTCATGCCATCGGTGAAGTGGTCGATCTTCTCGGACACCGGGCTCTGTTCCATGAAGCGGAAGAATTCCGTCGTTGGCCCTTGGGCGAGGCCACGGACCAGCAACATTTCCTCCTGCGATTCGAAATCGGGGATATCCACCGTCACCCCCGACAACGAGGCACCAAGGATGCGCCCCTTGCTGGCAAGGATCTTCATGCCGGTGCCGAAGGTCATGTCGGCATCGATGTGCTCGATGGTCGGCCAGCCCGGCACATAGTCGATCTTGGCCTCGGTCGCCTTGGCGGTGACAATGAACTTGCCGCCCTTGCCGTCGCGGAACGGGAAATCCTTGAGATTGCCCTTGAGCACCAGCCGGCCATCGTAGCCACGCCCGGCGACGATTCCGCGCTTGAGCCAGTTCCGTGCTTCGGCATTGACCACGTGCGGCATGTAGCGCCAGACAGCACGGCCGTCAGCACGGTCCACACTGGCGGTCAGGTCGATTTCACCAGGACCTTCGCCGGTGTAACGGTAACTCCCTTGGGCCGAACCCGCTGCATCGGGACCGGCAAACTCCAGTTTTTCCAGTTTGATATCGACGGCTTCCGGCGAGTTTTTCCAGCTAGCCCGCGCTTTCAGGGTATCCAGCGCAATATCCGGCTCAGGGAAGATGGCGGGCAGCGAGAGGCCGGAGGTAGCGGAACTCAGTGTCAGATCACCGCCCTTCTCGGTCAGGTCGATATTTCCGGACAAACCCGAAGCGCCGGGAAAATAACGGTCCGCCTCGATTCCCAGGTCACGGAAGCCCGTTTTCAGGCTGTAGCGCTTCAGGGTCTCGCCATCCAGCGACCAACTCGTCTTCAATTCGGAAATCTGGCCCTGCGGACGATGCCGGGTCAGCAAGTCCCGGCTGCGCGCATCGAGCGGCATGTAGGAAGCCAGGCGCCCGAGCACCGACAAATCAAGGAAGCTGGCACTGGCATTGCCGCTCAGCACGGCGCTCTTCGGATCCTGCCGCCACTCGACCTTGAAATCGGTCGGTGCAATTCGGATGCCATCCTGCGTCAACAGTTCGACCTTGTGACCGACCAGCGCCCACTCGTCCGCCTTGTAACGTCCCTCCAGACGGCCGCGCATGCTGGCCAGATCAAGTTCCGGCAGCTTTCGCCCGAGGCGGATGCGCAACTCCTCCAGCGCGACGTCGGCGGTCAGCTTGCCGGCGCCGTCTTCAATATCACCCCAGATGCGCAAGGCGCCTCGCCCCTGCGGCAGATGCACCGGATAATCGACCCATGACCGCCAGCCCGCCAGATCGGCGTAATCCAGCTCGACAAAAACTTTGCCCGACAAATGCTCCAGCGCTTCGCCAAGATCGCCCCTGACCTCGCCACGAATATCGATGCGCGCCGCCAGGGCTTCCGGTGGTACCGCCGATAGCCCGAAACGATGGCGACGACCGCTGTTGTCCAGCGCCAACTGCAAATCTTCCAGGACCAGCGGGGGCGCCTTGCGCAGCTTGTCATCCCAGACAATGGTGGCATCGCGAATGCGGATGCGTTTTTGCTCAAGCACCCATTCGGCAAAGGCCGGATCAGCTTCTCCCTCGGTGTCCATACCGGCGATGGTGATCTTGCCGTTGGTCTCCCGGCGCACATGCAGCACCGGGCCGTCGAAGGCCAGCAAAGCCAGGGTTGGCCGCAGGCGCCACAGGGTCTGCCAGGACAGCACACCTTCCACCCGCGCCAGTGAAAAGGCCGGCGCGCCCTGACGATCGGAGAGCACAACGTCGTCGAGCACCAGATCGGGATTCAGGCCCTGCCAGCGGGCCTCGATCCGGCCAATCGAGACCGGCTGCCCGACGGCTCGTGTTGCCGCCTGCTCGATCTGCACGCGATAGTCCGATATCTTGGGCAACACGGCATAGCGCAAAGCCAGCAGCAAGATGGCAAAGGCCAGCCAGGCGGCAAAAAACCCCCAGCCCAGAATACGCAAGCCGCGACTGACCGCCGGCTTGGCCAGAACAGGCCACAACCAGTGCAGGCGGTGGTAAAGCCCGATACGAACGTCCTGCGAAATTACGCTGGAATTCTTGTTCCGCGGATCACTCACGCGTCAAGCCGTTTTGCCATGGAGGGTAATAGGTCACTACAATCAGGAGATAGCGAAAACCAACATTCTATCCTTTCCGGCTAAAACGCCGACCGACCATCATGGACACCACCCTCGATCCCCGCTGGCAAGGCGCTGTAAACCACAGCCGCTATCTGGCCAATCTGCTGAACGCCCGCCCGGAACTGATCCCGGAACTGGCCGCCACCTGGCAGCAACCTCTCACTGAGGAATTGCTGCTGGCACCGCTACAGCGGGAATTCGCCGACGACGACGCCGTCCGTTCCGTGCTGCGCCGACTGCGCCAGCGCGCCATGGCTCACCTCATTCTGCGCGACCTGGGCGGACTGGCACCGCTGGCTGAAATCGTCGAGAGCATGACCCTGCTGGCTGATGTCACGACCAATTTCGCGCTTGATTACTACCACCGCCAACTGGTCGCCACCTACGGTGAGCCGCTCGACAAGGCAGGCCAGCCGCAGCGCATGCTGGTCATTGGCATGGGCAAGCTCGGCGGGCGTGAGCTGAATGTCTCGTCGGACGTCGATTACATCTTCATCTACCCCGATGATGGCGACACCACCGGCCCGAAGAGCATCGAGAATTACGACTTCTTCAACCGTCTCGGCAAGCGCATCATCGGCGCCCTTGGCGACATCACGGCCGATGGTCAGGTCTTCCGAGTCGACATGCGGCTGCGGCCGAACGGCGATTCAGGCCCGCTGGTCTGCTCGCTGGATGCCCTGGAGAACTATTTCATCACTCAGGGCCGGGAGTGGGAGCGCTACGCCTGGATCAAGGGACGCACCATGAATGCCGGCGCCAATCTGCAGCCGGACTGGGTGACGGCGATGCAGAAAATTGCCCGCCCCTTCGTCTTCCGGAAATATCTCGATTTCGGCGCGATCAACGCCATGCGCGACCTGCACGCGCAAATCCGCCGCGAAGTCGCCCGCAAGGACATGGCCGACCACGTCAAGCTCGGCCCCGGCGGGATTCGGGAAATCGAATTCATGGCCCAGGTCTTCCAGCTGATTCGCGGCGGCCGCGACATGGCATTGCAGATTCGCCCGACGCTATCGGTACTCGCGCTCCTGGTCGACCGCAAGCTGCTGCCGGCCGAAACCGAGCAGGAGCTGCGCGAAGCCTATGTCTTCCTGCGCCGCCTCGAGCATCGCCTGCAATACGTCGAGGACAAGCAGACCCATATGCTGCCGATAGACGCCGACAATCGGCAAAAAATCGCCATCAGCATGGAATTCCCTGACTGGCCGGCGATGCTGGCGGTGCTTGATGATCACCGCAACAAGGTCAGCCGACACTTCGAAGCCGTCTTCTCCGACCCGGAGGCCGGCGAACATCCGCTGACAGGCCTCTGGCAAGGCCAGATGGATGAAGAAACAGCCATCGAAGCTTTCGGCAACCTCGGCTTCCGGCAACCTCGCGAGGCGATCACCCGCCTTGCCGAGCTACGCGCCTCCAACCGCTATCAACAACTGCCAGCCTCAAACCGTTCCCGCCTCGATGCAGTCGGTCCACGGCTGATCGAAGCGGCCGGCGCCACCGGCGCGCCCGATACGACTCTGGCCCGCGGCATCGTGTTTCTGGAAGGCATTGCCCGACGTGGCGCTTATCTGGCCTTGTTGCAGCAGTACCCGATGGCACTGCGCCGCGTCGCCGACATGATCTGCGCCTCCAGCTGGGCGGCCGAATACCTGAACCGCCACCCCTTGCTGCTCGACGAGCTGCTCGATCCGCGCCTCTACGAAATCGCCACGAACTGGGCAGGTTTCCGCGAAAACCTGCGTGACAATCTGGCCCAGCACGCCGGCGACACCGAGCGGGAAATGGATATCCTGCGCGAAATGCACCACGGCCAGGTTTTCCGTCTGCTGGCGCAGGATCTGGCCGGCCTGCAGACCATCGAGCACCTGTCCGACCACCTGACCGAACTGGCCGACACCATCGTCCAAGAGACCCTCCCGCTATGCTGGCAGACGATCAAGAAACGCCATTGCGAAACACCAAAGTTCGCGATCATCGGCTACGGCAAGATGGGCGGCAAGGAACTGGGCTACGCCTCCGACCTCGACCTCGTTTATCTCTATGACGACGACGATCAGGATGCCCAGGAGGACTACACGCGCCTTGGCCAACGCCTGAATTCGTGGCTATCGAGCCAGACTTCGGCCGGCATCCTGTTCGAAACCGACCTTCGCCTGCGGCCGAATGGCGACTCCGGCCTGCTCGCCGTTTCCGTTGACGCTTTCCGCGACTACGAACTGAACAAGGCCTGGGTCTGGGAACACCAGGCGCTTACCCGTGCCCGCTTCTGCGCCGGCGACCCGGCCGTCGGCCAGCGTTTCGAGGAGATTCGCTGTGAAATCCTGCGCCAGCCACGTGATCTCGCCAAGCTGAAGGATGAAGTCGTCGCCATGCGCCGCAAGATGCTTGACGCGCACGCCTCGAAGAGCGAAACGGAATTCGGGCTGAAGCACGATACGGGCGGCATCATCGATGTCGAATTCATCGTCCAGTATCTGGTGCTCGGCTATGCCCATCAGCACGCCAGCCTGACCGGCAACCTCGGCAATATCGCCCTGCTGCGCATGGCCGGCGAAATGGGGCTGATCGACCCGCAACAAGCTGAAGCTGCCGGCAACGCCTATCGCGAATACCGGCGCCTGCAGCACGCCAAACGGTTATCGGCCAATCCCAAGGCACCGATCCCGCGCGAAGGGATCGAACACCATATCGCGGCAGTCGAAGGGCTCTGGAAAGCAGTTTTCGACGCCGCATAGCGCTCGCTGCGCCCTCAACCGGGCAATAAAAAAGCCGCCCAAGGCGGCTTTTTCGTCGCGAAGCGCGAGCTTACTTTTGCAACGAATCGCGAATTTCGCGCAACAGCAGCACATCTTCCGGGGTGGCCGGCGCTTCGGCCGGGGCAGCCGGTTCTTCCTTGCGCATGCGGTTCATCTGCTTGACCATCATGAAGATGATGAAGGCAAGAATGATGAAATTGACCAGAATGGTCAGGAAGGAGCCGTAGGCAAATACGGCAATACCCGCTTTTTTCAGGTCAGCCAGCGTCGTCAGATTGTTCGGATTGTCACCGAGCACGACGAAAAGATTGGAGAAATCCAGCTTGCCGACGATACGGCTGACCAGCGGCATGATCAGGTCGCCAACAATGGAGTCGACGATCTTGCCAAAAGCACCGCCGATGATCACGCCAACGGCCAGATCCATCGCATTGCCCTTGACGGCAAATTCCTTGAATTCCTGAATCATTCCCATAGCGTTTTACTCCTTGAAATTATGCTTTTGAAACGCTGATTATTGGCTTTGCCAAGGAAGAGCGTCAAGCAATTTTCATATTTTCAGGTTTCATTACAGTGCTTTACAAAGGCGCTCTGCTGCAGCGTTGAGGGTCGACTCCTGCTTGGCAAAGCAGAAGCGAACCACGTGATCATCACGACCATTGGCATAAAAAACCGAGACGGGAATAACCGCGACGCCAACTTGGCGCGTCATCCACTCGGCAAATGCCCGGTCAGGCAAATCCGAAATCCGGTCGTAGCGTGCCAGCTGGAAATAGGTACCGCGGCAGGGCAGCAGCTCAAACGGCGTTGCAGCCATCAACCGGCGGAAGAAATCGCGCTTTTCCTGATAAAAAGCTGCCAAGCCAAGATGGCGGGAAGCATCCTGCATGTACTCGGCCAGCGCCAGTTGCGATGGAGCGTGGACGGTAAAGACATTGAACTGATGCACCTTGCGGAACTCAGCCATCAGCGCGGCCGGGCCGACGACATAGCCGATCTTCCAGCCGGTGATGTGATAGGTCTTGCCAAAACTGGAAACAACGATGCTGCGCGCCGCCAGCTCCGCGTGCCCGCACAGGCTGGCGTGCTGCTCGCCATCGAACAGGATGTGCTCGTAAACCTCATCGGACAGGATCACGATGTCGGTGCCACGAACCAGTTCCGCCAGCTTGTCGAGGTCGGCGGCAGTGAGCAGGCTGCCGGTCGGGTTGTGCGGGGAATTGACGATGATCATCCGCGTCTTCGGCGAGATCAGCCCGGCCACCTGCGACCAGTCCGGGGCGTAATCAGGAAACTTGAGCTGGGCGTAAACCGCCGTGCCGCCGACCGTCTCGATGGCCGGCACGTAGCTGTCGTACACCGGCTCGAAGACGATCACCTCGTCGCCCGGCCGGACAAAGGCGGCGATGGCCGTAAATATCGCCTGCGTCGCCCCGGCCGTGACCGTCACTTCGGACTCGACATCGAAACGCGGGCCATACAAGGCAGCCACCTTGTCCACGATCGCCTGGCGCAACTCTGGCAGGCCGGCCATCGGTGCGTACTGGTTGTGTCCGGCCTGCATGTGGCGGTGCATCGCATCGAACAGCACCGGCTCAGCCTGAAAGTCGGGGAAGCCCTGTGACAGATTCACCGCGCCACACTCGGCGGCCAGCCGGCTCATCACAGTGAAGATTGTGGTTCCCATGTTCGGGAAGCGGGAATCGATACGGACTGGAGTTTCCATGGCGCTAGCAGGTGTTTTGGAATGAGGCACTATGCCACAATGCGGCCCATGAACATCGACGGCATCCCTACCCGCACCCTGCGCGCCCATCCCGATCGGCGCGCCATCGACATCATCGACCAGACCCGGCTGCCGCATGCGCTGCACTGGGTGCGCGTCGCCACCCTGGAAGAAGCAGCCCACGCCATCCGCGCCATGCAGGTCCGGGGGGCGCCGCTGATCGGCGCCACCGCCGCTTACGGGCTGGCCATTGCGCTCGACTTCGAGGCCTCCGACAGGCGGCTGGATGAAGCTCTGGCCGTGCTCGGCGCCACCCGCCCGACGGCCGTCAATCTGCACTGGGCGCTGGCCCGCATGGAACGCCTTCTGCGGCCCCTGGCCCCGGAAGCACGCTGCGAAGCTGCCTGGACCGAAGCTGCAGCCATTGCCGAGGAAGACGTGGCGCAGAATGCCGCCATCGGCCAGCACGGCCTCAAGCTCTGGAATGATCTGATCGTCGCCGATGGCCAGACCCTGAACATCATGACCCATTGCAATGCCGGCTGGCTGGCCACGGTCGACTGGGGCACCGCGCTGTCGCCGGTCTATGCTGCGCACGATGCGGGCGTGCCGGTGCATGTCTGGGTCTCGGAAACCCGCCCGCGCAACCAGGGCCTGCTCACCGCCTGGGAACTGGAACAGCACGGCGTGCCGCACACGCTGATCGCCGACAATGCGGCCGGCCTGCTAATGCGCAACGGCAAGGTCGACGCAGTGATCGTCGGCGCCGACCGCATAGCGGCCAATGGCGACGTCGCCAACAAGGTCGGCACCTACCTGAAGGCGCTTGCCTGCGCCGACAACGGCATTCCCTTCTACGTCGCCGCGCCGCGCTCGACCCTTGATTTTGCCTGCCCCGAAGGCGCCAGCATCCCGATCGAGGAACGCGACGGCGACGAATTCCGTTTGGTACACGGCCTCGACAGCCGCGGCGTGCCCTCTGCGCTGCGCCAGTTGCCAGCCGGCGAAGATGTCGCCAATCCGGCTTTCGACGTGACGCCAAACTGGCTGGTCAAGGCCATCATCACCGAACGCGGCATCTGCCCGGCCAGCCGAGAAGGCCTGCTGGCACTCTATCCGGAGGAAGCCCATGGCTGACCTGCGCACCCAACTGATCAGCACCGCCCGCGCCATGCAGCCGTCCGGCCTCAACCGCGGCACTGCCGGCAACGTCAGCGTGCGCCATGGTGACGGCTTCTACATCACACCGACCGGCATGGCCTACGAGGCCCTGCGCGATGACGATATCCCACTGATGGCGCTTGACGGCACCCATACCGGCCAGCGCAAGCCCTCATCCGAGTGGCGTTTCCACAGCGACCTCTACGCCGCCCGGCCGGAAGTCGGCGCCGTACTGCACGCCCATTCGCCGTTTGCCGTCAGCCTGGCCTGCCTGCGTCTGGGCATTCCGGCTTTCCATTACATGATCGCCCGCTTCGGCGGCGACAGCATCCGCTGCGCCCGCTACGCCATTTTTGGTTCGGAAGCGCTATCGACTGCCGCCATGGCCGCGATGGATGACCGCAAGGGCTGCCTGCTGGCCAACCACGGCATGCTGGTCGCCGGCCGCGACCTTGCCGAGGCACTTTCTCTGGCCATCGAACTGGAAGAATTGTGCGAGCAATACTGGCGGGCAAGCCAACTTGGCAGCCCGGTCCTGCTTTCAGCTGACGAGATGGCCGAAGTGCTCGACAAGTTCAAGGGCTACGGACAGCAATGAGCCAGCATCAACACGACATCTCACGCTGGGCCCACGAACACCGTTACGGCACCGGCAACGCAGCCGCCGAACGCGGCACCCGGCTGGTCATGTGGATCACCATTGCCACCATGCTGGTCGAAATCGTCGCCGGCTGGTGGTTCAACTCGATGGCCGTGCTGGCCGACGGCTGGCACATGAGTTCGCATGCCCTGGCCATCGGCCTCTCGGCCTTCGCCTACTCGGCGGCCCGCAAGTACGCTGCCGACCCCAGCTTCGCCTTCGGCACCTGGAAAATCGAAGTGCTGGCCAGCTACACCAGCGCCATTTTCCTGCTTGGCGTTGCCGCCGCCATGGTCTTCGGTTCGCTCGAGCGCCTCTGGTCACCGCAAACGATTCACTACCCCGAAGCGATGGGCGTTGCAATCCTCGGCCTGGTGGTCAATCTGGTCTGCGCGCTTATCCTCGGCAAAGCACACGATCACGGGCATCACCACCACGATGACGGCCATGGCCACGCCCACCATCATCATGACCTGAACCTGAAGGCGGCTTACATTCACGTCATCACCGATGCCCTGACCTCGGTACTCGCCATCGCCGCGCTGGCTGGTGGCTGGTTCTATGGCTGGGCCTGGCTGGATCCGGCAACCGGACTGGTCGGCGCCGTGCTGGTCGCGCTCTGGGCGAAGAACCTGATCGTGCAAAGCGGCCGCGTCCTGCTCGACCGCGAGATGGATCATCCGGTGGTCGCCGAAATTCGCGAAGTCATCGAACAACTGCCGCAAGCAGGCAGCACGCAACTGACTGACCTGCACGTCTGGCGCGTCGGCAACGGCGCCTACGCCTGCGCGCTAAGCCTCCTGACCCACGATCAAACCCTCACTCCGCTGCAAGTCCGGGACGCCTTGGGGATACATGAAGAAATCGTGCACGCCACGGTCGAAATCCACCGCTGCGATCTTTGTTAGGACAGCTCGTGTCGCTCGCGCTCGACGTGGGTGATGTAACGCTGAATACGACTCTCGGCCGTGACCTTGAGATCATTGAACTGCATGCCGATTCGCCACTGACGAAGACCTGTCCGACCTTCCAGCTCGGTGACATGACGAACGGTCGCGCTGAACAACAAATCGTGCTCATCGGCCGGCAATGAAAAATGACACTTTTCCAGAACCAGACCCGGCCCAAGCCCGTCTGGAGGCGATCCTGACTTGATGCCAATACCCGCCACGGAAATATCGTGGGCGGGTAAATTCAGCAGTCCGCCACCGGGCAAGCGCCCAAAAAACTGCAAAGGCTTGACCTGCGGTGTCTCGATCCGGAAATAGTCCCGCCGCTGTAGCCGGACGAGCAGTTTGGGCAAGGCCACTGCGAAGGCCTTGCCGCCCTCATAGCTGATTTCACGAGCCGCTCCGGTGTTGAACTGGACGTGAATGCCTCCCGGGCGACCAATGAAGACATTGCGCTGGCTTTGCAGGAAGCGCTGGTTGGATTCGACGCTGCCGCTACAGTCGAAGATCAGCAAGCCTTTGTCGGAATTCACCGCAAGCGGGGTGGTCAGGAACATCTCCGCACCACCTCCGAATTGCACGGAAAACTGCTCATGATCCCGGGCAAATTCGGCGAGCATGAAGGCGACTGGCAAAGCGCCTTTGACGTGGAAATGCGCTTCGATTTCCGCTTCTGACAACTGGGCAATCTGGCTCATGACTTTTCCAGAATCCGTAGCAGCGAGGACGTATCGTCGCGCCCCCAGCCTTGCGCCATGAGCGCATTCAATTGTTGGCCAACGGCAGCTGCAAGCGGCACCGGCACAGCGCTCCGGCGCGCCGCCTCAAGGACCAGGCCGAAATCCTTGTGATGCAGACGCGCTTCGATGCCCGCCGCAAAATCGCGGCGCACCATGCGCTCGCCCATCACATCGAGCACGCGCGATGCCGCCGAACCGCCGGCCAGCGCCTGCCGGACCTTGGCGCAATCGACACCGGAAGCAGCAGCCAGCCGCATTGCTTCGGCCGCCGCCTCGATGGCAGCAACCATGATCATCTGATTGCAGGCCTTGGCCACCTGCCCGGCACCATTCGGCCCGACATGAACAATTCGTTTTCCCAGGCAGTCGAGCAGCGGCCGCACGCGCTCCAGCACCTCGGCCTCGCCACCGGCCATGATCGCCAATGTGGCATCGATGGCGCCTTGAACACCGCCGGAGACCGGCGCGTCGAGCATGTGAATGCCTTTTTCGGCCAGACGTGCCGCCACATGGCGTGCCGTATCGGGGGCAATGGTCGAACAGTCGACCAATACCGAACCCGGAGCCATACCGTCGCACAGGCCATCCTTGCCCAGCGCCACACCTTCTACATCGGCACTGGAAGTAATGACCGTGAACACCACCTCGCAGCAACGCCCCAGTTCAGCCGGCGTCGCGCAAACTCTGGCCGGCAGATCGCCGATGCTTTCCGGCCGGCGGGCCCAGACGGCCAGCTCGTGGCCGGCTTCATGCATATGCAGCGCCATCGGGCGCCCCATGACGCCCAGACCAATGAAACCAAGCTTCATGCCTGTCCTGACAGTCTTTCCAGCAATTTGAGCACGGCGATGGAGTCTTCCTCGCCCAGCCCGGAACCGACCATGGCATTGAACATCTGCGCCGTCGCTGCAGAACCGGGCAGGCAAAGGCCCAGCTCATGTGCCGTCTGCATGACGATGTTCAGATCCTTCTCGTGCATCCAGCTCTTGAAACCCGGCTTGAAATTACGGTCGAGCATGCGCTGACCATGGTTCTCAAGTATTTTTGAATAGGCAAAACCGCCGAGCAGCGCCTCGCGCACCTTGCCGGCGTCGACGCCATTCTTGGCGGCGAAGGCGAAGGCCTCGGCCACGGCCAGAACGCCCATGCCGGTGACGATCTGGTTGGCGGCCTTGGTGACCTGACCGGCGCCGGAAGTGCCGACGTGGACAATGTTCTTGCCCATGCATTCAAAAGCGGGTTTCGCCCGGGCAAAGCCGGCATCGGAACCACCGGCCATGATCGACAAGGTGCCGGCAATGGCCCCCACTTCCCCACCGGAAACCGGCGCATCGACGAAATCGATACCCGCCGCCGCCAAATCCGCACCGATCTGGCGCGCCGCGGCAGGGGCAATGGTGCTCATATCGACCGCCACCAGGCCGGATTCGCCCGCGCTGGCCACGCCACGCATGACTTCGGCCACATCGGGCGCATCGGCCACCATGGAAATCACCAATTCGTTGCCACGGGCTGCTTCGGCCGGATTGGCCGCACCTGTGGCACCGGCTTCAAGCAAGGGCTGCATGGATTCGGTGCGACGCGCCCAGACGGTCACCTGATGGCCGCCCTTGATCAGGTTGAGCGCCATCGGACGCCCCATGATGCCCAAGCCGATAAATCCGATTTTCATGCTGAACTCCGTGTCGACAAGACTGGAATTTTAGGCGCCAACGCCCCCAGCTCAAAGTGCATCAGGCCTGCAGGGCAGCAAATTCCTGAAACCGGCCGACGCCGACCACTTCTTCCGCACAAACCGGCTGATAGAAGTGGAAGCCCTGCACGCGCTCGCATTCGAGCGTGCGGAGGAATTCGGCCTGAGCGAAGTTTTCGACGCCTTCGGCCACCAATTGCAGCCCCAGCGAGCGGCCGAGCAAGACGATGGAGGTGACCAGAGAGGCGGCATCCGGATCGGTTTCGACATCGGCCAGGAAGGAACGATCGATTTTCAGCCGGTCAAGCGGGAAGCGGCGCAGGTAGGCCAGCGACGAATAGCCGGTACCGAAGTCATCAATGGCCAGCTTGACACCCATCGCCTTGAGCTGGGCGAAGGTCTGAATCGCCTCGTCGACACCGTGCATGATCGTGCTTTCGGTGATTTCCAGTTCCAGACGGTGGGCGGGCAAGCCGGTTTCAGCCAGAATCGCCTGGACCGACGGCACAAATTCGCGCTGCCGGAACTGGTGCGCCGAAATATTGACCGCCATTTCCCCCATGTCGATCCCGGCATCCAGCCATTCCCGGACCTGTCGGCAGGCAGTCAGCAATACCCAGTGACCAAGCGGCAGAATCAGTCCGCACTCTTCGGCCACCGGAATGAATTCGGCGGGCGGAATCAATCCGCGCTGCGGGTGGCGCCAGCGAACCAGTGCCTCGACGCCGACGACCTTGCCACTGAGCAGGTCGATCTGTGGCTGGTAATGCAGTACCAGCTGGTTTTCAGCCAAGGCAGACCACAGCTCGCTTTCGAGATGCAGGCGTTTGTTGGCCGCGGCATTCATCGGTTCGGTAAAGAATTTATGGTTGTTCCGGCCATTGGCCTTGGCGTAATACATGGCCGTATCGGCATTGCGAATCAGCGCCTGGGCGTCCCTGCCATCTTCCGGATAGAGGCTGATACCGATCGATGGCGTGCTGTGCAGCACATGGCCGTCGATATCGCAGGGGTCGCCAATGACCCGAGCCACCCGGTCGACCAGCTCAATGACCGTCTCTTCGCTGTGCAGGCGATCGATCACCACAACGAACTCGTCCCCCCCCAGCCGGAACAAGCGTTTCGTCTTGTCCATCAGCCCCCCGAGCCGGCGAGCCAGCTCGGCCAGCAGGCGGTCGCCGGCATGATGGCCGAGCGAATCGTTGATCGTCTTGAAATTGTCCAGATCGATGATCAGCACTGCCATGCGGTTGATGCCAGGCACCGCCGTTTCAAGGATGGAGTCAAGATGGGCATCGAGTGCCAGCCGATTCGGCAGATTGGTCAGCGGATCGTGGCGCGCCAGATATTCGAGGCGTTCTGCCTGTGCCCGGCTTTCGCTGATGTCGGTAAACACCGCAACAAAATGCGAGATCTGCGCACCGTCCTCGCAAATGGCCGAGATGCGCATCTGCTTGGGATAGATCGCGCCATCCTTCCGGCGATCCCAGATTTCACCTTCCCAATAGCCTTTTTCAGCCACGAAATCCCAGACATTTCGGTGGGATGCCAGCCCCTGATGCCCGGCACTGAGCATGGTTGGCGTCTTGCCAAAAACGTCCTGGCCGGCATAGCCGGTAATCTGCTCAAAGGCTGAATTTACCGAGAGAATTCTTTGGGCGCTGTCGGTCAGCATCATCGCTTCGGAGGCGTGATCGACGATCAGGCGCTGCAGGGCCAGACGGGCTTCTGCCTGGCGATTGGCCGAAAGCAACTGCCGGTAAGCCTGAGCAACCAGCAAAGTAAGAAAGATGCCCAGGACCAGCAGCAGCCCTTTCCATGCCGGCAATCCCTGAGGATTCGAGTCACCCGACCAGAGCGCCATTCCGGTATCGGCTTGGCGGCTGGCGATCCACAGGTCAAGGCCAATCAGGCACCAGACAAGGACAACCGCCACCATGGCGAACGAAACGAATTTGCGGCCGGCAACGGCCGGGCTTGGCATCAAAGTATTACTTTCCGGATACACGCGTTGCCGGAGTTTAGCTGAGACAAAACAATGTTTCAGCTATATTTTTCATTCACATCAAAAAAAGACAATCCGCATATACAACAACTGCTTACAGCAACTTGTTAATCCTTGATCTAAGAGCACTTTCGCGGCTGTGACTTATCCGCAACAGGAGCCGCCATCACTGCGTTTGACGCCCATTTTGGCGAGCAGTTTTTCCGGTGGGCAGAACCCGGTGAAGCCGCTCTGTAGCAGATTCAAGCCGACAAAGGCGGTAAAGGCGAGGAACCACTCGGAGACGAAGATCGGGCTACCGTGGTAACCGAGAGCCAGGGAGAGCAGGACGAAGAAACCTGCCATGATGCGGATGATGCGTTCGATGGTCATTGCTGATGCTCCTTGCGGAAAGCCGAGAAGTAAAGAACCGGAATCACCACCAGCGTCAGCAGGGTGGAGACGAGAATACCGAAAATCATGCTCAGCGCCAGACCATTGAAGATCGGGTCATCGAGAATGAACAGGGCGCCGAGCATGGCGGCCAGCGCCGTCAGCGCGATAGGCTTGGCACGCACCGCTGCCGACTGGATCACGGCATCGTGAAAGTCCATCCCGGCCGCTACCTGCTGCTTGATGAAATCGACGAGCAGGATCGAGTTGCGAACGATGATGCCAGCCAGGGCGATCATGCCGATCATCGAGGTCGCCGTGAATTGCGAACCGAACAGCGCATGACCGGGCATCACACCGATGATGGTCAGCGGAATCGGCGCCATGATGATCAGCGGCACGAGGTAGCTGCCAAAGTGAGCAACCACTAGCAGATAGATCAGGATCAGGCCGACCGCGTAGGCAATACCCATGTCGCGGAAGGTTTCGTAGGTGACCTGCCACTCGCCATCCCACTTGACGCTGTAGCCGGCATAGGGATCGGCCGGCTGGCGGATGAACCATTCGCCCAGCGTGCCACCTTCCTTGAGCGCCATACCGTTGATCTTCGAACGAATATCGAACATGCCGTAGAGCGGCGAATCGAGCTTGCCGCCCATGTCACCGACAACATAGACGACCGGCAGGAGATCCTTGTGATAGATCGCTTTCTCGCGCGCCACATCACGCACCTCGACCAGTTCGGAAACCGGCACCAGCTGGCCGTCACGCGAACGGACGCGCAGCTTGAGCAGGGCATCGAGCGTGGACTGCTTCTCGGCCGGCAGGGTTACCCGGACCGGAATTTCGAACTTGGATTCGGTATTGCGCGCCGGCGTCACATCCTGCCCGGCCAATCCCATGCCGACCACCTCGACGATGTCGCTCTGGGCCACGCCCATCTGTGCGGCCTTGCTCTGCAGCACATGCAACACGAACTTGCGGGAATCCGCCTCGATGTAGTCATCGACGGCAACGATGTCGGCCGTTTCCTCAAAGGCCTTGCGCACCTGCTTGCCGACAGCCATCTGACCAGCGTAATCCGGGCCATAGACCTCGGCAACAATGGGCGACATCACCGGCGGCCCCGGCGGCACCTCGACCAGCTTGGCGACACCGCCATTGCGCTTGCCGATGGCTTCGATGCGCTCGCGCAAGGAAATGGCGATTTCGTGACTCTTCTGCGTGCGCTGATGCTTGTCGGCCAGATTGACCTGCAGGTCACCCTTTTCCGGCACGGCACGCAAGTAGTACTGGCGGACCAGACCATTGAAATTGATCGGGCTGGCCGTACCGGCATAGGCTTGATAATTGACGACATCCGGCACGGTGGCCAGTTCGGCGCCGATTTCGTGCAGCACCCGCGCCGTTTCCTCCAGCGGCGTGCCGACCGGCATATCGACGATGATCTGGAATTCGCTCTTGTTGTCGAAGGGCAACATCTTCAGCACGACCAGCTGGAAGTAAGCCAGCGATACCGAACCCAGGATCAGCAGCACGACGGCGATGGCCAGCTTGACGCGGGCGGCGCCACCTTTCAGCGGGTCGAGGAAGGGCGTCAGCAGCTTGCGGAAGGTGCTGTCCAGCCGGGCATCAAGCTTTGACGGCTGATGTTCGCCATGAGCATTGCCATGCGACTTCATCAGCTTGGCCGCCAGCCACGGCGTCACCACGAAGGCGACGGCCAGAGAAATGGCCATACCCATCGACGAGTTGATCGGAATCGGGCTCATGTATGGCCCCATCAGGCCACTGACGAAGGCCATCGGCAGCAGCGCCGCGATCACGGTCAGCGTCGCCAGAATGGTCGGGCCACCCACTTCGTCGACCGCGCCTGGAATGATTTCGAGCAGGCTTTTCTCGGGATGCAGTCCCTGCCAGCGGTGGATATTCTCGACCACGACAATCGCGTCATCAACCAGGATGCCGATCGAGAAAATCAGCGCGAACAGGGAGACGCGATTCAGCGTGAACCCCCAGGCCCAGGAAGCGAACAGGGTCGCGGCCAGCGTCAAGGTCACAGCCACACCGACGATCACCGCCTCGCGCCGTCCGAGGGCGAAGAAGACCAGCGCGACGACGAAAGCGGTGGCGAAGATCAGCTTGCCGATCAGCTTCTGCGCCTTTTCAGTGGCCGTCTCGCCGTAGTTGCGGGTGACGGTGACTTCAACACCTTCCGGGATGACCGTGTTCTTCAGGCTGTTGATCCGCTCGATCGCCGAACTGGCCACATCGGCGGCATTGACGCCGGGCTGCTTGGAGAGCTGGATGGTCACTGCCGGGAATTCGCCATCCTTGTTGCCGAACCAGGCGTAGCGCTTTGGCTGGTCAGGGCCGTCTTCGACGGTCGCCACATCGCTCATGTAGATCGGCTTGCGCGCTTTTTCGTCACCCCGGACTGCGACCACCAGACGTTTCACATCGGCGGCGGATTCGAGATAAGTCCCGGTCTGCACCAACACTTCGCGGTTGCCCGCCGTCAGGCTACCCGAGGACTGCAGCGCATTCGAAACTTTCAGCGCGCCAGCGATATCCTGCGGCGTGACGCCAAAGGCATTCATCCGCTCGGCATCCATCAAGACGCGGATGGCATGGTCAGGACCGCCGAGGGTCGACACATCGCGCGTTCCCTTGATGCGCTTCAGTTCGATTTCGACCGCCCGTGCCACCTGTTGCAGATCGAAGGCCGAACGGTTTGGGTCCGGCGTCCAGAAAGTCAGCGAAACAATCGGC
The DNA here is from genome assembly GCA_018262195.1 of Pseudomonadota bacterium. Taxonomy (GTDB): domain Bacteria; phylum Pseudomonadota; class Gammaproteobacteria; order Burkholderiales; family Rhodocyclaceae; genus Azonexus. The sequence goes on along the minus strand of JAGTRS010000011.1, from coordinate 22,009 downwards.
ACATCGTCGATGCCGCGCGGCTTGATCACCGGCTCCTGCACGCCAAGATTGGGCGCCAGCCAGTCGCGATGCGACATGACAGTATCGTGCAGGCGCAGCACCGCATCGTTATATTTGACACCCACCTCGAACTGCACGGTGATCACCGCCATGCCGGCGCGCGACATCGAATAGACGTGCTCGACGCCATGCATGCGCGACAAGACCTGCTCGCCGGGTCGTGCCACCAGGTTCTCGACATCCTTGGCCGAAGCGCCGGGGAAGGCGACCAGCACGTCGGCCATGGTCACGTCGATCTGGGGTTCCTCCTCGCGCGGCGTAACCAGCGTGGCGAAGATGCCCATCAGGAAGGCGACCAGCGCCAGCAAGGGCGTGATCTGCGACGACAGGAAAGCGGCAGCAATGCGCCCGGAAATGCCGAGGCGACCGTTATCGTGGCTCATCGCCTACTTGCCCGACTTGAGCTGAATGGCCGCCCTGACCGGATCGGTAACCACCTTGTCACCCGCAGCCAGCCCGGCCAGCACTTCGATCTCGCCCTGCCCGACGGCATCGCCCAGACGTAACTGGCGCAGGCTCAGGCGGTTATCGGGTGTCTGCACATAGACGGCGGCGACTTCGCCACGACGCAGCACAGCGTTGGCCGGCACCGTCAGTTTTTCGGCCTGGCCGGTCACGAAATAAACCCGGGCAAACATCCCGGGCATTGCATCCGCCACATCCGGCAAGCTGACTCGTACCTGCGAAACATGGGTTGAAGCATCGGCAGTCGGCAGCAACTGAACCATTTTTGAATCGACCCATTTGCCCAGCTCGGGAAACTCGATGCGCGCTGTCTTCACCAGGCGCATTTCTTTCAGGCGATGTTGTGGAATGCTGGCCGTGACCCGCAGGCTTCCCGGTTGATAGATGGTGAACAAAGGCAGGCCGGGCATCGCCATATCACCGAGTTCGGCGTGGCGCCGGGCGACGATGCCGGAGATGGGTGCAACGATGGTGGCGTGACTCTGACTGGCCCCGGCGGCCGAGCGATTGGCGGCGGCCGAATCGAAATCGGCCTTGGCCTTGTCGAGCGCTGCACCACTCATGAACTTCTGCGCCACCAGGCTTTTCGTCCGCTCGTAATTGATCTTGGCATTGGCGTACTGAGCCTCAGCCGCTCTCGCCGCTTCCGCCGCTTCGCGGGCATCGATCCGCATCAGCACATCGCCTTTTTTCACTGACTGTCCGGCATCGGCCTTCACCTCCAGAACCCGACCGGCCGTCTGGGCGCCAACCGTCGCCTGCTGGACAGCCTCGACCAGCGATTCGGCGGGAAATGTCAGATCGACAGAATGCGGCTTGACGGTGATGACCGGCAATGGCTCGACGGCAAACGCTGCAGTCGACGCGAAAACCAGGCCAAGAACCAAAGGACGAAGAATGTTTGCGCTCATAAATATAAGAATACGCTAATTTACATCCGCGACACAAGCCATTTTAGGCTCATGCCTTGATTTAATTACACTTTCCCGGACTTGATCAGCCACCTGAAGTGGCCTGCCAGATGTTCCGGCAACGCGTTTCCCTGATCCACCAGCTGGATACAGCACCAAGAATCGCGCAGACGCTGACCACCAGAACGCCGTAACGCCACGTTTCAACATCGTAGAAACGGGCGCCGCTGACCATCTCGCCCTTCCAGCCGAGGTCCATGATCCAGCCAACCAGCGGTTGCAACAGCGCCCCTGCCAGGAAGCCCCCCATATTGGCAACGCTGGTCGACATGCCGGACAGCAGGGGCGGATTGACCTCCTTGGAACAGGCCCAGGTCAGACTGAATCCCGCCGTCGTCAGCCCCATCAGGGCAAAAAGTACATACGACAACATGACCGGCATCGTTGCGCAGGACAACCAGATCAGCCAGATCGCGCCATAGAGGTGCGAGGCAACGATCAAGACCGGTTTGCGTCGGCCCAGACGATCGGACAAGCCGCCGATGAACAGACAGCCAATGGCAAAACCGCCAAACCACAACGAGAGATGCGTCGCCGCGACCGAGCGGGCCAGGCCATGGACCTGCATCAGGTAAGGCATCGCCCACAAACCGGCGAAAGTAAAGAAGGCACCGGACATGCCGGTATTGACCGCCACCGCCGGCCAGGTATTCCTGTTCCTGACCACGGACCACAGGCTGGACAGCACCAGAGTCCGGTCGAAGCGTGGCTTGGGCGCGATCGTGCCGGATTCCGGCGCATCGCGCACGATCAGCCAGCACAGGGCAGCCAAAACCAGTGACGCAAAGCCGACCCCGATAAACACGCCACGCCAGCCAGTGGCCTGAGCCAGCGCAGAGAGCGGTGCACCGGCCAGGACCGAACCGAGATTGCCGATCAGCATGCAGATACCGACCATGGTGGCGAAGCGGCTTTCCTCGAACCAGACAGCAACCAGCTTGAGCATGGCGATGAAGGTGACCGACACGCCGAGCCCGATCAGCGTGCGTCCGACCAGTGCCAGCTCAAGTGTTGGCGCCAAGCCGAACAGGAAGCTGCCAGCCGCACCGATCAACCCGCCCAGGGCCAGGATACGCCGCGGCCCGAGGGTATCGACCAGGATGCCAGTCGGCACCTGCATCACCGTGTAAACGTAGAAATAGGTGGCCGCCAGCACGCCGAGCGAGGCCGCCGAAGTCTCGAAAGCGGCCGCCAGATCCTGGGCAATCCCGGCCGGCGCGAAGCGCTGGAAAAAAGAGAGGATGTAGGCCAGCGCAACGATGCCGAGGGCCAGCCAGCGGCGGCGCATCTGTTCCGGGGTCAGGGACTTCATTCGCTCCGCTCGCCAAAGGTCTGAAGGCCACGCCGTATCGGATACTGCACGCGGCCTTCTAGTCCGTTATTTCTGCGAGAGCACCCACTTGGCCAGCGTCGCGGCTTCGGCATCGGTCACATTGTTTGGCGGCATGGGCACATTGCCCCACTCACCCTTGCTGCCGTTCTTGATTTTCGCTGCCAAAGCAGCCTCGGCGCCCTTTTCAGCGGCACGCTTGGCGGCAATATCCTTGTAGGCCGGCCCGACAATTTTTTTGTCGATGGCATGGCAGGTCATGCAGTTCTTGGCCTTGGCCAACTCAGGCGAGGCTTGTGCGGCACCGGCGATGAGCAATGAAGCACCGATTGTCAAAACCATCATTCGCATAATTTTTCTCCAGGTTGTTGGGGTAAATGAGATGTCACTACAAATCAGGCAGCCATATCGATCAACAGGGTTTCGATTTCCGTACGTCCGACCGGACTGGCCATGGCGATCAACATATAGCCAGGCTTGAGCAGAAAGTCCTGCTCGGGATTGAACTGCCAGCTGCCATTACGCTCGCGCACGGCAAGGAAGACGTAATTGGCGCTGCGTAATTTCAGGGCGCCGATCGGCTTGGGAATGAATCCGGCCGGCACCGGCACTTCCTCGACGCGCAGATTCTTCTCCGACTTCAGCATTTCATCGAGGAAGGAAACCACGTGAGGGCGGATCATCGCCGACGCGATGCGCATGCCGCCGGTGAAGTCCGGCGAAACGATCGCATCCGCCCCTGCCTTGCGCATCTTCTCGATATTGCGCTGCTCGGTGCACCGCGCAACGACGCGCAGATCCGGCTTCAATTGCTTGGCGGTGATCACGATCATCAGGTTGCGCGAATCGTCGCCGGTCACCGCGAACAACCCCTTGGCATCTTCAAGATCGGAAGCCACCAGAATATCGTCGTCGCTGGCATCGCCATGCAGGTAAAGGAAGCCCGGGTTCTTTTCCTTGTAGTCCTCCAACCGGTGCAGATCTTCATCGACCCCGACGAAATGGCGGTGGGTTGCCTCCAGTTCATGCGCGATGTTGCGCCCGACCCGGCCGAAGCCGCAGAGGATGTAATGGCCTTTGAGTTTCTTGATTGCTTTTTCCATGCGTTTTCTCCGCAGGGTTCCATTGAGGTCGGTTTCGAGCAGCGCCACCGTAACGACCGAAAACAGCAGCGACAGGTTGCCGGCGCCGAGAATGCCGATGACCACGGTCAAAATCCGGGCCGGCTGATTGCTCGACATGTCGATGATTTCACCGAAACCAATGGTGGCAACGGTGATGAAGGTCATGTAGAAGGCGTCGAACCAGGAATATTTGCCTTCGGTCAGCACCATGTAGCCGATGGTGCCGAACAGATGCACGGCAAACAGCATGCCGAGCGCAACGTAGACCAGCCGGAAGATATAGCCGGTCTGCAGGGTCTTGATCGAGGACACGCCGGTATTGCCGCTCATTCAGCCAGAGGCACCGATTGCGTCATGAAGATCACCGCCTTGCCACCATCCATGTTGGCGTGCAGCGACTCGACCAGCGGCGGATTGATCGGCTGATCGGCTTCCCACTTGATGATGAAATTGGCACCTGAACCGCCGGAAGCATCATTCAGCTCCACGAACAATTCGAGGGTGCCATAGGGCGGCACGAGCACGGGCGTCGGCACGCGCTCACCAAGTTGCTTGCCGTGGGTATCGAAATACTTCGCCGAGAGAACCCGTAGCGGCCGCTTGCCATCGGTATTGCGGATGCTGACCAGCGCGGAGAGCAGCACGAACGATGCCTTGCCGCTCTTGCCGAGATTGCCGTACAGCATGTGGGAATAGATCGGCAGATACAGCGTCTGGGCCTTGGCTAGCGGCCGCACCTCCTGGGCCAACGCGGCGGTCGGCACCTGCAAAACGGCAAAAGCCAAGGCACATGAAAATACCCAGGAAAATATCCGATGTCCCATAACTCCCCCTAGTTCGTGCCTTGCGTTCATGGCATCAAGGCCCTTTGGCCTGATTCTGCCACAACCCTTGCCAGGCAGGGCAACGAGGGGAAACCCCGGAGCCGCTCTAAACGCGCGAAGCCTCGAGCAGGGTACGCAACAAGCCGGCCAGTGAAGCCCAGTTGACCGGCTTGGCGATGTAGTCGGCGGCGAGCACCTGCGTCCGCTCGATGAAGGCCGGATCACTGCGCCCCGTCACCAACACGACAGGAAAACCGGCGCCATGGCTTTGACGGATCGCCGCACAAACCTCAAAGCCGTCCAGTCCGGGCATCTCGACATCGAGCAACGCGATATCAAACGCCTGCTGTCTGAATTCGGTCAGCGCATCGTTGCCGTTATCGACGACGGTCGGGATGAAATCCCCGCCGGCCAGAGCAGCCCGCGACAACAGGGCAACCGTCGGGTCGTCATCGGCAACCAGAACGCGCCAAGGCATCCGGCTCATGTCGCCAGCCCGGCCAGAACAGCCTTCAGAGCTTCGTCGACCCGCTGCCATTCGCTGCGCAGGCCATCGACTCGCGCCAGCAATTCGCGCATCCTGATCTCCCGGGCCAGTTGCTCGAGCTCACCGCAACGCTTGGCAAAAGTCATGGCCCCCACATTGAAGCTGCTCGATTTGAGGGCATGCACAGCCGCCGCCATCAACGAGGCATCGACATCCGCCAGCCCCTGATCGAAACGCCCCCACTCCCGCTCGGCAGCTTTCAAATACGCGACGATCACTTGGCGAACCAGAGCATCGCCACCTTCTGGCGACAAAGCCCGAATCTTGTCAAAAGCAGAAGGATCAAGCGCAGCTACTGGTTCCTGCTCCACGCCTGCCGCCACTGGCGATGCTATTGCGGGAACAGCGGACTTGCGCCGTTCGGCCGGCAACCACCGCGCAAGCAAGGCCAGCAATTCTTCCCCGGTATAGGGCTTGGCCAGATACTCGTCCATGCCCGCCGCCCGGCAACGCTCACGGTCGCCCTTCATGGCATTGGCGGTCAGCGCGATGACCGGCAGATGCTGACCGGAGGGAAGTTCGCGCTCACGCAGCGCCATGGTCGCCGCAAAGCCGTCAAGAACAGGCATCTGGCAATCCATCAGGACCAGATCAACCACTTCGCCAGCCAGCAGATCGAGCGCTTGCTGGCCATCACCGGCGGTGATCACCTCCAGCCCCATCCTCTCGAGTTGGGCCCGGGCGACCACCAGATTGCTTTCGTTGTCTTCGGCAATCAGCACTCGACCACGCAGTTTCCTGGATGGATTGTTGACTGCGGAAGCATCCGTCGAGGAACGCCGATACAAGGCGGCTTCGATGGCCCGCTGCAAGTCGGCTTGACGAACCGGCTTGGGCAGGCAGGCCGCAATCTGCAAGCTCGCTGTTTCCGCCTTGCTCAGCGCATCCATCTCGGCAGAAATGATGATCACCCGGGTCTTTGCCAATTGTTCATCGGCACGCAAGGCCCGGACGACTTCGCTGCCGGAAAGATCCGGCATCTGCAAATCGATCAGCAACAGCGCGTAAGGCTCACCCTTTTCGGCGGCGGCCTTGAGCATGGAGAGCCCGGCGAGACTGGAGGACGCACCATCGGACATGAATCCTCTGCCCCGCAGCAAGGTGAGGAGAATGTCGCGCTGAGTCGTGCTGTCATCAACAATCAGGACACGCGCCCCCGTTGCCGCGACGGCCGGCTTTTCTGAAGAAAGCGCGGGCAATTCTCCGAGAGCGAGATCGAGCTCCACAGAAAAGGAAGCCCCCTTGCCCGGCGAGCTTTCGACGCCAATGCTGCCACCCATCATATCAACCAGACGCCGGCAAATGGCCAGCCCAAGGCCGGTTCCCCCGTATTTGCGGGTTGTTGATCCATCGGCCTGGAGGAAATGCTCGAAGATCTTTTCCTGAGCATCGAGCGGGATGCCGATCCCGGTATCGCTGACGATCAAGGCCAGCCTGAGGGCCTTTTCACGACGCTCGATAACGTGCAGCCGAAGCAGGATTTCGCCGGTTTCGGTGAACTTGATTGCATTGCCCAGCAGGTTGGTCACGATCTGGCGCAAACGCAAGGGATCGCCGCGTACGACCAGACTTTCATCCGGCGGCAGATCAGCCACCAGATCCAGCCCCTTTCGCCGAACAGGTTGCGAGAACAGTTCCAGCGATTCCTCAAGCAGCAGGCGCAGATCGAAGTCGGCCACATCCAGCTCCATCTTGCCAGCCTCGATTTTCGAAAAATCGAGAATGTCGTTGATGATGCGTAGCAAGTGCTTGCCGGAACGCTCGACTGCTTCGACAAACTGCCGCTGAGTCGGCTCCAGCTGGGTATTCAGCAACAACTCCGTCATGCCCAGCACGCCATTCATCGGCGTCCGGATTTCATGACTCATCGTCGCCAGAAACTCACTCTTGGCCAGGCTGCCCGCCTCTGCCGCCTCCTTGGCCAGGCGCAACTCGCGCGTCCGCTGTTCGACGATCTGCTCCAGATTGCCCAAATGCGTCGATAACCAGTGATCGCGCTCGCGAATTTGCGCCACCATCTGGTTGAATCCAGCCACCAGTTGCTCGATCTCGGTCACCCGGCTATCGGCAGCACGAATATCCAGCCGCCCAAGCGACACATCGGACATGTGCTGCGTCAAATCCTGCAGTGGCTCGATCAGCCTCTCCACTCGCCGGGACTGCAAATGCAGGGCAATGGCCAGTGCGGCGGCCATTTCGACCAGAATCAGCCCCAGAGAACCAAGCAGATGCTGAAAAACCACGGCCAGATCAGTGCTCAAGCGTAGCCAGCCAGCTGGCTGCCCGGCCACCTGCGCCGGCACCACGAAATCGATGCGCTTCCAGGAATAGGTATGCCCGGCCACCGGTTTGACCAAGGGTGCCGGCGAGACTTCTTCGTCGCCATGGCGATCAAAAGCGACGAGAGGCGAAAGATCCTCGCGGAACACCGCGACCGAAGACAGGGACGGCATGGTCCGCAGCGCGGCAAACATGCGCTCCGCGCCTTCGCGATCGTTGATTACCAGCTCCGGATGCGCCTTTAACTTGAGTAGTTCAAGGTGCATGTCACCCTCCTCGACATGGGCCCGTATCGTCATCCACGCCGAGGTAAAGACAATGAACACTGTCGCAAAGACGATGGCCGATGCCAGCACATAAAAATTGATGCGCGCCAGGCGCGAACGCAGCGGCGTGGTGGACAGCTGCTGGCTCATGCCGAACCTCCGGGACCCAGCCCGCTTTCTTTCCTGGCGTTGGCTGCAGCCAGCCAGGACTGGCGAAACTCATCGCCAAGGCGTTGCCGCAAGCCTTCCGGAACAAGCTTCGAGCCACCGGCCAGTCGTTCGAGCAGCAGGTCTTCCAGAATTCCGGCCGTTTCCGACAAGCGAACCGCCCCGACATTGACTGCCGCGCTGCGAATGGCATGCACCCGCTTCCGCTCCTCCGCATCATCACCGATGCAAGCCAGCCAGACCGACTCCCAATCGGCATAATGTTCGACAAACAAGCCAACCGCCTGCCACCAAAGCACCGGCTGGCCGAGCATACGCTCGACCGCGCCCATTACATCAAAACCGTCAAGGGAGTGGGGAACCGGCATTTATTCGAGAAAAAGCTAAAGAATCATCAGACAGCTACTCATCAAGGCCTTAATTGTCCTCCGATAAGCTGCCTCATTGTTAAAGAATCGTAAAACAATTCCTTTGTTTTACATTGGATTACAATGCTTTCTTTATTGCTTAGCCGAAATGAAAAAGCATGCGCCAGACTGCGCTGATTGTTGAAGATGACCCGGGTACCCGCCACGTATTGAGTTCGACCCTGGCTACGGCCGGAATCGATAGTATTTACGCCGAAAACGGGGCCGCCATGTGGCGACAACTGAACGAGAAACCGGATGTCATCATCCTTGATCTGAGCTTGCCGGATGTCGACGGACTGGAGCTCCTCCGGCAGTTACGACAAACATCCGAAATCCCGGTCCTGATCCACTCGACCCGTTCCGACGAGATCGAGCGCATCATCGGCATCGAGATCGGCGCCGACGATTTCCTCCCCAAGCCCTGCAATATGCGCGAGCTGCTGGCCCGTACGCGCAGCCTGCTGCGCCGTTGCCAGCGCCCCGCCGCCCGCAGCGAAATGCGCCGCCTGCATTTCGGTGACTGGACGCTGGATACCGCCTCGCGCGAATTATTCCGGACCGGCAGCCCGCCAACACCGCTGGGCGTCTCCGGCTATGCGCTGCTCACGGCATTTCTTGAGCAGCCGTTCGAGCCGCTTTCCCGCGAGCACCTGTCACGCGTCCTGAAACGCGAGTACGTTCCCTACGACCGGATCATCGATGTGCACGTCAGCCAGATCCGGCGCATTCTCGGCAAGCAAGCCGATGGCAGCAGCTATATCAAGACCCTGCGCTCGCAGGGCTACGTCTTCATTGCCCAGGTCGAAGCCTCGAACTAGTTCCTGATGAATTGCATGCCAGGGCCATGCTGGCGCGCATGGCCTTTTTTTCGTCCGTCTCGGCTGCCTCGTCCGCAGGCACAGAGAAATCGCGAATCCCCGGCCCGGGAGCGATGTATTTTCATTCCCATGGGTGATAATCCCGGAACTCGTCATCCTGCCGTCGTTCACCGCAACTCTTGAGCCCATATCAACGACTTGAGTAACCGAGCCTCCCTGCTTCGCCTGCTGGCCGTCGCGGCCACTCTGGGCATGCTGTGCCTGAACGGCCTGCCGTTGGCACTGGGGTGGGATTTCGAGCGTCTGCAGCAACTGGTCAGCAGCCGCTTTGGTGCCGGGCAGGTGCCCTTGCTGCTTGACTGGCAGCGCGCCCTCGCCGAAGGGCGTAGCGCCCAGGAAACCGACAAGCTGAAGCGGATCAACGATTTCTTCAACCGACGCATCGCCTTCGACGACGACATGTCGGTCTGGGGCCAGAACGATTACTGGGCGACGCCGACCGAAATTATCGGCCAGGGACGCGGCGACTGTGAAGACTTCTCGATTGCCAAGTACTACTCCCTGATCGAACTGGGCATCCCGATCAACAAACTCCGTCTGGTCTATGTCAAAGCAGCGCAGACCGGCCCCGCCGGCACTTTTCTGGTCGCCCACATGGTGCTCGCGTATTACGCGACACCGAATGCCGATCCGCTGGTCCTCGACAACCTGAATCCCCAGATCCTGCCCGCCTCGCGGCGCAGCGACCTTTCTCCGATTTTCAGTTTCAACAGTGCAGGCCTTTGGCAGGGCACCGGCAACCAGTCCAGCAAGAGCAATCTCTCCCGCTGGCAGGATCTGCTGGCCCGGGCGCGCGCCGAAGGCTTTCAGTGAGGTAATCGACATGTCCTTATTCCGACAACTCTGGCTCGCGGTCATCACGAGCACCCTGATCGCCTTTGCCGGCAGCTTCGTGGCCAGCATGCTGACGGCTCGCCACTATCTGGAACAGCAACTGGCCATCAAGAACAATGACAACGCAGCCTCGCTGGCGCTGTCGATGTCACAACTGGACAAGGACCCGGTGACAGTCGAGTTGCAGGTTGCTGCTGTCTTCGACAGTGGCCAGTATGCTGCCGTCCGTGTGGTCGACCCGAACGGCCAGACGATGATCGAAAAAACCAGCCCCCCAGTCTCGGGCAATGTCCCGGAATGGTTCGTTCGCATTTTCCCGATCGCCTCCCTGCCTGGGCATGCCCAGGTCAACGCCGGCTGGACACAGTTCGGCACCATCGAACTGATCAGCCACAGCCATTTCGCCTACGATGAACTCTGGAACGGCGCGCTCAAGCTGCTCGGCTGGTTTGCCGTCGGCGGCGGCATCATGGGCCTGCTCGGCATGCAGGTCCTGCGCCGCATCCGCCGCCCGCTCGATGCCGTGGTCGGTCAGGCGCAGGCGATCAGCGAACGCCGTTTCGTCAGCATCCCTGAACCAAAAATACCAGAGCTCAAGAGTTTGGCTAGCGCGATGAACGCCATGGTCGACCGGCTGAAAGCCATGTTTGCCGAAGAAGCCGCCCGCCTTGAGCAGGTCCGCCGCGAAGCCACGCTGGACAGCCTGACCGGCCTGGCCAACCGCGACTTTTTCATGAACGAGCTGGCCGCTGCGCTTAGTGACGACGATGCAAGCGCCTCCGGCACCCTGCTCATGCTGCGTCTTGGCGATCTGGCCGGCATCAACCGCCGGGCCGGCCGCGAAACGGCCGACGAAGTGCTGCGCCGGATCGGCACCACGCTCAACGCACTGGCCGCCGATAAACCGAATGCCGCCGCCGCCCGCCTGAACGGCGCCGACTTCGCGCTGCTCCTGCCCGGCGTCCAAGATCCCGCACTGCAGGCCGAGAAACTCCTGCACGCCCTGAGCGACCTCGCCGCCGCCGGCCTGATCGAAGGTGATCGTCTCGGCTACGTGGCTAGCGGCACTTACCTGCACGGCCAAGCTATTGGCAGCCTGCTCTCACGGGTCGATGCAGCACTGGCCTCAGCCGAAACCCAGAGCGGGCTCGCCTGGTGCCGGGCCGAAAGCAATTCCGACCAACAGGCCACCTCGAACGCTGACTGGAAGAAGTTGCTCGATGGCGCCATTGAAACGCAGCGCCTGCGCCTGATCGAATTCCCGGTTGCCGGCGCCAGCGGCCAGCTGCTTCACCTCGAATGTCCGCTTCGCCTGCAGGCCACCGAAGACGGCGAATGGCTGACCGCCGGCGCCTTCATGCCGATGGCCTCGCGCCTGTCGATGACCACCGAACTTGACTTGAGCGTGGTGCGTCTCGCCCTGGACCGCATCGCCGCCGGCCTCCCCGCCGTCGCGGTCAACCTGTCCGGCGAATCGATCCTCGACGCCTCATTCCGCGCTCGCCTCTACGCCCAGATCGCCGCCCGCCGCGACCTGGCACCGCGGTTGTGGATGGAAGTCTCGGAAATCGGCGCCTTCCAGCACTTCGAAGAATTCCACGCCTTCTGCGATGCCCTGCGGCCGCTCGGCTGCCGCCTCGGCATCGAGCACTTTGGCCGCCAATTCAGCGAAATCGGCCGCCTGCATCGCATCGGCCTCGACTACCTGAAGGTCGACGGCAGCTTCATCCGCGCCATCGACAGCCAGCCGGGCAACCAGGCATTCCTCAAGGGGTTGTGCAGCATCGCCCACAATATCGGACTGACCGTCATTGCCGAGGGGGTGCAGACCGCCGAAGAACTGGCCATCCTGCCCGAACTGGGCTTCGACGGCGCGACCGGCCCCGCCGTACCAAGGAACTGACCGAGATGAGCACTGAAATCGAACTGAAGCTGCAACTCAGCCCGAAAGCTGCCCGCAAGCTGGCCAGCCATCCGCTGCTCGAAGGCATCCCATCGCAACGGCTGCACCTGCTGAACACCTATTACGACACGCCAACGCTGGAACTGCACGCCCGGCGCATTGCCGTCCGCTTCCGCAAGAAGGGCTGGCAGTGGTTATGCACAGTCAAATCGGCCGAGCCGGCCAGTGGCGGGCTGGCCATGCGCAGCGAATGGGAAACCCCGGCCACCCCGGGTGTCTTCGACTTCAGCCACGTCGACGCCCCCGATTTCCGGGAATTTCTTGAACAGCGCAGCGCTCAGTTCGAAGCGATCTTCACCACCGATTTCCACCGCCAGATCTGGCATGTCCCGTATGGTGACTCGCAGATCGAACTCGCCGTTGATCGCGGCACAATCGACAGCAAAGGCCGCAGCACCCCCATCTGCGAAATCGAACTGGAACTCCTCTCCGGCAAAGTCGACGATATCTTCGGCCTGACCCGCGAACTGCAGGAAAACCTCGATCTGCACCCGGCCATCGCCAGCAAGGCCGAGCGTGGCTACAACCTCTTCCTCAACGAACCGGTCCGCCCCTTCAAGGCCCGGCCAACGCCGATCAATGAAGACCAGACACCCGTCGAAGCCTTCCGCAGCATCGCGCTGGGCTGCCTCGAACATTTCCAGCGCAACGAAAAAGGCCTGCTGACCGGTGGCGACTCCGAATTCATCCACCAAGCTCGCGTTGCCCTGCGCCGCCTGCGCTCCGCGATCAAACTGTTCGCCCCGGTGCTGCCGCCGGAATTTGTCGCTGCCTACGGCCAAACCTGGCAAACCCTGGCTGGCGCCCTGGGCGACACCCGAAACTGGGACGTCTTCCTCGAAGAAACGCTACCGCCCATCGCCGCTGCCTTCCCCGACAACAAGGACATCAAGCGCCTGCGCAAGGCGGCCCAACGGCGCGCCAACAGCGCTCGCAAATCAGTCATCGGCCTGCTCGCCGTCAGCGAATACCCGCGCCTGTTGCTCGAATTTACCGCCGCGATCTACACGTTGAGCGATACGCTGGCCTTGCCACTCAAGGATTTCGCCAAACAGCAGATTGCCAGCCATGCCAAAAAGGCCAGAAAACTGGCCAACCGACACGCCGAACTCAGCCCCGCCGAGCGACACAAAATGCGCATCGCCTTCAAGAAGCTGCGCTACACCCTGGAATTTTTCACACCACTCCTGCCACAAAAGCGCCTGAAGCCTTATCTGGCTGCGCTGGCGCAACTGCAGGATGAACTGGGCCTGATCAACGACCACGTCACGGCCGAAACCCTGATTGCTGAAGCCTTGGCCGGGCGCCCAGCCGGGCCGATTCACGGCTGGATAGCCGGTCGGCATGAACTGCTGGTCAGCGAATTACCGGAGGTGCTGCAAACCTGGCTTGCACAACGGATGCCGTGAAGCAAGCAATCGAGCAAGTCAAGAACCAAGTGCAAAAACAAGGAGGAATTTGCAGGTTTCTTTCGTCTCGCTTCTAGGGGAAACGTCATTACGTAGAGCCACGTCTAGTGATCAGTTCTGAATTTGACTGATATGAAAAAAGCCTCATCGAAATATCGACGAGGCTTTCATCTTTCCACCGGGACGAAAAACACAACCCGTGGGTCACACTTTAAACATTAGGCCCCAGGGCAGCCAGCCGGAGCCAGACGATTCGGAGCAGAGGTGGCGCAAGCCCAAGTACCGGCAGCGGTACGGGAAAGAGTCACAGTCTGGCCATTGACTGCAGCAGTACCAATCAGCGTGCAGCGAATCGCAGTAGCTTGCGATCCATCGCCAGCCGGCGCAGCAACCGCGATAGCGCTACAACGGGGGGTTGCTGCAGCCAAGCCCAGGTTGGCATTGGTGTAGAAAGCAGCGGGGCGACCTTCGGAAATAGCCACATCGTATGAGGTGCGGCCACCAGAAATTTCAGCGATACCGACACCGACCTGACTCTTGGCGGTGTAATCCTGATACGCCGGCAGAGCAACCGCAGCCAAGATACCGATAATGGCGACAACGATCATCAGTTCGATCAGGGTGAAACCTTTTTGAATGTTTTGCATTTGAATACCCTTTTAGTTCAAGAAGCTTTAACGAGCGCGGGATCACCCGCATCTATCCATTCCAACGTCATTCAAAATGATAGGGGTTTCCCCCTATCACCGCAACTAATCAATTTTTTACATTAAGCACCTGGGCAGCCAGCAGGAGCCAAGCGATTCGGAGCCGAGGTGGCACAAGCCCAAGTACCGGCAGCTGTGCGAGAAAGGGTAACCGTCTGACCATTCACAGCAGCAGTACCGATCAGCGTGCATTGAATAGCAGTAGCTTGCGATCCATCACCAGCCGGCGCAGCAATTGCAATAGCACTGCAACGGGGGGTTGCTGCAGCCAAGCCCAGATTGGCATTGGTATAGAAAGCAGCGGGACGACCTTCAGAAATAGCCACGTCATAAGAGGTGCGGCCACCGGAAATTTCAGCGATGCCGACGCCGACTTGGCTCTTCGCCGTGTAATCCTGATACGCCGGCAGAGCAACCGCAGCCAAGATACCGATAATGGCGACAACGATCATCAGTTCGATCAGGGTGAAACCTTTTTGCATATTCGACATTTGAATCTCCTTTAGTTGGCAAAGGCGGGTAAAGCCGCTGAGTTACCTATAACAGTTTCTGTGCCAGCTTTCTACACACCGGTGTCACAAGCCAGAACCACTTTAAAACCCCATTTAAATTCAATGACTTAGAGATATTTCTAGTTCAACGTCAAAATGACATCATGTAAAACAGATGCGGGTCGAATGACAATTTCCGGCACATCGAATTGACGCAATGCGTCAGTCAAATCATTTTTCCGCCACAAAATGGCAAAATCACCACCCAGACACCGCTGGACAGCAAATAAATCAGCAATCCAGCTGGTGCGGCTTCAGGAAAGTGCCCGCATAGCGACGGAAAACCTCGCTCTTGACGAAGACCTCGTGCAAGTCTGCATCGACATGTCCGTTCCGGCTGAAGTTCTCGAGGATGGATAGCGCCTGGGATAGCGTCATGCCTTCCTTGTAGGGGCGATCCTTGGCGGTCAGCGCTTCGAAGATGTCGGCAATGCCCATCATCCGGGCCTGCCAGCTCATCTCTTCGCGCTTCAGGCCCTTTGGATAGCCCTTGCCATCCATGCGTTCATGATGGCCACCAGCGTATTCCGGCACGTTCTTCAAGTGTTTTGGCCATGGTAGCTGTTCGAGCATCCGGATCGTGGCAACGATGTGGTGATTGATGATCTCCCGCTCGGCATGCGTCAGGGTGCCTGAACGGATGGTCAGATTTTCGAGTTCATCGTCGCAGAGGAAGGGGGATTCTTCGCCTTCGACATTGCGCCAACGGTAACGCCTGCCAATCTGGCGGACGCGCTCAATGTCCTGGTCCGACATTTTTTCGCAACCGATGTTGGCCTGGCGTAAAAAAGCGCGGTCAAGCTCGATACGCTGGCAATCATCGGCATACGCCCGCTCTGCCTCGACCGGATCGCTGCCAGCTGCAATGGCTTGCCATCGACGCACTTCGGCATCGCGCCGGATCACTTCAAAGCGGGTGTCGAGCAAATGGATGCGGTCGTAGAGCGTTTGCAGCTTGGTGGCCTTGTCGACCACATGGACAGGGGTTGTCACCTTGCCGCAATCATGCAGCAGGGCAGCAATACGTAGCTCGTAGCGATCCTTTTCAGTTAGCCTGAAGTCGGCGAGTGGCCCCTCCTGGCTTGCGTCTGCAGCTTCGGCCAGCATCATGGTCAGTTCCGGCACGCGATGACAGTGACCACCGGTATAGGGCGACTTTTCGTCAATGGCCGTATTGATCAGTTTGATGAATGACTCGAACAGCACCTCGAGTTGCTGCACCAACTGACGGTTGCTCAACGCCACCGCTGCCTGCGAGGCCAGCGATTCGGCCAGACGCTGATCCGCCGGCGAGAACTCGACAACCTTGCCCGCGCCATCGATGGCATTGATCAGTTGCAGCACCCCGATGACTTCGCCCTCGTGATTCTTCATCGGCACGGTCAGGAAGGACTGTGACCGGTAACCGGTATGTCGGTCGAAGCCGCGCGTTCCCGAAAAATCGAAGCCTTCGGCAGCGTAGGCATCGGCAATATTGACCGTCTTCCCGGTAATCGCCGCATAGGCGGCCACCATGCTGTCATTCGGCTGGCCTTCAGCCAGATAGAGTGGCAGATCCGGGAAATTGCCCGGTATCGCGTGTTCGCTTGAGCCACCGAAGGCGATATGCAGCGAATCAGTCCGGACGATTTCGAAATGCAGGTAGCGTCGGTCTTCCGAAACCAGATACAGCGTCCCGCCATCAGCCCGCGTGATCTGCTTGGCGGCGAGAACTATCTTTTCAAGCAGCAAGTTGAGATCACGCTCATCGGAGAGCGAAGCACCGATATCGTTGAGCTGATCAAGGCGACGAAAAAGATCGTCCAGGGTTTCCATTGGGGGCTTTAGCAAGCGATGCAGATGGCTTGGAATAGAATATCAGAATTCGATGATTTGGTTATTCTGGAGCATGACCGGCGAGAAACCCCTCAGGCAGCTTTCGATTTCGGCCATGGTTGTCTCGACCTGACCGGGTTTCAGGTGGGTAATGAAAATCTCGCAAGGGTGATCGAGCTTGCGGAGTTCTGTGGCCAGCAAGGCAGGGCAATAGTGCTTAGACATTGCAGCAAGGCCTTGCTCCTGATTGGAGAAAGCGCACTCGATGATCAGATGACGCAGGTTGCCGAGACCATTAAGCGCCTGCCAGAAGGCATCGCAGGGCCCGGTATCACCGGAAAACACCAAGGTGGCATCACCGGAATCAAGACAGTAGCCAACCGCCGGAACCGTATGATCGACCGGCACCGCGGTAATGCTGCGGCCACCGAGGGAAACTGTGACACCGGTCTCGATGGTCTGAAAGCGCATGAACGGCTGATCGGGACTGGGCAAGACCGAAAAATCGGGCCAGATGGACCAGTTGAAAATATGCTGCCGCAGCATGTCGAGCACGGCCTGGGTACCATGGACCGTCAGCGGCTTGCTGCGGCGATCACCAACGGCATCGATCATCAACGGCAGGGAAACGATATGGTCGAGGTGAGCGTGGGTCAGGAACACATGGTCGATGGCTGTCATTTCTGCAATCGACAACTCGGCAACCCCGGTACCAGCATCGATCAGGACATCATGGTCGACCAGAAACGAAGTGGTTCGCTGGTGTCTGCCACCAATGCCACCACTGCAACCGAGTACGCGAAGCTTCATGCTATTCCGGTATGGAAAATGATCGCGCGCCCCACACTTTAGTCGTTGGATCAGCGCGCAAATGAATGACCACTTTCACCATGAAAATGATCAGCCGATACTATTTGGATTCTATATCCGGCGATCGGCTGGAAACGTGAAATAAATCACACTGCCGGGATAGGGCACCCGGAAGTTGGCAGTCGGCTGGAACGAGATCGCTGCGAATCGCGACTCAGCCCTTGAGGAAAAATGCCATTTTGATGCCGGCAATCTCGATCACATCATGGTCACCCAACGGGTATGCCTGGGCATCAAGTGCCTTTCCATTGACGACCGGGAACTGACTGCCCTCAACGTGGGTAATGAAGTAACCATGCGGCCTTTTGGCGATAACCGCAACCTGCAAACCGGGTTTACCCAAGGTGGTCAAGGTCTTCGTCAGATCAAGTTCCTTGCCGGCGTTGGGGCCATTCAGGAGCTGGATCGCGGCCGCCAGGCCCGGGATCGGCGCCTTGGGCTGGGAAGCCAGACCAACGTTGGAGCGCACCGAGGTCTCCGTTGGTTCCAGTTGCAACTCCGAAGGCAGCTTGAGTTGCCCGGAGCGAGTCGCCACGTTCTTTTCGAAATCGCTGGCCGCGGCGCCTGCCTGCAGGTCGGCCATGTATTTCAGTTTGTACTTGCCCAGCTCGATGACATCGTTGTTGCGCAGGAAGTGCTTCTTGATCGGCTGGCCATTGACCAGCGTGCCATTGGTGCTGTTCAGATCCTCAAGAAAGGAGTCGGCCAAAATGGTCACCACCACGGCATGCTCGCCGGAAATTGCCAGATTATCGATCTGGATGTCGTTATGCGGCTTGCGGCCGATACTCAGACGCTCCTTGTTGAGCGGTATTTCTTTCAGTACCAGCCCATCCATCGACAGGATCAATTTAGCCATTTCCCTTACCTCTTCTCACTTCAAACAACCAAACAACCGTTGCCACCAACCCTTGGGCGCCGAATAATCGCCAAGCACCTTGATCAGTATGACTGAAACGTTATCGCGACCGCCATGGTCATTGGCCAACTGAATGAGATGATCCGCCGCCAACGGCAGATTGCCGCCCAGGGCAGATAGCGTCAATGCAATATCGTCATCCTCGACCATGTCATTCAGGCCATCCGAACAGAGCAAGACAATGTCTCCGGCCTGCACGTCAAAATCATTAACCTCGGCATCTACCGAAGGATCAACCCCCAACGCCCGGGTAACGAGGTTCCTGTTTTCAGCGTATCTCGCTTCTTCGGGGCTGACCATGCCATTGTCGATCTGTTCCTGGAGCAGCGAATGATCACGTGTCAACAACTCGAAGGCCTGGCCACGCAGACGATACAAACGCGAATCGCCCACGTGGGCCACACTCATCCGGTTATCGTAAAACCAGGCCATGACCAGCGTCGTTCCCATCCCGCTATATTGCGCACAGCTTTGCGAGGCATGAAAGATGGCGAAATTGGCGGCGCCCACTTCATTGACAATGTGTCGCTCAATGACTGACGGATCGCTGCAACCACTCCCCTCTTGCGTGACGCATGAGGAGATGACGCGAGTCAGATCATCGGTAAGGCGGGTAATCGCCATGCCACTCGCCACCTCGCCAGCGTTATAGCCGCCCATGCCGTCGGCCAGAATGGCGATACCAAGACCAGCATCGGCAAAAACAGCATCTTCGTTATGAGAACGAATCACCCCCGGGTCGGTGCGTACTACCATTTCCAGGGCATCGCGCAGCATCATCGAGACAGTTCCCGCGAACACACTGGCAAGCGGAAGGGGCCCGTTGGGCACGCCAATCCAGATGCGCATGCCAGACTGAGGCATGAACATGCGGATTGCTTCGCCAACCTTGTCATTATCATTTCCCTGATTCGCCCTTCCCGAGGCACGCCCGGGACACTAAGTTCTGCCATTCTTACGCGGAGTCGCCATCCGGTCAAACCCTGTCATAACGGGAGGTCGCAGCCTAGCCCTCTGGCCTCTGCCGCTGCCAGCACCCGCAACGCGACCGCAATGTCCTGAATGGCCATCCCCTGGGATTCAAAAAGGGTTATTTGCTCATTTGAAGTTCGCCCAGCATGGCGACCGACAATGATCTCGCCCAACTCGATCAGTTGCCGGGAATGCAGGCGTCCCTTTTCCAGCAGCGGCAACAAATCGCCCGCCTCGGCCAGCGCCGTCGGTATTGAATCAACTGTGACCAGACCACAGCGACTGACAGCAGCCTCCGACAACTCCTGACGAATCAGCGCATTGGAACCAGCCGCATTGATGTGCGCGCCAGGCTCCAACCAGGCCGCATCAAATAGCGGCTGCGCCGCTGTCGTCACCGTACCGACCAGATCGCTGCCACGCACGGTTGCCTCGGCGCTCTCAGCTGGAACAACCGCCACGCCGGTAATCGCGCTGAGCCGTTCGCAGAACACCTGCAAACGCTCGGTCTTGCGGCTGAAAACCTTGACGGATTCCAGTGGCAATGCAGCACAGATCGCCCGGACATGTCCCTCGGCTTGCCAGCCGGCACCGAACACGCCAGCGATCTTCGAGTCAGGTTTCGCCAACCATTTGGCAGCCACACCGCTGGCTGCCCCGGTCCGGATCATGCCGAGATAATTCGCCTCAATGATGGCCTTCAGCTGGCCGCTTGAGGCATCGAAGAGATGGACCAGAAAGCGGTTGCCGGAACGATTGCTGGTATAGGCTTTGTAACCGAGAAACCCTTGGGCCGGCAGCCCGCCCTGCAGGATATGCAGTACGGTCTGCGGCAGGCGGGTCCGGGCCCGTGGCGTATCCAGCGCCAGACCCAAGGCCAGGTCTCGATGCGCGGACTCGACGCCTTCAAGTGCCATTTCCACCGTCAATAGCTGCTTGACGTCATTTTCCGAAAGAAACAAGGCCACGATTCCCGCCTCCTAAACGATGGTTACATCCTGCCTGGCCAGGATGCGTTGCTCAAGCCAGCGTCCAACCATGACCACCAGCAGCGCGCCGATAGCGCCAGCCAGCGTCGCCGACCACGTCGGCATCGCTGGCAACAAGCCGAGAACCCCAGGATCACTGAAAATCATCTGACCAGCCACGTAGCCGAGCAACCCGGCGCCCAGCAGCACGATGACCGGAAAGCGCTCCATCCAGTGCAGGATTAGCTGGCTGGACCAGACGATCAGCGGAATACTGACAGCCAACCCGAAAAGGAGCAGCGCCAGGCTGCCATGCGCAGCACCAGCCACCGCGATCACGTTATCCAGACTCATCACGAAGTCGGCCACAACGATGGTCTTGACCGCCCCCCAGAGATTGGCAGAAGACTGGATGTCATGCCCCTCGTCGTCCTCCGGCAGCATCAGCTTGACGGCAATCCAGACCAGCAACAAGCCACCGACCAGCTTCAGCCATGGCAGGTTCATGACCAGCGCAGCAAACACCGTCAGCACGACGCGCAGGCTGACCGCTCCCGCCACCCCCCAGAAGATGCCTGTCCTGCGCTGCTCCGGCGAAAGATTGCGGCAGGCCAGCGCAATGACCACGGCGTTATCACCGGAAAGGACAATATCGATCAGGATGATCTGACCGACGGCGATCCAGAAAACTGCAGAGGTAAGGTCAAGTTCCATGAAACTTCAGGCAAATAAAAAGGCGGGCACTCGGCCCGCCTTTCTGGGTTGAGTCAGGCTCGAATTTTACAGCAGACCCTTAAGCAGCTTGGCCATTTCGGACGGATTGCGCGTCACGGTGAAGCCACAGGCTTCCATGATTTCAAGCTTGGCATCAGCCGTGTCGGCACCGCCCGAGATCAACGCACCAGCGTGACCCATGCGCTTGCCGGCCGGAGCGGTAACACCAGCGATGAAGCCAACGATCGGCTTCTTCATGTTTTCCTTGCACCACATGGCGGCTTCGGCTTCGTCAGGACCACCGATTTCACCGATCATGATGACGGCGTCGGTATCCGGATCGTCGTTGAAAGCCTTCATGACGTCGATGTGCTTCAGACCGTTGATCGGGTCACCACCAATACCGACGGCAGACGACTGGCCGAGACCGATTTCAGTCAGTTGGCCAACGGCTTCGTAGGTCAGGGTACCGGAGCGGGAAACCACGCCGATGCGACCCTTGCGGTGAATGTGACCCGGCATGATGCCGATCTTCACTTCGTCCGGGGTAATCAGGCCAGGGCAGTTCGGGCCGAGCAGCAGGGTCTTCTTGCCGCCAGCAGCTTCCTTGGCCTTCATCTTGTTGCGCAGGATCAGCATGTCGCGGACCGGGATGCCTTCGGTGATACAGATGGCCAGGTCGAGGTCGGCTTCAACAGCTTCCCAGATCGCAGCGGCAGCACCCGGGGGCGGCACGTAGATGACGGAAACGGTAGCACCGGTTTCGGCCGCGGCTTCCTTGACGGAGGCGTAGATAGGAATGTTGAAGATGGACTCGCCAGCCTTCTTCGGGTTCACGCCAGCGACAAAACACTCTTTGCCGTTTGCGTATTCCTGGCACTTTTCCGTATGGAACTGACCGGTCTTGCCGGTGATGCCCTGGGTGATGATGCGGGTGTTTTTATTGATGAAAATGGACATTCAA
>JAGTRS010000048.1 GCA_018262195.1 Pseudomonadota bacterium | reverse complement strand
GAGCAACTGAAGGATGACCGGCTGGTCTTTGCCGAGCATTTCGCCGGAGGCGATGCGGAACAGCAGGCTATAACCGATCTGGCCGGCGGCGCCGGTAATAGCTACGCGCATGGGGGCTTTGGACATGTATCGCTCCTGTAATGAAACTGCGTGATTGAATTGTTTGAGTTTGCTCGGGTGCCGGCCTTGAATTTTTCCCTTGCGTCGGCCGGCGCGAGAGACTTGTGATGTTAGAAGTTCGGCGTTTATGTGTCAATTCATCATATGTCTTATATAAGACAACTTTTCGTGGACGGTCTGCCGGAAATGTGCTGAAATTTGCCTCTATGACCCGTGACGTCTCCCGTCCTGCCCCCCGTTTGTCTTCGCCGACCTTCAGCCCTCTCTATCGCCAGATCAAGGATTTTCTGATCCGTAGTCTGGAGCAGGGTGAGTGGGGGCCGGGTGACTCCATTCCCAGTGAAGGGGAGTTGGCTGCACGCTTCAATGTCAGCCAGGGAACTGTGCGCAAGGCAATTGATGAAATGGCAGCCGAGAACCTGCTGGTCCGGCGTCAGGGGAAGGGGACTTTTGTTGCCACGCACAGCGACCCGCGTTCCTTCTATCGTTTTCTTCGTTTGGTACCGGATGATGGCAAGGCGACGCATGCGGTAAGTGATCCGTTTTTCTGTGAAACCATCGCGGCCACGCCTGAAGTAGCCATGGCATTAGGCCTGCAGCCAGGTGACAGCGTGCTTCATGTCAAGCGCTTGCTGCGTTTCAATGGTGAGCCTGTGGTCTTCGATCAGATTTATCTGGTTGCCGAGTTGTTTGGCGGTTTGGCCTTGGAGGGTTTGAGAGGAGGGGAGCGTTCCCTGTACAGCCTTTTTGAGGGTGATTTTGGGGTGCGCATGATTCATGCAGAAGAGCATTTGCGGGCGGTTTCGGCTGATGTGCAAAGTGCCGAATTGCTTGGGGTGCAAAAAGGTGATCCGCTTCTTCTTGTTGAGAGAACGGCATATACCTATGGAAATAAACCGGTGGAGTGGCGTCGCGGTTTGTATTGCACGCGCCGGCACTATTACCGGAATGATTTGGGGTGAGAGACCCGTGCTTTCGGATTAGGTCGGAAAGCGCCCGGCGTGGCGTGTTCTGGCTGATTTTGAATGTATAATTACAGTTCTTTTCAAACCACGTACAAGCGGATAACCGCATCTTCACGCGAGGGATGACGTTCATGGCAGAAATGACCATCAAGAAACGTCCAAAAAATTTGGACTTGACTACAATTAGGTTGCCGTTGCCTGGCAAAGTTTCAATTCTGCATCGCGTCAGCGGTGTGGGTTTGTTTCTCTGTCTTCCGCTTCTGCTTTGGCTGTTTGGTGCCAGCGTGGCATCTCCAGAAGGTTTTGCCGGTGTCAAGGCAATCGCAGGGATGTTCCTGGTGAAAGTGATTCTGGCGGGCCTGATCTGGGCGTTCATGCATCACTTCTGTGCCGGTATCCGCTTCCTGCTTCTCGATTTGCATGTTGGCATCGAAAAAGAGGCTGCTAACAAGTCCGCCGGCATGGTGTTGGCTGTTAGCCTGCCACTGACTGCGATCCTGGTTTGGGGGATTCTGCTGTGATCAACCGTATTGTTGTTGGTGCCCATTACGGCCTGAAGGACTGGATCGCCCAGCGTGCCACCGCAGTCATCATGGCTGTTTATTCTGTGCTGATCGCCGCTGTTTTGCTGGTGGTTCGGCCGAATACCTTCGAGGCCTGGCAGGGTGTGTTCGCCAATGGCGTCATCAAGTTCCTGACTTTCCTCTTCTTCGTCAGCCTGTTCTACCACGCCTGGATTGGCGTGCGTGACATCTGGATGGATTACGTGAAGCCGACGGGTATCCGTCTGACTCTGCACGTCCTGACCATTTGCGCTCTGGTGGGCTACACCGCCTGGGCTGCTGCGATTCTCTGGAGGCTGTAAGCGTGAGTATTCCTGTTCTCAAGTTTGATGCGGTGATCGTTGGTGCCGGCGGTGCCGGTCTGCGTTCCGCGATCCAATTGTCCGAAGCCGGCCTGAAAACGGCAGTGCTGTCCAAGGTTTTTCCGACCCGTTCGCATACCGTTGCGGCGCAGGGGGGTGTTGCTGCTTCCCTGGGTAACTCCGAGGAAGATCACTGGACGTGGCATATGTACGATACCGTCAAGGGTTCCGACTGGCTCGGCGACCAAGACGCGATCGAATTCATGTGCAAGAAGGCCAACGAAGTTGTCGTTGAGCTCGAGCATTACGGCATGCCTTTTGACCGTACTGACGACGGCAAGATTTATCAGCGCCCGTTCGGCGGCCACATGTCGAACTTCGGCGAAAAGCCGGTGCGCCGTTCCTGTGCTGCCGCTGACCGTACTGGTCACGCCATGCTGCATGCCATGTATCAGCGCAACGTCAAGGCCAATACCCAGTTCTTCGTTGAATGGATGGCCCTTGACCTGATTCGTGACGAAGAAGGCCACGTCCTCGGCGTTACTGCGATGGAAATGGAAACCGGCCAGATCGTAATCTTCCACGCTCGTGCCACCATTTTTGCAACCGGTGGTGCCGGCCGTATCTTCTACTCTTCGACCAATGCCTTCATCAATACCGGTGACGGTCTGGGTATGGCGGCACGTGCCGGTATCCCGCTCGAAGACATGGAGTTCTGGCAGTTCCACCCGACCGGTGTTGCCGGTGCTGGCGTGCTGATTACCGAGGGTGTGCGCGGCGAAGGCGGCATTCTGCGTAATTCCAGCAAGGAACGCTTCATGGAGCGCTACGCGCCGAACGCCAAGGATCTGGCTTCGCGTGACGTGGTTTCGCGCGCCATGGCGACCGAAATCAAGGAAGGCCGCGGCTGCGGCGTCAACAAGGACTACGTTCTGCTTGACATCACCCACCTCGACCCGGCGACCATCATGAAGCGTCTGCCTGGCATCCATGAAATTGGCCTGCAATTTGCGGGTGTCGATTGCCTGAAAGAGCCGCTGCCAGTCGTGCCGACCTGCCACTACCAAATGGGCGGTATTCCGACCCATTACTCCGGTCGTGTTGTGATGCCGAAGGATGGCGACATGAGTAGCATCGTTCCCGGTTTCTATGCCGGTGGAGAATGTGCCTGTGCCTCGGTGCATGGCGCCAACCGTCTTGGTACCAATTCGCTGCTTGATCTGCTGGTCTTTGGCAAGTCGGCCGGTGACTCCGCAGTTGAAGATCTCAAGGCTGGCCGCGCTCACCGCGAACTGCCAAAGGACGTCGCTGACAAAACCTTGGCTCGCATCTCCGCGCTGGATAACCGCAAGGGCGGTGCCAATGTGCACGAAACCCGTCTGGCCATGCAGCGCACGATGCAGGACCATGCTGGCGTGTTCCGTTTTGGCGACATGCTCAAGCAAGGTGTCAGCAAGATCCTCGAAGTCGAGAAGGCTGCCCGCCAGCTCGAGATCAAGGACAAGTCGATGGCCTGGAATACGGCTCGGACCGAAGCGCTCGAAATGGAAAACCTGATCGAAGTCGCCAAGGCCACGATGATCTCTGCCGAGGCCCGCAAGGAATCCCGCGGTGCCCACGTTCGCGACGATGCACCGGATACCGCAGAGTTCCCGAATGGCCGTAATGACAAGGAATGGCTGAAGCACACGCTGTTCTCGCCGGTTGATAATTCGATCAGCTACAAGCCGGTCAACATGCAACCCCTGACCGTCGAGGCCGTAGCCCTCAAGACGCGCTCGTACTAATCGGAGTCCAGAATGAGCAAACGCATGGTTCAATTCAGTATCTACCGCTACGATCCGGACAAGGACGACGCGCCGTACATGCAGGACATCTCGGTCGAGCTCGAACCGACCGACCGCAAGCTGCTGGACGCGCTGACCAAGCTCAAGGCCAAGGACGACGCGATCTCTTACCGTCGCTCCTGCCGCGAAGGTGTTTGTGGCTCCGACGCCATGAACATCAACGGCAAGAACGGCCTGGCCTGCCTGACCGATATCGATAGCCTCAAGCAGCCGATCGTGCTGCGTCCACTGCCCGGTCTGCCGGTCATTCGCGACCTGATCGTCGATATGACACAGTTCTTCAAGCAGTACCACTCGATCAAACCTTACCTGATCAACAACGATCCGCCGCCGGAACGTGAGCGTCTGCAGTCGCCGGAAGATCGTGAAGAGCTGAATGGCCTGTACGAGTGCATTCTCTGTGCCTGCTGCTCTACTTCTTGCCCGTCGTTCTGGTGGAATCCGGACAAATTTGTCGGCCCGGCCGGTCTGCTTGCTGCCTACCGCTTCATCGCCGATACGCGCGACCAGGCGACCAACGAACGTCTCGACAACCTCGAAGACCCGTATCGTCTGTTCCGTTGCCATACCATCATGAACTGTGTTGACGTGTGCCCGAAGGGTCTGAATCCGACCAAGGCCATCGGCAAGATCAAGGATATGATGGTTCGTCGCGCCGTCTGATGGAAAGAGCGGACTACGAGCGCCTGCGCTGGCGTTGTATTCGTCGCGCTCTTCTCGAGCTTGACATCACCCTGACCCGTTTTCTGGATGGTGGCGAATTCGAGAAGCTGAACGGCGATCAGCAAAAGGCGTTCGTGGAGCTTGCTGACATGGAGGATTACGATCTGTGGGATTTGCTGACAGGCAAGGCAGAGATTGATGATCCTCGCTTGGCGCACATGGTGGCGCTGATTCGTAAGAGTTGAGTAAGGTTTGCATTCTATCTTGGGAATGTTGACCGCTTTTTTTGGCATTGCAGTGATAACCAACACCTGTAAAGGGAAGACTCCATGACGACTGAACGCAAGGCAATTTTGACAATCGATGGACAGGCTCCCGTCGATTTCCAGATCATGACCCCGACGCACGGCAACGATTGCGTTGATATTCGTACCCTTGGTGCCAAGACCGGGTTGTTTACTTACGACTCCGGCTTCCTTTCCACCGCTAGCTGCAAATCCAAGATCACCTTTATCGATGGCGATGTTGGGCAGCTTTTGTATCGCGGCTATCCAATCGAGCAACTTGCAGAAAACTGCAACTTCCTCGAAGTCACCTATTTGCTGAAGAACGGCGAATTGCCGAACGCCAAGCAAAAGACAGATTTCGAGGGCACCATCAAGAAACACACGATGGTCCATGAGCAACTGGCGAAGTTCTTCTCCGGTTTCCGTCGCGATGCTCACCCGATGGCTGTAATGACCGGTGTGGTTGGCGCACTGTCTGCCTTCTACCATGATGCGATGGACTTTTCCGACGCCGAACATCGCAACATCAGCTTCAACCGTCTGGTTGCCAAGATGCCGACCATCGTGGCCATGGCATACAAGTACAACACAGGCATGCCGTTCATGTTCCCGGACAATGAACTGGATTACACCGCCAACTTCATGCGCATGATGTTCGGCAATCCGTGTGAAAAGTATGTCCCGAATCCGGTTCTGGTCAACGCACTCGACACCATCTTCACGCTGCACGCCGATCACGAGCAGAATGCGTCGACTTCGACGGTTCGTCTGGCTGGTTCGTCCGGCGCCAATCCGTTTGCCTGTATCGCAGCTGGTATTGCCTGTCTGTGGGGCCCGGCTCACGGTGGCGCGAACGAAGCATGTCTGCAGATGCTCGAGCAGATCGGTGACGTCTCCAAGGTTGGCGAGTACATCAATCGCGCCAAGGACAAGAACGACTCCTTCAAACTGATGGGCTTCGGTCACCGCGTTTACAAGAACTTCGATCCGCGTGCCAAGCTGATGCGCAAGGTCTGTTTTGACGTTCTGTCTGAACTCGGTCTGGAAAACGATCGACTGTTCAAGCTGGCCATGGAACTGGAAAAGATTGCCCTGGAAGATCCGTACTTTGTCGAGAAGAAGCTCTACCCGAACGTCGACTTCTATTCCGGCATCGTTCAGAAGGCCATTGGCATTCCGACCGAAATGTTCACCTGTATCTTCGCGCTGGCCCGTACGGTTGGCTGGATGACTCAGTGGGAAGAAATGATCACCGATCCGGAATACAAGATCGGTCGTCCGCGTCAACTGTACATGGGTGCAGCAAAGCGCGACGTAGTACCGCTTGCCCAACGCGGCTAAGGAAGAAATTGGGCGGCCGTGTGGCCGCCCTTTTTTTACCCGTGGAGATTTGCGGCTCTGAAATGCTTGGCTGCAGAGGAAAATAACACCCTAGAGGGGATGCCTATGACTACGATGAATCAACTGTTCGACAGCACGATGTTCTTCGGCGGCAATGCGCCGTTCGTTGAAGAGCTGTACGAAAACTATCTGAACGATCCAACTTCCGTGCCCGCTGAGTGGCGCGATTATTTTGACCGTCTGGCCCAGATGCCGGGTGCCGTTGCGCGTGATGTCGCGCATGCACCGGTCGTCGCCGCCTTTGCTGAGCTTGGCAAGGATGGTGGCTTCCGCCCGGCGGCAGTGGTCGCTGGTGGCGATAACAAGAAACAATCCGCAGTCGGTCAACTCGTCACCGCCTATCGTTCGATGGGCACGCGCTGGGCAGAACTCGATCCGCTCAAGCGTTTGCCGCGTCCGAAAATCGACGAACTGGAGCCATCCTTTTATGGCTTTACTGATGGCGACCTGAACCAGACCTTTAGCGTTGGTTCGCTGAAGGGCCTGCCTGAGTCGGCTACGCTTGGCGATATCCTGCAAACCCTTAAGCAGACTTATTGCGGCACCGTTGGCGTCGAGTACATGTATATGTCCGACTACAACGAAAAGCGCTGGCTGCAGGAACGCCTGGAAACCATTCGTTCGCGTCCGACCTATAGCGCCGAGCAGAAAAAGCGTCTGCTGGAGCGTCTGACCGCCGCTGAAACCTTGGAGCGCTACCTGCATACCAAGTATGTTGGCCAGAAGCGTTTCTCACTGGAGGGTGGCGAGTCGCTGATCGTCTCCATGGACGAAGCTATTCGTACCGGTGGTAAACTCGGTATTGACGAAGTTGTTATCGGCATGGCCCACCGTGGTCGTCTGAACGTGCTGGTTAACACGCTGGGCAAGGCACCGTCCATGCTGTTTGCCGAATTCGAAGGCAAGAAGAAGAGCGATCTCTCTGCCGGTGACGTCAAGTACCACATGGGCTTCTCTTCCGACGTGTCCACGCCGGGAGGTCCATGCCACCTGACGCTGGCTTTCAACCCGTCGCATCTTGAAATCGTCAACCCGGTGGTCGAGGGTTCGGTTTACGCGCGCCAGGTTCGCCGTGGTGAAGAGGGCAAGTCGAAGGTTCTTCCGGTAGTTGTGCATGGTGACTCGGCTGTTGCAGGCCAGGGCGTCAACCAGGAAATGCTGAACTTTGCTCAGACCCGCGGTTACGGCACGGGCGGCACGCTGCATATCGTTGTGAACAACCAGATTGGCTTCACCACCAGCGATCCGCGCGACTATCGTTCCGGTCATTACTGTACCGATATCTTCAAGATGGCCGATGCGCCGATCTTCCACGTCAATGGTGATGATCCGGAAGCCGTTGCGCTGGTTACCCAGCTGGCCATCGAATTCCGCCAGGAATTCAAGAAGGATGTGGTCGTTGATATCATCTGTTTCCGCAAGCTCGGCCATAACGAGCAGGATGAGCCGATGGTTACCCAGCCGCTGATGTACAAGATAATCAGCAAGCATCCGGGTACCCGCAAGGTCTATGGCGACAAGCTGATTGCCGAAGGCGTGCTGCCGGCCGATGGTCCGGATCAGATGATTGCCCAGTATCGCGAACATCTCGACAAGGGCGAGTTGCTGTACAACCCGGTTCTGGCTGGCTACAAGCACCCGAACACGATCGACTGGACTCCGTTCCTGACCAAGAACTACATCGAAACCTGCGATACCACGGTACCGATGAAGGAACTGAAGCGACTCTCCAAGCGCCTGACCACCTTCCCTGAAGGTTACACGCTGCATTCTCGCGTCAAGAAAATCGCGGAAGATCGCGCTGCGATGGGTGAAGGCAAGCTGCCGGTCGACTGGGGTATGGCTGAGAATCTGGCCTATGCCTCGCTGCTGGTTTCCGGCTACGGTGTTCGTATTTCCGGTGAGGACGTTGGCCGCGGTACTTTCTTCCACCGCCATGCTGCCTTCCACGATCAGAATCGCACCAGCTGGGATGAGGGTACCTACTACCCGCTGAAGAATCTTCAGGAAAAGCAGGCTGGCTTCCAGTGTTTCGATTCCGTGCTGTCTGAAGAGGCTGTGCTGGCCTTTGACTACGGCTATGCGTCGGCCAATCCGTATGAACTGGTTCTCTGGGAAGGTCAGTTCGGCGACTTCGCCAACGGTGCCCAGGTGGTCATTGACCAGTTCATCGCCTCCGGTGAAGCCAAGTGGGGTCGTGCCTGTGGTCTGGTCATGCTGCTACCGCATGGTTACGAAGGCCAGGGTCCGGAACACTCTTCTGCCCGCCTCGAGCGTTACATGCAGGCTTGTGCCGAGATGAACATGGAAGTCTGTGTGCCTACCACGGCTGCTCAAGTCTTCCACATGCTGCGCCGTCAGGGTGTTCGCATGCAGCGCAAGCCGCTGATCGTCATGACGCCGAAGTCGCTGCTGCGCCACAAGGATGCAGCTTCCTCCATGGAAGAGCTGGCCAATGGTGAGTTCAAGCGTGTTATCGGTGAAATCGACGACATCGATGCCAAGAAGGTCAAGCGCGTTGTGCTTTGCTCCGGCAAGGTTTACTACGACCTGCTGGCCGCTCGCCGCGAAAAGAAGATCACCGATATCGCTCTGGTTCGTATCGAGCAGTTGTATCCCTTCCCGAAGGAGTCGCTGCACGCCGAACTGTCCAAGTATCCGAAGGCAACCGAAATTGTCTGGTGTCAGGAAGAGCCGCGCAATCAGGGCGCCTGGTACTGGTTTGCTTCCCGTCACCATCTGGACAGCGAGCTGGGCGTCAAGCAGAAACTGCTGCTGGTTTCCCGTCCGGCCTCTTCCTCGCCGGCCGTCGGTTACCTGGCCAAGCACAACGAGCAACAAAAGGCACTGGTCGAGTCCGCACTGGGCAAGATCGAGTACTGATAACTAAAGCAGAGTGGAGTCATTATGAGCATTATTGAAGTCCAAGTTCCCCAGCTTTCCGAGTCCGTTGCCGAAGGCACGCTCGCTTCCTGGAAAAAGAAAATTGGCGAAGCCGTTGCTCGCGACGAGATCCTGATCGACATCGAAACCGACAAGGTCGTTCTTGAAGTTCCGTCCCCGGGTGCTGGCGTTCTGGTCGAGATCATCAAGGCTGACGGCGAAACCGTCGTGTCTGGTGAGCTGATCGCCCGTATCGATACCGAAGCCAAGGCTGGTGCTGCTGCGCCGGCTGCCGAGGCACCGAAGGCTGCCGCACCTGCTGCCGCCCCGGTCGCTGCCGTTGCGGCTCCGGCTGGTACGGCCAGTCCGTCTGCCCGCAAGATCCTTGATGAGAAGGGTGTTGCTGCCGCTGACGTCGCCGGTTCCGGCCGCGGTGGTCGTGTGACCAAGGAAGATGCCGTTGCTGCTGCGCCGAAGTCTGGCCCGGTTGCCGCACCGGCTGCTGCCAAGGCTGCCTTGCCAACCCCGCCGGTCACCGTTTCTCTGGGTGATCGTACCGAGCAGCGCGTGCCGATGACCCGTCTGCGTGCCCGTATCGCCGAGCGTCTGCTGCAGTCGCAGCAAACCAACGCCATTCTGACCACGTTCAATGAAGTGAACATGGGGCCGATGATGGCGCTGCGCAAGCAATACGGCGAGAAGTTCGAGAAGGCCCATGGTGTCCGCCTCGGCTTCATGGGCTTCTTCGTCAAGGCGGCCTGCGCCGCCCTGCAGAAGTTCCCGGTCCTGAACGCCTCGGTTGATGGCAACGACATCATCTATCACGGCTACATCGACATCGGTATCGCTGTGGGTTCGCCGCGTGGCCTGGTTGTGCCGATCATCCGCAATGCTGATCAACTCAGCATCGCCGAAATCGAGAAGAAGATTGCCGAATTTGGTGCCAAGGCCAAGGACGGCAAGCTGACCATCGAAGAACTGACCGGTGGTACCTTCTCCATTTCCAATGGCGGCATCTTCGGTTCCATGATGTCCACCCCGATCATCAACCCGCCGCAATCTGCGATCCTCGGCATCCATGCCACCAAGGACCGTGCGATGGTTGAAAATGGTCAGGTCGTTGTGCGTCCGATGAACTATCTGGCCATGTCCTATGACCACCGCATCATCGACGGTCGCGAAGCCGTCCTCGGTCTGGTGACCATGAAGGAAGCGCTGGAAGATCCGTCGCGCCTGCTGCTCGGCGTCTAATCGACGTTTGCCGGCGCCAGTTCCCCGTCAAAGGGGACTGGCGCTTTTGCACATCTGAAATGTGAAAGGTTTACACATGTCCAAGCAATTTGACGTGCTCGTTATCGGTGGCGGTCCTGGCGGCTACATTGCAGCCATTCGCGCCTCACAACTTGGTTTCACGGCCGCTTGTGCCGAATCCAATCCGTACGCTGATCCGAAGGGTGAGCCCCGTCTGGGTGGCACCTGCCTGAATGTTGGCTGTATTCCCTCCAAGGCCCTGCTGCATACCTCGCATCTGTTCGAGGAAGCTGGTCACAGCTTCGAAGCCCAAGGCATCAAGGTTGGCAAGGCGACTATCGACGTGCCGGTCATGAAGGCTCGCAAGGATGGCGTGGTCAATCAGCTCACGTCCGGCATCAAGATGCTGCTCAAGAAGAACAAGGTTACTTTCCTGGCTGGCCATGGTTCCTTCGTTGGCAAGGAAGGTGATTACTGGAAGGTCAAGGTTGGCGCAGAGGAAGTTCTGGCCAAGCAGGTCATCGTTGCTACTGGCTCCAAGGCACGTCATCTGCCGAACCTGCCGGTCGATCAAAAGATCGTCATGGACAACGAAGGTGCGCTCAACCAGGAATCCGTGCCGAAGAAGCTGGCCATCATCGGCGCCGGCGTCATCGGTCTGGAAATGGGGTCGGTCTGGCGCCGCGTCGGTGCCGAAGTGACCATCCTCGAAGCCATGCCGGATTTCCTGGCCGCGGCTGACGTTGATGTCGCCAAGGAAGCCCAGAAGCTGTTCACCAAGCAAGGTTTGAACATCCAGATGGGTGTCAAGATCGGCGATATCAAGGCAACCAAGAAGTCGGTTTCCATCGCTTACACCGACAAGGATGGCAAGGAACAGAAGCTGGATGCCGATCGCCTGATCGTCTCCATCGGCCGTATCCCGAACACCGACGGCCTGAATGCCGAAGGCGTTGGCCTCAAGCTCGATGCCCGGGGTTTCGTTGAAGTTGACGGCCACTGCAAGACCAACCTGCCGGGCATCTGGGCAATCGGCGACGTCGTTCGCGGTCCGATGCTGGCGCATAAGGCGCATGAAGAAGGCGTCATGGTTGCCGAGTTGATGGCTGGCCAGGCTGGTCACTGCAATTTCGACACCATTCCCTGGGTTATTTATACCTCCCCGGAAATCGCCTGGGTCGGCAAGACCGAGCAACAGCTCAAGGCTGAAGGCGTCGCTTACAAGGCCGGCAAGGTGCCGTTCCTGGCCAACGGCCGGGCGCTGGGAATGGGCGATCCGTCCGGTTTCGTCAAGATGCTGGCTTGCAAGGACACCGACCGTATCCTCGGCGTGCACATCATTGGCGCCAATGCCTCCGAAATCATTGCCGAAGCCGTTGTGGCCATGGAATTTGGTGGCGCTTCCGAAGATCTGGCACGCATCTGCCACGCTCACCCGACCTTGTCGGAGACCGTGCATGAAGCGGCGCTGGCTTGTGACAAGCGCACGCTGAACTTCTAATCAGCAAGTCAGCTGCTCAAAAGGCGGGTTGCGGAAACGCACCCGCCTTTGTTTTTTGGCAGAATACGATTCTCCCCAATGCAGATTCACCACCATGCCGCATAAAAAACTGAATGTTGCCGCGCAGGGCATGCTCGACGCCTACAAGAACCTGCTCGATGTCCGTGGCTACATGGCTGATGCTGCTCAACTGGCAGCAGCCAATGCCTTGCAACAACTCTACGGGAACCTGCTTGCGTTCAAGGTCAACCGCAGCAGTACTTTCAAACGGCTGCTCTCACCGCCGACGCCGCCGAAAGGCGTGTATTTCTGGGGCGGGGTGGGGCGTGGCAAGAGCTTTCTGATGGATTGTTTCTACGATTCCGTCCCCTATCGACGCAAGCGGCGCATCCACTTCCATGCCTTCATGCAGCAGATTCATCGCGACCTCGAAAAGTACAAGGGCGAACCTGATCCCATGCTGAGATTGGCTGAGGCCATCGCCAAGGAAGTTCGGCTGTTGTGTTTCGATGAGTTCCACGTTTCGGATATTGCCGATGCGATGATTCTTGGTCGCCTGATGGACGGGCTGCTTGCCCAGGGCGTCATTCTGGTCATGACCTCCAACTATCCGCCGGACATGCTCTATCCGAATGGCCTGCATCGCGAGAGCTTCCTGCCGACCATTGCACTTTTGAAGAAGCACCTGGACGTTTTCGAGGTCGATGCCGGCGTCGACTATCGCTTGCGGGCACTGGAGCAGGTCGAGATTTATCACTATCCATCTGACGCAGCGGCCGAAAAGAAGATGGTCGATTATTTCAAGATGGTGGCCGGTGAAGATGGCAAGAAGGGCGGCCATATCGAGGTGCTTGGCCGGAACATCGATACGGTACGGCGTGGCCACGGTGTGATCTGGTTCGATTTCCGGACGCTATGTGGCGGCCCTCGCTCACAAAACGATTATCTGGAAATCGCTCGCGGTTACCATACGGTGCTGCTTTCCCATGTGCCCAAAATGACCATGCATCAGGCCTCCGAGGCGCGGCGCTTTACCTGGCTGGTCGATGTTTTCTACGACCACCGGGTCAAGCTGATCGCGACGGCCGATTGTCCGGCCGATCAGCTCTATACTGAAGGCACGCAGGCGAGTGAGTTCGCCCGTACGGTCAGCCGCCTGACCGAAATGAATTCGAAGGAATACCTCGCCTTGCCGCACAACGTGATGTGACCGGAATGACCGAAACCCTCCTGCCCGCCGACCTTGCCATCGACCTCCGGCAATTGGTGATGACCATTGCCAACACCGTCGATCTGGTTGGCGTCGACGATGTGATGCACGGTCGCCGTGTCGGCATGCTGGCCCGTGAGCTGGCGATTCATCTGGGATGGTCCGAGGCAGACCAGATCATTCTCTACGACGCCGGTCTGCTGCATGACTGCGGTGTCTCATCGACCCGGGTTCATCGGCGCCTGGTGGTTGATCTTGAATGGTCTGGCGCCGAAGAACATTGCGTTCGTGGTTACGACTTGCTGGCTGATTTTCAGCCGCTGGCTCATCTGGCTACGATCATCCGTTATCACCATAGTCGCTGGGACTGGCTTGAGCAGCAGTCGCTACCCGGTGATACGGCGCGATTTGCCAATCTGATCTATCTGGCGGACCGCATCGATGTACTGGCGGCTCCGTTCCATGCTGACCAGACAATCCTGTCGAATACTGACCAGATTCGCTCCCGGCTGGCCAATGAGCGTGGGCGCCTGTTTTCTCCCGAACTGGTCGATGCCTTTCTGGCGATCTCCGAAGGGGAAGCCTTCTGGCTGGCCTTGCAGCCGGACTGGGTGCAGCAATACCAGCTCGACATGGAGTCCTATGGCGAGTTGAGGATGATCGGCTGGTCGGAGTTCAAGCAGTGCGCCAACATCTTTTCGCGGATTATCGACGCCAAGTCACCTTATACCGAGCAGCATTCGCAAGGTGTTTCCCGCTTGTCGCGTCATCTTGCCGAGCGTTTTGGACTTGATGCGATCACCTGCGAAAAGATCGAAGTGGCGGGGCTGCTCCACGATATCGGCAAACTGCAGATTCCCGATGAAATCATTGAAGGCCACGGTGCCTTGAGTGCGCACGAATTCGACATCATGAAGAGTCACAGCTACGGGACGCTGCAAGTCCTGAAGCGGCTGCATGCGATTTCCGAGATTGCGCGCTGGGCATCGTTGCACCACGAAACGCCGGATGGCCATGGTTATCCGTTCCGGGTTGGCGGCTCCGCTTTGCCGATTGAGGCACGGATCATCAATGTGGCCGATATCTTTCAGGCGCTGGCCCAGGAGCGCCCTTACCGCAAGCCGATGACACCGGAGAAAATCATGGCGATCCTTCAGGAGCGGGCAGATCAGGGGCGGGCCGATCCCGAAGTGGTCGGGTTGATTGCCGATGATCTGTCTGATTGCCACCGAATCGCCCTGTGCCTGGAATGAAACTTTACTTTGCCAAGGGAGGCACCTCGATGGCGCGAATCCTGTTGCTGCTGACCTTCCTTTTCAGCACCTCGCTTTGGGCTCAGCAGATGGAAATCATCGAGCTGCGGAGCAAGAACGTCGAAGAGGTGTTGCCCGCCCTGCTGCCACTGGTTGAGCCGGGTGGTACCTTGACCGGCATGAACAACCAGCTCTTCCTCAAGGCCTCGCCGCGCAACCGCGCTGATATCAAGCGGGCGCTGGCATCAATCGACACGCCAAGCCGGCGTCTCATCATCCGTATTTCGCAGAATCGCCAGGCCGAAGACAGCGCCCGTGGCGGCGAGGCGAGTGGGCAGGTCGTGCTCGGCGGCACGCGGCGCAGCAACGTCGAGGCTCGGGTCTGGGATACGAAGAGCGTGCGCGGTGAAAGCGCCTCGCAGATGGTGCAGACTGTCGAAGGCGGGCGGGCCTTCATCCAGGTTGGTCGTTCGCTGGCGGTTCCGATGCGCCAGATGATCGTCGGGCCGGGTGGCGCCATGGTCAATGAAGGCCTTGTCTATCGCGACATCGGTAGCGGCTTCTATGCGACCCCACGCGTCAATGGCCAGCGTGTGACGCTGGAAATCTCACAACAGGCCGAGAGCTTCGACCCTGCGTATGGCCGTGGCGCCGTCAGTTCCCAGCGTCTGGCAACGACCGTATCCGGCACATTGGGCGAATGGATCGAACTCGGTGGCAGTGGCAGGCAGGCCGCCGGGCAGCAGGGGGGCGCTTTCAGCGTCGGTACCAGTGATGCCCGCGATAACCGTTCGATATGGCTGAAGGTCGAGGAAACAGAATGATTAGAAAACCGCGTCACATCGGGCACAAGATTGCCCTCATCTGTGCCGGCCTTTGCGCACTGATGATGTTGCCGGCCGCCGGCTTTTTTGTCTGGTTCTGGCTAACCAAAGGGTTGGGCGACACCTGGACACCCAGCCTGGCTGCGGTCGTTGCCTTCTTTGGCTGCTGCGCAGGCGTGTTGTACGCGACGAGTGTGCCCCAGCCCGTTCTGCCGCCAGAGGACGAGCCGCTGAATTCCTGAGCTTTGCTTAATCGACGAATTCGCTGATCAGTTGAGGCGTGGCGATACCATTGGCTGGTAGACCCTGGCTGGCCTGATAACGCTTGAGCAGGTTGGCACTGGTCTGGCCGAAGATGCCGTCGGCCTTGATGGCCACACCGCGCCCTGACAATCCGAGTTGCAGCAGACGGACGTCCAGCCCACGGGCCAGCGGCGTCTGCAAGGCGATGCTGCGGGTGCCTGGTTGCGGCCCGTCATAACAGCCGGGAGGCACCGCACGCAGTGTGGCCTGCGAGATTTCCTCGCCGCGGATGACCAGCGGGAGCGCCAGGCCCCAGTAGCCCTGGTCGATCAGTCGCAGGAAGGCATCCATGCGGTAGGTCGTGGCGCGCAGATCGCTGCGCGTATTGTTTGCCAGCCACGAGCGTCGGGTTTCAAGATAGGCCTTGATCCAGTTTCGCTCGCCCAATGTGGCCAGACTCCCGGCGTTCTGGCTGGTTCGCTCGCTCATTTTTTTCCACGATCCATGCACCAAGCTGTCGTAAACCACGGCGACGCCGAGCGCCGACTTGATGCCGAAGCTTTCGGCTGCTCTGGCCGCCGGCTGCCAATAGACCTCATCGAAGAAAATGTCCTGGGTTTCACGCATCACAGGATCGTCGGCAGTGGCGCGCAGGATGTTGTGCAGATACAGGTCGTCATCGAGCGAAAGATCGACATCTTCAAAACGGGGCAGCCAGGCTGCTAGCCTGTCGCCAAAGCGGGCGCCATCGTTGCTGCAATAACGTTGCAGCAAGTTGAGCAGATTGCCCGAGCAGAGCGTCGTTTGTGAGCGACCAAAGGTCAGGTGGCCAGTGTCTCCGGGAATCACCGTGACGTTGCCGTAATGCCCGAGAACTGCGCCTGTTTCGAAAAGATTGACAATGGATTGGGCGGTTTGCTTCTGGGTTGGAGTCAGCATTTTTGTGCTCCTTCAGTTGAGTGTGGGCAACGGGCAGGAATATTCGAGTGCTCTGTTCAGCATATCACTGTGGCATGTTCAATTTAACGGTCTGAAGAAGGTCAGCTCATATTTCCCCGGTGCGCAAAGCACGTGGGGTCGATTGCTTGCTCACTGAAATACATCGTCTGCGGTATTCTTTCGCCGCCCGCTTCAAATTGCGCCTTTTGTAGAAAAGTGAAAGTTCAACGGTGAAAAATATTGAGACATCGGATGTGCTGAATCGGAAACTGGCTGAAAGCCAGCTTCGACTAGATACCATCCTGATGCTTAGCCCGGTCGGCATTGGCATCACGCGCTTAAGCGATGGTGTGATCGTCGATTTCAATGATGCTTTGTTGGAAATCATCGGCTACGAGCATGCCGAAGTGGTTGGCCGGACATCCGCCGAACTGGCGACATGGGTTGATGAGCGGCAACGCGCCGAGGCCTTTTCAAGGATTGCTGCCGGTGAGCTCATTCGGGAAATGCCGATGCTTATTCGACGCAAGGATGGCGAGGTTCGTCAGGGATACTTCTCGGCCTCCCTGGTGCAACTGGATGGTGTACCCCATTGCATAGGAAGCTTGCGTGACGCGACGAAGGAGCTCGTAGCCGGACAGGAGCGGGAAAACGTCCGGCGCCACCTGCAGTCCATTCTCGACAACATTCCGTCCATGATCGGATATTGGGATCGTGACCTGCGTAACCGTTTTGCTAACCACGCTTATCAGTCCTGGTTCGGGATCGATCCTCGACAGGTTCCGGGTATGCATATCCGGGAAGTGATTGGCGACGAACGCTATCGCCTGAACCTTCCCTATATTGAAGCTGCATTGCGCGGCGAGAAACAGACTTTTGAACGACAGATTCCCTCACCAGACGGGAGCCGTATCCGCCATTCGCTGGCTGAGTACATTCCTGATGTCGTCGACGGCGAGGTTAAGGGTTTCTATGTGCTGGTTTCCGACATTACTCCGGTCAAGGAGGCGAAAATTGCACTCAGGGCAAGCGAGGAGCGTTATCGCACGGTGGTCGAAGACCAGACGGAGCTGATCGGGCGTTACCGTCCCGATGGCACCATGATTTTCGTCAACGAAGTTTACTGTCGCTTCTTTGGCAAGACAGAGGCGGCGCTGAGCGGTCGGAGCTGGCACCCGGTGGCGCATCCGGATGATATCGCCATGATTGAAGAGAAGCTGTCTTCGCTTTCATCGGACAATCCTGTTGTGACCATTGAAAACAGGGTTTATGCGGCCGACGGCAGCGAACACTGGATGCAGTTCGTGAATCGCGGTTTCTTTGATGCGGCCGGCTGTCTTCATGAAATCCAGTCGGTGGGTCGCGACATCTCGGTCCGCAAGCAGGCCGAGCAGGAACTGGCAGCTTCACGCGCTCAACTGCATGACCTTCTTGCAGAAAATGATCGTGTCCGGGAGGAGCAAAGAAAGGCAATCGCTCGGGAAATTCACGATGAACTGGGGGCCGTTCTCACCGCGATCGGTTTTCGCATTGATGCGCTGAATCTCCAGATTGGCGATCAAGTGCAGGTTGCCACTGAAGTCACCCGGATCAAATCGCTTGTCTCGCAGGCCAATGATGCGGCCAGGAGTATCTGTGACCGCCTTCGCCCCCCGGCGCTCGACGACCTTGGCCTGATCCCCACCTGCCGCTGGTACTTGCGGGAGTGGTCGGGGATGGTCGGGATTCAGACCAGTGGACGTTTTGGGCGCCTGTCTGCAGAGCCAATTGAACAACTCAGTATTGATCTGTTCCGGATTTTTCAGGAATTGCTGACCAACGTTGCCAAGCATTCCGGGGCGACTGCTGTTCGCGTCAGCATTTCAAGTGCTCGCCATTCGCTGCGCTTGCGGGTGGCCGACAATGGATTCGGGTTCTCGGAAAAAAAGAAAACCCGGGGCTTTGGCCTGGCCGGAGTCCGGGAGCGGGTGGCCAGACAT
Source organism: Pseudomonadota bacterium (assembly GCA_018262195.1). Lineage (GTDB taxonomy): Bacteria > Pseudomonadota > Gammaproteobacteria > Burkholderiales > Rhodocyclaceae > Azonexus. The sequence goes on along the minus strand of JAGTRS010000048.1, from coordinate 6,280 downwards.
GGCGGTGAAGTGAGCATCTCATCGGGGCCAGGTGCTTGCGTGATAACAATCAACGTTCCCCAGGTTGCAGGGCAATGAGCGCGCGGATCATCATTGCCGACGATCATCAGGTGGTGCGCCAGGGGTTGCGCGACATCCTTTCTCGGACAACCGATCTGCAGGTGGTCGGTGAGGCTGTCGATGGTGCTGAGGCAGAAGCCATGGCTCGTACCGAATTGGCGGATTTGCTCATCCTCGATATCGCGCTGCCCATTCGTCGTGGCATTCAGGTGCTTGAGTCGTTGCGGGCTGATGGAATCAAGTTGCCGGTACTGTTTTTTTCGATGTATTCGGCTAGCCAGTATGTCGAATACGTAAGGCATGCTGGCGCCCAGGGCTTTATCGGCAAGGATGCAGAGGAAAGTGATCTGCTGAGAGCCATTCGGCGCATCCTTGCTGGTGGCAGCAGTTTTTCGGGGCGGAGTCGGAACGTGCCGGATCTGGCTGCTGGGGATAATCCGTTCAAAGCCTTGTCACGGCGCGAACTGGAGGTCATGCAGGCCTTGGCAGAAGGAACCAGCATTCTGGAAATCGCTGCAAGGCTGGGCGTCAGCACACAGAGCGTGACCACTTACCGCCGTCGCTTGCTGGAAAAACTTGGCCTCAAGAGCAATGCCGAACTGGTCTCGCTGGCCATCCTTCACGGCCAAGTCTGAAATGTTTTCGTTTGTAGTTGAACGCTGACAGACAAAGCCGTCGACTCATTTCATTATCTGTCTGGTGACTGGCGCAAGCTTCCGAGAGGGTGGGCATCGGCCAGGATTTTTCCGAAATAATGAATTGAGCCCGCACCCTCCAGAAGGCTAGCGGACCCCGCAACAAGCGAGAGCTGGAAACTGCACGGCGTGACCATCATTCATGAGTATTTCTAGGTCTTCCTCCGACCGGCACCCGGCAGGCAAGCCGGGCGGGATGTCTCTGCACAGGTTTCTTACTCGCCTGATCTGGCTATGCGTCCTGCCGCTGCTTTTTTTGGCAGCTTATCTGGCCTTTGCGCATGTCAGGTTCATTCAGTCCGAGCGTGATGCGACGATCAGGAACATGGCCAATAACTTTGTCGCCGCACTCGACAAGGAACTGGAAGCGCGCATCAGTGGCCTGCAGATGCTCGCCTTGTCGCCCATGGTTGATCATGAGGCGCAGTGGGAGAAGCTCTACAGCGAAGCCAAAGGGTTCCAGCAAAGTTTTGGCAGTCATGTTGTTTTCGCGGACGCTGGCAAGCAGATACTCTTCAATACCCGTTCGCCATTCGGCGCGTCGCTACCCAAATTGCCAAGGCCAACCGGGCACTCGGCGGTAGTCACTGCGCTGGAATCCGGCAAGCCAGCCGTTGGCGACATGTTTATCGGCACGGTCAGCCCAAAGCCATTGATTGGCATTGCGGTGCCGATCTACCGGGAGGGAAAAGCTGCCTATCTGATGTTGACGACCATCGAGACTGAGCAGTTTCAAAGCCGTCTTGAACGTGTTTCGCTCCCCGCTGATTGGGGAATGAGCATTCTGGATGGCACACGGGAGGTGATTGCCCGGGTGGGAGCATCCGGGCAAATCTCCACTATCGATGATGATTTGGGTGATCATTTCGTCGTCCGTTCAACGGTCTCGCCGTGGTCGGTAATGATCCGAATCCCTCGGGAGACCTACCTGTTACCGATTTTTTCTGCCGGCATGATGCTCGGCATCGCCTTGCTTGGGGCGGCACTGATCAGCATTGTTGGTGGGAAGCTTGCCAGCCGTCGGCTGGCCAGAGCCGTTACGTCAATCATTCCGTCACAACAATCCAACGCTGAACATTCGCCGCTCGACATTACGGAAATAACGGCAGCGCGAACTCTGCTTGATGAACTCATGGACTCCCGCCTTTCTGCCGTAGCAGCCTTGCGGGAGAGCGAAGAGCGTTTGCAGTTGTTCATCTCGCATGCGCCGGCGGCGCTGGCCATGTTCGACCGTGAAATGCGCTATCTCGCTGTCAGTCGCCGCTGGCTGGATGACTACCACCTGGGCGAACGTGAAATCCTCGGTTTGGGACACTACGAGATATTCCCCGAGATTCCCGAAAGCTGGAAGGCTATTCATCGACGGGCCATGGCAGGCGAGGTTATCCGGTCCGATGAGGATCGCTTCGAGCGGGCTGACGGATGCGTGCAGTGGCTGCGTTGGGAGGTTCGTCCCTGGTATGGCCGCGGCGGTATTGTCGGTGGCATTGTCGTTTTTTCAGAGGACATCACTGATCGCAAGGTCGCTGATGACACCATTCGGTCGCTGAATTCGGATCTGTCGGCAACGCTGCAGGCCATTCCCGACCTGATGTTCGATGTGGATCAGAAAGGCACCTATCTGGCTGTCTGGGCCCAGGCCCCGAGCTTGCTGGCCGAGCAGAAGGACATGCTACTGGGCCGTACTGTCAGCGAGGTGTTGTCGGAGGAGGCTGCTGAAGTGGTGATGTCGGCCATTGCGGAGGCAGACCGGTGGGGATCTTCCTTTGGCAAGATCATCCGGCTTGATTTTTCGGAAGGTGCCCGCTGGTTCGAGTTGTCGGCTGCCAAGAAAGCCATGCCAGCCGGTGATGACTCGCGCTTCATCATCATTTCACGGGATGTGACCGAGCGTCGCCAGGCCGAGCAGGCACTGCTCGAACGGGATTTCAAACTGGCGGCGATTGTTGAAAATTCTCCTTCTGCGCTTTCGTTGAAGCATGTCGACGGACGTTATGCGCTGGCCAATCCGAACTTCCAGCGCCTGCATCATCTAAGCGAAGCGGAGATCATCGGCAAGACTGACTGCGATCTTTACCCTTTGGAGACGGCTCGCCAGATCAGGAGCAACGACGAACGCTTGTTGCAGTCGATGGTCAGGCAATCCATCGAAGAAATTGTTCCGGTCGATGGCGAGCCGAGGATATTCATGGTCCATATGTTCCCGATTCTGAATGCATCGGGGACTGCCAGCTTCATCTGTCGTATTTCCTTCGATATCACCGTAGCCAAGCGGGATGCCGAGGAGCTTGACCGGCATCGGCATCATCTGGAGATGTTGATCGAAACGCGGACGCGCGAGTTGGGCGATGCACACACCATACTGGCTCAGCATTCCGACGAAATCGAGGCTCTGAATGCGGCGCTGGCCGTTCGAGCCGAAGAGGCCGAACAAGCGAATAGGGCGAAGAGTGTCTTCCTGGCCAATATGAGCCATGAAATCCGGACGCCGATGAATGCCGTCATCGGCCTCACCCATCTCATTCGTCACGCTGGCGCTACGCCCGAGCAGATCAAGCGACTGGACAAGATCGACAATGCAGGTCGGCACCTGCTGTCGATTCTCAATGACATCCTGGATATTTCGAAAATCGAGGCTGGCCGGCTCCTGCTGGAAAGCACGGACTTTCATCTTTCTGCCATTCTCGACAACGTTCATTCCATCATTGGCGAAGCAGCGCGGACCAAGGGGTTGAGCATTGAGCTTGATCGCGATTCGGTCCCTCTTTGGTTGCGCGGTGACCCGACACGCCTTCGCCAGAGCCTGCTGAACTATGCAGGAAATGCGATCAAGTTTACAGAGAAAGGCAGCATCGCCTTGCGGGCGCTATTGCTTGATGAGCGTGGGGATGAGCTGCTGGTACGCTTTGAGGTCGAGGACACCGGAATTGGTCTGACTCAGGAGCAGATTGGCCGATTGTTCCAGACATTCGAACAAGCGGAAGCATCAACCACCCGAACCTACGGTGGAACCGGGCTTGGGCTGGCTATTACCCGGCGCCTGGCGCTGATGATGGGGGGCGAGACGGGGGTCGAGAGTACGCCAGGTCGCGGCAGCAGGTTCTGGTTTACCGCTCGTCTCCAACGAGGACACGGAGTCATGCCAAATGAACCGGCGAAGCTGGGCGCGAATGCCGAAAATCTGTTGCGACAGAATCACCGGGGGACACGTGTGTTGCTCGCCGAGGATAACGTGATCAACCAGGAGGTTGCGCTGGAGTTGCTGCACGCGGTCGGACTCGCCGTTGATACGGCCGCCGATGGTCTGGAAGCTCTCGAGATGGCAAGAAGCAATACCTACGAGCTGATCCTGATGGATATGCAGATGCCCAACATGGATGGACTAGAGGCGAGCCGGAAAATCCGCCTGCTGGACGGATGGAAAAGTCGGCCAATCCTGGCGATGACGGCAAATGCCTTCGATGATGACCGGCGTGCCTGTGAAGCAGCCGGCATGAATGATTTCGTTGCCAAACCAGTTGAGCCTGCCTTGCTCTACGCTGCGCTATTCAAGTGGCTCCCCGTCAAAAATGACGGCAGGACAGACGAGTCCTTGGCGACAAACCTCGCGGTGTTGCCTGTGACTCTTGCAGAATCGGACGAGGTCGACGCCGAGGAAGCACTGGCTCGCCTGGCTGGAATTTCTGGACTCAATCTGGTCAGGGGGCTTTCCATGGTCCGCGGAAACGTCGTCAAGTTTCTTGGGTTGATGCAGAAATTCGTCGCTTCCCACGGAGACGACATTGCTCGCCTTAGCGATATGCTGGCCAGCGGGCACTATGAGTCAGCGGATCGCCTTGTTCATACCCTGAAAGGCACGGCTGCCACGATAGGCGCAGAGCAGATTTCCAGTCTGGCAAAAGATCTGGAGGATGCGTTGCGCCAAGGCAGGGAAGGCGATCGTAATGGTAATGACATTCAGATGCTGATGGATGCGATCAGTGTTGAATTATCGACATTGGCGGCAGTCCAATCAGTTAGATGACAGGCGAGATGTATTCGTAAAGCCGCCACGGCCAGTTTCCCGGCAAACAATTCAAGAGGAATGTGCGTGCGAGATTATCAGCCAATCAATATCGAAACCCATTTGAGTCGCATTGCCCTTTTTAATGGTTTGGGGGCAGATGAAATATCGAAGATTGCCAAAGGCGCGCGCGAATTGCGCTGCGACAAAGGTGACATGCTTTTCTACCGGGGAGATCCCTGTAAAGGCTTTCATGTTCTGGTATTTGGACAGGTCAAGCTATCGTTCTCTTCGACGCAAGGCGTCGATAAGGTTGTCGAGGTCGTGGAACAAGGGCAAAGCTTCGGCGAAGCGATCATGTTTTTGGATAAACCCTACCCAGTCTCGGCACAAGCCTTGAGCAGCAGTCTGTTGCTTCATGTTTCCAAGGCAGTGATCCTCGATGAACTGGGGCGGGACCACGGTTTTGTCCGCAAGATGCTGGCCGGAATGGCGATGCGGATGCATCAATTGATGCTCGATGTCGAGGGATATTCCTTGCACACAGGCAAGCAGCGCATCATCGGCTACCTGATGCATGAACTGCAGGAAAGTCAGCTCAGCGAAGAGAACGTCGTTCTCGAACTTCACGTCAATAAAGGGGTGATTGCCTCTCGTCTCAACCTGACCCAAGAACATTTCTCTCGCATCCTTCATGAATTGAGTGATCTCGGCTTGATCAAGGTTGAAGGGAAACGGATCCTCATTCCGAATGTCGCTCGTCTGAACAAGCATCAGTCAGAATAGCTCGAAGATTGACCGCAACCTCGATCTGAATCCTCGCAATGGCTGCATGGCACAGTAGATGAAAAAAACCCGGCTCAGGGCCGGGTTTTATCCGAGTGCCAACGATCAGGCGGCGTTCAGTGCCTGATCAAGGTCGGCGATGATGTCGTCGACGTGTTCGATACCCACTGACAGGCGGATCATGTCTTCGGAAACCCCGGCCTTGGCCAGTTCTTCCGGCGACAGCTGGCGGTGTGTCGTCGAGGCTGGATGGCAGGCCAGGGTCTTGCAGTCGCCGATGTTGACCAGACGGGTGACCAGCTTCAGTGCGTCCTGGAACTTGCCGCCGCCTTCGCGGCCACCCTTGACGCCGAAATTCAGGATGCCGGAGGCGCGGCCGCCCATGTACTTCTGGACCAGTGCGTGGTCCTTGTGGTCGGGCAGGCCGGCGTAGTTGACCCAGCTGCACTTCGGATGGTTCTGCAGGAACTGGGCGATCTTCAGCGAGTTCTCGCAGATGCGGTCCATGCGCAGGGCCAGGGTTTCGATACCTTGGAGAATCAGGAAGGCATTGAACGGGCTGATCGCGGCACCCATGTTACGCAGCGGTACGACGCGGGCGCGGCCGATGTAGGCAGCAGGGCCGAGGGCTTCGGTGTAGACGACGCCGTGGTAGGAAACGTCCGGCTCGTTGAGGCGCTTGAACTTGGCCTTGTGCTCGGCCCACGGGAACTTGCCGCTATCGACGATGATGCCG
>JAGTRS010000010.1 GCA_018262195.1 Pseudomonadota bacterium | reverse complement strand
CAATTCGCTATTGCCGCCTAAAAACGGTTAGCCGGGGCTGCTAGAGCCTTGTTACCAAAGATAGCCGGCGGGGACTTCGGTCCCCGTCGTCAATTCCGGTTTCCCTTTTTCTCAGCTATCCAGACGAAAGACGATCGGCACGATGACCGATGCCTCGATCGGCTCGTCGCCGCGTTTGGCCGGAATAAAGCGCCATCGAGCCACGGCTTGCCGGGCGGCTTCGTCGAGACGGTCGAAGTTGCTGCTCTTTTCGAGGTCGACCGTGGCGGCCAGTCCTTCGCTGCTTACCTTGACCTTGAGCAGGACCTTGCCCTCTTCGCCCAGTCGGCGCGATAGCAGCGGGTATTTGGGTTCCGGATTGTTCAGGTAGGCCGCATTGAAGCGGGCTGCGGTGATCGGTGCGGCCGTGGGCGTGGCGGGGCCGGGATTGCTTGCAGCACGTGCAGCGGGCTCTGGCGCGGCAAGCGGTGGTGCGGCGACTGTCGGCGTGCTGGCACTTGGTGCTTGTTGCTCCGGCGTCATCGCCAGTACCGGCCGAGGCTTCGGAGTGGCGGGAGCAACCGGTGCCGCTTGTGGCGTTGGGGCGGCGACTGGCTGTGGGGTCGGCGCGGGGTGCAGTGCTTCGATCAGCTTGACGGTGAGCGGGCCGGGGGGCGGTATGTCGAGGCGGCTGATGGCCTGTCCGAGCGGGTAGGCCAGCACAGCCGCGTGAAGGCCGATGGCAATCAGGAAAAAGCGGCCACTCCTGCGCCATTCGGGCAGTTCGGAATCGAAATGGAGGAGTTGCTCGGCAGACATCTTTCTATTTTACGTGTTCGACGACCCACTGTTCGAGTTGCTCTGCTGGCAAGACGCCGGAGTGTCCCTTGCGTTGCTGCCGTCCATCATAGAAGTAGGTGCGCGGCAGTTCGCCATACCAGCGGCGGTCGATTTCGTAACGCAGGCGCTCGGGTTGGGCGTCGGCAAAGACCCAGCGAGCCTGTGAAGCAACGCCGTAGCCTTGTGCCAGTTGCTCCAGCTCCGGGACCTCGGCTGGCGTATCGGCGGCAACGAGGATCAGCTCCAGTTTCGGATATTTGCGGACCAGCTCGCCGAGCGCCTTGAGTTCGGCCGGGCAATGCGTGCAGCTGGCCGACCAGAAGGCGAGGATGAAGGGTTTGCCTTTTTGCTCGCGTTCGATCTTTTGCAGCGATCCGCTGACGAAGGGGCGCATCTCGGCCTGGGCAAGGCCGGCGAACAGCAATCCCGTGATCAACAACGAGAACAGTTTCATGGCGCGATCCGTGAACGTTTAAGGCCATCGACGGCGGTATTCCAGACCAGCCACGGAGTGCCTTTATCTGTCAGCAGCAAGGGGTCGTCGGCAGCGCCAGCGGTGCGGGCGATGCTGCTCGGAGCTGACCAGTTCTGGCCACGGTCGCGGGAGAGCATCAGGCGGATGTGATTGAACTTGCCATCGAATTCCCGCCAGACGAGGACAACATTGCGGCCGACGACCGCCACTTGCGGGTGCCCCGACTGGGCATCGAGATTGCCGAAGCGCAGCGGGCGGCTCATCGTCTCGCCGTCGATACGGCGATAGTGCAGGCCGGGGGATTTCTCGGCACCGGTGAACCAGGCGATGTGGCGACCGCCTTCGCGGTCGATGGCCAGTGCGCCGCCGTGGTGCGGGCAGGCATCGATTTCCCAACCGTCTTCGGAAACGCGGCGCAGCGGCTCATCGAGGCGGGCCAGCGCAAAGTCGCGGACGTTCTTGCCGAAGATCTGGCGCCAGAAAACGACCGTCATACCGTCGCTGTCGGCCGCCATGCCCAGACGGCAGCATTCGCAGGAATGGTTAGCCAGGTTGCGGTTGGTTTCAAAGCTGCGACCGCCATCGGTCGACCGGGCCGTGTAGATGGCCGCGCCGCGATACTCCGGATTCCCTGCGCCGTCCCGCTTGTCGATCCAGGCCAGCGTTACGCCCCGGGCATCGGCCAGCATGGCGTTGAAGCGGTGCGTGATCGGGCGGCTGTCGTCATTGATGGTGATGGGGTCGCTGAAAGACTGGCCGCCATCTTCGGAGACGGAGAACCGGATGTGCCCGGCGAAGGGTTGCGGCAACGCCTGTGTCCAACTGACGTAGACCCGTTGTCCGACGACGCCGATCTGCGGACGGGCTTCGCCGTCAGCCGAAATCAGTTCGGGCTGGCGATTGACCGTAACCGCTTCGCTGAAGGTCTTGCCGGTATCACTGGAATGGCTGACAAAGATCTGCTGTCCGACGACACGGGCCAGCCAGAGCCGGCCTGCCGCGTCAAATTGCGCGGCAATCGCCAGGCGGGGGGCGGTTTGCTGCTTTTCCAGCCAGACCTTGGCGTAGTCTCCTTTGGGCGCCGGCTTGGCATCCACTGCACCATGATCGGCATGGTCATGTGCGGCCACCGTCCCGGCCAGCAGCAGGGCGGCCAGCAAGGCGGTACTGCGTGCCGAGATTCCTACCATTTGGCCTGGATTCCGACGGTAAAGGTGCGCGGCAGGCCGGGGGCGAAGGTCGGGTAGATCACTCCACCGGAGGTTTGCGTTCCGGTGCTCTCCGCATAACGACGGTCAGTCACGTTATGCACGTTGCCGAACAGGCTGACATCGCGGTACAGCGGATAGGCGCCGCGCAGGTTGAGCAGGTCATGACCATCGTACTTTGTGGTGTTGGCCTGATCGGACCACCAGCTGCTGAAGTGCAACCATTCTGCCTGGACCATGCCGGTCCTGGCGTCGCCCCGGGTCAGGCGGGTGTTGGCGATGGTGCGGGGAGCGAGTTCCATTTCCTTGCCAGTGTAATCGATCGCTCCAACGCGCCAGTTTCCGTAGGTGTGCTTGGCGTGCGAGAGCGCGGTGTCGAGGCGCCAGGCGGACGCGATCTGGACGCCAAGGCCGATTTCGACACCTTTGTGCAGCGTCTTGCCGGCATTGGTGGGGGTCGTGATGTTGGTGACCGGATCACGGTAGCTCAGGATGTCGTCGTTCTTGGTCATGTAATAGACCGATACCTCGTAATTCACGGCCTGGCTGATTTTGCCGCGCAGGCCGGTTTCGACGCTGTCGACCTTGATCGGTTTCAGGTTGCGCGAGGCGGCAGCTGCGGCATTGGCGGCGGCGATGCTGGAGGCCACGGATGGCCGGAAGAGCTGGCCTTCGGACGGGGCGCGGAAAGCGTGGTTGTAGGCGGCGAAGGCGTTCAGCGAGTCGCTGAAGGCATAGGTGGCGCCCAGTTTCGGGCTGAGATGGTTGAAGCTCAGATCGCCATCGGCGACCTGGCCGTAATAGGCGGAACCGACGACGACCGGTGAGGTTCCATAGCGGTTGTCGAAGCGATAGGTGACATGGTCCTGACGCAGGCCAGCGGTAATGCGCAGCTTGTCGATTGGCGAAATCTCGCCATGGACATAGGGTGAAACGCCCTGATAGGTGACGTCGTAGTCATAGACCCGGGCACCCATCGTGTAGCTGGTGTAGACCCTGGTGTAGCCGCTGCCGGTCGAGGTCGTGCTGATCCGGTTTTCGACGCGGCTGCCCGGACTGTGGTCGAGGTCGATACCGACGATGAAGCGGGTGCGCAGCGGCTCGAAGTCATGGCGATACTTGATCTGGGCACCGAAGGACTGGTTCTCGGTGGTGTAGATGGTCGGGTCGTAGGACAGCGACCAGTTGGCCAGCAGGTCCATCGAATCATTGCGGTAGTAGGGGGTGATGCTGAGCAGAGAGTTTCCCCACTCCTTTTCGTAGGCGCTGGATAGCCGGAAGGCGTCGACCTTGCGCAGCGAGATCGGGGTGTAATTGGTCTTCGGGTTGCTGTCGTAATCGTTTTTCGAGATGGCCGAACTGCCGGCCGTCTGCTGGTCGATCTTGGAGAAGGTGGCGACGGTTTTCAGCGTCGCGTCATCGCCGATGGCGCTGTCCCAGCGCAGGGTGCCGCTCTGGCGGTCATAGGCCGTCTTGTCACGCCAGCCGTCGGTGTGGCTCAGGTTGAGGTCGGCCCGGAAGGCGTGGTTGCCGAAAGCGCTGCCACCGGAGACCATGGCCCGCGCCCAGCCGTAGCTGCCACCTTCGAGTGAACCTTCGATTTCCGGCTTGGTGGGCGGCTTGCGGGTCAGCACATTGACCACGCCGCCGATGGCGTCGGAACCGTAGAGCGCACTGCCCGGGCCCTTGTTGATCTCGATGCCGCCGGCCATCGGCAGGTTCACCTCGTACAGGGCGTTGTGGTTGAAGAAGCCGGTCGAGCGGGTTGGTACGCCGTCTTCAAGGTAGAGGTAAACAGGATTTGTCGTCAGCGGCTGGCGGATCGCCGTCTGGTGGCCTTCGCCGCCGGTCACGTTGACCCAGACGCCAGCGACCTGGCCCATGATTTCGCTCGGATGCGTCGGCTTGACCTCGCGCAGGGCCTTTTCCTTGATGACGCCGACGGTGGCCGGCGTTTCACTGATCAGTTGCCCTTCACGCGTGGCAGTAACAGTCACTTCGGCCAGAGATGCGTCAGCTGCCGCGACCTGGGTAGAGGCAAAAGCCGAAAGGACTGCCAGCGCCAGCGGCGCGAGTGCAAAACTCTTCATCATTGAATCCTAATTGATTTGTATCAAAAAATGCTTATGAAACAGTAATTTAGGATCGAATGATACGGAGCGTGCCGGTGCGCGTGAATGTGGCAAATTGTCGCACCCCGGGCGCAACGGCTCGGGAGGCAAGTGTTTTAGGCGCTGGTGGCACCCAGAGTGAAGCTGCGGGTGGCATGGACGCCATCGATGCGGATCGATCGGATGATCTCGCTGCGTTCCAGTTGCTTGACGATGCGAGAGATCGTTTCGAAACGCAGATCGGTGATGTCGGCAATGTCCTGGCGGGTCGGCAGGACAACGCGGCCGGCCTGGTCGGCGAGCAATCGAATCAGGCCGAGGACGCGGTCGGTGGCTTGTCCGCCGCGCAGGGCCACCAGTTCTGCAGCCCGTTGCTGAGCCTTGGCCAGCGAGGTGAGCAGCGATGTGCTGTCGGCTGCTTCAGCGCCTTCCGGCCAGGGGGTCAGGCGACACTGAGTCAGTGCGGTAGCGCGGAAGGTGTAGCAGCCGAAAAGCAGGGTTTCGCAGCCGAGGATGTCGCCGGCGATGGCGAGACTGGCAAATGTCGCCTCTCCTTGCTTTGCCACGCTATCGAAACGGACGATGCCTTCGCTCAAGCGCCACGGTTGCCCGAGGCTGCCGGCCGGGTAGAGCAGTGATCCGGGCGGAAGATCCAGCGTGCTGCGGGAGTGATCGGTGAGCGGAGGTTGCATGGAAAATTTCCTTGGCCAGAAAAGGCAAAACCCCGGCACGGGGCCGGGGTTGCTTGCGGACTGGGGATTAGAACTTCAGGTTCATGCCCGCATAGATCGAACGGCCCATGCCCGGAACCGAGATACCGTAAGGCGAGTTGGCATGCAGCGGCGGCATGGTCGTGCCCTGACCGACATAGGCGCCACCCAGCGGGTGGTAGTAGAGGCGGTCGAAGACGTTGTCGATGCCGAGGTCGAAGCGGACCTGCTTCCAGGTGTAGCTGGTGCGCAGGTTGAACAGGCCATAGCCCGGCGTCTTCAGCTCGTTGCGTTCCTGCGCAACATCCTTCTTGCCATCAACGATCACGACTTCTGCCGTGCTGTTCCAGTTGCCCAGCTGGTGGGCAATCGCCAGCTTGGTGTTGAGCGGCATGATGTTGTAAAGGTCGTCATCCTTGCCGCTGGCCGTCTTGCCGCGGACGTAGTTGAGCATGCCGCTGGCCGTGAAGCTACCGAAGCCGGCGGTCTTGGCGAGCGGGAAGTAGCCGGAAACGTCGAGGCCGTACAGGCGGGCATCCTGATTGATGTACTTCAGGAAGACAAAGTTGTTGGTTCGCGTCTGGTTGGCGGCGACAGTACAGGGCTGGCCGGCCCAGGCGCCGTCGGCCGTCGTGCAGCGCCGGGCGTTGATGTAGTCCTCAACATAGGTGTAGTACGGGGTGACCTTGAAGCCCCAGTTCTGGCGCTCTGCGTCGTGCCAGTCGGCGGTCGCGCTGATGGTGTGGGCGACTTCCGGCTTGAGATCGACGTTGCCGACATAGCCGTTGCCATCGCCGACCATGTTGATCATGTTCATGGCCATGCCACCGGTGGACCAGGCAAAACGCTCGTAGAGGTTGGGCGAACGTGTCTTGCGGGCGTAACCGAACTCGTAGGTCTGGGTCTGGCTGGCGGTGTAGCGGGCCAGAGCGGTCAGATCCCAGTTATTGTCGGTCTTGCTGCGATCCTTGGCGTTGAAGGCATTGGCGTCGCCGTTGTAATTGGCGTTATAGCCGGCCACCGGGCCACTATCCATCTTGACGGTTTCATTGCGGACGCCGAACAGGCTCAGCCATTGCGGTGTCCAGGCGGCTTCCCATTCGCCGAACAGGGCGTAGCGGTCGCGTTCGCCGTTGTTGATGCTCCAGAAAGTATTGGGCGACATGCCGCCGGTGCCTGAGGGAACCCACCAGTCATCGAAGCGATAGCGCTGGTACTCGCCACCGACACGCAGCAGGTCGCGCTCGTTCAGGGCGATATCGGCCTTGAGCACGGCGCCGGTATTCTTGCCCTCGGTATCCATCGGCATGCCCTGCGCATTGTTGGCGTAGTAATAGGCCTTGTCTTCGAGGAAATTCATCTTGTGACGGGTGTGCTCGTGGTACAGGCGGGCCTGCAGGGTGCCCCAGTTGTATTGGCCGGTATAGCGCAGGTTGGCGCGCTGGCTTTCGTTGCCGGTCATGTCCATGCGCTGGTTGGGGAAGCCCTGGTAGGGGATGTCCTGGAAGCCGATCTTCAGGTCGAACAGATGGTTGGCGCTGCGGGCAGCGATGCCGATGAGATGGTTGGTCGCCTTGTACAGCGAGGAGCCGACTTCATCACCCGCCAGGTAGCGGGTGGAGGCGTTTGGCACCTGGGCGCTTGTGGCATAGCTCAGACCAGCCGGCTTGAAGTCACCGCCAGCCTTGTAGTTGGCGGATTCGACGGTCGAGCCTTTGTAGCTGATGCTCAGTTGTTCGGTGGCGATGGTCGCCGAGGCATTGCCACCAACGGCGTTGCCGTTGCTGCGGTAAAAACCGCCCAGTTCGCCCTTGGTCAGCAGCGGCTGGCCTTCAGCGGCAAACTCCGGGGTGGCCGATTCCACCTTGATTGTCCCGGCGATGCTGTCGCCGCCGACGCTGACCGGCGAAATCCCGGCGTAGACCTTGATCGTTCCGACGCTGCTCGGATCGATGTAGGAGAGTGGCGGGTTCATGTGGTTGCCGCAGGCCGAGATCAGGTCCATGTCATCGACCTTGATCCGGATGCGGTCGTCGGCCAGGCCGTGGATAGCCGGCAGGCCGGAAACGCCGCCACCCGTATTCAGGCTGACACCCGGCACGTCGCGTAGCAGGCTGGCGGTGTCGCTGGTTGCGGAGCGCATGGGGGCGATCTGGGGAGCTCCAATAGTACGTGCAACCGTTGCCTCTTCCGGCTTGTTGGCGGAGACGACGACTTCGTTCAAGACCTGGCTGGTCTGGGCATTCGCCGCTTGCCAACAGGTCGACGAAGAAAAGGCCACAGCCATAGCGGCGGCCAAAGGACGGATGCGATACCCCATGAAGCTCTCCCTGATTTATTGGTATTTAAGCGGAGGCTAATTCTCCGGGAGTTGGAGGGGGCTGGGAATGCGACAAATTGTCGCGCGACAATTTGTCTAATTCCAAAGGAGGTGGGGGCGGCTTAGGATTCTGGCCTTCCCGCGCCATCTGCCCCGATTGTCGATTTTCCCCATGAATGCATTCGGGCGCGGGAGCTTTTTTTGGAGACTTCCCATGTCGCAAATGCTGCCCCGCCTTTGTCTCGCCTTGTATTTTTCAGTAGCCAGTCTGGCTGTCCTGGCAGGCTCTGCCGATGACGATCTCCGGCAGGCGGCAATGCTGCACAAGGGCGGGGATACCGCCAAGGCCGTCGCGATCTGGCAGGACTGGGCAGGCAAGGGGAATATCGATGCGGCCTACAATCTGGCGGTGATCCATCAGCATGGCGACGGGGTTCGGCTCGACTACGCCACGGCCATGCAGTGGTACCGCAAGGCGGCTGAGCAGGGTGACAAGGTGTCGCAGGTCCAGATCGGGCTGATGTACCAGCTGGGTCAAGGGGTGGCGGCTGATGAAGCCGAGGCGCATCGCTGGTTCACCATGTATCGCAAACACCACATGCACCATGAGCATGAACCGAAGATGGTGGCCTGGCGCCAGCAGGCGCTGGCCTTGATCGACGAGCGCGACCGCCGTGAACAAGTGGCTGCCTCGCGCGCCAGCTCGACCCAGGTGCTGGCAGACCTCAAGCGTCGGGCCGGGATGAGTGGCGAGCGGCCGACGGAAACCGCTGCGCTGGAGCCGGCGACAACAATCCGCTGATACTCCCGCTTGTTCCTGTGAGCCACGCTCTTTTTGTGGCGGGCATCGTGCAGGTCTGCAGCTACGGCTGTAGCAAGGGCTTTGGAAGCTTCTTACCGTTTACTATCGGCCGCAAAACCGCTCCCCAACCCTCCCCTTGACAGGGGAGGGGGCGCCCAGCCAAGTTCTCTCAGGCGTTCAGCTTGTCCAGTGCTTCGCGCAGCTTGGTCGGCTCATCAAGACGCAGGATCTTGCGCACGTTGGGGGCGAGTTCGTTGACTTCGGCCTTCAGCACACGATTCTTCACCTTCAGGATCTGCGAGGGGTGCATCGAGAAGATGCGCAGACCCATGCCGAGCAGCAGGCGGGTGAGGTCCGGGTCGCCGGCCATTTCGCCGCAGACCGAGACCGGAATGCCGACCTTTTCGGCGCTCGCCAGCGTATGGGCGATCAGCATCAGGACGGCCGGGTGCAGCGGGTCGTAGAGGCTGGCCACTTGTTCGTCGGAGCGGTCGATCGCCAGCGTGTACTGGATCAGGTCGTTGGTGCCAATCGACAGGAAATCGAGCCGGCGCAGGAAGAGGCCGATGGCCAGCGCTGCTGCCGGGATTTCGATCATGCCCCCGACTTCGATATTCTCGTCAAAGGTGACCTTCTCGCCGCGCAGGCTGGATTTGGCCTGTTCGAGTGCGGCCAGCGTCTGGTCGATTTCGTGCGCATGCGCCAGCATCGGGATCAGCAACTTAATCGGGCCGTATTTTGAGGCGCGCAGGATGGCCCTTAGCTGGACCTGGAACATCCGTGGTTCGGACAGCGACAGGCGGATGGCTCGCCGGCCGAGGGCCGGATTGGTCTTGACCCGGTCGCCTGGATTGCCCTGCGGGTTGATGTCCTTGTCGGCGCCGAGGTCGAAGGTGCGGATGGTGACCGGGCGGCCAGCCATGCCCTTGACGACCTTCTTGTAGGCCTCGTACTGCTCCTGCTCGTCCGGCATGTCGCCGCGGTCGAGGAAGAGGAATTCGGTGCGGAACAGGCCGATGCCTTCGGCCCCGGAATCCAGAGCACCCGGCACGTCGCCCGGCAATTCGATATTGGCGAACAACTGCACTGAAACACCGTCGATCGTTTCCGATTTTGCGGTTTTCAGGCGCTTGAGCTTGCTCTTTTCTAGCTCGATCTGTTCCTTGCGCAGTTGGTACTCATCGAGCACCCGCTGGTCCGGATTGACGATGACGACACCGCGCAGGCCGTCGACAATCAGTTGCTCGCCATCGCGGATCAGCCCGCGGGCATTTTCCAGGCCGAGCACGGCCGGGATCGCCATGCTGCGGGCGAGGATGGAGGTGTGCGAGGTCGCGCCGCCGACATCGGTAATGAAGGCAGCGAAACGGTGTTCCTTGAAGGCAATGGTGTCAGCCGGCGACAGGTCGTGGGCGACGACGATCAGTGCCTCTTCCTTGGGTCGCCGCGCCGCTTTCAGTGCGGTGCGACCACGGTGGCCGAGCAGTTCCTTGACGACGCGCTCGACGACCTGCACCACGTCGAATTTCCGCTCGCGCAGGTAGGGGTCATCGAATTGCTCGAACTGGCCGACCAGATGCTCCATCTGCTGGACCAGCGCCCATTCGGCGTTGCAGCGGCGCTCGCGGATGATGTCGCGCGGCTTGACGGCGAGTTCCGGGTCTTCGAGGAACATGGTGTGGATGTCGATGAAGGCGTTGAGCTCGGCCGGAGCGTGCTCGGTGTTCTCCTTCATCAGGATCAGCTCTTCCTTGACCGCATTGACGGCCTTGTCGAAGCGCTCGATTTCCTTGTCGACCTGTCGCGGCGCCAGGGTCAGGTGCGAGACCTCCAGCGTCGCGTGCGACATCAGCATGGCCCGCCCGATGGCGATACCGCCGGAAACTCCCAGACCGTGCAGTGTGAAACTCATGACGCGGCCTTTCGCAGAGCCGCCTCAAGGAAGGTCGACGCCCCCTCGGGGGGCTGCGAGCCAGGCGAGCGTGGGGGTCGATTCATTTATTCCCCCTCGCCGAAGTAGTCGGCGATCAGCGCCAGCAAGGCTTCCATGGCCTCGGCCTCATCAGCGCCATCGGTTTCCAGCGTCACTTTCGAGCCCTTGCCGGCGGCCAGCATCATCACCCCCATGATGCTCTTGGCGTTGATCCGGCGCGTGCCCTTGCTCATCCAGACTTCGCATTTGTACTTGCCGGCGAGCTGGGTCAATTTGGCGGAAGCGCGGGCATGCAGGCCGAGCTTGTTGATGATTTCGGTTTCGGTAGTCAACATTGATTAGTGTTCCCGCATGTTGAAGATGCCGTCGCGGCCGCCATCGCGGGCTTTGACCAGCAAGGTTTCCATGCCTTTGTCGCGATAGGTCAGCGCGCGCATCAGCATGGGCAAATTGATTCCGGTCAGACCTTCGACACGACCGGGTTCGAGTAATTTCAGGGCAAGGTTGGCGGGTGAGGCGCCGAAAATGTCGGTCAGCACCAGCACACCCTCGCCGTTATCGACCAGCTTGAGCATCTCACGCGCCAACGGCAGCAAGTCCAGTGGGTCATCCTGGGCGGAGACACCAAGCTGATTCAATTGCTGCGGGCGCTTGTTCAGCACATGGCAGGCATTCTGGATGAGTGCCTCGCCATAACTGCCGTGAGTGATAAGCAGGATCCCGATCATGCTTCAGATTCTACCCTGAAGCGTTTTACCTGCGGCTGACGATCAATATTCCAACGACAACCAGCGCTGCACCGGCCATTTGCGCCGCCGAGACGGCTTCGTCGAGCAGCCACCAGCCGAAGCCTATGGTCAGCATCGGGCCGACCATGCCGAACAGCGAAGCGCGCCCAGCTCCGATCCGCCGGATGGCCGCCGACTGGGCGAATACCGGCACGATGGTGGCGAAGATTGCCATCGCCAGGCCCAAGCCATAGACCGGCATGGGCTGGATGAATGCCGAGAACGGTTGGACGGCCATGAAATGGAGCAGCGTGACGGCCGATGAGACGAGCATGGCCAGGGCCGAGAAGCGCATCGCACCCAGTCGGGCAATCATCGGCGCGCTGCCCGACAGATAGAGCGCATACGAAACGCTGGACCCGAAGACCAGGGCGCCGCCGATCAACACACTGCGCGTATCGCCCAGCCCAAGGTCGTGGATGAACGCGAAGCCGATGCCCGAGTAGCACAGCACCACCGCAATGCCCTCGCGGCGGGTGAAGGGCTTGCCCTGAAAGAGCACGCCGATCAGGATGGTCAGGGTCGGGTAGGTGAACAGGATCAGTCGTTCCAGCCCGGCCGAGATGTATTCCAGTCCCCAGAAATCGAGAATGCTGGCGCCGTAATAGCCAAGGCAGCCGAGCATGACCAGCTGCCCCCAGTCGCGCCGCGACAGGCTGCTGCCCGCCTTCTGCCCGGCTAGCCCGACCCACAGAAAGACTGGCAGCGCAAAGCCCATGCGCAAGGCGAGCAAGGTGATCGCATCGACGCCATAGGGGTAGGCCAGCTTGACGAAGATCGCCTTCAGCGAAAAGCCGAGTGCCGCCAGCAAGGCCAAACCAGCACCATAAGCATTCGATTTTTCCAAAGTCGTTCTCGGTTGGGTTGTGTCGGATGCTATTAAAAGCCGCTCCAGACGGGAGGGCAATTGGTATTATTCAAACCGAGCATTCGTTATGGACGAAACCATGCGTTACGATCTTCCCGACCTGCGGCTGGTCGCCGCCATTGCCGACAGCGGCAGCCTGACCCGCGCCGCCGAGCTGGTCCATCTCGCCCCCTCCTCGGCCAGCCACCGGCTGACGCAGCTCGAAGCCGCGCTCGGCATCCCGCTCTTTGCCCGCCATGCCCGCGGCCTGAATCCGACCCCGGCCGGCGAATCGTTGTTGCGCCACGCCCGGCAGGTCTTCGCCCAGCTCGAACAGATGCACGCCGATCTGGCCCCCTACGCCAGCGGCCTGCACAGCCAGGTCACCGTTTTTGCCAACACCAATGCCATCAACTGTTTTCTGCCGGAAGACCTCGGTGATTTCCTGCGCGAGCATCCGCATATCCGGGTCAGCCTTGAAGAGCAGCCCAGCCCGGCAATCATCCAGGCGGTGGCGGCCGGGCAGGTGGAAATCGGGGTCGTTGCCACGGAGGGCGGTCTTGCCGGTGTCGAAACCCGGCCTTATCGGCAGGACAGGCTGGTCCTGATCGTCGCCCCCGGCCATCCGCTGGCCACAAAGCGCGAACTGGCCTTTGCCGATGTACTGGCGGAGCCCTTCGTCTGCCTGCACGCCGGCAGCGCCATCCACACCTTCATGATGAACCACGCCGCCCGGCTTGGCGGCCGGCTCGATGTACGGATCCAGGTACGCAGCTTCAATGCCGTCTGCCGCATGGTGGCGGCCGGGGTCGGCATCGGTATGGTGCCGCGCTCGGCGGCGGTCGATGGCGTGATCATGGTTGAAATCACCGACGACTGGGCGCCGCGCGACCTGCAGTTGTGCGTGCGCTCGCGGGATGCGCTGAGTCCGGCTGGCGCCGCCCTGTTCGACCATCTGGCCGCCAAGGGCGAACTATAGTGAAGTCAGCGCAAGCGGGTCAGCACGGCCGGCTGGTCAGCCTGAGCACCGTTGAGCCAGATGCGACCGCTCAGCGTGCGGCCATCGGGCGCCAGCGTCACGCTCAGGTTGCCGCTGTCGATGGGGGATTCGCCGCCCGGGCTGGGCAGGACCTGAAGGGCGATATCGAGGGCCGGTGCAACGCCGGGATTGTCGATGCGCTTGCCCTCGCCACGATAGAAAATGGCGTTCAGCTCACCGTTCCCCTGCTCCTTCCAGAAGCCCCGGTACTCGACCCAGTCCGGTCGCCCGGCAATCGCTATCGGTTCGCTGGCCAGCGTGACAGCCTCGCCTTTTTCACCCAGCACGACGACCACCTGTTCGCCCTGCCAGAGCTGAGCCTGCCAGCGGCCGGCAATGCTTTGCGGGGCATCCGGCGCGCCCAGCCACCACAGCGCCAGCGCTGCGACGGCGATGGCCAGCCCGCTGCCCAGCAGCAGGCTGCGCTTGCTCCTGATCGGGGGCGCCGGATTCGGCGCCGCTTTCTTTACCGGTACGCCCAGCGCCTTCAGGTCGGTCACCAATCGTTCGACATCGTGGCTCCAGTCGTAGGCACGCAGGCTGCGCCAGGTCAGTTCGCCAATGCGATTGAACGGCGGCGGCAATGTGGCCGTGTCGGGCGGGCCACCGAGGCCATCGCACAGTACGGGAATGATGTGTGCCCTGGCCTTGAGGGCCTCCTCAAGTTCGCGCCGGACAGGATCATCGGCCGACGCAATGCGTGGCTGACCGTTGGCATCGGTGCTCGCCAGCAATTGCGGCGTGACGAGCAGCAGGAGGATGGGGCGACTGTCGAGGGTGCGGTTGATCTCGGCCCGCCAGGCCGAACCGCCGGGCAGGTCGTCCTTGTCGAGAAAGACGGCGCTATCGCCAAAAACCTCGCCGAGATCGCGGGCCAGCGCCGTGGCCTTGTCGGCGCCATCGGCAGTGCGATAGCTGATGAAGATGCGTTCTGACATCGGCCGCCCCCACGAAGGTGTTTCGTGCAGTATCCGGGGCTGGCCAGGCCCCGTCAAACACCTTGTCGGCTAGTGGCGCGGCGCGGGCATTACAGCGGTCGCTTGACCGTCAGCGCCCCGCGAATCTCGCCCTTGCTGTAGCCGGTCGCCTGGTCGTCCGGATAACTTTCGGCCAGCTTGGCCTTCAGGCCGGTATCGAGGGAATCGGCCGGGCCGTGGCACTTCAGGCACACGTCACCGACCGGCAAGGCCTTCATGTAACGGAACACCTGCTTGCCATCGATGGTGACGATTTCGCTCTTCTCCATCGTGTCGATCTTCTCGCCATTGGCGGCGCGAATGTTGAAATCGGCCAGCTGACGGACTTCCCACAGATCCGGTGTGCCGCGTTCGGCATTGCGCGTCTTCAGGCTGACGCGACGAATATCCCAGCCGGTCTCCTTGCGCTTTTCCTTGATCAGTTCCGGTGCCTGTTCCTTGCACACCGGAATCGCCCCGGCCACGCCCTTCTCGGCGACGGCTTCCTGCATGGCGTTAACCACTTTCGGAACGACTGGCAGCACGGTTTTCTTGGTGTCGGCAGTCAGGGCAGCAATATCCTGGGCGAAAGCGGGCAGGGCGGCGAGCAACAGCGTCAACGGGAGGAATGTCTTCATGGCCAGCTCCTTTAAATTAGCTAATACTTATACTAATCCTATTTCCTCCCGGATGGCATTTTCCTCCATCCTGAGAGGCGCCCATGGTGCTGGCCAAAGCACGGGACGGGTTCCTTGACGCGCTGCACAATATGCCTTCAAAATGAAGCCATGACCTGCCTGATCTCCCTGTTTTCCCTGAAGCCGCTGCCCCGCCGCATTCTGCGTGCGTGGCGTGTCGTCGCTTGTCCGGGGCCGGGGATGAATTAGTCGTCGATTTCATCCAGATTTCACCCAAGGCCGCGGCATCGAAACCCGCGGCCTTTTTGTTTCCTGTCGTTTGATCCCTCGTCGAAAGGAGTTGCCATGACCCATATCGCCCAATGCGCCTCGCTGGCTGAGGTTCGCCACCATATCGACCGTCTTGACCACCAGTTGGTCACGCTGATTGCCCAACGCGGCGCTTACGTCAAACAGGCCGCCGGCTTCAAGAAAACGGCCGACGAGGTTCCGGCACCGCAGCGCGTGGCGCAGGTACTGGCCAGGGTGAACGGTCTGGCGCTGGCAACCGGTGCCGATCCGGCCGTGGTCGACGCCACCTGGCGCGCCATGATCGCCGCCTTCATCGACAGCGAGCGCCTGCATCAGGCTGCCTTGCATCCCCCTTCGCAGCAACCGAATTGAACCGGAGAAACCCATGCCCGTTCCGATAGCCTATCTCGGCATCATCCTCATCTGGTCTACCACGCCGCTCGCCATCCAGTGGAGCAGCCAGGGGGTGGGCTTTGCCCTCGCCGTGCTCGCCCGCATGGTGATCGGCGTTGTCGTCGCCGGCGTGCTGGTCGCCCTGTGGCGCATTCCCTTTCCGCTGCACGAGCGGGCACGCCGCGCCTATCTGGTCGGCGGGCTATCCCTGTTCGGCGGCATGGCGCTCACTTATTGGGGCGCCCGCTATGTGCATTCCGGGCTGATTTCGGTGCTCTTCGGCCTGTCGCCGCTGGCCGCCGCCATTCTCGGCGCGATCTTTGTCGGTGAGCGCTCGCTGACTCCGGTCAAGCTGATCGGCATGCTGCTCGGCGCCGTCGGGCTGGCGACCATCTTCATTCATGGCGATACGCTGGGCCATGAGCATGCGCTGGCCGGGTTGTTCGCCGTGCTCTGCGCGGTCACGGTCTACTCGGGCGGCATGGTCTGGCTCAAGCAGATCGGCGACGACAGTCCGCCGCTGGCTACCACGGTGGGCTCGCTGACGGTGTCGCTACCCCTGTTCGGGCTGGTCTGGTGGATCAGCGACGGCCAGTTGCCCGCCATGGTGCCGCCGCGTGCCGGAGCGGCCATTGTCTATCTTGGCGTCTTCGGGTCGGTCATCGGCTTCGCGCTGTACTACTACGTGATCAAGCACCTCGAGACATCGAAAGTCGCCCTGATCACGCTGATCACCCCGGTCATCGCCCTGCTGCTCGGCAACTGGCTCAACGGCGAAACGATCGGCCTGCGCCTGTGGATCGGCACGGTGCTGATCCTGCTCGGCCTGAGCGTGCATCAATGGGAGATGCTGGCCGGCTTCCGGCGGCGTGCCTGAACCTGGTTATCGGGGCCGGTGAAAGCGGCTCCGATGAACCTCAGGCTGTGCCCTAGCGGGAGCGCCCGTCGATATGGGTGACCGCCAGCGACGACAGGTCGACCCCCTCAAGGCAACGTGCATTGACCGCAGCCATGCGGTTCCCGGCCGGATCGGTGCCCTCGCCAAAGGGATGGATGCCGCATTTCGGGCAGAAGTGATGCTTGATCGTCTGCTTGCCGAAAGTGTAGGTCGCCAGGTTGCTCTCCGGCGTCAGCAGCCGCAAGTTGTCGCGCGGCACGAACCAGTGCAGCGAGCCCATGCGCGAACAGATGGAGCAATTGCAATCCATGACCTTGGCCAGCTCGCCCTCCACCTCGAAAGCGATTTGCCCACAGTGACAGCTGCCTTTGTAAATCATGCCGGTTCTCCTTGCGTGGTGAATTGGTGGGGGGCGAAAGGGTTACTGGGGAATTTCCGGTTCAACCAGTGCCGCCAGCTGACCCAGCGATTCCTGCCAGCCGAGATAGCACATCTCGACCGGAATTGCGTCCGGAATGCCCTCCTGGACGATATTGAGCTCGGTGCCGCACAAAACCGGCGTCAGCGATATGCTCACCTGCAAGACGCCCGGCAGATTGGGGTCGTCGAACTGGTCCGTGTAGCGCAGCAACTTGTTGGGAACGAGTTCGAGATACTCGCCACTGAACGCATGCCCTTGCTGCGTCGTGAAGTTGGTGAAAGACATCCGGAAAGTCCCGCCCACCCGTGCCTCCATGTGGTGAACCGTGCAGGTGAAACCATGGGGCGGCAACCACTTGGTCATCGCTTCGGGGGTCGTAAAGGCGCGATACACGCGCTCGGCCGGGGCTTTCAAGACGCGGTGAAGACGAACGGTTCCTGGCATGGTGTTGTGCTCCGGTGAGGGGGTAGGCGTTCGACGCGTTATTTGGCGGGAGGTTCGCCGTTATTCCCGCTTGGCGACATAGCGGCCGCTGACCCAGCGTTGCGCCGTTGGATGGATGCGGTACCAGCCGTTACGCACCTCGTAGATCGCCAGCCGCGCGCCATTGGCAACGGCACCGAGTTGGGTGCCTGCCACGCCAGGCGTGTCGCGGATACGAAGCGAGGGAGTGTTGACCTCGCCCTGGAACAGGGCCTGCGGCGGCGCGGGTGGATTGGCCGCCGCGCCCATCGCAGCGGCGATCAGCGGGAGAAAGCCGGCCTGGGCGGCGGCCACGCTGTTGCCCCCAAAGAAGGCGGTGCCCGGGCAAGACTTGGTGTTGCCGCTGCCATTGGTGCGTTGTCCGGAATCCAGATCCCACCAGTGGTGATAGACCACATGATCGGTGTCGCAGGGCAGACCGAAACGCATCAACAGCCGTGCGTTAACCGCCACGATAGCCTTGCGCTGGGCATCGCTCATGACGTCGCCCCCCAGATTGAAGTTACCCAGGTTCTCGATGCACAGGCCATTTCGATTAGTCCCCTTGATGCCGGCCGGAATCGTGTTGAAGCTGCGGCACAGAACCACATCGCCATCCGGGAATATCGTCAGGTTCTGGGCGATTTCGGCAAATCCCCGCTCCAGATGGGAGCGCTCCATGCTTTCACACAGGGCGATGTGGTTATTACCCTTGAAATGGGCATAGCCCGGGATGTAGGTGTGATGGTTCTGAATGACGCCGATCTGCCGGTCGAACCGATTGGCGTTGAGCCAGCCGGTGAATTCGACAAGCGTCATGCGGACGAACTTTCCCTTCTTTTCCATGGCGTTTCCCCTCTTGGTAAGAGATGCATCATTGGTGCAATGACTGGCAGTACCGGTCTGCCCTGTATTGTTTTAAGGGCCAGAGTATCGATGTTCATCGATGCCTCTGTTGCCCGCAGTGTTACGCATTCAGATTCTTCTTAACGTAAGCCTGCACTGCCGTGCACAATTTTGAATTACCACTTGGCACACTAATACCGCGGCCATAGATTTGATTTGGAGCCCCGCGGAAGTGCTTAGACACCTCTTTCAGTACATCAACCCCAAAGGCATCTTTCTTCTTCTCATAAGCACACTCAATCAGTTCTCTCGTTGCACCAACAACTAAGTCTGCAAATTGGAGGAGGGTGTTGTGATGCATGTTTGTGAACGTGGCGGAATCCAAGAATCCAAGGTTTGATAGCAGTCCAGAGTAATAGGCAACGCTCCCGTCTGCTGTTTTCCCTCTTGAGAATGCAGATGCATACTCTGAATCAAATGGCCTGGAATCGCCTTTGTCTGGCCAATCAAGAATAACTTGGACACGATCGGGTTGGACTTCTTGCGCGTGCAGCGCAAGCCTCATCAGCCCATTTGAAAACACATGCTGCGTCAGAGCGACTTTTTTGTCTTTAATGTTTTGTCGTTTGATGCTGTAGGACTCAACACATGCAACGATGATCGTGAAGTCGAATGCGTTAGCAGCTTGGAAGATTTCTTCTCTCCACTGCTTTGAAGAGTCTCGCAGTCTTTCATATAGGGCCTCTTGATTTTGCTTCTCATAGAGTGCTTTGAGGTCCTTGAAATTCCACTTTACGGGCGCCCTTGGATGTCCATATTTGCTCTTCACCAATTCGATGGCTCGACTAAGTGGCTCTTCAGCATCTGGTGCCACAGCGATTCCACCGAACAAAAGTATGTCTGGTATCTCTGCTTCGCGAATACCGTTTAGCTCGGAATTGTCAGCGTACCAACGCAAGGATGACTCCCTGATGCATAAGTATTAAGTGGGCCTCTCAAATTGATAGGCGTATTTATCAAATGAGTACTTCTGTTCCAAACTTCGGGTATGAGCATAGTGATTGGCTATGCCGTTGGCAATCTTGTGTGGTCTGTTGAGCGCTGATCAGTCTGCAGAAACAAAAACGCCTCGCGCTAAGGCGAGGCGTTGTGCGTTGATAGGCTCGTAAGCGGTTTAGCGTCGACCGCCGAGGATGCTGCCGAGTACGCCACGCAGAATCTGCTTCCCGATTTCCCGACCAACCGTGCCAGCCACGCCGCGGGCGGCACTCTTGGCGGCGCTTTCCAGCACGCCTTCACGGCGACCGCCGCGTGGGCCGGTGCTACCGGTCAGGATTTCGCCGAGGCCGCCGAACAGGCCGCCGCCCGAGCTTTCCTGCGGGGCGGGGGCGGGCTGTCTGGGTTGTGGGGCGGGTTCGCGGTTGGCGCTGTTGCCCCAGTCGGCGTGGTTGAGGATGCCATTGGCGGCCGGTTTTTTCGTCGGAAAATTTTACATGGTGGTTATTTTTAAATTGCTAACTCATTGAATTATATCGTTGGCACGGGTTGTGCTTCAGATTGCTAACTTATTTTTTAATATCCAGAGGGTGGGGTCATGAAATACTCAGTACTGTTCGCAGCGCTACTAGCTACAACGCAAGCTCAAGCATTCGTCATTGACAATAGCGCCTCGATGAACTCGACGATTTACAATTTCGGTGCTTCTGATACTGCTACTTACGGTGAGGTTTTCCGCACCAACGGGACCGATGCCTATCTCAATTCTTTCTCGATGTACCTGCAGAACCGCTATTCCGGTTCGGGTACCCTCGATCTGAAGGGCTACATCGGCGCTTGGGATGGCTCGAAGGTGAGTAGCCTGCTCTATTCTGGTAACGTTCAGACCATGAATGCAAACGGTACCCTGCAAGCCTTCACGTTTGCTCCGGGCATCCAGTTGGCAACCAATACGAACTATATTGCATTCCTGAGTGTGTCCGAGTTGGCTGCGCAAGCGGAGAGCCAGTTTGGAATGCCTGGCGGCAATGACGGTGACGCGTCGACCATGTTCGTTTATATGAATAACGGTACCGACTTTTCAGCTTTGTCTAGTAACGCATGGTCCACCTGGAGCACCAACGATGCACGACTCGTTGCCAACTTCAGCGCCTCCGCCCCGAATGACGTTCCGGAACCCATGTCGCTGGCCCTACTCGGTCTCGGTCTGGCTGGTCTGGCTGCATCGCGCAAGCGCAAGTCGGCCATATAAGTTCTCGAGGTATTGCGCTGGCTATTCAGCGCATTGGCTCTCGAAAAAAGCCCGTTACTGTTTGGTAACGGGCTTTTGGTCTTTATAGGCGGGGGTGAGTCGCTTAACGCCTTCCGCCCAGGATTGAGCCGAGTACTCCCCGCAAAATCTGCTTCCCGATTTCCCGGCCAACCGTGCCAGCCACGCCGCGGGCGGCACTCTTGGCGGCGCTCTCCAGCACGCCTTCGCGGCGACCGCCGCGCGGGCCGGTGCTGCCGGTCAGGATTTCGCCGAGGCCGCCGAACAGGCCGCCGCCCGAGCTTTCCTGCGGGGCGGGAGCGCTTTGTCTGGGTTGTGGGGCGGGTTCGCGGTTGGCGCTATTGCCCCAGTCGGCGTCGTTGAGGTTGCCGTTACCCGCCGGTGGGGCGGGGATGGCACCGGGTACAGCCTGGGTGGCGGCCGGTTTGCCGCGCAGGATTTCGTAGGCGGATTCGCGGTCGATGGTCTGGCCGTAGGTGGCGAGCAGCGGGCTGGCCTGGATCATGGCCTTGCGTTCCTCGGGCGTCAGCGGGCCGAGGCGGGAGGCGGGCGGGAAGATGAAGCCGCGCTCGACGACGGTCGGCCGGCCTTTTTCGTCGAGGAAGGAAACCAGTGCTTCGCCGACGCCGAGTTCGGTGATCACCGTGGCGGCATCGAATTTCGGGTTGGCGCGCATGGTTTGTGCCGCTGCCTGCACGGCTTTCTGGTCGCGCGGGGTGAAGGCGCGCAGGGCGTGCTGGACGCGGTTGCCGAGCTGGCCGAGGATCTTTTCCGGAACGTCGAGCGGATTCTGTGTGACGAAATAGACGCCAACGCCCTTGGAACGGATCAGGCGAACCACCTGCTCGACCTTGTCGGTCAGCGCCTGCGGGGCATCGCTGAACAGCAGGTGGGCTTCGTCGAAGAAGAAGACCAGTTTCGGTTTTTCCAGATCGCCGGCTTCGGGCAGTTGCTCGAACAGTTCGGCCAGCATCCAGAGCAGGAAGGTGGAATACAGGGTCGGCGAGTTGATCAGCTTTTCGGCGGAGAAGATGTTGATGACGCCGCGGCCGTTTTCATCGACTTTCATCAGGTCGTTGATGTCGAGCATCGGCTCGCCGAAGAAGACGTCGCCGCCTTGTTCTTCGAGCGTCAGCAGGCCGCGCTGGATGGCGCCGATCGAGGCCGAGGCGACGTTGCCGTATTCGGTGGTGAAGTCCTTGGCGTTTTCGCCAACGTACTGGATGCAGGCGCGCAGGTCCTTCAGGTCGATCAGCAGCAGGCCCTTGTCGTCGGCGATCTTGAAGACCAGTTGCAGGACGCCGGTCTGGGTGTCGTTGAGATTGAGCAGGCGGGCCAGCAGCAGCGGGCCCATGTCGGAAATGGTGGCACGGACCGGCACGCCGCCCTGGCCGAAGACATCCCAGAAGGCGACCGGGTTGGCATAGGGTGTGAAGCCGTCGAGGCCGAGGTCGGCGATGCGCTTGAGCAGCTTTTCGGAGGGGGTGCCGGCGGCGCCCATGCCGGAGAGGTCGCCCTTCACGTCAGCCATGAAGACGGGAACGCCGGCAAACGACAGGCGTTCGGCCATCGACTGCAGGGTCACCGTCTTGCCGGTGCCGGTGGCGCCGGTGATCAGGCCATGGCGGTTGGCCATCTGCGGCAGCATGGCCGGGTAGCCGTCTTCGGATTTGGCGAGGTACATGGGTTCGGACATGGCAGCAGGCTCCAACGGAAAAGTATTCCGGCATTCTAGCAACGCGGCGATAGCGCTTTGTTAAATAGCGTAAGTTTGAGGGCTATGTCGGCCTGACGAGAAGCCGCCGGGCGGGTAAAATCTCGCCTTCTTCGTTATTTGCATTCAGGGAAACAGCATGGCTGGTCATTCCAAGTGGGCCAATATCCAGCACCGTAAAGGTCGCCAGGACGAGAAGCGCGGTGCCGCCTTCTCCAAGATTGCCAAGGAAATTACTGTTGCCGCCAAGATGGGCGGCGGCGACCCCGGTTTCAACCCGCGCCTGCGCGTCGCGGTCGACAAGGCCAAGGGCGTCAATATGCCCAAGGATAAGATCGACACCGCGATCAAGAAGGGGACCGGCGAACTGGAAGGCGTCGAGTACATCGAGATCCGCTACGAAGGCTACGGCATCGGCGGCGCGGCGATCATGGTTGACTGCCTGACCGACAACAAGGTGCGCACGGTGGCCGAAGTTCGCCATGCGTTCTCCAAGTTCGGCGGCAACATGGGTTCCGACGGTTGCGTGGCTTTCCAGTTCAAGCACTGCGGCCAGATGATCTTTGCCCCGGGTACCGATGAAGGCGCGCTGATGGATGCCGCCATCGAAGCCGGCGCCGACGACGTGACGACCAATGATGACGGCTCGATCGAAGTGCTGACCCCGCCGAACGACTACATGGCCGTCAAGGACGCGCTGGAAGCCGCCGGTTTCAAGCCGGAATTCGGCGAAGTGACGATGAAACCGGACAGCGAAAACGTTTTTGCCGGCGAGGAAGGCGTGAAGATGCAGAAGCTGCTCGACGCGCTGGAAAACCTCGACGACGTGCAGGAAATCTACACCACGGCGGTCATCGAAGACTGACGTGCCACGCTGCAGCCGCCCGACTGAAACCGGGCGGTGGCAGCGATGAATGCCCTGAATGTTGTAGCCAAAGGATCCACCGTGAATCTTCGTCAGCTTTCCCTTGCCCTGTTCGTTGCCTCACTGAGCCTTTCGGCTGGCGCTGCCCAGTTCTCCTGCCCCGATCTGGCCAGCGCCGTTCAGGTGAATGCCTGCCCGTCCGAGGACGAGCTGAAGCACACCTATACCGGTTATTGCAGCGACAACGCCAAGGCATACGCCAATCAAACCGATTCCTGCATTCGCTACGAGGACTACCGGGCGATGAAGAACACGGCGCGCTGGGAGTCGAAGGATGGTGAATTCGACGGCTACGTTTCGTGCGATCTGCCGGCCAGCCAGTTCAAGGCGCTGAAGGCGACGAGCATGAAGGTGGTGCAGCAGGGCAAGCTGACCAAGCTGGTGTGCGTCTATCCGAAGGGTATCAATTTCACCTATCGGACCAAGCAGACCTGCACCGTCGACGAAAAGGCGTGTGTCGCCAATGCGGCCAACTGCAAGGCAACTTGCAACTGAACATTGAGCCGCCGATGAGGCGCCCTGCCCTGCAACGACTCGCATCCTTGCCTGCCAGTTGCCCGGAGGGGCTTTCTCCCGTGGGCGCCACCGCATGAACCAGCCGGTGATCATCGACATCGAAGCCTCCGGTTTTGGCCGGGGCAGCTATCCGATCGAGATCGGCTACTACATGCCCGATGGCAACTCTTACTGCGCGCTGATCCAGCCTGAGCCGGGCTGGATCCACTGGGACGAATCGGCCGAGGCGGTGCATGGCATCACGCGTGAGATCCTGCTGGCCAAGGGCCGGCCGGCGGTTGAAGTTTGTCTTGAACTGAACCGGCATTTTCGCGGGGAGCACCTTTATTGTGATGCCTGGGGTTATGACTACGTCTGGCTGAGCAAGCTGTACGACGCCGTCGATCTGGTGCCGACCTTTGAACTGAAGGACCTGCGCGAGCTGCTCGAAGATTGCGAAAAGACCCTGTGGCATGCCACCCGCGCCTCGGTCGAGTTGCGCCTGCAACTACGCCGCCACCGGGCCAGCGGCGATGCGCGCGTGCTGTTCGAAACCCTGCTCGAAGCCCGCAAGCGCTGCGCCCCCGACTGGGCCAGCTGATGCAGCGTTTTTACCCCTTTCTCTTTGTGTTTCTGTGGAGTACCGGCTTCATCGGGGCCAAATACGGCCTGCCCTATGCCGAACCCCTTTCTTTCCTGCTCAGCCGTTACGGGCTGGTCATCACGCTGATGCTGGTCATGGCGCTGGCGACCCGGGCACCCTGGCCGGAAAAGCCGCGCGACTGGCTGCATATCGGCATTTCCGGTGTGCTGGTGCATGCGGTTTATCTCGGCGGCGTTTTCGTTGCCATCAAGCATGGCCTGCCGGCCGGGGTGACGGCGCTGGTTGTCGGCATGCAGCCGCTGTTGACGGCCTTTGGCGCCGGTTGGTTGCTGGGTGAGAAAGTGAGCACTCGCCAGTGGGCCGGGCTGGGCTTGGGCTTTGTCGGTGTCGGCCTGGTCGTTTCCGGCAAGCTGGGCGACGGGGCGCTGGGGCCGATGCTGATTCCGGCGCTGGTCGCGCTGGTCGGCATCACGGCCGGTACGCTCTACCAGAAACGCTTCTGCCCGAAGTTCGACCTGCGTAGTGGCTCGGTAATCCAGTTCGTGCCGACGGCCATCGCGACAGCGATTGCCGTCGCGTTGTTCGAGGACTACCGCATCGAATGGAACGGCCATTTCCTGTTCGCCCTTGGCTGGCTGGTGCTGGTCCTGTCGATTGGGGCAATCAGCCTGCTCAACCTGCTGATCCGCAGCGGCAGCGCAGTGAATGTCGCCAGCCTGTTCTACCTGACGCCGCCAACCACCGCACTGATCGCCTTCTTCATTTTCGGCGAAAGTTTGACGATGACCACGGCCATTGGCATGGTGGTGGCCGTGAGTGGCGTTTATCTGGTGGCGAAGACGAAATGAGCATCACGACCCCCCGTATTCTTGGCATCGACCCCGGCCTCCGGGTGACCGGCTTTGGCGTCATCGAACTGCATGGCAAGCAACTGGTTTACGTCGCCAGCGGCTGCATCAAGTCGAACGACAAGGAGTCGCTGCCTGACAGGATCAAGACGCTGTTCGCCGGTATCAGCGAAGTCATCGCGACGTATCAGCCGAATCAGGCGGCGGTGGAAAAAGTGTTCGTTAACGTCAATCCGCAATCGACACTGCTGCTGGGTCAGGCGCGCGGCGCGGCGATCAGCGCACTGGTCCATGCCGGATTGCCGGTCGCTGAATACACGGCGCTGCAGACCAAGCAGGCCGTGGTCGGCCATGGCAAGGCGGCCAAGGATCAGGTGCAGGCCATGGTAGTCCGCCTGTTGAGCCTGCCCGGCGCGCCAACCGCCGATGCTGCCGACGCCCTTGCCTGCGCCATTGCTCACGCCCATGGCGGCCAGGGTTTGGGAGCAATGGCGACGGCCGGCTATCGCATTCGCGGCGGGCGACTGATAGGATGAGAAACTGTGTGAAAATACAGTACTTTTTCCAGAAAGAGATTGCCCCGAAATGATCGGACGACTGACCGGCATCCTCGCCGAAAAGAATCCCCCGCAGATCGTGCTCGATGTGAATGGCGTTGGCTATGAACTCGACGTGCCGATGAGCACCTTCTACAACCTGCCGGCGGCGGGCGAGAAGACGAAACTGCTGACCCATTTCGCGGTGCGTGAGGATGGTCACTATCTCTATGGTTTCCTGACGGAAGCCGAGCGCTTCGCCTTCCGCCAGTTGCTGAAGGTTTCAGGCATCGGTGCCCGCACGGCACTCTCGGTGCTTTCCGGCCTGTCGGTCAATGACCTTTCGGCGGCGGTGGCCCAGCAGGAATTGGGGCGCCTGATCAAGATTCCCGGTATCGGCAAGAAGACCGCCGAACGCCTGCTGCTCGAACTGAAGGGCAAGCTGGCCGATGCGACCGGTGTTTCGCTGCACGCAGCGGTCGACGACGCCAAGCAGGATATTTCCAATGCCCTGCTCGCTCTCGGCTACAACGAAAAGGAAGCCGCCTCGGCGATGAAAGCCTTGCCGGCCGATGTCAGTACGTCCGACGGCATCCGGCAGGCGCTCAAACTGTTGTCGAAGGTCTGATGATCAGCGAAGAAAACCCCAAGCGGCTGGCGCAGGTTGCGCTGGTGGTGCTGCTGATCATCGGCTGCGTCACCGTGTTGTTGCCTTTCATCGGCGCCGTGCTGTTCGCCTTTGTCGTCTGGATGTGTACCTGGCGCTTTTACGCCGAAAAGCTGCTGCCGCGACTGGGTGGGCGCGACACGCTGGGCGCTTCGCTGATGACGCTGGCGCTGATTCTGGTCATGCTGCTGCCAACCGTCTTTCTGGCCGGCTCGCTGGCCAATGGCGCCGATAACCTGATCGATTTCCTCAAGCCCTACATCGAGCTGGGGCTACCGGCCGAACCACCGGGCTGGTTGAGTGGCTTGCCCTTCTTCGGCGGTGAAATAGAGGCGAACTGGCATCGCCTGGCTGGTAACCGCGAAGAACTCAATACGCTGGTCAAACAACTGATCGCCCCGGCCCGGCAACTGGCGCTGGCGCTCGGCGGCATTGCGGCCAATGGCCTGCTGCAACTGGCGCTGGTCCTGTTCGTCACCTTCTTTCTCTACCGCGACGGTGCGGCGATCAGCAACGCCCTGTATGTCGGCGCCCGCAAGCTGGGCGGTGAACTTGGCGAGAACATGATGGACAAGGCGCGTGGCACGGTGGTCGGCGTCATGCTCGGCATCGTCGGCACGGCAGCGGCACAGGGTACCGTGGCGATGATCGGCTTCCTGATTGCCGGCGTGCCACAGGCCATGCTGCTCGGTTTCGCCACCTTCTTCCTGTCGATGATTCCGATTGGCCCGCCGCTGATCTGGGGCGGTGCAGCCGCCTGGCTGTACAGCGAAGGCCAGACCGGCTGGGCGATATTCATGGCGCTCTACGGCCTGTTCGTGATCAGCAGCATCGACAACTTCGTCAAACCCGTTCTGATTGCCCGTGGCGCCGGCCTTTCCATCCTGCTCATCGCCCTTGGCGTACTGGGTGGTGTACTGGTCTTCGGCTTCATCGGTATCTTTCTCGGGCCGGTGTTGCTGGCCCTTGGCGACATGCTGTTGCAGCGCTGGATTCGTGAGGAACCACTCGCATGATCGAAACCGACAAACTGATTCCTGCAGTCGACCGCATCATTGCGCCGCAAACCAAGTCGGCGCAGGAAGAAGCGCTCGAACGCGCCCTGCGCCCCAAGCGGCTGGCCGACTACACGGGTCAGGTGAAAATCCGCGAACAGCTGGAGATCTTCATCCAGGCTGCCCGTCAGCGCAGCGAATCGCTAGACCACGTGCTGCTCTTCGGTCCGCCGGGGCTGGGCAAGACGACGCTGGCCCACATCGTTGCCGCCGAAATGGGCGTCAACCTGCGCCAGACTTCAGGCCCTGTGCTTGAACGGGCCGGCGACCTCGCTGCCATCCTGACTAATCTCGAACCGCACGACGTGCTGTTCATCGATGAAATCCATCGACTCAGCCCGGTGGTCGAGGAAATTCTCTACCCAGCGCTGGAGGATTTCCAGATCGACATCATGATTGGCGAAGGCCCGGCCGCCCGTTCGGTCAAACTCGATTTGCCGCCCTTCACGCTGGTCGGTGCGACGACCCGGGCCGGCATGCTGACCAACCCGCTGCGCGACCGCTTCGGCATCGTCGCCCGGCTGGAGTTCTACACTGCGGAAGAACTGAAGAGCATCGTCAGTCGCTCGGCTTCCTTGCTCAATGCGCCGATCGATCCGGAAGGTTCGTTTGAAATCGCCAAGCGTTCGCGTGGTACGCCGCGCATCGCCAACCGCCTGCTGCGTCGTGTCCGTGACTACGCCGAGGTCAAGGCAGACGGCAACATCACTCGCCAGGTGGCCGATGCCGCGCTGCACATGCTCGACGTCGACCCGGCCGGGCTAGACATCATGGATCGCAAGCTGTTGTCGGCCGTGATCGACAAGTTCGGTGGCGGACCGGTGGGCGTCGACAACCTGGCTGCGGCCATCGGCGAAGCGCGTGACACCATCGAGGATGTGCTGGAACCTTACCTGATCCAGCAGGGCTACCTGCAGCGCACTCTGCGCGGCCGCATCGCGACGCCGGCCATCTATCGACATCTTGGCCTGGCCGAACCGAACAGCGCCGTCGTGCGCGACCTGCTCGCCGAAGAATAAAGGCTGACTCGGCGGTCCACCATCCCGGGCTATGATGCGTTAATAGAGCTTCATCCCGGGAGGATTCCATGAAGAAAATGCTCGTTGCCGGCGCGTTGGCCGCCGTCGTTGGCTCAGCGCAGGCTTTTTGCGGCTTTTACGTCGGCAAGGCCGATGCCAATCTGTTCAATGAAGCCTCACAGGTCATTGTCGTTCGTGACGGCGACAAGACCGTGGTCAGCATGCTCAACGACTACAAGGGCGATGCGAAGGAGTTCGCACTGGTCGTGCCCGTGCCGACCGTGCTGCAGAAGGGCCAGATCAACGTCGGCGACAAGAAAACCTTTGACCGGCTCGATGCCTATTCGGCCCCGCGACTGGCTGAGTATTACGATCCCAATCCCTGCGAGCGTCGCGTCTACGAAATGATGCGCAAGGCCGACGCGCCGGTTCCGGCCGCCGCCTCGGTTGGTGGAGCGGCCGCCGCCAAGGCACTCGGCGTGACCATCGAAGCCAGCTACACGGTTGGCGAATACGACATCGTGATCCTCTCGGCCACCCAGTCGGATGGCCTGGAAACCTGGCTCAAGCAGAGTGGCTACCGCATTCCGGCCAATTCGGCCAAGGCGCTGGCCCCGTACATTCGTCAGAACATGAAATTCTTCGTGGCGAAAGTGAATCTGGCCGAGCAGGCCAAGACAGGTTTCACGATGCTGCGCCCCCTACAGTTTGCCTATGAGTCCGAGAAATTCATGCTGCCGATCCGCCTCGGCATGGCCAACGCCAATGGCCCGCAGGATCTGATCGCCTACATGCTGACCAAGAATGGCCGTGTCGAGACCAGCAACTACCGTACGGTCAAGCTGCCAGCTAATATGGACCTGCCGGTTTTTCTGAAACAGGGCGACGAATTCCGCAACTTCTATAAATCGATGTTCGGCGAACAGGCGAAGAAAGAAGGCTATCGTGCTGTCTTCACCGAGTATTTCTGGGATATGGGGTGGTGTGACCCGTGTGCGGCCGATCCGCTGTCACCGGAAGAGCTGCGCAAGGCTGGCGTCTTCTGGGTGGGCGCGCCGAATAGCGATGTACAACCCATGCCGCTGCCCGGCCAGCCGCAGGCGCGCATCATGCCGCCGCGGCCATTCCCCGGGGGCGGTGCCCAGCCGGTGATGCTGACTCGCCTGCACGTCCGCTACACCCCGGAAACCTTCCCGGAAGACCTGATGTTCCAGGAAACCAAGGACCGCCAGAACTTCCAGACCCGCTATGTCCTGCGCCACCCGGCCAAGGTCGAGCCGAACGCCTGCCCGGAAGCCAAGCCTTATCTCGAGAGCGTGATCAAACGTCAGGAAAACGAAGCCCAGCAGCTGGCCACCCTGACCGGTGGCGACATCAACGCCATTCGCAAGAAACTGACCCTGCCGCCGGTGCCACCGCAGAAACCGTGGTGGGATGGGTTGTGGGGTAACGGCGCCGCCAAATAAGGGAAATGCGGCCCCCGATGGCGATAGATGCCCGCATTTTCCAGATCGGCTTTCAGGCAATCCTGCTGACGGCTGGAGTGTTGTTGCGCGATTTCAGCCTGCTGCCCTTGCAGATGGCGCTGGCACTGGCTTCGGCAGCGGCCACACAGGCTTTCTGGCTGCGTGTTCTTGGCTTGCGGGGCGTTGGCTATCTCAGCCCAATGATCACCGGCTTCGGGCTGTCGCTTCTGCTGCGGGCCGACAGTCTGTGGCTGCATCCGCTGGTGGCCTGTCTGGCGATCAGCGGCAAGTTCCTCATTCGCGTGCGCGGCAAGCATGTGTTCAATCCGGCCAATTTTGGCGTTGGGGTGGCGCTGCTGGCCTTGCCCGGCGCCTGGGTTTCGCCGGGGCAATGGGGTAACGACCTCGGTGTCGCCGTCTGGCTGATTGGTCTTGGTGCGCTGGTTGCCCAGCGGGCCCGCCGTGACGACGCTTCGTGGCTGTTTCTGGCCATCTTTCTCGGCCTCGTTGCCGCCAGAATGTTTCAACTTGGCCACAGCTTCGAGCGGGCGTGGGAGATCTTCTGTCATCAGGCTTTGAACGGCGCGTTGCTGTTGTTTGCCTTTTTCATGATCTCCGACCCGATGACACTGCCCGACCGCCCCGTGGCGCGGCGTTTGCACGTTGCGCTGGTGGCTGTCGTCGCTTTCAGCTGGCAGTTCCTGTTTTACCGGCCGAATGGGGCGTTGTGGGCACTTTTGTGTCTGGCACCGCTGGTGCCCTTATGGGATTCGATCTGGCCGGGAAAACGTCACAATTGGCATG
Organism: Pseudomonadota bacterium; assembly: GCA_018262195.1. Lineage (GTDB taxonomy): Bacteria > Pseudomonadota > Gammaproteobacteria > Burkholderiales > Rhodocyclaceae > Azonexus. The sequence continues at coordinate 79,383 of JAGTRS010000010.1, read as the reverse complement.
GAAACAGATCGTTACAAAACATTGTTGCGGCGCAAGGTAAAATCCCGGGATGAAATACGAGCCGAAACCCAACGCCTTCTCGATTCCTGTCCGCGTTTATTACGAGGATACGGATGCCGGCGGTGTCGTTTACTACGCCAATTACCTGAAATTCTTCGAACGTTGCCGTACCGAGTGGATGCGTTTTGCCGGCCATGACCAATCGGCCTTGGCCGAAGAGGCGGGCATTGGCTTCGTGGCGCGCAAGGCGAGCTGCGAGTATCTGAAGCCGGCGCGTCTCGACGATGAGCTGATTGTCGGTCTCGAAGTCGAGAAGCTGACCCGTGTTCGCGTTGTCTTCCGTCAGCACGTCCGTCGCGGCGATGTTGAACTGGTTACCGGCACTGTTGAAATTGCCTGCGTCAACATGGCTACCATGACGCCGGCTGCCATCCCTGATTTCCTGCATCAAAAACTGGAAGCGCTTAAATGAACGTCACCCAGGATCTTTCCATCCTCCATCTGATTCTCCAGGCCAGTGCGGTCGTCCAGGCTGTCATGGCCCTGCTCGCCGGCGTCTCCTTCATGTCCTGGTACTACATCTTCATGAAGCTGTTTTCGGTCAAGCAGGCTCGCGAGAAGACCGAGACGTTCGAGCGTGATTTCTGGTCCGGTGGTGATCTGAACAACCTGTTCAACAGCGCGGTCAATGATCGTCATCACGCGGGGTCGATGGAGCGCATCTTCGAGGCCGGCTTCCGCGAATTCACCAAGCTCAAGGGCCAGAAGAACCTCGACCCGAAGGACATCGTCGACGGCTCCCGCCGCGCCATGCGTGCAACCTACCAGCGCGAGATGGACGCGCTCGAGTCACACCTCTCCTTCCTCGCTTCGGTTGGTTCGGTCAGTCCGTACATCGGTCTGTTCGGTACCGTCTGGGGCATCATGCACGCTTTCCGCGGTCTGTCGAACGTCGGCCAGGCCACCCTGGCTTCCGTTGCTCCCGGCATTGCCGAAGCACTGGTCGCCACCGCCATCGGCCTGTTTGCCGCGATCCCGGCAGTGCTCGCATACAACCGCTTCTCGCATGACATTGACCGTCTGGCCACCCGCTACGAGTCGTTCATGGAGGAGTTCTCCAATATTCTCCAGCGGCAGATGCGTTAAGCCATGCGCCAGCGCCGTCTAAAAAGCGAAATCAACGTCGTTCCTTACATCGACGTCATGTTGGTGCTGCTCGTCATCTTTATGGTGGCAACGCCAATGATGACGACCGGTTCGGTCGATCTGCCTGCCTCAGGTACGGCACCGCAGAAGCCGGACAAGTACATCAAGGTGCAGATCAAGGACGATGGCAGCCTGTCGCTATTCAACATCAAGGGCGACGAAACCAAGCTGAAGGGCATAAAGGAACTGAAGGCCGAACTGGCCGTCTTGAAGGCTGCCGACGACACGACGCCGATCCTGATCGCTGGCGCCAAGGAAACCCAGTACAAGAACGTGATCGAAGTGCTGGATGAGGCCAAGCGTGCCGGGTTCCAAAGAGTTGGCCTGGAAACTGCGAGCGCCAGCAAGTAAGTGGACATGATCCTCGACAAACCTGAAGAGCCCGGCAAGAAATACGCATTGGCGTTCACCGTCCTGGTGCACGTGGCCTTGCTCGCCTTCCTGTTTTTTGGGGTGCAATGGAAGCGTAGCAAGCCGGAGGTGATGGAAGTCGAGCTATGGTCGCCGCGGCCGATGCCGGCACAGGTGGTTCCGCCGCCTCCGCCGCCGCCCGAGCCGGAAGTGAAACCGGAGCCGAAACCGCTTCCCAAGGTTGAGCCGAAACCAGAACCAGTGCTGAAAAAGCCGGAAATCGTGGTCAAGGAAGAAAAGAAAAAGCCGGAACCCAAGAAACCGGAACCGCCTAAGCCTGAGCCGAAAAAGCCTGAACCGCCAAAGCCGGAAGTCAAACCGCAGCCCAAGTTTGATTTCAGCAAGGAGCTGTCGCGCGAAACCGCCGACCTGAAGCCGCGCCCGAATACCCAGCAAATGGCCAATGCGGCAGCGGCAGAAGCTGAGCAGCGCGCGTCGTCGAACAAGCGTGGATTGGCCGATTACGCGACCAAGATTCGCGTCAAGGTTCGTGGCAACATCATGTTGCCACCGGCAATTCAGGGCAACCCGGAGGCGGTTTTCGACGTCAGCCAATTGCCGACCGGTGAAGTGCTCGACGTCAAGCTGAAACGCTCGAGTGGCAACTCTACGCTGGATAGCGCCATTGAGCGCGCCATCCGCAAATCCTCACCCTTGCCGAAGCCGGATGACCCGTCGCTTTTCAAGCGGGAACTGGAAATCAAATACAAGCCGTATGAAGAGTAAAATCGCGCGAAACCTTTTGAAAATGAACGCAATGTCCCGAATTTCCCGTCGTATTTTTCTTGCCCTGGCCTTGTGTGTAACTGGTCTGGCTCAGGCTCAGCTTTCCATCGAGATTACCGGCGCCGGCGCCAACCGCATTCCGGTGACCATCGTCGATTTCCCCGGCGACCCGACCGCTTCACGCGTGATTACCGCGACAGTGCGTTCCGATCTGGAACGCAGTGGCCTGTTCAAGCTGATCGATAACGGCACCGCTGCCTTTGACGAAAACGCCCCGGTCAATCACGCCGACTGGAAAGGCAAAGGGGCGGATGCTCTCGCCGCCGGCAGCATCGCTCGCAGCGCCGATGGTCGTATGGAAGCCCGTTTCCGACTGTACGATACGCAGAAAGGTGTTTCGTTGGGCGGGGCGGCTTACGTCACCAGCAATAGCCAGCTGCGTGCTGCCGGCCACCGTATTGCTGACTATATCTATGAAAAGCTGACTGGTGAGAAGGGCGTGTTCTCGACCCGCATCGCCTATGTTGTCAAGGCGCGCGGCCAGTTCCTGCTGCAGATCGCCGATTCGGATGGCCAGAACGCCGCAACAGCGCTGAGTTCGATCGAGCCGATCATTTCGCCGGTCTGGTCGCCGGATGGCGGACGTCTGGCCTACGTTTCGTTCGAGAAGAAGAAGCCGGTCATCTACGTGCACACCCTGGCTTCCGGTCAGCGCCACATTGTTGCCAACTTCAAGGGTTCCAATTCCGCGCCAGCCTGGGCGCCGGATGGTCGCAAGCTGGCCGTTGTCCTGTCCAAGGATGGCAATTCGCAGATTTACTCGGTCAATGCCGATGGTAGTGGCCTGCAACGCATTACCCAGTCCTCCGGCATCGATACCGAGCCGCGTTACTCGGCTGACGGCGGCACGATCTACTTCACCTCCGATCGGGGTGGCAGCCCGCAGGTCTATCAGGTCGGCGCCAGCGGTGGTGATGCCCGTCGCGTCACCTTTGAAGGCAGTTACAACGTTTCGCCGCGCCCGGCGCCGGATGGCAAGAGCCTTGCCTTCATCAGTCGTCGTGAAGGCCGCTTCCAGCTTGCCGTGATGGACCTGGCCAGCCGCCAGGTGCAGGTGGTGAGCGATTCAAACAAGGACGAATCACCCAGCTTCGCCCCCAACAGCCGCATGATCCTGATCGCCACTGAAATTGGCGGTCGCGGCGTACTATCGGCTGTCTCCAGCGATGGCAGGATCAAACAACGCCTCTCGGTTGCCGCAGGTGATGTGCGCGAACCGGCCTGGGGCCCTTACTTTCAATAATCCTCACCGGAGAACCACATGAAGAAACTGCTGATCCCTGCCCTGCTGTCGGCCCTGCTGGCTGCCTGTTCCACTACCCCCCTGCCGGAAGACGGCGGCGCCCCGGTCGAGTCGCGTAGCGGTTCAGGTACCGGCGTCACTTCCGTTACTGCCGGTGGCGTTGATGCCAGCGGTCTGCCGCGCGAACTGACCGATCCGAAGAGCAAGCTGTCACAGCGCAGCATCTACTTCGATCTCGACAAGTACGACGTCAAGGACGAGTACAAGGATCTGGTTGCTGCTCACGCCAAGTATCTGGTCGCCAACAAGGGCTTCAAGGTTCTGCTCCAGGGTAATACCGACGAGCGCGGCAGCCGCGAATACAACCTGTCGCTCGGCCAGAAGCGGGCTGAAGCCGTCAAGCGTTCGCTGACCCTGCTCGGCGTTCAGGAAGGCCAGATCGAGTCCGTCAGCCTGGGCGAAGAAAAGCCGAAGGATGCTGGTCATGACGAAGCCGCCTGGTCGCAAAACCGTCGTGCCGACATCCTCTACAAGGCTGCAGACGGCCGCGGCGAGTTCTAAGCCATGCGCCCGGTTCGAATCGCCCTTTTGATCGCCGCGCTGGGTGCTGTGCAAGCCCACGCCGGTGTTTTTGACGACGACGAAGCGCGTCGCCAGGTCACCGATCTGAGAATCAAGACCGAAGCGCGATTCGACCAGCAGGCCAAGGCCCAGCTGGATCTGGCAGGCCAGATCCAGCGTCAGGCCGAAGAGATCGCCCGCCTGCGCGGCCAGATCGAAACGCTCAACTACGAGCTTGAGACCGCCAAGAAGCGCCAGCAGGACTTTTATCTCGATCTCGACACCCGTTTACGCAAGTTCGAAACGCCCGCTGCTGCGGCCGATCCGGCTGGCGGGACGGTGGCCAAGCCAGCCGGCGACCCGGCCAAGGAAAGCCAGGAGTACGAATCGGCCCTGAATCAGTTCAAGGCAGGTAAATACAAGGATGCCGCCGCGGGTTTCGGTGCCTTTGTGCAGAAGTATCCGGACAGTTCACTGGCCCCTAATGCCCAGTACTGGCTGGGCAACGCCTGGTATGCACAGCGTGACTGCAAGCGGGCCATCGAAGCGCAAAGTCTGGTCACCACCAAGTATGCAGAGAGCGCCAAGGCGCCCGATGCCTGGCTGGCCATTTCGACCTGCCAGCAGGAAATGGGTAACCCGACCGGTGCCAAGCGTTCGCTGGAAACGGTGATCGCCAAGTACCCCTCAGCACCCGCAGCCGACACGGCGCGTGAACGACTGAAGAAGAAGTAATTGGCTCTCCGCATCACCGAAGTTTTCTACTCGCTGCAAGGTGAGGCATCGCGAGCCGGGCTGCCGACCGTATTCGTTCGGCTGACCGGCTGTCCGCTCCGCTGCAGCTGGTGCGACACGACCTACAGTTTTACCGGTGGCGAACCGGCCACCGTTGAGTCGGTGCTGGCGGAAGTCGCCAAGTACCCGGCGCGTCAGGTTTGCGTGACCGGTGGCGAGCCGCTGTCGCAAAAGGATTGCCTGCCGCTGCTGACGGCCTTGTGCGATGCAGGCTACGATGTTTCGCTCGAAACATCTGGCGCGCTGGACGTTGCCGCCGTCGATTCGCGGGTGGCTCGCATCATGGACCTCAAGGCACCGGATTCGGCGGAGTCAGCCAGGAATCTCTGGGAAAACCTGTCGGTCCTGACGCCTCGCGACGAGATCAAGATTGTCATTGCCTCGCGTGGCGACTACGAATGGGCGCGCGATGTACTGCGCCAGAAGAAACTGGATCAAATTTGTTCCGTACTTTTTTCACCTGCGCAGGGGTTGATCGAGCCGCAGTCGCTGGCTGAATGGATACTGAAAGACGGCCTGAACGTGCGTTTCCAGCTCCAACTGCACAAGCTCCTTTGGGGTAACATGAAGGGAAAATAAGGACGGAGACAACATGACTGACAATCGCCGCAAGTTTTCCCGCATTCCCTTCAAGAGCGAAGCCAGGCTGTTTCTGCCCGATGGCGAGTGCGTCGTCGAGGTGCTGGATCTTTCGCTCAAAGGCGCCTTGATCCACTTGAAAGACCCGATGTTCGTCGTGGTCGGAACCAATGGCACTCTCAAGATTCATCTCGATAATGTCGGCAGCTTGATACGCATGGAAGTGACCGTCGTGCATCACATGGCCACTTATTATGGTCTGGCGTGTCGCGAAATCGATCTGGACAGCGTCACCCATTTGCGCCGCCTGGTTGAGTTGAACCTGGGTGACGAAGCGATGGCCGAGCGGGAGTTTTCCCTGCTGGCGAATATCTAGGCTTAATATTATTCGTGATTTAATTCTCGCGTAGTCAGCAACAGCACTTGCTACTCTGTTGGCATTGCGACCATAATCTTTCCACAATGTGACCTTCCCGGATGCCGTATTGCCGGCAACGGCGATGGGTTTGGGAGGAGCTATGGTTGCAGCGGAGATTCTGATTTTCGCGTCCAGTCGGTCGCGTGCTTCTTCTGTTGACCGATTGCTGCACCATGAAGTCTGAGCAAAGCGCTGCCGAGGCTTGCTGTCTGGAAAACGCTCCGTACGACAGCAGCGTTCGCCCTCCGCTTCTTTGCGATCTCCAGCTTTCGATTTTCGAGAACGCCGGTCGCGCAATCATTCTGACTGATCCGGCTGGCCTGATTACCTATTTCAATCGAGCAGCCCAGCAGATGCTGGGTTACACACCGGATGAGGTTGTCGGTCGTGTCACACCATTGCTCTTCCATCTGGCTGATGAAATATCCGCCTGTGCCCGGAGCTTCACTTGTGACCCGGATTGCGAGCCGCCCATCGGTTTTGGAGTATTTGTTGCCCGATTGAAGCTGCAAATCCGGGACGAGGCGGACTGGACCTACGTTCGCAAGGATGGTTCACATCTTCCGGTCAGCCTGGCAGTGAGTGTCCTGCGTGATGCAAAAGGTGGCGTGCAGGGCTACCTCGGCATTGCCTCCGATATTTCCGAACGTCGCAGGATGGAGCAGGATTTGCGTATTGCGGCGATTGCCTTCGAGTCGCAGGCGGCGATCATGGTGACCGATGTCAATCAGCGCATCCTGCGGGTCAATCAGGCATTCACCAAGCTCACCGGCTATTCCGCCGAGGAGGCGCTTGGCCAGACGCCCGGCATGCTCAAATCCGGGCGTCAGGATGCGGATTTTTATGCCGCCATGTGGCGTTCGCTGGGTCAATGTGGACATTGGCAGGGTGAAATCTGGAATCGCCGGAAAAATGGCGAAATATTTCCCGAATGGTTGACGATCAGTGGGGTCCGCGATGCGCGAGGCCGGGTCAGCCACTACGTCAGTACCTTTTCCGACATCAGCAATCTCAAGGTCGCGGAATCGGAAATCCACCATCTGGCTTTCTATGATCCGCTGACGGCCATGCCAAATCGCCGGCTATTGCTCAACCGGCTCGATCAGGCCTGCGTTTCCAGCAAGCGTAGCGGGCAATTCGGGGCGCTCCTGATCATCGATATCGATCATTTCAAGACCCTGAACGATACGCTCGGCCACGATGTCGGCGATCACCTGCTGGTCGAGGTTGCCAAGCGCCTGGTCGGGTGCATCCGTGAAGGGGACACTGCGGCGCGCCAGGGCGGTGACGAGTTCGTCGTCATGCTCGAAGAGTTGGGTACCGACCCTTCCAGCGCTTCAGTGCAGGCTGAAATCGTTGCCGAGAAGATTCGTGTCGAACTGGCCCGCCCCTATCTGCTGAATGGCGATACCGAATATTTCCGTTCGGCCTCCATCGGCATCAGCCTCTTCTTTGGCCAGGAGAAGTCGATTGATATTCTGCTCAAGCAGGCCGATATATCCTTGTACAAGGCCAAGGATGCTGGCCGGAATGCGATCCGCTTCTTCGACAACGCGATGCAGACCGCGCTGGATGAACGGGCGGCCATGGAAGCGGGACTCCGCCGGGCGCTGGTCAAGGATGAATTCGTCCTCTTCGTTCAGCCGCAGGTCGATGCTATGCGCCGACTGATTGGTGCAGAAGCCTTGCTACGCTGGCAGCCAGCCGGCCGGGCCATGGTCGCGCCGAACGATTTCATTCCCTTGGCCGAGGAAACCGGGTTGATCGTTCCGATCGGTCTTTGGGTACTTGATCAGGCCTGTGCCGAATTGCGTCGCTGGGCAGACAATCCGAGTACCAAGAATCTGTTCCTGTCAGTTAACGTCAGTGCCCGCCAGTTTCGCCAGGCTGATTTCGTGGCGCAGGTCGTCGATGCGCTGGCCAGGCACGGCACAAACCCCAAGTTGCTCAAACTTGAGTTGACCGAGAGCCTGTTGCTCGACAACGTCGAGGAAGTTGTCGCCAAGATGCTGGCCCTGCGTGAATTCGGCGTGCGCTTTTCGCTGGACGATTTTGGTACGGGCTACGCCTCACTGTCCTATCTGAAACGTTTCCCCTTTGAGCAACTCAAGATCGACCGATCCTTCATCCGGGATATCTGCATTAATCCGGATGATGCAGCGATCGTCAGGGCGATCATCGCGATGGGCAATACGCTGCGCCTCAACGTGGTCGCGGAAGGGGTCGAGGAAAACTCGCAGCACGCCTATCTCGTCAAACATTGCTGCTGCCTGTTCCAAGGTTATCTATTTGGAAGGCCAATGTCCTTCGAGGATTTTCAAATATCCCTGGACTCCTGTCCGCTCCCCGGGCTGGAGACTGCGGATAACTGGGTAATCTAGATTCCCAGATAACGCTGCCAGATGCCGTGATCGGCATCGAGTTCGGCTGATGAGCCGTGCCAGACGACTTGGCCACGTTCGATGATGGTGTGACGATCGGCCAATGCAATCAGTTTTTCGACGTATTTGTCGATGACCAGCACGCTCTGCCCTTGGCTGCGCAGACGAGCCAGACAAGCCCAGATTTCGTCACGGATCAGCGGCGCAAGGCCTTCGGTGGCTTCGTCGAGGATCAGCAAGCGCGGGTTGGTGACCAGCGCCCGGCCGATGGCCAGCATCTGCTGCTCACCACCGGAAAGCTGGTTGCCGAGGTTTTTCGAACGCTCCAGAAGGCGGGGGAAAAGGGCATAGACGCGGTCCGGCGTCCACGGCTCGGCGATGCCGCGCCGATTGGCGAAAAAGGCCACCAGATGCTCATCGACGGTCAGATTCGGGAAGCACTGGCGACCTTCCGGAACCAGCGCGATACCGGCCCGACCAACCCGGTCGGCTCGCCAGCCATCGATACGTTCGCCAGCGAACCGGATACTGCCGCCCTTGACCGGCTGCAGGCCGCAGATGGCACGCAGCAATGTTGTCTTGCCCATGCCATTGCGGCCGAGCAGCGTTGCTGCCTCGCCCTCATTCATGGCCAGATCAAGGCCGAACAGGACCTGGCTGGGTCCATAGGCAACTTCAAGTCCGTGGATTTCGAGCAGTGCACTCACTGGTAGTCTCCGAGGTAGGCGCGGCGTACTTCGGGGTTGGCTCGCACTGCTTCAGGGGTGCCGGTGCAGATCAGGCGGCCATTGACCAGCACAGAAATGCGGTCGGCCAGGCGGAAGACTGCAGCCATGTCGTGCTCGACAAGCAGGATCGTGACATGACGGGCAAGTTTCTCGATCAGTTCGACCATCTGTGCAGATTCCTCGGGGCCGGTGCCAGCCATCGGTTCGTCGAGCAGCAGCATCTGCGGCTTGGTGGCCAAGGCCATGGCCAGTTCGAGCGCCCGTTGCTCGCCATGGGCCAGATTGCCGGCGATGGTGTCGATGCGCTGGTCCAGCCCCAGCTGTTCGAGGTAGCTGCGGGCCTCTTCGAACATGGCCGTTTCGCTAGAAGCCGGTTTCCAGAAGCGCAAACTGCTGCCGGAATCCTTTCGCCCCTGCACCGCCAGTGCCACGTTGTCGAGCGCCGACAGACCAAGGAAGACATTGGTGATCTGGTAAGACCGCGCCATGCCGACTGCGACGCGCTGATGCATGGAAAGCTTCGTCACGTCGCGCCCGGCGAAATGCACACTGCCCGAGTCGGGCTGCAGTGCGCCGGAAACGTGGTGGATGAAGGTGGTTTTGCCGGCACCGTTGGGGCCGATCAGCGCATGCACCTCGCCGGCTTCGACGCTGAAATTGACGCCTTGAAGCGCGTCGACCGCAGCAAAGCGGCGAGACAGATTGCGGACGTCGAGCAGCGTCTCAGTCATGGCGTTTTCCAAACAAGGCGGCAACGCCCTTCGGGGCGAAGAGGACGATACCGAGCAGCAGCAGGCCTAAAGCGATGTGCCAGTGCTCGGTGACCCCGACCAGGCCTTCTTCAAGCATCAGCAGTACGACCGCCCCGACCACCCCGCCATACAGGTAGCCGACGCCACCGATGATGACCATCACCAGCAGCGTGCCGGATTGTGTCCATTGCAGCAGGTTGGGGCTGGACAGCCCGGTCAGATTGGCGAGCAGCGCGCCGGCCAGTCCGGCCAATGCGCCGCCGAGGGCGAAGCAGATCAGGCGGTAGCGGAAGACCGGGTAGCCGAGGGCTTCCATGCGCGTCTCGTTCTCGCGGATGGCCTGAATGACCCGGCCGAAACGTGCGTCGGCCAAGCGCCCGAAAAAGACCATGACCAGCGCCAGGCAGCCAAGGGCGGCATAGAACAGTGCGCCATCGCTGGCCAGGCTGAAACCACCCAGCGTCATCCGACCGACCAGGGGCAAGCCGTCATCGCCACCCCAACTGCGGGCCGAGACGAACAGGTAATAGGCCATCTGGGCGAAGGCCAGGGTGATCATGATGAAATAAACGCCCCGGGTGCGCAGGCTGATTGCCCCAACGGCCAGCGCCAGCAGACCGGCGACGGCCATGGCCAGCGGAAAGGCCAGCAAGGCATCGCTGATGCCGCTGCTCATGCAGATTGCTGCTGCGTAGGCGCCGGCACCGAAAAAGGCGGCATGGCCGAGCGAGAACATGCCACCGAAGCCGAGTACCAGATTCAGGCTGGAGGCGGCCAGAGCCAGGATCAGGACGCGGGTGGCAAAGCCGATGTAGAACTCCTGGCCGAAGGCGGTCAGTACCGATGGCAAGGCGAGCAGCGCCAGCAACAGTGCGATGGCGACGGGTTTCTGGTAAGGGGCGGGGCGGTAGAAAGCCATTACGCTCGCGCCGGAAACAGGCCTTGCGGCTTGAAGAAGAGGATGCCGGCCATCAGCAGGTAGATCAGGATCGAGGCCAGCGCAGGGCCGAGGGTCGAGGCCGCATCGGCAGGCAGCAAGGCGCGGAGCAGGGTCGGCAACAGTGCCCGGCCCAGCGTGTCGACGGTGCCGACGATCAGGCTGCCGACCAGTGCGCCGCGAATCGAACCAATGCCACCGATGATGATGACGACGAAAGCCAGGATCAGCACGCTCTCGCCCATGCCGACCTGCACGGCTAGCAACGGCCCGAGCAGGCCGCCAGCCAGTGCGCAGAGGGCGGCGCCGAAAACGAAAACGGCGGTGAACAGGCCCTGCACGTTGATACCCAAGGCTTCGGTCATTTCTCGATTCGAGGCGCCGGCACGCACCCACATGCCAATCCGGCTTTTCGCCACGAGCAGGTAGAGCAGCCCGGCCACTGCCAGGCCGAAGGCGATGATGACCAGTCGGTAGGCCGGATAGAAAAAGCCTGCGATCTCGACCGGGCCGGAGAGGGATTCCGGCGGGTTCAGCATCAGCGGCTGCGGCCCCCAGATCATGCGCACCGCTTCGTTGGCGATCAGGATCAGGGCGAAGGTGGCGAGTACCTGTGACAGGTGGTCGCGCTTGTACAGTTGCCGGAACAATGACAACTCGAGCAGCAGGCCGAGCACGGCCGCTCCGGCAACGCCGGCACCCAGTCCGATCCAGAAAGAATCGGCCGCCTGCGCTGCAGCAGCGACGAAGTAAGCGCCCACCATGTAGAGCGAACCATGGGCCAGATTGATGCAGTCCATGATGCCGAAGACGAGCGTCAGCCCGGCGGCGAGCAGGAACAGCATCAGGCCGAATTGCAGGCCGTTGAGGGCCTGCTCGAGAACCAGCTGGATCACTTCATCTTGCAGGAAGCAACGTAGGCATCCGCATGGTTGGTGAAGATGGTGCCCATGGTCTTGTTGGTGACCCGACCCTGGGCATCCTTGCCGATGGCCCGCAGGTAGTAGTTCTGCACCGGGTAGTGGTTGGTGTTGAACTTGAAGTCGCCGCGCACGGACTTGAAGCGCTTGGCTTCCAGTGCCTTCTGCAGCGCGGCCTTGTCCTCGACCTTGCCCTTCACGTCACGCACGGCAGCGTCCATCATCAGCGCAGCATCGTAGCCTTGGGAAGCATAAAGCGAAGGCAGGCGGCCATATTCCTTCTGGAAATCGGCCACGAAGCGCTTGTTCTCGGCATTGTCCATGTCGTGCGCCCAGTGCGACGAGTTGAACATGCCCATCATCGAACTGCCGACCGCCTTGATCACGTCCTCATCGGCCGAGAAGCCGGGGGCGAACAGCTGCGTGTCACGCGACAGGCCGGCCGCAACGAACTGTTTGACGAAATTGATGCCCATGCCGCCCGGCAGGAAGAAGAAGAGCGCATCGGGCTTGGTGGCGCGAATCTGCGCCAGTTCGGCGGCGTAGTCGAGCTGGCCGAGCTTGGTGTAGATCTCGTCGGCGACCTTGCCCTTGTAGTAACGCTTGAAGCCGGAAACGGCATCCTTGCCGCCCGGGTAGTTCGGGGTGACGATCACGACGTTCTTGTAGCCCTTGTCCTGCACCACCTTGCCGACTGCCTCGTGCAGGTTGTCGTTCTGCCAGGCAACGTTGAAGAAGAAGGGATTGCACTGCTCGCCGGCATACTGCGACGGACCGGCGTTGGCCGAAATGTAGAAGGTCTTGTTCTCGAAGACGGTCGGGCCGACGGCGAGCATGATGTTGGAGAAGACGATGCCGGTCATGAAATCGACCTTGTCCTTCTTCAGGAACTTGTCGGCCGTTTGTTTGGCGATATCCGGATTCTGCTGATCGTCGGCGATCAGCACTTCGGCCGGCAGGTTGCCCAGCTTGCCGTTCAGGTGCTTCATGGCGAGACTGAAACCGTCGCGGATATCGACGCCGAGGCCGGCACCGGGGCCAGAGAGGGTCGAAACCAGGCCGACCTTGATGTGGTCTGCGGCATGAGCGGAACCGGCAAGCATCAGGGCGGCTGCAAGGGCGGTCAGGCGAAGCGACATGGCAATCTCCGGGAAGGCGTCAAAGTCGGAAATTGTAGCTTAGTAACAAGCAGATACGGCTCAAATCGAGGCAAAATTCGGGTATATTCGCGCCCCATGATGAAGAAAGCCGTCGTTCTCCTTTCCGGTGGACTCGATTCCGCCACTTGTCTGGCCATTGCCCGCAACCAGGGCTTTGAAGCTTATTGCCTGTCGTTCAACTACGGGCAGCGCCACTGTGCCGAACTGGTTGCCGCCGACCGCGTCGTCAAGGCGCTGGGTGCGGCGCAACATCGCGTGCTCAATTTTGGACTGGCCCAGTTCGGTGGTTCGGCCTTGACCGATACCAACATTGCCGTGCCGATTGATGGCGTGCAGCCGGGCATTCCGGTGACCTACGTGCCAGCGCGCAACACCATCATGCTGTCGCTAGCCTTGGCCTGGGCCGAAGTGCTGGGTAGTCGCGATATCTTCGTCGGCGTCAATGCGGTGGACTATTCGGGCTATCCGGATTGCCGGCCGGGATACATCGCCGCCTTCGAAACCATGGCCAATCTGGCGACCAAGGCGGGAGTCGAAGGGCACAAGCTGTCCATCCACGCCCCCCTGATCGACCTTTCCAAGGCCGACATCATTCGCACCGGCGCGGCACTGGGCGTCGATTACAGCCTGACGGTTTCCTGTTACCAGGCCGATGAACTTGGCCGCGCCTGTGGCGTCTGCGATTCATGCCGCCTGCGCGCCGAAGGTTTTGCCGCCGCCGGGCTCACCGATCCAACCCTTTACCGCGCCTGATCATGGAAACTGCCGCCTCGCCCAATACCGTTCTCTGGCTGGCTTTCGCCATCGCCTTCATTTTTGGTGCCATCGGCCAGAAAACCCATTTCTGCACCATGGGCGCCGTCTCCGATATCGTCAACATGGGCGAGTGGAGCCGTATGCGCATGTGGCTGCTGGCTATCGGAGTCGCCATCCTCGGTGCTGGCGCGTTGCATGCTGCCGGTCTGATCGATCTGGGCAAATCCATCTACCGGACGCCGAACTTCACCTGGCTGTCCTACATTGTTGGCGGACTGACTTTTGGTATCGGGATGGTGCTCGCCTCCGGTTGCGGTTCGAAAACGCTGATTCGGATCGGCGGGGGCAACCTGAAATCACTGGTTGTTTTCATGGTGATCGGGCTGGTTGCCTACATGACCATGCGTGGCGTGTTTGGTGTGTTCCGGGTCAATTTTCTGGAGAAAGCCGCTATCACCTTTCCAGGAGGGCAGGATGTTCCGGCGCTCCTGGCTGCTGCGGGCATGGAGCCGAAGACAGCATTCCTGTTGGCCGTCGTGGCTATCGGCGGTGGGTTGACGGCATTCAGTCTGTTCAAACGTGATTTCTGGACGCTCGATAACCTGCTTGGCGGTCTGGGAACTGGCCTGGCGGTGGTTGCTGCATGGTACGTAAGTGGTCACATCGGCTATATCGCCGAACATCCGGAAACGCTGGAAGAAGCCTTCATTGCCACCAATAGCGGGCGTATGGAATCGCTGACCTTCGTTGCCCCGCAAGCCTATACGCTGGAACTGCTGATGCTGTGGTCCGACACCAGTCGCACGGTAACTTTCGCCATTGCCACGGTGCTTGGCGTGATTGCCGGCTCGTTTGCCTGGTCCATTCTGACTCGCGGCTTCCGCTGGGAGGGGTTTGCCAGTGTTGAAGATACTGCCAGCCACCTGCTTGGCGCCGCGCTGATGGGCTTCGGTGGCGTGGTCGCCATGGGCTGTACGGTCGGCCAGGGTATTTCCGGCTTCTCGACGTTGGCACTCGGCTCCATCGTCACCTTCCTGGCCATCGTGGCGGGCTCTGCCGCAACGTTGAAATTCCAGTACTGGCGACTGATGCGCGAGGCCTAGGTTTAGCTCAGGCCTCCTCGTTTTCCTTCAGTTTCTCGATAACCAGCGGGAAGGCGCCGGAGCCGATCAGGGCGACAGCGGAAACGATGAAGGCCAGTCCGGCCATCGGGTCGTCGAGCACCGGGTGCAGACTGGCGCCGAAACCGGCCAGGCTGATGGCGCCCGGAATGGCGCAGAGGATGCCGAGCGTGGTCAGGGCAACGAAGGAAATTGGGTAGCGGCGCATGGCGTGAGTGTAGACGAGCGCCGGATTCAGCGCGATGATAGACCGCTATTTTAATGTTTCAGGAGATGCTCATGAACCGTCGCGATTTTTTGCGTTCCGTGGCCGCCATTTCGGCGCTAGGGGCGGTCGAGTTTGCCCCGTGGCAGGCAATGAGCGCCTTTGCCGAAGAACTCAGCGATTTCGTGCGTGGCCCGGCGATCAAGGACTACCCGCTGCGCCAGATCTCGAAGCACGTCTGGATCATTTTCACGCCCGACGCTTTCCCGACCCCGGAAAACCAGGGGATGATGAGCAACGTGACCTTCGTCAATACGAGCAAGGGTGTCGTTGTCGTCGATACCGGTGCCTCGGTGCAGATCGGCGAAATGTCGATCAGGCAACTGGAGCGCTCCCTGAAAAAACCGGTCATCGCGATCATCAACACCCATTACCACGGCGACCACTGGCTCGGGAATCACGCCTACGTCGACCGTTTTGGCGACAATCTGCCGATTTATGCTCACCCCGGCACCATTCAGGCGGTCAAGGGCATTCAGGGCAGTCTTTGGCTGACATTGATCGAAAAGTCGACCAACCAGGCCTCGTTGGGGACCCGCATCGTGCCGCCCAATACGCCGCTCGAACATGGTGCGGTACTGAAATTCGGTGACGTCACCTTGCGCATACATCACTACGGCACCGTGCACACGCCGTACGACCTTTGTGTCGAAGTGGTTCAGGATGGCGTGACGCTGCTTGGCGATATTGCAATGGATCGACGCATTGCCAACATGGACGACGGCTCCTACCTCGGAACCTTCAAGGCCTACGATACGCTGGTCAAGAAGACTGGAAGCCGCATCTGGGTACCGGCGCACGGCGAACCCGGGGAGCATGTGCTGAAGTGGAACCGCGAACTGTTCGAAGGCATCTACCGCCCCTGCGAGCAGGCGGTCAAGAATGGACTGGCGCTGGAAGAGGCCAAGGATCTAGTGCTCAAGGATCCGCGGGTCGCCAGCCGGGCCAAGGAAACCAAGGGTTTCGAGGCGAATATTGGCAAGTACGTCAGCATTGCTTACCTGGAAGCCGAAGCGGCCGGCTTCTGAGCGGCGAACCATCCGAAGCTATAGTTTTCGGAGGAAATGCTTGGCCGGCTTGCTACTTGCAGCATATCGGGACAGCGGGAATTCGCTGGCTCCGTAGCCCTGCCGCCCGATCGGGCAAGCGGGTGGGAGATCAGTTGTTTGAGTTGGCCGGGGATTTCCGGCCTTCCTTCAGCCAGTGCAGCATGATTACGAACAGATTGTCGGGATCGACCGGCTTGGCAATGAAGTCGTTCATGCCCGCATCCATGCAGCGTGCCCGGTCTTCGGCAAAAGCGTTGGCAGTCATCGCGATGATCGGGACGTCGGCATAGCCATCGATCTCGCGAATCGCCTGGGTGGCACCCAAGCCGTCCAGTTCGGGCATCTGCATGTCCATCAGGATCAGGTCGTAGCGGTGCTGCAACGCCATGTCCAATGCCTGGGTACCATCGGGTGCGATGTCGACGGCCAGCCCGAGCGTTTCGCGCAGCAGCTCGAGTGCAACCTCCTGATTGACCCAGTCGTCTTCAGCAACAAGTATGCGGCAGTGGCCGAATTCGGTTTTCAGTTGATTTTCAGCCGCGATGCCGACGTCGTGTGACTCGACGACGGTCGGGGCGAGCACGGGTTCTGCGCGGTTCAGGCGGACAGAAAACGTGAATGCGCTGCCGGCACCCGGGGTGCTGACCACCTGAATCTCACCGCCCATCAACCTGACAAGTCGCTGGCAGATGGGCAGACCCAGCCCGGTTCCACCGTATTTTCTGGTGGTCGAACCATCGGCCTGCTCGAAGGGGTTGAAAATCCGCCCGATCGCTTCCGGCGAAATGCCGATACCGGTATCCCAGACCGACAGTTCAATCTGGACCGACTCAGTGTCATTTTCGACGACGCGGGCGACGATGCGGACCTCGCCGCGCTCGGTGAATTTGATCGCGTTGCCGGCCAGGTTGAGTAATACCTGTTGCAGGCGAAGCGGATCGCCTAGCAGGCGCAGTCCCTTGAGCCGGGAATCAATGTCGAGAATGAAACGCAGGCGAGCCGATTCGGCGCGCGGTGTCAGCAGGCTGGCCACATCATTGGCCAGTTCCGGAATTGAAAAGGCGGTCTGCTCCAGGGTCATCCGCTCGGCATCGATCTTGGACAGATCGAGAATGTCGTTGAGCAATTGCAGCAGGTGGTTGGCGGCATTGTCGATCTTGCCCAGCTTGTCCATCTGGACGGGGTCGGCATTCTGACGCTTGAGCATGTAGGTCATGCCGATGATGGCATTCATCGGCGTCCGCAATTCATGGCTCATGTTGGACAGGAAGGTGCTTTTGGCCCGACTGGCGGCCTCGGCCGCTTCCTTGGCTACGGACAGGGCTTGCGTCCGTTCCTGTACGGTATCTTCGAGGTGGTCGCGTTGATCGGCCAGTTGCCGGTCACGTTCGGCAATTTCCGAGAGCATCGAGTTGAAGGTATCGCCGAGATGACCGATTTCGTCGTCTGAATAAATCCTGGCGTGGCGTGAATAATCCTTCGACTCGGCCACATATTGTGCCGTGTCGGTCAGCGAGCCGAGGGCTGCCAGGATGGCGGCCAGCATTTCGCGAGCGATGGCAAAGGCGATCACGAACGAGATGGTCAGCGCCAATAGCGAAAGTGCCAGATTCCAGGCGATGGCCTGCCAGACCTGCCTCAGGCTGGCGGTAATTGATACCGTGCCGACTACCCCGTCTTCCGAGCGGATAGGCACGGCGACCGTGACAGTCGACCAGTCGGCATAGACGGCACGTTCGCGATGCGGCCGATCACCGAGACTCACCTGAGCGGGCAGCTCTCGATTGACGGTATCGAAGATGTAGTGGAAATCCGAGTTGAGGCCGATCAGCCGCACCGTCAGGACGTCCCGATGCTCGGCAAACGAGCTCAGCAATTGCCTGGCGCCTTTGGTGTCCTTGAATTCGATGACTGCAGACGCATTGAAGGCAACGACATCCGCCATGGCGAACAATTCTGTCGTCTTTGCCTGCCGTCGCTGGTCAACTTCACGCACTGCAAAGGTCAGGAAGGAAAGCAGCAGACCAATACCGAGTGATACAGCGATCGCCATCGCAATCTTCTTGCGGATGGTCTGGCGCGCTCTGCTCATCGATCGACTCCAATGACCCGTTGGGCGAGGCGCAGCATCTGCGAGCTCGGTGTCAGTCCATTCCGGGACAGTGAAGCGGCGTTGACGATGAATTGGATGCGTCCGCTACTACGGGTCAATTCGATACCTCCGCCAAGTCGGGTGAAACCATCTGAATCGCTGACCGTAAGTATGGGCAGGTCATATACCCAGCGCAATACGGCGCCGATACGGGCTTCTTCGACATCGGGAATGAAGACGAGTTGGCAGTTCGCCATGTCATCCGGGCTGTTGGCCCGGCGAATCCTTAGTTCCTTGCCGCCGACCGAGCGTCCCTCATAGGCGGTGAGAAATGGGCCCAGCGTTTCCCGGCCAAAAAGACAGATGGTCGCGTAAGGCCGATTGTTGGCCGGCCAATCCACGTACTTCATGAAATTGACCAGATAGGCCGCTTCCAGCTGGGGTTCGGAATCGGGCTGGCCAAAGGCGAATGCTGTCCAGGCGAGCAGCATGGCTGCCAGCCAACCGACCGGCCGCTTTCGGAAGCAACTCGGGGTTCGCGCGCACATGATCAGAACTTCCACCGCCCTGAAATGAATGCCGATGGTGCGATCAGGGCCGGTGTGGCCGGAACGTAGTCGGTGGCGTATTCAATGTGCCGTGCTCCGATCAGGTTGCGGCCGCTGACGGCAATTTCCAGATCCTTGTTGATCTTGAAGGCATACCGCAGGTCTAGGGTGACGTATCCGGGAACGTAGACTTCGGTGGTGTAGGGCGTAAGGGTGCGGTAAAAGCCGGAAGAGCCACGGACCCAGGCGTCGAATTGCTGGCTGCTCGAGACATTCCATTGCGAGCGCAGTGAGCCGTAATGGCGAGCCGTAGACCGTTCCTGTACCTTGCCTTGAGACTGGGCTAGCGAATTGTCCGAATCATCCATGTCGACCTGGGTCCGGGTGTAGGAGAGCTGGAGCCGCCAGACTGGCGAAACGAGCCAGTCGATGCTCAGTTCGGCACCGCTCAGCCAGCCGTTGGCACAATTGCAACGATCGAGTTCCTGTACGACATAGGGCGTCGGGCCAACGAGCGGGAGTGTGATCAATTCGATGCGCGTGTTGCCAAGCGTGCTGGAAACGATGTTCGAATAGCGGTAACGGTAGGCGGAAACATCGACCCCGAATTGCTGGGTCAGTTGGCTGCGCCAGCCGATCTCGACGCCTTCCATGGTCTCCTGCTTCAAGGGGGCACTACCAGGCTTGGCGTTCAATACGGTTGCCAGCGGGTTGCTTGCCGAGGGCGGCAAGTAAGTGTGGTAAATGCTGACATCCTGTTCGGCACGTGCCGGCATCCGGGGCGCCCGTGAATATTTTGTCCACAGGGTATCGGTCCGGCTCGGGGTCCACATCAGCGTTGCACTGGGCGCAAAGCTGGTGCCACCGAGATTGGTGTGGTCCCAGCGCGCACCCAGCCCCAGGCGTAGCTTGTCTTCGACCAGTGTCCAGTCATCGTGGAGAAAGACACCAGATGTCCGCTGCGTGAACTGATGCTTGGCCATGGTGAAGATCTGATTCTTGACCATGGTGTTCGAGACCATGATGTCGTCTGACACGCTGCGATGACTCAGACCCCAGAGCACATCGTGGTCACCGATTGCGTAACGTCCCTGGTAATCAAGGTCGAACTGGGTATGGCTTTCTTCGAATAGATCCTTAAGCCCGACAGAGGCTGCAGTCAGGGAGCTTTGCAGTGATGATTCGATGCCGCCTCCCGTCAGCCAGCGATAGCGCCCACCCACCGTCTGGCTGTTCGTTGTCTGGTTCATCGCAAAGGCGCGCAGGACTGCTGGATTGGTCGGGTCGATTTCAATCGGATAGAGGTCACCCAGCGACGACCGGGCGGCATTTGCCCAGATGCCGAGATCGCTACCGGCACCCAATGTGCGGTCGAAGCGAAAATCGACTACGCCATTGGTCAGTTCATCCTGGCTGTAACTGTTGTCGGCTTTTTGCCGTGAAGCTTCGGCCTGACGGCCTTGGGCGGAGAGCTTCCAGGATGTGTCCGGATCAATTTCGCCGCCGCCACGCATGTACAAACCACCCTGGCCATGAGCGCCAAGCGTGGCGGTGAGCATGCCGCCCGTCTGGGAGCGGGAGTGCTTGCTGATGATGTTGATCACGCCATTGACTGCGTTGACGCCCCACATGGCGGCACCCGCCCCGCGAATGACCTCGATGCGCTCAATATCTTCAAGCGGGATTGCATCCTGTTCCCAGACCGTGCCCGAGAAGAACGGGTTGTAGATGCTGCGGCCGTCGACCAGGACCTGCAATTTATTGGCAAACCGACCGTTGAAACCACGGGCAGTTACCGCGTATCGACCACTGTCGATCTGGGCCACCTGAATACCCGGCACCATGCGAAGCACATCCGGCAGGGCGAGCGCGCCCGAACGACGGATGTCCTCGGAGGTGATGACGAAAGCGGCTGCGGGAACGTTGCTGAGACTCTGGTTTCGCCGTGAAACCGAGGAAACTTCGGTTTTTGTCAGATCTTCGAGACTGAGATCGTCATCCTGGGCCCCGTATGCCGAATTCCATGAAACAAGAAGAACGAAGGAGGCTACTGCAGCCGCAATGGCTTTGGGCGGTGACTTCAACATGGTCTTGGTTTAAAACGGCAGAAGCCAGAACGGTCTGGCGAGCAAGACTATGCCACCTAAGGCATACATGTTCAATGAGCTATCTCAGGCGATTTCAGACTATACGGGCCAAAAAAAGAAAAAGCCGGCAAGCGAATCAACGCTTGCCGGCTTTTTGAGTTCCTGTTGTTACTGGACTTGCTGAATACCTGCCAGTGTCCAGCCGCGGCTGTTGTCAGTCGGCTTGGTCATGTGCCAGATTTCGTCGAACGGTGCGGCGGCTGCGTCCTTCTCTTCGCGGATCAGGCCGGTAAAGCGGACGCTGACGATGTAGCGGCTGGATTCCTCGGTAACGTCGATCACTTCGGCATTCAGTTGTGCGACATCGGTTTCCTGAGGTGCATTGCCACGTTCGGCCATGCCCATCTTGATTTCGGCGAACATTTCCGGCGAGGTAAATTCGCGGATATCGTCGAGATTGCCGGCGTCGTTGGATGCCTGCAGACGGATGAAGTTGACCTTGGCGTTGCGAACAAAGCCTTCGACGTCAAAGCCGGCCGGAATGTTGCCGCCCGTCGTTGCGCTAGCTACCGGAGCAGCAGCCGAGCCGCCAGCCGGAATGAAGTCAGGCTGACGCGGGGCATTGGCACCGTAATTGGCGCCAGCTCCGGCGTACTGCATACCGCCTTGTTGGGCTGCAGCCGCCTTCTTGCGCATGAAATAGCCGATCACGCCAATCACGACCATGGCCAGCAGAGCCATCATCATGAAGTTGGCCAGGCCTTCACCGAAACCGAAATGCGAAGCCAGTGCGGCCAGACCAAGACCGGCGGCCAGGCCAGCCAGAGGGCCCATCCAGGAACGCTTCGGTTGAGCTTGCGGGGCAGCAGCGGGCGCAGCGTTTTGCTGCTGGGTCGGTGCGGCGGTGGTGGATTTGCTCGGGGCGACCGACTGGCGCTGCATGCCAGCGGAACTGCCGCCGCCGAGGCGCTTGGCTTCGGCATCATTGATCTGCAACGTGAAACCGAGCACCAGCGCGGCGGCCATCATTACGAAATTCTTCATGTTTGTCTCCGGGTGGAAAAGTTACAACTCGTAGTGTAGCGGTTTACTGTTGCTGAAAAATTATCTTGTCCCTGTGTGACAGTTCGAGAAAACCGAAGTTTCATCCGCGATTGAATAGTGCTGCTGTCGCTACTGGATTGGACGGAAAGTAGAAGTGCACATAAGAGGCAGTCAGTCTATTTTGTCGATAGATGGCTTCGCCCTCGCGTCCGTCTGCGGTCTGGGCACGAAGCAGCGGGACAAGCGGGGTTTCGCTCTTCGAGTAATGGAAGGTATGGCCAGAGAGCAGCCCCTCAGGGAGTTCGGCGAACTGGGTGCCAAGGGCAGCCAGGCGTTGCTGCATGACCGAGCGGCCGGGCAGCAGCCCGCCGAAGCGATGGCTGATACCAGTCTTGTCGACGACTTCCTCGAACAGGCTCATCATCCCGCCGCATTCGGCAAGCAGGGGATTGCCTGCTGCAACATGGCTTTTCAGCGCCTGCCACAGGCCCGTGTGCCGGCTGAGTGCGTCGGCGTGCAACTCCGGGTAGCCGCCGGGCAGCCAGACCGCATCGCATTCGGGCAAGTCCTCGCCGCTGACCGGGGAGAAAAAGCGCAGTTCGGCGCCAAGTGCGGCCAGCATTTCCAGGTTGGCCGGATAGATGAAACCGTAGGCTGCATCGCGGGCAATGGCGATGCGTTGGCCGGCGAGCAGCGGCTGGATGACCGGTGGTGCGAAGTCTTCAAACAATACCGGTTGGGGCAGGTCGACAGTGGCGCTGGCGGCCAATGAGTCAGCCAGATGGTCTAGGCGGGCTTCCAGATCGGTGATCTCGGCCGCCTGTAACAGGCCGAGGTGGCGTTCAGGCAGGCTGTTTGCCGAGCGCGGCAAGGCACCGAACCAGCCCATGCTGGCCGGCAGGCTGTTGCGCAGCATCTCGGTGTGGCGCTCACTGCCGACCCGGTTGGCCAACACACCTGCGAAAGGCAGGTTGGGCCGGTAGGTAGCCAGACCATGAGCGACGGCGCCGAAGGTCTGGGCCATGGCGCCGGCGTCGATCAGGGCCATGACCGGAATGCCGAAGCGTTCGGCAAGGTCAGCGGCCGAAGGTTGGCCGTCGAAAAGGCCCATGACGCCTTCGATCAGGATCAGGTCGGAATCGGCCGCCGCGCGGGCCAGTCTCCAGCGCGCATCGGCCTCGCCGCACATCCCGAGGTCGAGGTTCTGGCAGGGGCGGCCGCTGGCCATCGCATGAATCTGCGGGTCAAGGAAATCAGGGCCGCACTTGAAGACGGTGACTCGGCGTCCCTGACGGGCGTGGAGCCGGGCCAGTGCAGCGGTGATGGTGGTCTTGCCCTGGCCGGAAGCGGGGGCGGCGATCAGTAAGGCGGGACAGGACGGCATCAGAATTCGAGGCCGGGCATGGCCTTGATGCCGCTCTGGAAGGCATGCTTCTCCATGCCGATATCGCTGACCGTGTCGGCAGCATCGCGCAGGGCTTGCGGGGCGGCGCGGCCGGTGATGATGACGTGCTGCATCCGGGGGCGGGAGAGCAGCTTGGCGATGACGGTGTCGAGATCCAGCCAGCCATACTTGAAGGCGTAGGTCATTTCATCAAGAACGACGAGGCCGATGTCCGGGTTGCCCAGGTGGCCGCAGGCAATGTCCCAGGCGGCCTGTGCGGCCTTGGCGTCGCGGTCCTTGTCCTGGGTTTCCCAGGTGAAGCCCTCACCGCCGACATGCCATTGCACGTTGGGCTGGTGGCGGAAGAAGGCTTCTTCGCCAGTATCCGAACGGCCTTTGACGAACTGCACGACGCCGACCTTCAGGCCATGGCCGAGGGCGCGGGCGACGACGCCGAAGGCCGCACTGGACTTGCCTTTGCCATTGCCGGTGTTGATGACGAGTACCCCTCGTTCCTCTTGCGCCGCCTCGATCTTGGTGTCGATGACGGCTTTCTTTTTCTGCATGCGTTCTTCGTGCGTGATGCTCATTTTTTATTCCGGAATGAAGCAGCGATGGCCGCGATCTTCGATTTGTCGCAGGCCATAGCCGTAAAGGTCAGACAGCGTTTCGGCCGTCAGGATGTCGTCGACCGGCGCGATTTCGGTGCGGCCGTCGCCGAAGACGAGTAGCGCCCGATCACAGAAGCGGTGGGCTAGGGCCGGGTCGTGCAGAACCATGATGACGCCGGCGCCGCAGTCGCGGACCGTTCCGGCGAACAGTTCGAGCACGGCCATCTGGTGGTTGAGGTCGAGATGCGACAGCGGCTCGTCGAGTAGATAAAGTGGTGCCGCCTGCGTCAGCAGCGTGGCGATCGCCAGCCGCTGGCGTTCGCCGCCGGAGAGGGTGTGAATCTGCCGAGATTCCATGCCATCCATCCCCACCGCTTTCAGCGCGCTACGTGCCAATGTAGCGTCGTGGGTTGATTCCCAATCCCAGCGACCAAGGTGAGGATGGCGGCCGGTCAGCGTTGTTTCCAGCACGGTCGAGCCAAAGGGATCGTTCTGGAACTGTCCTAGCCAAGCCCGTTGCAAGGCGGCCTGACGCGGCGGCATCAGCGCGGCATCCTCACCATCCAGCAAGACCGCACCGCCGGCCGGCTTGCGCAGGCCAGCCAGCGTGGACAGCAGGGTCGATTTGCCGGCGCCGTTGCGACCGAGAATGGCTACCCGCTCGCCGGTTGCCACGGCGAAATCCAGGTGGTCGACCACTGTCGTTCCGCCAATTTCGACGCGTAGCTGATGGGCTTCGAGCAGCGGACGGCTCATTTCGGCTGCCTCGACAACAGGAAAAGGAAGACCGGCACACCGATCAGTGCGGTCAGTACGCCGACTGGCAACTGCTGGGGGGCGATCAGTGTCCGGGCCAGCGTATCGGCCAGTACCAGCAGTGAACCGCCGGCCAGCACGGAGGCCGGTAGCAGCAGGCGCTGGTCGTTGCCGGTGGCCAGTCGCACCAGGTGCGGTACGACCAGTCCGACAAAACCGATCGAGCCGGCGGTGGTCACCGACGCCGCCGTAGCCAGGGAGGCCAGCAGATAAATCGCGTAACGCAGACGGGTCACCGCAACCCCCAGTGCCTGCGCCTGCATCATGCCGCGCGACAGCAGGTTGAGTTCGCGGGCGAAGGGCATGGATAAAGCCAAAGCCACGACCAACGCCAGCAGTGCCGGCCACCACTGGGTGCTTTGTCCGAGGTCACCCATCAGCCAGAACAGCATGCCGCGCAGCTTGTGTTCTTCAGCGATGGCCAGCATCAACGCAACCAAGGCGCCACAGCCGGCGGCGACGATAACGCCGGTCAGCAGCAGGCGGGTCTGGGTCCAGCTGCCATCGCCATGGGCCAGCCCGAAAACGATGAACATCGCCCCAAGTGCCCCGGCAAAGGCCAGTCCATCAATGCCCAGCACCGGCAGGCCGATCAGGATGGCAAACATCGCCCCTACCCCGGCGCCGCCGGAAATGCCCAGTACGTAAGGATCTGCCAGCGGATTGCGCAACAGCACCTGCATCAGCGCGCCGGCCAGCGCCAGCAGTCCGCCGCAGGCAAAGCCGGCAATGGCGCGCGGCAGGCGAAGCTGCAGCACCACGTCACCGCCGCCGCCTTCGTGGCCGAGCAGCGCTGCCAGCACTTCGCCATAGGAAACCTTGAAACTGCCCACCGTCAACGCCAGGCCGATACTCACCACTGCCAACAGGCAGAGGCTGGTGAGGATCAGGAAGGCGCGCTGGCGGGTGGGCATTTACTTGAAGTCGTAGCGGAGGCTGACGAAGAAGCTGCGTCTTTCGCCCGGGTAGTAGAAATAGTCGCTGCGCGCCGTCGAATACAGGGCGTACGGCGCGTAGTGCTTGTCGGTGGCGTTCAGGATGCGTGCCGACAGGGTGAAGGGTCCGCTCTTCCAGTCGGCCAGCAGGTCCACCGTGGTATAGCCGGAAAGCATCTTGTGCGTGTTGGCATAGTCGCCACTGTAACGACGGTCGCCGGTGTAATTGGTGGAAATGCCGTAGTTGCCGATCCGGCCGCCATCCCAGTTGAGACGCAGGGATGCCTTGTTGTTCGGGATCATCGGCACGGATTTACCCTGATAGCGGCCTTCGCGGAACTCGGCATTGGTGTAGGTGTACGCCAGCTGGGATTTCAGCGTTGGGGTCATGCGCCAGGCTATTTCTGTCTCCAGGCCACGCCGCCGGGTCGGGTCGAAATTGACATTGGCGCCCTGCGCCCCGTCGTAGCCGATCTCGTCTTCAAGATTGATCTGGTAGGCGCTCGCCTGAAGCGAAACCGGGCCACGTACGATGCTGCCACCCACTTCCCGGACGGTGCCGTGCTGGGGCTTGAGGTCGCCCGCAAACACGGTGCGGCCGGACAGCGCGTCATAACCGAACAGTTCATCGGTGTTGGCAAAACGGAAGGTCGTTCCGAGCTTTCCGTAGACGCGCCAGCCGTCGGCGCCGTAGGCCAGGCCTGCGTCCCAGGCGCTGCGCGAGCGTTCGCCGGTGCCGGTCATGGCGGGCATGAAGTACGCCGGGTAGGCCTCCTGCTCGGCGCGCTGCTTCATGCGTTGAGTGCGGGCGCCCAAGGTCATCGCAAGGCGGTCGGTCAACCCCGTCGTGTTCTGCAGATAAGCCGCCGTGCTATCCTGTTCGGCACGATTGTTGGCGTACGACGAGTAGGTGTTGGTCACGGTTCCCGAATAGTAGTCGGCGCCGAGTACGGTCTCGCTCTTCAGTTGGCCCAGTCCGTGTGCCCAGCGCACACGGGGGGTCAGCGACACCATGTCACGCTGCCGGTCAGCGACGCTGCCAAAGGAAAAATTCTCGAAATGCTGGTCGGCATGGTCCACCGAAACTTCGGCCTCGAAACGCAGGCTGTCGCTGAACTGGACGGCGACGCCCGGACGCACGCGGTAGCCGTCCTTGCGCTGGGTATCGAGCGGGTTGCGTGCCTGCTTCGGATCGGTCCGGTAAATCCGTTCGGCGATCGAGCCCGGGGCGCCTGAACTTTCGCTATAAAGCGCAAAGTCGGTGAATAGATCAACTCGCGAAAAGGCCCAGCCCAGACGTCCGCCCAGCGATTTCTGGTCGGCCTGGCTGTTCTTGCGCCAGCCATCGGTATCCGCATAATGCGCTTTCAGGCTGGCATAGCCTTCGTTACTGCCGACCGAGATTTCGCCATCCACGGTCTGGGAATTGAAGCTGCCAAAGCCGAGCGAGGCAGATGCCGAATTGCGTGCTGATTTGTCAGTCACGATGTTGATCACACCGCCCGTTGCCCGGTCGCCGTAAAGCACGGTGCCCGCGCCACGCATGATTTCAATGCGCTCGATGCTGGCCAGGGGAATGATCGACCAGTCGATGGCACTCATGTCGATCGGATTCATGCGCTGGCCGTCGATCAGGACCAGCGTATTGCCAGCAGCTGTGTCGCCAAAGCCGCGCAGGTCGACGGTGGCATCGATACCCATGTTGCCGTACAGCGGCGTCACCGAGACGCCTGCACTGTTCTTCAGCAGGTCCGGAATGCTCCGGGCGGCCGAGGTGCGAATGTCTTCCCGGGAAATGATGCTGATGTTGCCGGCGACCGCCGGTACTTTTTCGGCAAAACGCGTTGCGGTGACAACAACCGTATCGAGTCGGGAATCCGGCTGCGCGATGGCGGCCGAGATGGCGAGTGCAGGCAGGGCTGCCAATAGTTTGAAAGGTGGATGCATGTTCTTCCTTACCCGGCAGGCGTCCCCGCTGCCGGAATACGTTGAGGAAAAGCGCCGGAGCCTGACTGCTTGCTGGAGCAGTCGCCAAGCCGATGGCACTTCCGTTGGTGTTCCAGGCCGGTATCCGGGCTCGCAAGTTTTGACGCATCGCCTTCCCAGGTTGTCACCCAGTGGCCTTGTGATACGTCCGCACTTGCTTACCGTTGCGGGGGCAGCAGCGGCTTGGTCTCCTTGGAGACGCACCGCTTTCCCGTTTAACTGCGCTTGGAGATTCCGCGCGCAGCACCTGTAACAACCGCCATTTTACATGGCGGAATGCTTGAATAACAGCGAGATAGCTCCCTGTCAGTAGTTGTAGGCCAGCGAGGCGAACCAGGCGCGGCCCGGAGCGGCGTAATAGGAGAAGTAGTTGCGGTCGAGCAGGTTGCTGACGGCCAGGGAGGCGGTCAGTTCCTTGTTGAAGCGGTAGCTCAGCTTGCTGTCGACCACGAAATAGGCGTCGTAGGCTTTGTACACCCCGACGGCGCCATCGGCATTGGTGTCATCGGCGTACTGCTTGCTGGCGTACCGGCCACTGGTGGATAGCAACCAGTGGCTGTAACGGGTCTCGAAGCCGAGGCTGGCCTGCTTTTCCGGCAGGCCGGTCAGGCGCTTGCCGACCGAAGCAGGCGAGGCACTGTTTTCCAGCATTTCACTGTGCGTGTAGGTCAGGTTGGCGAAGACCCGGTTGTCGGCATCAAAACGATGGCTGATGCTGAACGTGAGCCCGTTGGTCCGCGCTTTGCCGGCATTGATGCGCAGTCGTACGTCCTTGCCGCCCGGGCCGGGTTTGCGCGGGCCGAGGTAGATCAGGTTGTCGATTTCATTGTCGAAATAGGTGGCCCTGATTTCGCCGCCGTTCCAGGCGCGCCAGTCACCGCCTACCTCCCAGGACTTCACGGTTTCCGGTTCCAGTGCCGGGTTGGCGCTGATGTTGTAGGTGGACAACGACGAACTACGATACAGGTCATACACCGTCGGGGCGTGGAATGCCTTGCCGGCCGAGGTACGCAGCGTAAAGGCATCGGTGACGCGCCACGAGGCACCGAGCTTTGGGCTCCAGGCCGACGCGGTCCGCTCGGCATGGCTATAGATGCCCGAGGGGTCGGTGCTTTGACCATTGGCGTTGAGCCAGTGGTCGTAGCGCAGGCCGCCCTGCAAGGTCAGGTTCGGCGCGATCTGCCAGTTGTCCTGAAGGTAGGCACCATGCAGGGACATTTTTCCAGCGGCGGTCGAATACAGACCGGTCTTGGATTCCGGGTTTCCCCAATTGCTCAGGGTGTAGTCCTTCGTATCTGCAGAGTCCTGACGGTAGGCGTAGCCAACGGTGAGGTCGTGGGAGCCGAGCGAGGCGTTCCAGTAGGTGTCGAAGGTTGTCGACTCCGACGGGCTGTCGCTGATGCGGCCGGGGCCGCCGAAGGCCGTTCCGGTCGTGGCAATGATGAAGGAATTGGTCGTCACCTCAGTGTGGCTGGCCAGCACGTTGAGTTGGCCGATGCCCAACTTGGTGTCGAAGCCGGCATGGAAGATCTGGCGGCTGTAGTTGCTGTCGCCGCCGGCAAAGGAGACGCTGTAGATCGGAGCACCTGTGGTGTTGCTGCGCACGAAGGATTCCGGGGCTGCGTAGCCGTAGCGGTAGTCCTGCAGCAGCCAGCCGGCCCGCCAGGTGGTGTCGGTGCTGACGCGCTGTTCCAGTTTCAGCGAGGCGCCCTGCTCGCTCCAGGTGTTGTCGCCTTTCTGGCCGAGCAGATAGGTGCTGGCACCGAGTTCCGTGCTGGTCGGGATGGCACCGTTTGAGTTGGCCGGCCGGCTGCCGGTAACCCATTCGCTGCGGTAGCCATTGGTCTGCGCCCAGTTGCCGGTGAAGCGGATTGCCAGGCCGTTTTCCAGTCGCGTCCCGGCGTAAACGTAGGCTTTCTGGACATCGGCTGGCGCCTTGCCCGACTCGAAAGCATCGCCGTAGCCGATATTGAAACCGAACTCAGTGCGGGTCGGCATGCGGGTGACGAAGTTGACCACGCCACCCATCGCATTGCCGCCGTAGAGTGACGACATCGGGCCAAAGAGAACTTCGGCCTGACGAATCGATTCGGTCGGGATGCCACCAAGCAGGACGCTGCCGGCGTAGCCATCGGTCATCGGGATGCCGTCGAGCAGCACAAGGGCGCGCCGATCGCTCGGTATGCCGCGCAATGCGAATCCCGGCGCTGTTTGCAATGGGCCTTTACCGGAGGAAACGAAGACGCCGGCTGTATTGTTGAGAATGTCCGTAAGGCGATCCGATTTCCGCGCTTCGATTTCCTTGCTGCCAATGACGACGGTTTCGCCGGTTGCGTGTTCAAGCAGTTGCGGACCACGACTCGCAGTAACGATTATGGGTTCCAGCGATTGCTCGGCAACAGCAGAGATGGGATGGCCGAAGGCCGCGATCAGACCCAAGGCGATGGGTCGCAGATGGTTTTTCATTGATTTTCCCCTCCTGGCAGGCGTCCCCGCATGCCGGAATGCATCGAAAAGGAATTGCAGGGGAGAGGGCTGGTCACAGGAACCGGCGCCACCACCCCGTGGCACTTCCGCTTTGTGTTCCAGGCCGGTATCCGGGCTCGCAAGTTTTGACGCGTCGCCTTCCCAGGTTGAAACCCAGTGGCTCTGTGACGCGCCCGCACTTGCTTACCGTTGCGGGGGCAGCAGCGGCTTGGTCTCCTTGGAGACGCACCGCTTTCCCGTTTAACTGCGCTTGGAGATTCCGTACGCAGCACCTGAGACGGGGCGCATTCTACATGCATCAATGCTGCAGTGCATCAGCAATGCACCGATGGATATCTATAAACCACTTTGATAATAAAGGCTTAGTCCTTGACCACGCGGCATTTTTCCCTCTATAGTGCGCCCCATGAATGTCGAACTAGAAACGCTCGAAGCCAAAATCGAACAGGTCGTCGCGCTGGTTCACCAGTTGCGTGCCGAGAATGAGGTTTTGCGAAATCAGATGGTCGCCGCCGAGGCTGAGCGACTGCATCTGCGCCAGACGATGACCGCTGCACGCGAGCGTCTCGAAGGCCTGATGGACAAGATCCCTGAGGATGCCTGAGATGAGCCTGGAGCCAAATTTCCTCGACGTGAAAATCATGGGGCGGGAATACCGCGTCGCCTGCGGGCCGGAAGAGCGCGATGCCCTGTTGTCGGCAGTCGATCTGGTCGACAACAAGATGCGCGAGATTGCCCAGCGGACCAAGAACACCATTGCCGAACGGGTGGCTGTGATGGCCGCTCTGAACATCGCTCACGAGCACCTTTCCGGGGACTCCGGTAGTGCGCAAAAAGAGTTTGCGGAAGCTGTTGATACTTCCGAAACGAAGCGTAGAATCGGTGACATGGGAGCACGGTTGGATGCCGTGCTGGCGCCTCAGCAACAACTGGATCTCTGACCCAAACGTTGCCGGCGTAGCCCGCCAAGTGTTCCCTGCGGTGTTTGTTAAGGCCATATATTCCTTGAACCAATGCTAATTGGCATCGGTTGCGGACCATTGAAACCGTTGTTGTGCGCGCTCTTTATCGAGTGTGCCTGATACGGGGGGGAAGCAGCCACTCTGAACCCAGGTTCAGGATGCCGGCCTGACGGCACTCGCGGGGACCAAATCCAACGGGTGGCAGAGCAATCTGCCACCCGTTTCCATTTTCAGGAATTGAAAATGCAATACTGGCTGATGAAGTCGGAACCGGACGAGGTGTCGATCGACGATCTGGCAGCGCAGGGTAGCGTTCCGTGGTTTGGCGTCCGGAATTATCAGGCGCGCAATTTCATGCGTGATGCGATGCGTCTTGGTGATCTCGCTTTCTTCTATCATTCCGGCTGTGCTGAGCCGGGCATTGCCGGTATCTGCGAGGTTTGTTCGGAGCCCTACCCGGACGCCACGCAGTTCGATCCATCCAGCCCATATCATGACCCGAAGTCCTCGCCGGAAAGCCCGCGCTGGTTGTTGCGGGACGTTCGGTTCGCGAGTAAAGGGCGTTATCTGCCGCTGGCCGAACTGCGCAGTCATCCCGAACTTGCTAACATGCGCCTCCTCGCCCGCGGCAACCGGCTCTCGATCACTCCAGTCAGTCCCGAAGAGTGGGTATTCATCAACCGTCTCATGGCAGATAACTCATGACAATCTGGTGGCTGGCCTACCCCCTGCTGGGAATCTTCGGCGGCTTTGTTGCTGGTCTGTTCGGCGTTGGCGGCGGGCTGACCCTCGTACCGTTCATGTACATGCTGTTCGTCGCTCAGCAGTTTCCGCCGGAGCATGTCATGCATCTGGCGCTCGGAACTTCGATGGCGACCATCGTTTTTACGTCGATCTCCAGCATGCGCGCCCACCATGCACATGGTGCGGTACGCTGGGATATCGTGCGTCATCTGGCGCCGGGACTGGTGCTCGGAACTTTTGGTGGCTCGCTGGTGGCCGGTCAGGTGCCCACTGGACCGATGACAGTGATTTTTGTCGTCATCGTCTATTACGCCTCAATCCAGATGATGCTCGATTTCAAGCCGCACGCCCATCGGCAATTGCCCGGACCGGCCGGGTTGTTTTCCGTCGGCGGCGTCATCGGCGGTATATCGAGTCTGGTTGCCGCGGGGGGCGGTTTTCTCTCTGTCCCGTTCATGCTGTTCTGCAATGTTGCCATCCATTCAGCGGTCGGCACCTCGTCGGCGCTGGGCTTTCCGATTGCCGTGGCCGGTGCCATCGGCTACATCGTCGCCGGCTGGAGCGATGCCGGACTGCCGGCCTATTCGTTCGGTTACATCTACCTGCCGGCCTTCGTGGGCATCGTCACAATGAGTGTGCTGGTCGCGCCATTTGGTGCCAAGCTGGCGCACAAGTTGCCGGTCAAGAAGTTAAAGCGCGCGTTTGGTGCCTTTCTCGCCCTTCTTGCCAGCAAGATGCTTTACAGCCTGATCGGCTGAGCGTTTCAAATCCCCTGCGTTGAAATCACGGAGGGTAGCGACCAGGTCGGCAAAGCGCTCACCCTGAACCGTCACATGGGCGCGCAACATGGCTGAGGCCAGGTCGCCGTCGCCCTTGGTGATCGCATCGACGATGGCCTGATGCTCGTTGAAGGAGGTCGCCATCCGGTTGCGTACGCGCAGTTGTAGCCGGCGATAGGGGCGCAGGCGGCGATGCAGGGCCGTTGCCTGCTCGACGAGGAAGCTGTTGTGGCTGGCCTCGTAGATTCGCTGATGAAAAACCTCGTTCAGCTGGTAATAGACGTCCGGCGTGTTCGCGTCGCGCGCCGCCTCGCAGGCGCTGTGTGCATCCTGCAGGGCGAGTTGCTCACTCGGCGATATCCGGCGGGCGGCTAGTCGACCACACATCGCCTCCAGTTCAGCCATCACCTCGAACATTTCGCAGACCCGATCCGCACCGACTTCAGGCACGGTTGCGCCGCGACGCGGCTTGATCTCGATGAGCCCGACCGAGGCGAGCTGGATCAAGGCTTCGCGCACCGGCGTCCGGGAAACGCCGAAAGTGTCGGCCAGCTCCTGCTCGTCGAGCCTCGTGCCAGGCGGGTAGACACCGGTCACGATGCGCTCCTCGATCAGTTCGCCCAGACGCTCCGACTGGCGGGTGGTGGCGGGTATTTCGGCAGGGCTGTTCATGATGGGGGCTCCGGCGTGTGGCAACAATTTAATTATACGAAACTAGTTGACTAGTATTCAATGCCTGACTATCTTGTATACACAACGGTGATTTTTGAACACAAAATAAGAGTGCGGTATTCCCAAGTTTGGATAAGCCAGCCAGTGAGGTTTCACCGTCCGTGCTTTTCTAACCTTGGAGGAGACTTCCATGATCAGCAAAACCAAACGCCATCTCACCCTGGCTATTGCAGCCGCAACTTTCGCCTGCACCCTGCCTGCAGTACACGCCCAGACGCCGCGCGTCATCAAGATTTCGCACCAGTTCCCGGCAGCGACGACTGAAGATGGCGATTTCCGCGATCGCCTGGTGCGCCGCTTTGCGGCCGAAGTCGAAAAGCAGTCCAAGGGGAGCCTTAAATTCGAGATCTATCCGGGCAGCTCGCTGATGAAGACCAACAGCCAGATCGGTGCCCTGCGCAAGAGCGCGCTGGACATGAGTCTGGTGCCGCTGGCCTATGGCGGCGGTGAAATTCCGCAGGTCAACCTGACCCTGATGCCGACCCTGGTCAGCAGCTACGAACAGGGGATGCGCTGGAAATCCGCACCGATCGGCAAGGAACTGGACCGCATTCTGGCCGACAAGAACATCAAGATCATTACCTGGGTTTGGCAGGCTGGCGGTATCGCCTCGACCAAGAAGACCGTGGTTGTTCCCGATGACGCCAAGGGCCTGAAATTCCGTGGTGGCAGCAAGGAAATGGACCAGATGCTGAAGGGCGCCGGAGCCGCAGTGACCGGCATGCCATCCTCGGAAATCTATAGTGCGATGCAGTCCGGCGTGCTCGATGCAGCCCTGACTTCCAGCACGTCGTTGATCAGTTTCCGTCTTCAGGAATTCAGCAAGTACGTCACCTCGGCACGTAACAAGAGCTTCTGGTTCATGTTCGAGCCGCTGCTGATTTCCAAGGGTCTCTATGACTCGCTGACGCCGGAACAACAGAAGATCATCAGCGACGTCGGTGCCAGTCTGGAGAAGTTTGGCGTTGAAGAGGCCAAGAAGGACGATCAGCGCATGGCCGAGGTGTTTGCCAAGGCCGGTGCCAAGGTGGTCGACATGGATGAAAAAGCCTTCATGGCCTGGCGTGGCGTGGCCGAACAGACGGCTTTCAAGGATTTCGCCGAGAACATCAAGGATGGCCGTGCCCTGCTCGAAATGGCGCTGTCGGTCAAGTAATCACCCGGCCGGGCATGGCCCGGCCCATCCTACTTAAAGGTGAATCATGAGCCCCGGATATTTCATCAGCCGAGCGGTCAAGGCCTTCAACATCGCGACAGGTTACCTGTCGGCCTTCCTGATCGTCATTGCTACCTGCGTTCTCGTTTTTGAAGTCGCGGTCCGTTATTTCTTTGCCTGGCCGACCGACTGGGAAATCGAGTTTTGTGTCTATTTACTGATTGCTTCCAGCTTCCTGGCTGCCGCCCATACCCAGCTCAACCGTGGCCACGTCACGATCGAAATTCTCGACGAAGTCACGCCGCCGAGCTGGACCCAGTGGCGCATGGCGTTTTCTGACCTCTTGTCCTTCCTGTTCTGTGCATTCGTTGCCTGGAACTGCTGGCACCTGTTCTACGAAGCCTGGGACGAAGGCCGGATGAGCGATACCTCCTGGGCGCCGAAGATGTGGCCGGTTTTTGCCACCATGGCGGTCGGCATGACCTCGCTCACTTTGCAGATTTTTGTCCAGTTCATTGAAGATTCATTGCCGGAAGCCATGCGCTCGCACCAGCCCCCGCCGCAGCACAACGCCGCCATTCAGGTGGCCATTGAACGCATCCAGCATGACGACGAAGGAGAGCGCAAATGAGCGTCGGAACACTAGGCTTGCTCTACGCGGCCGCCACTTTCGTATTCCTCTTTTCCGGGATGCCGATTGCCTTTGCCGTTGGCTCGGTCGCCCTGATCTTCATGTACTTTTTCATGCCGGTGGCGCAGCTGTCGATCATCGCTGAAACCATCTTTTCCGAGCTGAACAGTTTCACGCTGCTGACCATTCCGCTCTTCATCATGATGGGTGCGGCGATCGGTAAATCGCGCGCCGGCGCCGATCTCTACAACTCGCTGAACCGCTGGCTGTACAAGGTTCCGGGTGGCCTCGGGCTGGCCAATACGCTGGCCTGCTCGGTGTTCGCCGCGATGTGCGGCTCCTCGCCTGCAACCTGCTCGGCCATCGGTTCCTCGGGCATCCCGGAAATGCGCAAACGCGGCTATTCCGAGCGTCTGGCCACCGGCCTGATCGCTGCCGGCGGCACGCTGGGCATCCTGATTCCGCCGTCGCTGACGCTGATCCTTTATGGTCTTGCGACCGAGCAGTCGATCGGCAAGCTGTTCATGGCCGGCGTTGGCCCCGGGTTGATGCTGACCGCACTGTTCTCGATTTGGGTGGTCTACAAGTCCTGGGCCGAAAAGAACGAAAAAATTTCAGCCAATCGCTTGACCGGCTTGGCCATGCCAGTCGAAGAGTCCTACAGCTGGAAACAGCGCCTTGAAACGCTGCCGCGCCTCGCTCCCTTCCTTGGCTTGATCATCATCGTGATGGTTGCACTCTACGGCGGCTGGGCAACCCCGTCGGAAGTCGCCGGCATCGGCGCCTTCGGTGCATTGCTCATGGTCATGGCGATCTACGGCTGCTGGCGCTGGAGCGACCTCAAGGTCATCCTCTCCGGCACGGCGCGCGAGTCGTCGATGATCATGCTGATCATCGCCATGTCCTTCCTCTATACCTATGTGATGAGCTACCTGCACATCACCCAGTCGGCCGCCGCCTGGATGATTTCGCTGGAAATGAGCAAGTGGGTCTTCTTCTTCTGGGTCAATATCCTGCTCATCGTGCTTGGCTTCTTCCTGCCGCCGGTCGCCATCATCCTGATGGTCACGCCGATCATTCTGCCGGCGCTGAACGCTCTGGGTATCGACCTGATCTGGTTTGGCGTGATCATGACGATCCTCATGGAAATGGGCCTGATTCACCCCCCGGTTGGCCTCAACCTGTTCGTGATCAGCGGCATCGCGCCGGACATCAAGTTGAAGGAAATCATGTGGGGTACCGTGCCTTTCCTCTTGCTCATGGTTCTCGGCATCGTGCTGCTCTGCGTCTTCCCGGAAATCGCCACCTGGCTGCCGTCGCAGTACAGCGGTTCCTAAGTCAGCGGAAAGACGATCATGAACGCACCCCTCCCGCGTGACTGGGATACGCTGCGCCAGAGCAGGACACGTCGCCTCGAGCGGGCGGCGAGCCTCGGATTTGGCAAGGAAATCCCGGTCGACCGTATCATCGACTTGCTTGAAGCCGTCATCCAGCCCGGTGACCGCGTCTGTCTGGAAGGCAACAACCAGAAGCAGGCCGATTTTCTCTCCGAGTCCCTGGCTGACTGCAGCCCGGAACGCATCAATCACCTCAGTATGGTCCAGTCAGTCCTGGCGCTTCCGAGCCATGTGGACCTTTTCGAGCGCGGCCTGGCAAACCGCCTCGACTTTTCTTTCAGCGGCCCGCAGGGCGCCCGGCTGGCCAAACTGGTCCAGGAGCAGCGCATCGAGATCGGTGCGATTCATACCTATCTCGAACTGTTCGGCCGCTATTTCCTCGACCTGACCCCCAACGTCGCGCTCATTGCGGCACAGGCGGCCGATGCCGAGGGCAACCTCTACCTCGGGCCAAATACTGAAGACACGCCGGCCATTGTCGAGGCGACCGCCTTCAAGGGCGGCATCGTCATCGCCCAGGTCAATGAGCGGCTGGAAAAACTGCCGCGTGTCGACGTGCCGGCCGACTGGGTCGATTTCACCGTGCTGGCGCCGAAGGCAAACTACATCGAGCCGCTATTCACACGCGACCCGGCGCAGATTACCGAGGTCCAGGTGCTGATGGCGATGATGGCGATCAAGGGCATCTACGCCGAGTACGGCGTGACGCGCCTGAACCACGGCATCGGTTTCGACACGGCAGCCATCGAGCTGCTGCTGCCGACCTACGCCGCCGATCTCGGCCTGAAGGGCAAGATCTGCACGCACTGGGCCTTGAATCCGCACCCGACGCTGATCCCGGCCATCGAATCCGGCTTCGTCGAATCGGTGCATTGTTTTGGTTCGGAAGTCGGTATGGATGCCTACATCTCGGCCCGCTCCGACGTCTTCTTCACCGGCGCCGACGGCAGCATGCGTTCCAACCGGGCGTTCAGCCAGACGGCCGGACTCTACGCCTGCGACATGTTCATCGGCTCGACCTTGCAGATGGACATGGCCGGTAATAGTTCGACGGCGACGCTGGGCCGGATCACCGGTTTCGGCGGCGCCCCGAACATGGGTTCCGACCCGCATGGCCGGCGGCACGCCAGCCCGGCCTGGCTCAAGGCCGGGCGCGAGGCCTACGGGCAAAACGCCATCCGCGGCCGCAAGCTGGTCGTGCAGATGGTCGAAACCTTCCGCGAGCACATGGCCCCGGTTTTCGTCGAGGAACTCGATGCGTGGAAACTGCAGAAATCGATGGGCGCCGAATTGCCGCCGATCATGATCTACGGCGACGACGTCAGCCATATCGTGACCGAGGAAGGCATCGCCAACCTGCTGCTCTGCCGCACGCCAGAAGAGCGCGAGCAGGCGATCCGCGGCGTCGCCGGTTTCACGCCGGTCGGCATGGCCCGCGACAAGGCGATGGTCGAAAATCTGCGCGACCGCGGCATCGTCCGCCGCCCCGAAGATCTCGGCATCGACCCGCGTCTGGCCACGCGCGACCTGCTCGCCGCCCGTTCCGTCAAGGATCTGGTGCGCTGGTCGGGCGGCCTCTACGCCCCCCCTTCACGCTTCCGCAACTGGTGACCGCCATGGAAACGCTCGAATTCCGTTTTGATTCCAAGCCAGCTTCCCACGCTGCCGATCCCGCACTGTGCGGCGTGGTCGGTTCCGGCAATCTGGAAATTCTCGTCAAGCCCGGTATCGAACCGGGAGCCTGCGCCATCTGCATCAAGACCTCGGCCCGCGGTTTCGGGGAAACCTGGCAGGCGGTGCTCGGCAGCTTTGCCGCCAGCCATGCGGCCGGGGGCACCCTGATCGCCATCAACGACATGGGCGCGACGCCCGCTGTCGTCACCTTGCGCCTGGCGCAGGCGCTGGCCGAGTATCAGGGAGGTGCCCAATGATTGCATCGCTTTCTGCACGCCACAGCTGGTTCGAGGCGACCGCCCGGGCCCGCCTGGCCGGCCTGCTCGATCCCGGCAGCTTTGCCGAAATCCTGCCGCCGGTCGCATCCCAACCCAGCCCACATCTCGCCCGGCTCGACCTGCCCGGCGCATTTGATGACGGCGTGGTTGTTTGCCACGGTGAACTGGAAAAAATGCCGATTTTTGCAATCGCCCAGGAAGGCCAGTTCATGGGTGGCGCGGTCGGTGAAATCCATGGCGCCAAGATCGTCGGGATGCTTCGTCGCGCCGCGCAGGAAAAGCCTGCCGCCGTGCTCTTTCTCATCGATTCCGGCGGCGTGCGGCTGCACGAGGCCAACGCCGGACTGATCGCCATTTCCGAAATCATGCGCGCCGTGCTCGACACGCGTGCGGCCGGCGTGCCGGTCATCGCGCTGGTCGGCGGCAGTTGTGGTGCTTTTGGCGGTATGGGTATCGTCGCCAAGCTCTGTTCGGCCATCATCATTTCCGAAGAGGGCCGACTCGCGCTGTCCGGCCCGGAGGTGATCGAAACCGTCGCCGGCGTCGAGGAATTCGATTCGAAGGACCGGGCGCTGGTCTGGCGTGTCACCGGCGGCAAGCATCGCTATCTAATGGGCGATTGCGCCCAGCTGGTCGACGACGACATTGCCGCTTTTCGCGCTGGCGCCGCCGACTTTCTCGCCGGCTGGCAGGAACCTGCACCGACCCCGGCGCTGCTACGCACGGCCCAGCAGTCTCTCGAAAACCGTCTCGCCGCCTATGGTGAAATGCGCGACGGCCTCGAGGTCTGGGCCGCGCTCGGCATCGCCGACCCCTCCGCTGTGCCGTTGCTCGACCGCGATGAACTGGTCTCCCTCAAGGAAGGATTGCCGACATGAGCCTCAACGCCACCCTCGATGCCCTGTTCCCGACCGGCCACACGGTCGCCGTCGATCGCCAGGTGCTGACCGGCACAGCCGAAACGGCAACTGGCACCGTCACCGTGCTCGGCACCACCGACGCCGCGGCCATCGATCACCGTATGGCGCTGGCGCTGGCCGCCTGTGTGCTCGATACCGTCGAGCAGCACCCCGGCCGAGCGCTGGTTTTTCTGGTTGATACCAGCGGTCAGGCGCTGTCGCGCGGGCAGGAACTGCTCTGCCTCAACGGCTCGCTGGCCCATCTGGCGCGCTGTGTCGACCTTGCCCGCCGGCAGGGCCACCCCTCCATCGCGCTGGTCACCGCCAACGCGGTCAGCGGCGGGTTTCTCTCTTTCGGGCTGATGGCGGATACCGCCTATGCGCTGGCCGATGCCCAGGTGCGGGTCATGGACCTGCGGGCGATGGCGCGGGTCACCAAGATCGCCCACGAACGCCTGGTCGAACTCGCAGCTACGTCGCCGATCTTCGCCCCGGGGGCAGACAGCTATGTCCGCATGGGCGCCATCGAGGCGATCTGGCCGGGACCGTCGGCCGAGTTGCTGGACAATGCGCTGGCTGACGTCGCCGATGCGTGTGCCGCTGGCGACCAGCGACAAGCCCGGGGGGTGGCTCGGGGCGGGCGCCAACTGGCGGCCGGTATTGTCCAAAGCGTGGTGAATTCGCCGGCCCTGGTCTGAGTCATGCGTCGCCACGACCTCGTCTATCTGCATCCCGCTGCAGCCTTCGCCACGCCTTGTGCAGCGCCCGGCGACCCCCACTGGCTGGCAGCCCGCGACTGGATCGCGGCCGGCCGTCCGCTGGTGGCAGCCCGCCAGCCGGTCGGGGGTGAGCGGCTGCTGCTTGGCCTGGGTTTGCCTTTGGCCCGGCAGCGCAAAAGACTCTCCATCAACGTTGAGCCGAGCGCCGTGGCCGAGGTTCGTCCGCCGATCGCGCTCGACCAGTGCTGGCCTCGCTTGCCGGTCGCCCAGGGTGACGTCTTGCGCCGGCTCGATGCCGGTGCCAGCGCCTGCGGCGTTCGCCTCGGCGTATTCGGCTCTCTGGCCTGGGAAAGCGTGAGCGGCGAAAGCTACCGCCATGCCGAATCCGATATCGACCTGATCTGCGATATCGCGACGCTGGGTCAGTTTGACGCTCTGCTGGTCTTGTTGCAGCGAGCAGCAGCCGAGTTGCCTTGCCGGCTGGATGGCGAACTGCGTTTCCCCGGTGGTGAGGCTGTGGCGTGGCAAGAGATTGCCACGCAGCGTCGGCAAGCGTCTGCGCAGGTGTTGGTCAAGGGCGAACAGGATGTTGCACTGCGCCCCGTGCAGGCTCTGCTGGCCACGCTCGAAGCGGAGGTCTGCCATGTTTGAGCGCGTGGTTCGGGTAACCCGCAACTGGCCGCAGTCTGCTTTACGCGATGAAAAGTCTGCCGCCCGCATTGGCCGTCTGGCTATTCGCAGCCTGTATCGCGAAGCTGCGCTGGCCCCCAAGCCAGGTCTGGTGACGCCAAGCAGCCAGGGCAGTCATCGCGACATGGATTTCGGCACCTTTCTGCGCAGCCTGCAGTCATTGCGCGCCTATTTTCCTGCCATCACCGCCTGCGGCCTGCGCCGCCCGGATTTCGCCCCCTTGCAGTTGCTCGGCATCGAAGCCGAAGCGGGCATGCTGGCAGCGACTGGCGGGGTCAATACCCATCGCGGGGCGATTTTCAATCTCGGTCTGCTGTGCGCGGCCGCCGGCCGGCTGCTTGCCGAAGGTGAAACGCCGGGAGCAGCCGCGGCCTGCGCCGTGGTTAAAAACGTCTGGGGGCCGGAAATCCTCGCTGGGCTGTCAGCCGTGTCGGACGCTACACCGCTCAGCCATGGCCTGTCCGTCGCCCGCCGCTATGGCACCGGCGGTGCCCGTCAGGAGGCTGCTGCCGGCTTTCCGGCTGCGCTCGAAGTCGGCCTGCCGGCCTATCTCCGCGTACTGGCTGCCACCGGCGACGGCGAACTGGCCGCCGTGCAGGCCTTGTTCGCGCTGATCGCGGAGCTTGAGGACACCAACCTGCTGTGGCGCGGCGGGCGTCAGGGGCTTGCCCACGGACGTCAGGCCGCGGCCGGGTTTCTCGCGGCCGGCGGCGTGCTGGCCGCTGACTGGCGAGCGCATGCGGCAGCGATCGATGGCGACTTCGTCGCCCGCAATCTCAGCCCCGGGGGCAGCGCCGACCTGCTCGGCGTGACCTTGTTCCTCGCCGAACTCGACGGTCTCGTCTGAGATGCGTCTCGCCCTCCTTTTCAGTGGTCAGGGCGCGCAAACCGCGGCCCATTGGCAACAGGTGCAGGCAGGCGTCTCCGGAGAATTGCGGGCGGCGCTGGCGCAGGTGCTGCCCGACATCCTCGACCCCAATCCCACGGTGAACCCGGAAAAACTGGCAAAAAACAAAATTGCCCAGCCGCTGATCTTTGCCCAGCAGATGCTGCTGTGGAGTCAGTTGCAAGGCCATCTGCCGCGGCCGATCTGTGCCGCCGGCTATTCGCTGGGTGAAATGGCGGCATGCAGCGCGGCCGGCGCTTTCAGCGCTGTCGAGGGCGTGCGCCTCTGTGCCGAGCGGGCAGCGGCCATGGATGATGCCGTGGCAGGCGAGCACGGGATGCTCGCCGTGCTCGGCCTCGACGATGCGCTGGTGGAGAGCATGGCCGCCGAGGCCGGACTGGCCGTGGCCATCCGCAACGCGCCGCGCCATCTGGTTGTCGCCGGGCCACGCGCCGGCATCATTGCGGTTGCCGGCCAGTTCGAGGCCGCCGGTGCCAGCCGGCTGGTTCATCTGGCGGTGCAGACACCGTCGCACACGCCCTTGCTGGTCAAGGCTGCTGCCAATTTCAAAAAACACCTGGATGTCCTGCCTGACTGTCGGCTGGCCTTTCCCGTGCTCAGCGCCATCGACGCCACTGCGGCGCGGATGGCCGGCCCGGCG
Source organism: Pseudomonadota bacterium (assembly GCA_018262195.1). Taxonomy (GTDB): domain Bacteria; phylum Pseudomonadota; class Gammaproteobacteria; order Burkholderiales; family Rhodocyclaceae; genus Azonexus. Next base: position 37,117 of record JAGTRS010000010.1, on the reverse strand, counting down.
CGCGATGCACTGGCCCGCCAGATTTGCACACTGCTCGACTGGGCGGCCTGCCTGCAGGGCGTACGCGAGATGCAGCCCGACGCCGTGCTCGAAATCGGCCCCGGCAATGCGCTGGCGCGGCTGTTCGGCGAACTGGCGCCGGAAATTCCGGTCCGCGCCTGCGACGACTTCCGCAGTATCGATGGCATCGTGTGCTGGCTGAAGGCAGGTAGCTGATAAAATTCAGCACTTGCTAATATTGCTGCGTTTTCATCGTTCGTGATTCCCATTGAGGTTGTTTCGGCTTACTTGCTGACGGGTGCCGTGGCCGGGTTCTTCGCCGGCCTGCTCGGCGTTGGCGGTGGTGTCATCGTTGTTCCGGTGCTGACCATGATCTTCGCGTGGCAGGGCTTTCCCGGTCGCGAGGTGCTGCATCTGGCCCTCGGCACCTCGATGGCCACCATCCTGTTCACATCGCTGTCCAGCCTCCGCGCCCATCACGCCCATAAGGCGGTTTTGTGGACGGTCATGCGACAGCTGACGCCGGGCATCCTGGTCGGTACCTTGCTCGGCGCCCAGCTTGCCGCCTGGATATCGTCGCGTGCGCTGTCCATTTTCTTCGTCTCGTTCATGATCCTGGTGGCCTTCCAGATGGTGGCCAATCTGCGCCCGAAACCGACGCGCAGTTTGCCAGGATGGGGGGGCTTGAGCGTGGCCGGCGGGCTGATCGGTGCAATTGCCAGTCTGGCCGCCATGGGCGGCGGGGCGCTGACGGTGCCTTACCTGATCTGGTGCAACGTTCGTCCGCATCAGGCGATCGGCACCTCGGCCGCGGTCGGGCTGCCCATCGCGCTCGGCGGCACCGTGGGCTATCTGTGGAATGGCTGGGGTCACCCCGAACTGCCGAGCGGCAGCCTGGGTTTTCTCTATCTGCCGGCCTTGGGCGTCATCCTGGTGGCGAGCGTGATTGCCGCACCAATCGGTGCGCGTCTGGCGCACCGATTGCCGGTCAAAATCCTCAAGCGAGTTTTTGCCGCCCTGTTGCTGATTTTGTCCATCAAGATGTTGTGGAGCCTTTACGGCTGATGGTCCGCCAGAAATTCAGCGCGCCTTGAAAACCGGCTTGCGCTTGGCAAGGAAGGCGGCCAGCCCTTCCTTGTAATCCTCGGTTTCCAGAAAGGCGAACGAAGCAGCCTTTTCTTCATCGCTCAACGGCTGGCCGTTCAGCAAGCGGCGTATCCACTGCTTGTGCCAGCCGGCGACCAGCGGCGCGCCAGAGCTGATGCGGCGGGCGCTGGCGTAGGCTTCATCATCGACCTGCTCATCCTTGACGACACGGGTCAGCAAGCCTTTTTCATAGGCCTCGCGAGCGTTCAGGATGCGTCCTTCGAGCAGGATTTCCTTGATCACGGCTGGCCCGGCCAGACGCAGCAGCCCTTCCATCTCGCCCGGGTACATTGAAAAACCGAGTTTGTTGATCGGAGCGCCGAATTTGGCGCTTTCACCAGCGATGCGCAAGTCGCAGACCCCGGCGATTTCCAGACCTCCACCAATGCAGGCGCCACGAATCAGCGCTACGGTTGGGTGGGGGCAGTCGGCTATCGCGTTCAGTGCGGCAGCTACTTGTCCGTGATAGTGCAGAGCCTGATCGAGCGTTGCCCTGGCGGTGACGAACTCTTCCAGATCACCGCCAGCGGCGAAGGCGTCGCTGCCGGCACCGCGGATGATGACGCAACGAATACCGTGATCGCCGGATAGTTTGGCCATGTTGTCAGCGAGTTGCTGCCACATCGACAGGTTGATCGCATTGAGTTTTTCCGGATTATTCAGGGTCAGGGTGGCAATTTCGCCCTGGACAAGGAGGTCGATTGTTGTCATTCGATGTTCTGCCGGCACAAAGCAAGGAATTATAAGCGGCTGCCGAGCCTGCATTGGGTTGTGTCTTATATAAGATATAATATGGCCGCCGGTTTTCCGGTAATTATTAATTAGGGAGAATAAGCCATGAGCAGCGCGATGTATGAGCGGATGCGGGCCAACCCAAAATTCCAGGAACTCGTCGCTCGACGGGGGCGTTTCGCCTGGACGTTGGCATTCATTGTTTTGACCATGTTTTACGGCTTCGTGATGGTGGTGGCATTTAACCCCGCCTCGCTAGGGCAGCCGTTGAGCGAAGGTTCGATGCTGACGGTAGGTGTTGCCGTTGAGCTCTTCATGTTCATTTTCTTCTGGGTGCTGACAGCGGTTTACGTCCGGCGCGCCAATACGGAATTCGATGCCTTGACTCAGGAAATCGTCAAGGAAGCCTGGAAGGAGAACAAGTGATGCGCCGTCTGACTCAACTTACTACCGCGCTCGGCCTCTTCGCCGTTGCCGCCCTGGCTTATGCCGGCGGCCCTCTCGAAGGTCAGACCGAACAACAGGCGACCAACTGGCACGCCATCATCATGTTCTGCATCTTCGTCACCATGACGATGGGCATTACCTACTGGGCGGCCAGCCGTACCAAGTCGACGGCTGACTTCTATACCGCTGGCGGAGGCATCACGGGCTTCCAGAATGGCTTGGCAATTGCTGGTGACTACATGTCTGCCGCCACACTGCTCGGTCTGACCGCCATGGTCTACGGCAAGGGTTACGACGGCTACATCTACATGCTCGCCTTCTTTGCCGGCTGGCCGATCATCCTGTTCCTGATGGCCGAACGCCTGCGTAATCTGGGTAAGTTCACCTTCTCCGACATCACCGCCTATCGTCTGGATCAGGGCAAGGTGCGCACCATGGCCGCGATTTCGTCGCTTGTCGTGGTCTGCTTCTACCTGATTGCCCAGATGGTTGGTGCCGGCCAGCTGATCAAGCTGCTTTTTGGTCTGGAGTACAACATCGCCATCTTTGCCGTCGGCATCCTGATGATGGTGTATGTCACCTTTGGCGGCATGGTCGCCACGACCTGGGTGCAGATCATCAAGGCCTGCATGCTGCTGTCCGGAGGGACGCTGGTCATGTTCCTTGCCTTCAGCCAGTTTGGCTTTTCGTTCCAGACCTTGGTCGAAAAAGCTACTGCTGCCCACGCTCTTGGTCCCAAGCTGATGTATCCGGGCAGCCTGCTGGCCGATCCGGTTACTGCCATCTCGCTGGGCCTTGGCCTGATGTTTGGTACGGCTGGTCTGCCGCACATCCTGATGCGTTTCTTCACGGTGACCGATGCCAAGGAAGCCCGCAAATCCGTGCTTTACGCCTCCGGCTTCGTCGCCTACTTCTTCAACGTCATCTTCCTGATGGGCCTTTGTGGCATCCTGATCGTCGGTCAGAACCCCGAGTTCTTCGAAGGCGGTACGGTTGGCGGCAAGATGATCGGTGGCGGCAACATGGTTGCCATGCACCTGGCCAAGGCCGTTGGCGGCGACATGCTGCTTGGCTTCCTGGCCGCGGTTGCCTTTGCCACCATCCTGGCCGTGGTCTCCGGTCTGGCGCTGGCGGGCGCTTCGGCGATCTCGCATGACCTCTACGCCCGCGTCATCATGAAAGGTCAGGCTTCGGAAGCGACCGAAATTCGCGTCTCCAAGATCGCCACCATCTGCCTCGGTTTCGTCGCCATCATCCTCGGCATCCTGTTCGAGAAGCAGAACATCGCCTTCATGGTCGGTCTGGCCTTCGGTGTGGCTGCTGCGGCAAATTTCCCGGTTCTGATCCTCTCCATGTACTGGAAGGGCCTGACGACCCGCGGTGCGCTGTTCGGTGGCTATGGCGGTCTGGTTTCTGCCGTGCTCTTTGTGCTCTTCTCGAAATCGGTGTGGGTCGATGTGCTGGGCAACAAGGCAGCATTGTTCCCCTATACCCAGCCGGCACTGTTCGCGATGCCGATTGCCTTCCTGCTCGCCTATATCTTCTCGAAGACTGACACCAGTGTTCGTGCTGGCAAGGAAATCGAGGCTTTCGAAGATCAGTATGTTCGTGCTCAAACCGGTTACGGTGCAGAGTCGGCCAGCAATCACTGACCCTGCTTCAGCCAAATCGAAACCCCGGCAGCCAAATCTGCCGGGGTTTTTTATTGGGCCAATGATTTTTCCGCTGATTACTAAAATTGCATTTGTAGTAAATTGCATAAAACAGGGAGGTGCTGATGAAGAGAGCGATTGAACCGACCAGCGTCGAGCGCAAGATGCGGGAAGATGACTTTATCGTTTCCAAAACCAACGCCAAGGGCATCATTACTTACGGCAATCCGATATTCATCGAATTCTCGGGGTATTCCGAAGAGGAGTTGCTGGGCTCACAGCACAACATCATTCGCCATCCGGATATGCCCAGATCGGCTTTTAATTTGGTCTGGCAGACGATTCAGTCTGGGCGGGAATTTTTCGGCTATGTAAAAAACATGTCGAAGGATGGCAGTTACTACTGGGTGTTCACCCACATCACACCGGATCTTGATTCGGCCGGCAATATCATCGGCTATACCTCTGTCCGGCGTTGCCCCAAAGCGGACGCGGTACGCAAGATCGAGCCGGTCTACCGGGCAATGCTGGAAGCAGAGCGCGCCGCCGGGGCGCGCTCGGCCATTGAAGCAGGAACCAATGTCTTGGTCGAAATCATGAATCAGTCAGGAGTGAGCTATGAAGAACTCGTCTTCTCGCTCTAAAGCGCGGGTCATTCTGGCGATTTTGCTGTTGCTGGCTTTGGGGCTGGGGTTTGTTTCGCCATGGGCTGCAGCGGTCTGTCTGCTTGTCGCCTTGGTGGTGCTTTTCTGGCCCAATGCCAACGCAGCCGGAGAACTCGCCAAGCTTGATGCACTGCTCAGTCAGGTTGGCAAGGGCGAACTGGTTGCCCGCTTGCCGCATGCCATGGGAGATCCAACGCTGGAAGCGATCCGGGTTAACCTCAACTCGGCGCTCGACCAGACGGAAACAGCTTTTCGCGAAATCCTCGGGGCGATGAAGGCCTCATCGACGGGGCGGACATGGCGGAGACTCCAGCTTCCAGGCTTGCATGGCACGTTCAGCACAGTTCTGGCGCAGATGCAGGTGCTGTTGGATCAGCTCGAAGAAGCTCAGGAATCGATTGCGCGGGAAGCACTCCTCTCCAGGATATTCCTGCGCTCGGAGCGTGGCCTGTCGATGGCGATCGAGCACGTCGATAAAGCCTTGTCCGATGTCGGCGGCAATTCCCAAGTGTCGCAAGAGTTAGCAGGAAACTTTGGGGAATCCGCCTCCGCGATGTCGAATGCAGCCCAGCGGATGTCCGATGCGTTGGGCGGCGCGCAAGAAGCGGCCGAGGCCGGCGTCAGCGCACTTGATGACCTCAATGCCAAGGCTGCGGCGATTCACCTGCTGACTGGGCGAATTGAAGGCGTGGCAAAACAAACCAATCTTCTTGCGCTTAACGCGGCCATCGAGGCAGCGCGGGCAGGTGAAGCGGGGAGAGGTTTTGCCGTTGTGGCCGACGAGGTGCGTAAACTGGCGGATCAGGCGCAACGTTCGGCTGAAGAGATTGCAGCGGCGATTTCGGCGATCAGTACTTCGATGCAACTGGCCACGACGCAGATCGGTGATCTGCAACATGCAGTGTCTGGCGCGCGGCTTACCGCGGGCGAATTCAGTAGTGAGTTGGCCAATTCAGCAACATCGGCCAATCGCGTTTACGATTTGGCATCCACAATAGGGCAAGGCGCCCGCGCCATGGAGTCGTCAATGCGTCTGGTCGCTACCGCTCAGAGGGCGAGAGCCGATGTGACCGCGATCTTGCATGGCGAGGAGGTCAACATTACCTCGTTAAGCGACATGGAGCAGGAAGCGGCAAAGATTGCTCGTTCCCGTAAATGGATCAAGGGAAGTGCTGATCGCGATGCTTTGGTGGCGATTTACGACAGTTTGTTTGCCAACATCGAGAAGCAGATGCACTGAGGTGTGCGGTCAGGCTGCCTTGGGGGCTTTCGCATCCATTTTGGCGAGCGCTTCGCGGCCGGAAAGTAGATGGTCATGCATCAGTTTTTCGGCACGGCTGGCATCGCTGGAAGACAGGGCGGCCATGATCAGGCGGTGTTCATCCAGTGACTGCTGCAGACGCCCTTCCAGCGACAGGGAATGCAGGCGTGACAGCTTCAGAACTTTGCGGAGATCCTGAATCACCGAGAGCAGCCAGCGGTTGCCGGAGAGTTCCTGAATTTTTTTGTGGAATTCCTGATTGGCTTCGAAGAAGGCGTCGATGCGACCATCGCGCGCCGCTGACTCCAGTCGTTCGTGGATTTCCTTGAGCGCAGCGATATCGGCGGGCTTGGCGTTCTTGACGGCTTCGGCCGCGCAGCGTCCTTCCAGCATGGCCATCAGCGGAAAAATGTCGTCCAGATCCTGCCGGGAAATCTCGGTGACGTAGCAACCACGGCGTGGTCGGAGCTCTACCAGCCCTTCGGAAGCGAGCACCTTGAGTGCTTCACGCAGCGGCGTGCGCGAAATTCCGTATTGCTCGGCGAGTTTTTGCTCGTCGATCCAGGTGCCAGGGGTCAATTCGTGGGCGAATATGCGTTGGCGCAGTCGTTCTGCGACTTCCTGGTAAAGCGCGGTGGGTGCGATACGGTTCATTGTCTTGGTGTGGTCTCGGCGGGCGAAGTCAGTGCTTTGCTGACTTGCTTCCATAATTATGGATACAGTATTATGTGGGGCTTGGTATGTCAAGCTGGGCCCAAAAGCGTAGAATTTTGAATTCTGCATCATAAGCCCGAAAAAATCGAATCAGCGAGGGGTGTGTCATGTCTGAAAAGTTCTTTGATTCCAATAACCTGGATGCCTGGGAAAAGGCCGCCGCCAAGCAATCTCCCGGCGGTGACGTCAATAACCTGGTCTGGAACACCCCGGAAGGCCTTGCCGTCAAGGCCCTTTACACCAAGGCCGATGTTGAAGGCCTCGAGTTTGCCGACACCCTGCCCGGCTTCGCGCCCTACCTGCGCGGCCCGCAGCCGACCATGTACGCCGTCAAGCCCTGGACCATTCGCCAGTACGCCGGGTTCTCCACTGCCGAAGCCTCCAACGCTTTCTATCGCAAGGCGCTTGCTGCCGGTGGTCAGGGGGTTTCCGTTGCTTTCGACCTGGCAACGCACCGTGGTTACGATTCCGATAACGCCCGCGTCACGGGCGACGTCGGCAAGGCTGGCGTGGCGATCGACTCCGTCGAGGACATGAAGATCCTCTTCGACAGCATCCCGCTCGACAAGATTTCCGTTTCGATGACGATGAACGGCGCCGTGCTGCCGATTCTCGCCGGCTACATCGTTGCTGCCGAAGAACAGGGCGTGTCGCAGGACAAGCTATCCGGCACCATCCAGAACGACATCCTCAAAGAGTTCATGGTGCGGAATACCTACATCTATCCGCCCAAGCCGTCGATGAAGATCATCGCCGACATTTTTGGCTACACGGCGCAGCACATGCCGAAGTTCAACTCGATCTCGATTTCCGGTTATCACATCCAGGAAGCCGGCGCTAACCAGGCCATCGAACTGGCCTTCACGCTGGCCGACGGCATGGAATACGTGCGTACCGGCGTCGCGTCCGGCATGGACGTCGACACCTTTGCCGGTCGCCTGTCCTTCTTCTGGGCCGTGGGTATGAACTTCTACCTCGAAATCGCCAAGATGCGCGCCGGCCGCCTGTTGTGGGACCGCATCATGACTGGTTTCAACGCCAAGAGCGCCAAGTCGAAGATGCTGCGCACGCACAGCCAGACGTCGGGCTGGTCGCTGACCGAGCAGGATCCGTACAACAACGTCGTGCGTACCACCATCGAAGCGATGGCGGCCGTTTTTGGCGGCACCCAGTCGCTGCACACCAATGCACTCGACGAAGCCATCGCGCTGCCGACCGAGTTCTCGTCGCGTATCGCCCGCAACACGCAGCTGATCATCCAGGAAGAAACCCACATCACCAACGTCGTCGATCCGTGGGCCGGTTCCTACATGATGGAAAAACTGACTCAGGACATGGCCGACAAGGCCTGGGGCATCATCCAGGAAATCGAGGCGATGGGCGGCATGACCAAGGCCGTCGAATCCGGTTGGGCCAAGATGCAGGTCGAAACCTGCGCCGCCGACAAGCAGGCGCGCATCGACTCCGGCAAGGACGTCATCGTTGGCGTCAACAAGTACAAGCTGGCCAAGGAAGACGCAATCGACATTCTCGATATCGACAACCACGCCGTGCGCGACTCGCAGATCGCCCGCCTCAAGCAGATTCGCGCCACCCGCGACTCCGCTGCCGTTCAGGCTGCGCTGGATGCACTGACTGCTGCCGCCGAATCCGGCAACGGCAACCTGCTAGACCTTACTGTCAAGGCCATGCGCCTGCGCGCCACGGTTGGTGAAGTATCCGACGCGCTGGAAAAGATCTTCGGTCGTTTCCGCGCCAACAACCAGACCATTTCGGGTGTGTACGGAGGCGTTGTGGAAGGTCAGGAAAGCTGGGAAAAGATCAAGGCCGATGTTGCCAAGTTTGCCGAAGAAGAAGGCCGCCGCCCGCGCATCATGATCGCCAAGCTTGGCCAGGACGGCCATGACCGTGGTGCCAAGGTGGTTGCCACGGCCTACGCCGATCTCGGCTTCGACATCGACATGGGGCCGCTGTTCCAGACGCCGGAAGAGGCTGCCCGCCAAGCCATCGAAAACGATGTGCACGCCGTAGGTGTTTCCTCGCTGGCTGCCGGTCACAAGACCCTGTTGCCGCAACTGGTCAAGGCGCTGAAGGACCAGGGCGGTGACGACATCATCGTCTTCGCTGGCGGTGTAATTCCGGCCCAGGACTATGACTACCTCTACAACGCCGGCGCCAAGGCCATCTTCGGACCGGGCACGCGGATCGAGGATTCAGCCATCAAGGTGATCGAAGAAATCCGCAAGGCACGCGGTTAATCCGCCGAATGAATCTGGGCGAAGCTCCTGTGCTGGCTCATTCTCTTTTGACTGCCGATCAGTCGTTGGTTGACGGCGTTCTGGCCGGTCAGCGCCGTGCGCTGGCCAAGGCCATCACGCTGATCGAGTCGACGCGTCCCGATCATCAGCAGCGCGCCCAGCAAGTGCTCAACGCAATTTTGCCGAGCACCGGCAAGGCCATTCGCATCGGCATTTCCGGCGTGCCGGGGGCGGGCAAGTCTACGTTCATCGAAGCGCTTGGCGTCTGGCTGATCGAGCAGGGCAAGAAACTGGCCGTGCTCGCCGTCGACCCATCGTCGTCGGTCTCCGGCGGTTCCATCCTTGGCGACAAGACGCGGATGGAACTCCTCAGCCAGCGCGAGGAAGCTTTCATCAGGCCCAGTCCGTCATCCGGTTCGCTCGGCGGAGTCGCAGAAAAGTCGCGTGAAGCCATGCTGCTTTGCGAGGCTTCCGGCTACGACGTCATCATCATCGAGACCGTCGGCGTCGGCCAATCGGAAACGACAGTGGCCGGCATGGTCGACATGTTCTGTCTGCTGCAATTGCCAAATGCCGGCGACGACCTGCAGGCAATCAAAAAAGGCATTGTCGAGATCGCCGACATGGTGATCATCAACAAGGCGGATATCGATCGTCAGGCGACCGCCGTGGTTCGCGCCCAATGGCGCAACGCGCTGCACATGCTGCGTCCGGCCTCACCCAACTGGGCGCCGCCGGTCATTACGCTCTCCGCTTTGCACAAGGAAGGTATTGCCGATTTCTGGGAACAGGTCGAGAAATACCAGGCCGCCTTGAGGCCGACCGGTGAATTCGACGCCAAGCGCCAGCATCAGGCCCTGAGCTGGATGTGGCAACTGATCGACTCCGGCCTGCGCCAGTATTTCCGTCATCACCCGCGTGTGCAGGAAAACCTGCCCGCCTTCACCCGATCCGTCGAGGAGGGCCATACGACCCCGGCAACCGCCGCGTATGCACTGCTCGACTATCTGAAACACTAATCACCCGATCCACTTAGGGAGTTTTCTATGCACGACATCATCCGCCAGCTGGAAAAAAAGCGTGAAATGGCCCGCCTTGGCGGTGGCCAGAAGCGCATCGACAGCCAGCATAAAAAGGGCAAACTGACCGCCCGCGAACGTATCGAGCTGCTGCTCGACCCGGATTCCTTCGAGGAATGGGACATGTTCAAGGAACACCGTTGCGTCGATTTCGGCATGGATCAAGCCGAAAAGACCCCCGGTGACGGCGTTGTCGTTGGCTATGGCACCATCAATGGCCGTCTGGTCTTCGTTTTCTCGCAGGATTTCACCGTGTTCGGTGGCTCGCTGTCGGAAACCCATGCCGAGAAGATCTGCAAGGTCATGGACCAGGCGATGAAGGTCGGCGCCCCGGTGATCGGCCTCAATGACTCGGGCGGCGCCCGCATCCAGGAAGGTGTTGCCTCCCTCGGTGGTTACGCCGACGTGTTCCAGCGCAATGTAATGGCCTCTGGCGTCGTGCCGCAGATTTCCATGATCATGGGCCCCTGTGCCGGTGGTGCGGTGTATTCGCCATCGATGACCGACTTCATCTTCATGGTCAAGGATTCTTCCTACATGTTCGTGACCGGTCCGGAAGTCGTCAAGACCGTGACCCACGAAGATGTGACTGCCGAGGAACTGGGCGGCGCGATCACCCATACCAGCAAGTCCGGTGTGGCCGATCTGGCCTTCGAGAATGATGTCGAAGCCCTTTCCATGCTGCGTCGCTTCATGAATTTCGTGCCGTCGAACAACCGCGAAAAGCCGCCGGTAACGCCGACCAACGATCCGGTCGATCGCATGGACTATTCGCTCGATACGCTGGTGCCGGACAGCGCGAATAAGGCGTACGACATGAAGGAATTGATCGTCAAAGTTGTTGACGACAATGACTTCTTCGAACTGCAGGCTGACTACGCCAAGAACATCATCATCGGTTTCGGCCGCATGGATGGTCACCCGGTTGGTATCGTGGCCAATCAGCCCCTGGTGCTGGCCGGCTGCCTGGACATCAAGTCCTCGATCAAGGCGGCCCGTTTCGTTCGTTTCTGCGATGCCTTCAATATTCCGGTCGTGACCTTCGTCGACGTCCCGGGCTTCATGCCGGGTACGACGCAGGAATACGGCGGCATCATCAAGCACGGCGCCAAGCTGCTCTATGCCTACGCTGAATGTACCGTGCCGAAGGTCACCATCATTACCCGCAAGGCTTACGGTGGCGCTTATGACGTGATGTCTTCCAAGCACCTGCGCGGCGACGTCAATCTGGCCTGGCCGTCGGCTGAAATTGCCGTTATGGGTCCGAAGGGCGCGGTCGAAATCATTTTCCGCGAGGAAAAGAGCGATGTCGCCAAGCTGGCCGAGCGTGAAGCCGAGTACAAGGAAAAATTCGCCAATCCATTCGTAGCAGGCGCGCGTGGCTTCATCGACGATGTCATCATGCCGCACGCCACCCGCAAGCGCATCGCCCGTTCGCTGGCCATGCTGCGCGACAAGAAACTCGATAACCCGTGGCGCAAGCACGGCACTCGCTGGCCATGCTGCGCGACAAGAAACTCGACAACCCGTGGCGCAAGCACGGCAACATTCCTCTGTAAGCGTCAGGGAGAAAAAGGAATATGTTCACTAAGATTCTGATCGCAAACCGCGGCGAAATCGCCTGCCGCGTTATCAAGACCGCCCGCAAGATGGGGATCAAGACGGTTGCCGTGTACTCGGAAGCCGACAAGGATGCGCTGCACGTCGATCTCGCTGACGAAGCCGTCTGTATCGGCCCGGCCGCATCGAAAGAGTCCTACCTGGTCATGGACAAGATCATCGCTGCCTGCAAGCAGACCGGTGCTCAGGCTGTCCATCCGGGCTACGGCTTCCTGTCCGAGAACGCCACCTTCTCCCGTCGCCTGGAAGAAGAAGGCATCAAGTTCATCGGCCCGAAACATTACTCGGTCGCCAAAATGGGCGACAAGATCGAGTCCAAGAAGCTCGCCATCGAAGCCCAGGTCAATACCATCCCGGGTTACAACGACGCCATTGCCGGTCCTGACGAAGCCGTCAAGATCGCCCAGGGCATCGGCTACCCGGTCATGATCAAGGCTTCCGCCGGCGGCGGTGGCAAGGGTCTGCGGGTGGCCTACAACGATGCCGAGGCGCACGAAGGTTTCTCTTCCTGCGTCAATGAAGCTCGCAACTCTTTCGGTGACGACCGCGTCTTCATCGAAAAGTACGTGCTCGAACCGCGCCACATCGAAATCCAGGTGCTCGGCGACTCGCACGGCAACTACGTTTACCTGAACGAGCGTGACTGCTCGATCCAGCGTCGTCACCAGAAGGTCATCGAAGAGGCGCCGAGCCCCTTCGTCGATCCCGAGATGCGCAAGGCGATGGGCGAACAGGCCGTGGCGCTGGCCCGTGCTGTGAATTACGAATCGGCCGGTACGGTCGAATTCGTGGTGTCCGGCGCGACCAAGGAGTTCTACTTCCTGGAAATGAACACCCGCTTGCAGGTGGAACACCCGGTCACCGAACTGATCACCGGGCTGGACCTCGTCGAGCAGATGATTCGCGTTGCCTACGGCGAAAAGCTGCCGCTGACCCAGGCCGACGTGAAGATCGACGGCTGGGCCATGGAGTGCCGGATCAATGCCGAAGACCCGTTCCGCGGCTTCCTGCCGTCGACCGGTCGTCTGGTCAAGTTCCTGCCGCCGGCCGAGACCTCGGACGCCACCGGTACGACCCGCGTCGATACCGGTGTCTACGACGGTGGCGAGATCTCGATGTTCTACGATTCGATGATCGCCAAGCTCATCGTGCACGGCAAGGATCGCGCTACCGCCATCAACCGCATGCGCGACGCGCTGAATGCCTTCGTGATCCGTGGCATTTCCTCGAACATTCCGTTCCAGGCCGCGCTCATGCAGCACCCGGTGTTCCATTCCGGCATCTTCGACACCGGCTTCATCCCCAAGCACTACCCGACGGGCTTCGATGCCTCGATGGTGCCGCACGATGATCCGGCCCTGCTGGTTTCCGTCGCTGCCTACGTCTATCGCGCCTTCACCGACCGTTCGGCGTCCATTTCCGGCCAGTTGCAGGGCCATGAGCGTCTGGTTAGCGACAACTGGATGGTCGTTCGCCTGGATCAGGCTGGCAATCAGCATCATCAGGTTACCGCCCGTCTGGTCGACGGTGGCTACGACATCGAGTACAAGGGTCAGCACTACGAGCTGCGTTCGTCCTGGAAGCTGGGCGAGTCGCTGTTCAACGGCACCTGCAACGGTCAGCCTTTCACGCTGCAGGTCGAGCGTCACAAGACCAAGTACAGCCTGTTCCACTGGGGTACCCGTGCCGACTTCATGGTCATGAGCGCCCGCGCTGCTGAACTGCTGTCGCTGATGCCAGAAAAGCAGGCACCGGATCTTTCCAAGTTCCTGATCTCGCCGATGCCGGGCCTGCTGCGCGAAGTCGCGGTCAAGGTCGGTCAGGAAGTGAAGGCCGGCGAAAAGCTGGCCATCATCGAAGCCATGAAGATGGAAAACATCCTCAAGGCCGACCAGGACTGCAAGGTCAAGAAGATCTCGGCGGCTGCCGGCGAAAGCCTGACGGTCGATCAGGTCATCATCGAATTCGAATGATTTCGATTTTGGCCGGTTTTTCCGGTTGACCGTAAGAATGAAGGCCCGCTCACCAGCGGGCCTTTTTTATTGCTTGTTGACCGCGTAGCGGACGAAATCGATACCGCGTTCGAGGACTTCCGTGGGCATGACGTGCCCCACCGAGGTCCCTTCCAGTGTGACGCCCGTTTCCAAGCGAATGCCGGCCGTACTCGGGACGATCAGGCTGCATTCCTTGCCTTCATGGAGCAGGAAGACCGGGACAACCGGCGCGGCTTGGCCGGGGACGGTCTGGCGAGCCAGGCGCCCCGCTTCGACCCGCATCGTGTACCAGCGCAGGTCTGCCGCCAGTGCCCCGCCGGGAATGCTTTGCAGGCCGACCATGACGCCGAGCCGCGGTGGGCCGAGCGACGTCGAAGCGATCAGGCACGGCGACTGGCGCCGTGCGCCCTTGCGATCGGCCGGGCGGATCGCCTTGCCATCGACCAGCAGCCAGTTTTCGCCGGGGACGTTGAGCTTCTTGACTGCCGTGTTGAGGCTGGTGACCTGGTCGAACCCAAACAGGGCTGTCCGTTGGTGCGCCAGCGATGCGCTCCCGAGATCGAGTGCGCCTTCCTGGACAATCATTTCGCCCGTGAAGGCGGCATAGGCGAATTCGGCACCGAAGGCGAGCTCGATCTCGCCGATTTCCGTTCCGTGGCTGTCGACATGCGACTCCAGGCTGGCCTCGATGTCGTGCAACAGGCGAATGCATGCCGCAGCGGATAGTTCGCGACCCAGTTTCAGTGATTCCGGCGACTCTCCTGCCTTGAGGGCAGCAATGCGCTGGGCGATCTTGCGTGTCACCTTGCGTACCTCGATCCAGCGCGGCATGCCTTCGGGCATCGGGGCGCCGAACAAGGGGCCGATATCGACCGAGTGGTCGTCATGATCGTCGCTGGCCATCGCCTGGAAATTCACCAGTTCGCGCCAGCGGCTCAGCGCCCGATTGGCGACGGCCAGTTGGGGCGCGGAAAGGCGATAGGGATCGACCAGGCGCAGCATGAAGGCCCAGGCCAGGTGGCCGGCAATGGACATGTCGCCGAGATGGGGAAAGTCGGGATCGGGGACGGTCTGACGCAGCTGACCACTCGAATTGGCCTGGTCGAGAATGGCAAAGAGCAGCTGGTCGAGCAGGGCGGGACACTCCCGGGCGGCGAGGAAATGGCAGTATTGCGCCATCCGGACGGCGCAGGCCGCACGGTGCAGGAGAACGCCTTTCTCGTTTGGCGGGAAATGCGGCGCCAGCCGCAGATAGCCGGTACTCAGGCGTTGCCACAGGCGTTGGGCGACGTCGAAGGTCCGCTGGTCGTCGTCGAGCATGGGCAGCGCCTTGCGAACATAGCGGGGCTCGATGGCGTCCTGCGCGGGGACCGAGGCCTTGCGCAGCAGGTTAAGCAGCTCGACGGCGACCGCCGGCGGCAGAGTCGAGGCTTCGATGGCTTCGATCTGCAGGCCGATGGCGGCCAGCATGTGCATGGGCTGGGCCTGCGGTTGGCTGGCCAGCCAGGCCTTGGCCGAGGGCAGGTCCTGAAACGCGAGGGCGATGTTCTTGCGGGGGTCGGGTAGTTTTAGCCAGTGCATGGTTGCTCCTTCCGGAGTATGCTTAAGCAATGAGCGGATTTGAACATTATGATCGCGAATTGAAGAATCTTGATAGCGAGATTCATCATTACGCAGCCGTTTGCGGCATCAATCTGGCGAATCGCCATGAAATCGACGCGTGTTTGCGAAATCATCGATCCGGATGGGCGAACGACAAGGCGCGCGAGTCGCTTGAAGGTTTGCTCGTGCTGCGCATCAAGCTGGAGGCCGAAATGATCAAACTCGGCTTCTCGCCGCCGCCGCTGGTGCCCCCGGCGCCGGAACAATAGCATTCAGCGGACACGGATCGCCGTCACCGGGCAGGGCGCGACACAGGCGCCACAGCCGGTGCATTTCCCGGTATCGATTTCGGGCTGCGGGCAGCCCCCGATCCGGGGCGCAAAGCGGATGGCGCGCGGTTCGCAGAAGTCGCCACACACTCGGCATTCGACGCCCTGACGGGGCAGACAATCCTCGCCAATCTGGGCACGGTATGGCCAGGCTGCCCGCTCGCCTTGGCGGTGCAGGGCATTCGGCTGGCAGGCCGTGACGCAATCGCCGCAGAACGTACATTCGCCCAGGCTGAAGTCGACGGTCGGATAGCCGCCGTCGCCGGCAACGAGGATGCCGGTCGGGCAGACTTTCAGGCAGTCGTTGCAGCGCGTACAACGGTCGACGAATTCCCCTTCGTCTCGCGCCCAGGGCGGGCGGATTTCTGCTCTGGGGCGAACTCGCCCGCGGAAGAAACCGCGTCGCGACAGGTCGACCATCGGGGTGCTACTTGGCGGCCTTCATCTTTTCGATGCCGCCGCGCAGCATGCGGTCGATGTCCGAACCGGGCTCGACCTGTGGCAGCAAGGCTTCCCAGTAGGCGATGCCCTTCTTGTTCTGACCGGCTTCCATGGCGGCCGCGCCGGCCAGGAAGAGACTGTGGCCGTGGTTCGGATCGATCTTCAGGGCGCGCTCGACGAGCTGGACGGATTTGCCGGTGATGCCCTTGCCGTTGGCCATGGCGATGGTCTCGGCATAGCTGGCGAGTTGGTCTGGATCGTTGCCGATGGCGCTTTCGACCTTGGCGAAGGCGTCGACCGCTTCGTCGTAGCGTCCCATCGACTTGTAGGATCGGGCCAGCATGAGCCAGCCCTGGACGTTGTCCGGGTTGGCTTTCAGTTTTTCGGCCAGGGAAGCGACCATGTCGTTGATCTTTTCCGGTGTCATTTCCTGCGGTGAGGCCGTTTGCATCGGGTCCAGGGCCCGCGGATTGCCAAGCGTGTTATAGCCGAGCAGGCCGAGAACGGGCAGCAGGAAGAGCACGGCGATCGCTGCCTTGCGGCTCGGGCCATGGGTCGCTGCCGCCTCGCTGCCGGCGCCGAGTTCGTCGAGCAGGCGACGCTGGAGCTCGTTTTTGGCTTGTTCGAAGTCGCTACCCGCGAGCGAACCTTCGGCGTTCTCGCGTTCGAGTTCGGCCAGCTGGTCGCGGAAAATGGCGAGATTGGCTTCCTTGCGGTCGGTCGTGGATTTGGGGGCGCGCAGGCCGAGCCAAAGCGGCGGCAGGACAAAGGCGGCAACCACCACGATGAGCAGGGTGGCGAAAATGGCAAACTGGGTCATTTCGGGTCGAGTTCCTTGAGCAGCGCATCTGCGCGGCTGGCGTCGGCGGCCGACAGGGGCTGCTCTTCGGCGTTGATACGGGTCGCGCGGCTACGCAGGTAGCGCTGCAGGAGAAAGAGGCCGAGCAGCATCAGGGCGATGGGGCCGCCCCAGAGTAGCAGCGTGATGCCTTTGACCGGCGGGCGATAGAGGACGAAGTCGCCGTAGCGGGTGACCATGAAGTCCACGATTTCCTTGTCCGACTTGCCGTCCTTGATCATGGTCCGCACTTCGCGGCGCAGGTCCTGGGCCAGCTCGGCATTCGAGTCGGCAATCGTCTGGTTCTGGCAGACCAGGCAGCGCAGTTCCTCGGACAGCTTCTGCAGACGCTTTTCGGCGACCGGGTCGGCGGCCATGGCGGCTTCGGTGGCCGCGTCGGCGAATGTGACGGTCGACCGGAAAAAAGCGCCAAAAATGAAAAGTGCAATCAGGATGTAGCGCGTCATTTGTTCAGCTCGGCGAGCAGCGGCATGATCTTCTGGGCCAGCACGTCCGGCGAAATCGGGCCGGTGTGCTTCATGCGGATGATCCCGGTCTTGTCGACGACATAGGTTTCGGGAACCCCGTAGACGCCGTAATCGATGCCGACGCGGCCGTCGATGTCCATGACCGTCAGCGTGTAGGGATTGCCGTGCTGGGCGAGCCACTGGTTGGCGCGCTGGAAAGCCAGCTTCTTTTCCTCGTCGGCCGGCATCTTGCTCACGTCGAAATTACCGTCGCCGCGCACTTCCTTGTAATTGAGGCCGATCAGGGGGACGTTGGCCTTCTTCGAGAACTCGACGAGCACCGGGTGCTCGGCGCGGCAGGAAACGCACCACGACGACCAGACGTTGAACAGCCAGACCTTGCCCTGCATGTCCTTCGGTCCGATCATTTTTTCCGGCGTTTCGAGGACGTTCAGGTTGAAGGCCGGGGCCGGCTTGCCGACCAGCGGCGACGGCACATCGCGCGGGTTGAGGTTGAGCCCGATGGCGAGCAGGGCGACGAGGGCGGCGAAGGCGCCGAGAATCCAGTAGTAACGGTTCATGCGTGTTGGGTTCCAGCCGGGGTTTTAACTGCGGACGAGGCGCGGGCCTTGACGCGGTAGCGACGGTCGAGCATGGCCAGCAGGCCGCCCAGTGCCATCAGCACGCAGCCGGCCCAGATCCAGTCGACGAAAGGTTTGTAATAGACGCGGACGGCCCATTCGCCTTCCGGACGGTCGCGGTCGATCGGTTCGCCGAGCGAGACGTAGACGTCGCGGAGGAAACCGGCGTCGATGGCGGCCTCGGTCATCGGCATGCCGGACGAGGCGTAATTGCGTTTCTCGGGTTTCATTTTCAGGCGAAATTTCCCGTTGACCGAGAGATCGAAGTCGCCTTGCGCCGCCACGTAGTTCGGCCCCTGAACCTCGCGAACGCCATTGAACGTGAAGCTGTAGCCGGCCACGGTGACGACATCGCCGGCCGCCATCTTGACGTCCTTCTCATCCTGGAAGCTGCCGACCATGGTGACGCCGACGACAAACACGGCGATGCCGAAGTGGGCGAGATGCATGCCGAAGAAGCTGCGCGGTTGCTTGAGCGCGGCACTCAGGAAGGACTGGTTGCCCCGCGTGTGCTGGACGCGTTCGGTGAAATTGATGCCGGCGGTGAATACGATCCAGGCTGCGAGCAGCAGGCCCAGCGCGGTTAGCGGCGTCCAGCTGCCATAGGCCAGCGGCAGCGCTATGGCGACGACGACCGCAGCGAGCAGGGCCCAGCGCACCATGCGTACGATGTCCGGGATCGACGCCTCTTTCCAGCGCGCGAAGGGGCCGACCCCCATCAGGAACAGGATGGGCGTCATGACCGGGATGAAGACGGCGTTGAAGTACGGCGGACCGACCGAAATCTTGCCGACGCCGAGCGCATCGATGAGCAGTGGGTACAGCGTGCCGAGCAGTACGGTGGCGCAGGCGACGACGAGCAGCACATTGTTGGTGAGCAGCATGGACTCGCGCGAAACCAGCGCAAAGCGTCCGCCCAGACCGACTTTCGGCGCCCGCCAGGCGAACAGCGCCAGCGAGGTACCGATGACGGCGACCAGGAAAATCAGGATGAAAATGCCGCGCCTCGGATCGGTGGCGAAGGCATGGACCGAGGTCAGTACGCCGGAGCGGACGAGGAAGGTGCCGAGCAGCGACAGCGAGAAGGCGGAAATGGCGAGCAGAACCGTCCAGTTCTTGAAGCTGCCCCGTTTTTCCGTGACCGCCAGCGAATGGATCAGTGCAGTGCCGACCAGCCAGGGCATGAACGAGGCGTTTTCGACCGGATCCCAGAACCACCAGCCGCCCCAGCCCAGTTCGTAATAGGCCCACCAGGAACCCATGGCGATACCCAGCGTCAGGAAGCACCAGGCGGCCATCGTCCATGGTCGCGACCAGCGCGCCCAGGCGGCATCCAACTGACCGGAAAGCAATGCGGCGATAGCGAAGGCGAAAGCGACCGAGAAACCGACGTAGCCCATGTAGAGCAGGGGCGGGTGAATGATCAGTCCGAAATCCTGGAGCAGCGGATTCAGGTCGCGCCCTTCGGCGGCTGCCGGCAGCAGGCGCTCGAACGGGTTTGAGGTGATCAGGATGAACAGGAGGAAACCGAAGGCGACGAGGCCCAGCGTACCGAGCACGCGGGCGACCATGGTTTCAGGCAGTTGCTTCGACAGCATGGCGACGCCAAAGGCCCACCAGGTCAGCATCAGCATCCACAGCAGCAGCGAACCCTCATGGCCCCCCCAGACTGCGGCGACGCGGTATTGCAGCGGCAGCAGCGAATTGGAATGCTGGGCGACATAAACCACCGAGAAATCGTTGGTCACAAAGGCCTGGGTCAGGCAAGCAAAGGAAAACGTCAACAACAGCGCCAGCGCCGAAGCGGCCGGTCGGGCGACGGCAACCCAGGTCATGCGGTTCTGGTGTGCGCCGACCAGAGGCAGCGTGCCGAGGAGCAGGGCAACCAGCGCCGCCAGGATCAGGGCGAAATGACCAATTTCAGGAATCATGCTCAGTAACTCGCTTTCGGCTTTTCACCGGCGGAAGAAGGCGAAACGTGCTTGCCGGCGGCGCGGGCCTGGGCGTCGCCCACGGCCTTGGCCGCTTCCGGCGGCATGTAGTTTTCATCGTGCTTGGCCAGAACCTCGGTGGCCACGAAGGTGCCTTCGGCATTCAGCTTGCCCTGCGCGACGGCGCCTTTCCCTTCCTTGAACAGGTCGGGCAGGATGCCCTTGTAAGCCACCGGAATTTCCTTCTCGGTGTCGGTGATCGCGAAGCTGATGGTGACCCCGTCGGCCTGGCGGCTGATGCTGCCTTCCTTGACCAGGCCGCCAATGCGGAACAGCTTGTCCTTGGGTGCCTTGCCGGCCGCTACGTCGGTCGGTGTGATGTAGAGCGCGATGTTGCTGTTCAGCGCGTTCAGGACCAGCGCAGCGATGATGCCGATGATGGCCAGCGCGCCACCAATCAGGGCCAGTTTCTTGTGACGGGATTTCATTCAGCAGTGTTCCTTGTTTCGGCGCGCAACTGGCGCTTGAGACGGGCAATGGTGTTCTTTCGATTGCGGGCGACGACGATCGGTTCAATCGCCATGACCAGGGCGGTCGCGCCGAAGGATCCCCAGACGTACAAACCATAGCCGCCCATCGCGATGAAGTCGGCAAAACTGTTCCAGTGGATCATTTTTCGTCTCCTGCCAGTTCTGCCTTGACCCAGTCGGTGTGACGTTCGCGTTCAAGCATGATGGTCCGCACGCGCATGAGTGCCATGGCGATCGAATACATCCAGAAACACATGGCCATGAGCAACATGCCCCAGAGCATGGTGGTGGCCATCGACGACTTGGCGAGATTGACGCTGGATCCCTGATGCAGCGTGTTCCACCATTTGACCGAGAAATAGATGATCGGGATGTTGACGACCCCGACGAGCAGCAGGAGGCCCCCGGCCTTGTCGGCCCGGCGCGGATCGTCGATGGCGGCGGTCAGGGCCATATAGCCGATGTAGAGGAAAAGCAGGATGAGTTCGGAAGTGAGCCGGGCGTCCCAGACCCACCAGGCGCCCCACATCGGCTTGCCCCACAGGGCGCCGGTGAGCAGCGAGAGGAAGGCCATGAGCGCACCGGTCGGTGCCAGGGCCTGCGCCATCATGCCCGACAGGCGGGTATTGAAGGCAAGCCCGATGGCAGCCCAGCCGGCCATCACGAGATAGACGAACATCGACATCCAGGAGGCCGGGACGTGGATGAAAATGATCCGGTAGCCTTCGCCCTGCTGGAAGTCGGTCGGCGCGACGAGCATGCCCAGCCACAGCCCGGCAAGGCCGAAAACGACTGATACGGCAACGAAATAGGGGATCAGTGCGCCGGCCAGCGGGTAAAACGTAGCGGGCGAGGCAAAGCGGTAGAGATTGAAGCGATCTTTCATTCGAGGGCGATCTTCAAGGCAGCGGCAGATGCCCAGGGGGCAAAGCCAACAGAGGCAAACGTAAAAGCAGCAAGCAGGGAAAGATGACCTTCTCCCCCGAGTCCGGTCACCGTTGCATCTACTGCACCAGCGCCGAATATTAGCACCGGGATGTAGAGTGGTAGAACAAGCAAGGAGAGCAGCACGCCGCCACCGCGCAAACCAAGGGTCAACGCAGCCCCGATGGCGCCGATTCCGGAAAGGGCGGGCGTACCGATCAGCAGGGCACCGGTCAGGACGATCAACGCGTCGCTGGAGAGATCGAACTGAATGCCGAGGACGGGGGCGATCAGTGCCAGGGGCAGTCCGGAGACCAGCCAGTGAGCAATCACTTTCCCGGTAACGACCAATCCCAGGGGGTGGGGTGCAAGTGCCAGCTGCTCTAGCGTGCCATCGCGATGATCGTCGGCGAACAGGCGGGGTAGCGACAGCATGGTGGCCAACAGCGCCGCAACCCACAACACGCCGGGAGCCAGCTTGCGCAGGAGGTCCGGTTCGGGGCCGACGCCGAGCGGGAACAGGCTGACGACGATGACGAAGAAAAAGACGGCCGAGACGATATCCGCCTGCCGCCGCATGGCCAGTTTGAGATCGCGTCCGATGACCGCCGTCATGATTTTGAACATCAGCTGACGATCCTCAACTCAGTCGCAATTCGCGGACGGTGCCGGCCGGGATATTGACCAGCTGGTGCGTTGTCATGACGGCTAGGCCGCCGCGCTGCAGATGACCGGAAATGATGCCGGCCAGCCAGTCTACGGCTGCTACATCGAGGGCGACGAAGGGCTCGTCGAGAATCCACAACGGCCTTTTTTCCTTGACCAGCCGAGCCAGCGCGACCCGTCGTTTCTGGCCCTGCGACAGGTATTTGCAGGCCAGGTCTTCCCGCCCGGCCAGGCCAACCTGCTCCAGTGCGTCGATGGCCTCGTCCTCGGACAAGTCCTCGTCGGCCAGATGGGCTGAGGCAAGCAGGTTTTCCAGTGGCGTCAGTTCTTCCTTGATGGCATTCAGGTGGCCGAGGTAGCAAAGATCGGCCCGAAAATCGTCGGACTTGATCGCTTGCCCCTTCCAGCGAATCTCGCCCGATTCCGGTGGCAGCAGGCCAATCAGCATGCGCAGCAGGCTGGTCTTGCCGGCACCGTTCCTGCCTTGCAGGTACAGCAGTTCGCCGGCTTCCAGCTTGAAGCCGAGGCCTGCGAACAGGCGGCGCTCGCCGCGCACGCATTCCAGATTGTCTGCTTCAAGCATCAGGGAAAAAACCGAAATAAATCAGGGCTAAATTATGAACGCGCAAGTTTAACGGCAGATTAACGGGAATCAAATAAACTGCGACAAGAAAAACAGCAGAAAGCCAACGCAGTGGGCTTATTGTCTGGGCAGCTTTGAATTCAGCAAGACCTCGGCCTGAATCTGCTGGATGCATTCGGTCAGCCGCAGACTTTGCGTTTCGAAGTCCCGTTTCAGGTCGCCAAGATCGCTCGTCGTGCCAGAGTCATGGCAGGCAACCAGTTCGCCGGCCAGAACGTGCAGGTGCCTGTGCAGCCCTTCAAGCATGCGGAAGGCTTCGACATCGGCGTAGCGCTGACCTTCGTCGCTGTAATACCAGCGCCCGAAACGACATTGGTGGTGGTCGAGTTCGGGTGGCTGGAGCTTGTCAGTCTTGTCATCAAGGTAGGCGAGCAGCGCCTTTTTCCAGCGGTTGTGATCCACGTCGGCGATCAGCATCGGCAGATCCTCGTGTGACCACTTGAAGGCAGTGGCCAGTCCCCACAGTTCGTCCGGCCGGAATCCCCTGATCCACTCCGGAAGCTGGATGGCGGGCATGGGATGGGCGATGCCGAAGCCTTGCGCCATGTCGCAGCCGAGAAGCAGCAGGATCAGGCCATGCTCCACCGTTTCGACCCCTTCGGCGATGACCTGGCGACGGAATGCCTGGGTCAGGCCGATGACGCCTTCGACAATGGCGAGATCGTCCGAGTCATCCAGCATGTTGCGAATGAAGGATTGGTCGATCTTCAGCACATCGGCCGGCAACTGCCGGAAATAGGTTAGCGACGAATAGCCGGTACCGAAATCGTCCAGTGCAAAACTGACGCCGAGTCGCCGGCACTCGGCGAACAATTCGGCGACGTTGGCCATGTCTTCGAGCGCCGCGGTTTCAAGTACCTCGAGTTCAATCTGGCCGGGGGAAACCTTGGGGTGGGCGGCGAGCAGTTCGCCCAGTCGCCGCGAAAATCCTTCGTGCTGGAGATGTTTGCCGGAAATGTTGATGCTGACGGGCAGATCGACCCCCTGGTCATGCCATTTCTCCATCTGCTGAAGGGCCTCCCGAATGACCCAGTCGCCGAGCTCGATGTCGACTTCGCTATCCTCCAGGGCGGGCAGGAAGCGTCCGGGCAGCAGCAGGCCATCGATCGGGTGCTGCCAGCGGATCAATGCTTCTGCGCCGGTGACGAGGCCCTTGCGCATGTTGACCTTGGGCTGGAAGTAGAGCCTGAATTCACCGTTGGCCAAGCCTTCTCGAATGCGCACGATTTCTTCGCGGCGAACGCGGGTTCGGCGGTCGTTTTCCGGGTCGAACAGATGATGGCGATTGCGCCCCCCTTGTTTGGCGGCATACATGGCCTGGTCGGCGTGGCGGATCAGCGTATCGGCATCGGACCCGTCATGCGGGTAGAGCGTGACGCCGATGCTCGCAGATATCGTGACGGTGTGCTCCGAGATACGGAATGGCTGGGTGAGCGCGCTGATGATGCGGTTGATTGCCTGGTTGCATTCATGCACATCATCCAGATTGGAAACCAGTAGTACGAACTCATCCCCCCCGAGGCGGGATACCGTGTCACCGGAGCGGACACAGGATTTCAGGCGCTGGGCAACCTCGATCAGCAGGAAATCGCCGGCCGAATGACCGAAGCGGTCGTTGATCGGCTTGAAATTGTCGAGATCGAGGTAGCAGATCGCCAGCATCTTGCCGCTGCGTTCGGTTTGCGCCATGGCCAGCTGCAGGCGGTCGCCGAGCAGCATGCGATTCGGCAACTGGGTTAGCGCATCGTAATGGGCGAGATGCTCGAGACGCTGTTGGTGCTGCTTGATCAGCGTGATGTCGGAGAAGATGGCAACGAAATTGGCGATGTCACCTTTCCGGTTGCGCACGCTGGAAATGGTCAGTAATTCGACGAAAATTTCACCGGATTTCTTGCGGTTCCAGATTTCGCCGCGCCAATAACCATCCTCCGCAATCTTTTCCCACATTTCGCGATAGAAGCCCGGATCATGGTGTCCGGATTTGAGCATGCTGGGCGTTTTGCCGATGGCTTCTTCGCGAGCGTAGCCGGTGAGTTCGCTGAAGGTCGAATTGACTTCAAGGATGATCCCCTTGGAGTCGGTGATCACGATGCCTTCATGGGCGTTGTCGAACACGCTCGCGGCCAGTTTCTGGCGTTCCTCGGCGATCAGGCGCTCCGAGATGTCCTGCGAGGTGCCAATCAGCGCGGGCTGGCCGTCCCAGTAACCATGGGTGACGTGGGTTTCAACCATGACCTGTCGTCCGGAGGTGTCCAGAAGGGGCAGCGAGAATGTGCTGCGGAGATTGGCCAGTACCTCGTCCTTCATCTTTAGTCCCTGCGCCCGCAGGGCCTCGGGATGGACTACGGAGATCGGCTGGCCGATCAGACGGGTCGGTCCATAACCCAGATCCTCCGCGACAGCACGGTTGTAATGCAGGATGGTGCCCTGATGGCTGACGACGAAG
This sequence comes from Pseudomonadota bacterium, assembly GCA_018262195.1. Classification (GTDB taxonomy): domain Bacteria; phylum Pseudomonadota; class Gammaproteobacteria; order Burkholderiales; family Rhodocyclaceae; genus Azonexus. Next base: position 12,091 of record JAGTRS010000010.1, on the reverse strand, counting down.
ATGAAGTGCTTGAGCGAATCGAAAACGCCGCTCAAATTGTGTTGCAGCTGGCGGGCAACCTCCTGTGCTTCGATCTGTTGCAAGCCCTGGCTGAAACGGCAGCCCAGCAGATCCAGCGAGCGCAGCGTAGAGGGCAGGATGCCGTTGTCGGCATGGCCGCACAAGGTGATGCAGGCCACGGGCGCGCCGTCGTGGATGAGGGGCATGGCGGCCAGGCAGCCCAGTCCTTCGGCCTGAAGTGCCTGGCTTGCAAAGATGGGCTCGTCGCAGCAGTGATCTGCCGTCGGCAGGCAGTTGCAGATGGACTTGCCACTGGTGGCTGCTCGGGCGAGGGGGGCATCGGGCGCCAGTTGTTCGATTTGGCGGGCGAATTCCTCGGAAAGCCCGGTATAGGCGGTCAGCCTGTAGCTTCCATCGGCTTGTCGCGTATGCAGCGTGGCGGCATCGATGTTCGGAAAGCGCAGGGTTGATTTCAGCAGTTCGAAAAGCGCGGCATCCCGCGGCAAATTGGCGGCCAGTGCCTGCGCCAGGTCGTGTTCGACTTCGAGTCGCAACTCGGCATTCTTGCGCTCGGTGATGTCGATGACCGAGGCAATGACCACCGGTTTGGCGAAATATTTCGCCTTCTGGAAACGGACTTCGGCAGGGAAGACGTCGCCGGAACAGCTTTTCGCAAAAATCTCGAAGCAATTTGGCGTTCCGCCAAATGCCGCCTCAAGGTGGCGTTCGACGGTCGATACATTCGTCAGGCCGGGCTCGATAAAACGTTGATAAGCCTCGCCTATCAGTTGGGCACGCGATGCACCGGCCAGCAGTTCGGCGCCTGAATTGACATCGAGGAAGCGGCCGTCTTCTCCCAGAATGACCAGGGCTTCGCTGATGCTGTTGAATATCCCCTGAAATGTCTCGAGGCTGCCCCCCAGTTCAAGAGAGCGGTGGTGGTGATCGATCAGGAGTGCGGCCAGTTGGCAGGCCAAGGTCAGGATGCCCAGTTCCTTCTCGGAGGGGCGGGCAGGGGCACGGGAAAAGGCAGCAAAGGTGCCGAGCAGCAGTCCATCCGGGCCGATGATCGGGTCCGACCAGCAGGCGGCGATTTCGGTTTGTCGGGCGAGATCGTGGAAGGGGGCGCATTGCGCTTGTTCGAATATGTTTTCGACAATCACGCGCTGCCGCTGGGCGGCGGCCATGCTGCATGAACTCAGGCCTTCGTCGATGCGCATGCCATCGATGGCTTTGCTGAAGTGGCTGGGCAAACTTGGCGCTGCACCGATCGTCAGTTGCTGCCGGGATTCGTCGCAAAGCATGATCGAGCAGCGCCAATCGGCCATTTCCGCCTCGACCGACATTGCGAGCAGTTCCAGGGCGCGTCCCAACGACTCCCCGCCAATCATGGCGGCCAGCGCTGCATTGCGAAGCTGCATCGCCTGCTCGGCGCGCTTTTGTTCCGAGATGTCCCGCGCAAAGCCAACCGTGCCCAGCAGGGCTCCATCTTCGCCGACGACGGGGGCCTTGTAGGTCTCGTGCCAGGTGACCTGCTGATTGACGATGATCGGTTCGACGACGATCTTGTTTTTCCGCGACGTCATGACCTCGAAGTCGTCGGCGCGAAACTGGTTGGCCATCTCGTCCGGCCAGAAGTCGAGATCGGTCTTGCCAACGAGATCTTGCGCGCCGGGCAGGCTGACGGCGTTGGCAAACGCACGATTGGTCGTCAGGAAGCGGGAGTCGGTGTCCTTGAGCCAGACGAGAAACGGGAAGTTGTCGAGTAGTGCCCGTTGATAGCGTTCATTGGCGGCGATTTCCTCGAGCATGCGTTCCCGGCAGCGGAAGACCGATTGCTGTTCGCTCAGCGCGCTGTCGACGTGCCCAAGGCTGAGGGGGCTCATCAGGGCGTGTTCGGAGAGCATGCCGACGAGCCAGCCTTCCTGGTCGACGATGCCCAGGTGGCGGATATTCCGGTCGAGCATCAGCTGTGCCGCATCGGTCAGCGGATGATCGGCCGGTATGGTGATGGCCGGCCGGGTCATGACCTCTTCCAGCGTCGGGTTGCTCAGGTTGTCGAGGAACAGGCGGAGTGCATCGTGTTCCGTCACGATGCCGAGCGGCTTCTTGCCATCGACCACGAAGACGCAGCTGGCGCTGACCGCATCCATGGCGGTCAGGGCGTCATCGAGTCGCGCGCTGGCCGTCAGCCTGGGAAAAGTACGTTCCATCAGCGTGTCGGCCGTATTGAGCTGAAGGAAAAAGTCGGTGCCGAGGTGTTTGCGGAAATCCGATTCGTTGACGATGCCGAGCGGTTGGCCCGCGGGATCGATCACCACGATATGCCGGATGCCGAGCGCCGTGGCTTCGCGGTAGGCTTTCTGGAATGGCATGTTGGCCGGCACGCAATGAACCGGGCTGGTCATGAATTCGCGGGCCGTTTGCTCGGGAGGCAGATGCTGCCGCATGAAGCGAACGATGTCGCGCTCGGTGATGATGCCGACAGCCACGTTTTCCTCGACGACGATGACCGAGGAGGATTTCGTCCCCAGCATGTGCGAGGCCACGTCGCGCAGATTGATCCCAGGCTCGACGCGATTGCTCCGGGTGGAAATCAGGTCGACGATGCAGGACGTGCGTTCTCTCTTCATCCATTGATTCTAGAACGATTTATTGCGGTTGCGGGCGGCGAAGTGCCTTTTGATGCGCGAATCGTTCAAAAGTGGAATGTTTGTTTCCACCGTGGACTTCATGTTACCAGCCGAATGGCTTCCCCAATATGCCAAGGCTGGCCAAAAGGCTTGATTCCTTTTGATAAATCACGGGCGTTCGGTGCGTGGCACACGCTTTGCGTAGTGACAAGCCTACTTGGCAACAAAACCAACGGGGGACATTCCAGTGACAGAGACCTTTTACGAAGTGCTTCGCCGCCAGGGGATTACCCGGCGCAGCTTCCTCAAATTCTGCAGCCTGACGGCGACATCGCTCGGGCTTGGTAGCGCGGCCGCGCCGCGCATTGCCTACGCGCTGGAGAACAAGCCGCGCACGCCGGTGATCTGGCTACACGGCCTGGAATGCACCTGCTGTTCCGAATCCTTCATCCGTTCGGCGCATCCGCTGACCAAAGATGTCGTGCTCTCCATGCTTTCGCTCGACTACGACGATACGCTGATGGCCGCCGCCGGCCACCAGGCCGAGGCGATCATCGAAGAGGTCAAGAAGAAGTACAAGGGCAATTACATCGTTGCCGTCGAAGGCAATCCGCCGCTCAACGAGGACGGCATGTTCTGCATCCACGGTGGCCGGCCCTTCGTCGAAGTGCTCAAGGAAACCTGTGCCGACGCCAAGGCCATCATCAGCTGGGGCGCTTGCGCTTCCTACGGTTGCGTCCAGGCCGCCAAGCCGAATCCGACGCGCGCCACGCCGGTGCACAAGGTCATTTCCGGCAAGCCGATCATCAATGTCCCGGGCTGCCCGCCGATTGCTGAAGTCATGACCGGCGTCGTCACCTACATGCTGACTTTCGACCGCCTTCCCGAACTCGACCGTCAGGGCCGCCCGAAAATGTTCTACGGCCAGCGCATTCACGACAAGTGCTATCGCCGTGGCCACTTTGATGCCGGCCAGTTCGCCGAAGCCTGGGACGACGAAGGCTCGCGCAAGGGTTACTGCCTGTACAAGATGGGCTGCAAGGGGCCAACGACCTACAACGCCTGTTCGTCGATGCGCTGGAACGGCGGCGTGAGCTGGCCGGTGCAGTCGGGCCACGGTTGTATCGGTTGTTCCGAGGAGGGTTTCTGGGACAAGGGCAGCTTCTACGACCGCGTGACCGACATCAAGGCCTTCGGTGTTGAAGCGAATGCCGACACCATCGGCAAGGCCGCCGCCGGCACCGTCGGCGCCGCCATCGCTGCCCATGCTGCCGTGTCGGCGCTGGCTCGTGCCCGCACTTCTCACGGTCAACCGGAAAAACAAGAGGAAAACTAAAAATGGCCGCTTACGAAACTCAAGGCTTCAAACTCGACAATGCCGGCAAGCGTGTCGTCGTCGATCCGGTCTGCCGCATCGAAGGCCACCTGCGGGTGGAAGTGAATCTCGACGACAAGAACGTCATCCGCAACGCCGTGTCCACGGGCACCATGTGGCGCGGTCTCGAAGTGATCTTGAAGGGCCGCGATCCGCGTGACGCCTGGGCCTTCACCGAGCGTATCTGCGGCGTCTGTACCGGCACCCATGCGCTGACCTCGGTGCGCGCCGTCGAAGACGCGCTGAACATCAAGATCCCGGAAAACGCCAACACCATCCGCAACCTGATGCAGTTGAACCTCTACGTTCACGACCATCTGGTGCACTTCTACCACCTGCACGCGCTCGACTGGGTTGATGTCGTCTCGGCACTCAAGGCCGATCCGAAAGCAACCTCGACGCTGGCCCAGAGCATTTCGTCCTGGCCGCTGTCCTCGCCGGGCTACTTCCGCGACATCCAGAACCGCCTCAAGAAATTCGTCGAATCGGGCCAGCTCGGTCCCTTCATGAACGGCTACTGGGGCAACCCGGCCTACAAGCTGCCGCCCGAAGCCAACCTGATGGCCGTCGCCCACTACCTTGAAGCGCTCGATTTCCAGAAGGAAATCGTCAAGGTGCACACCATTTTCGGCGGCAAGAACCCGCACCCGAACTGGCTGGTCGGCGGCGTGCCCTGCGCCATCAACATGGAAGGCACGGGGGCGGTTGGCGCCATCAACATGGAACGCCTGAATCTGGTCAAGAGCATCATCGACCGCTGCACGGAGTTCGTCGAACAGGTCTACATTCCCGACCTGCTGGCCATCGGCAGCTTCTACAAGGGCTGGCTGTATGGCGGCGGCCTGTCTTCAAAGAACCTGCTCTCCTACGGCGACATTCCTCAGAAAGCCAACGACTACAGCTCGGGCAACCTGTTGTTGCCGCGCGGTGCCATCATCAACGGCAAGCTCGACGAAATCCACCCGGTTGACCTCAAGGATCCCGAGCAGATCCAGGAATTCGTTGCCCACTCCTGGTACAAGTACCCGGACGAGAGCAAGGGCCTGCACCCCTTCGATGGCGTCACCGAGCCGAACTTCGTGCTCGGCCCGAACACCAAGGGGACCAAGACCAACATCAAGGAACTCGACGAAGGCGCCAAGTATTCGTGGATCAAGGCCCCGCGCTGGCGCGGCCACGCCATGGAAGTCGGCTGCCTGCCGCGCATGGTCCTCGGCTACCTGCAGCCCAAGCAGTATCCGGAAATCCACGCCCTGGTCGACGGCGCGCTCAAGAAGCTCGATGTGCCGGTGACTGCCCTGTTCTCGACGCTGGGCCGCACGGCGGCGCGCGGTCTGGAAACGGCCTACTGCGTCAAGCTGCAGAGTCAGCAGTTCGACAAACTCATGGCCAACCTCAAGGCCGGCGATCTCAACACCGCCAACATCGAAAAGTGGGAACCGAGCACCTGGCCGAAAGAGGCGATGGGCGCCGGTTTCACCGAAGCCCCGCGCGGCGCGCTCGGCCACTGGATCAAGATCAAGGACACCAAGATCGACAACTACCAGTGCGTCGTACCGACCACCTGGAATGGGGGGCCGCGTGACAACAAGGGCCAGATCGGTGCCTTCGAAGCCTCGCTCATGGACACCCCGGTGGCCAAGGCGGACGAGCCGCTGGAAATCCTGCGCACGCTGCATTCCTTCGACCCCTGCCTGGCCTGCTCGACGCACGTGATGAGCCCGGACGGACAGGAAATGACATCGGTCAAGGTCCGCTAAGCGGTCCGGAAAGGAGGCAATCATGCTCTCTCAACAGGACATGCTCGAGGCCGAACGGCACGGTAAACAAGTCCGTTCGATCTATGTCTACGAAGCGCCGGTACGCCTATGGCACTGGGTTAACGCCCTGGCCATGGTCGTCCTGGCAGTGACCGGCTACTTCATCGGCAAACCCTTGCCGACCATGCCCGGCGAAGCGTCGGACAACTTCCTGATGGGCTACATCCGTTTCGCCCATTTCGCGGCTGCCTACATCTTTGCCGTCGGGCTGCTCGGGCGGGTTTACTGGGCCTTTGTCGGCAATCACCACGCCAAACAGATCTTCAAGCTGCCGATCACCAATCCGCAATGGTGGAGCGAAGTCTTTTTCGAGCTGCGCTGGTATCTGTTCCTCGAAAAGACCCCGAAGAAGTACGTCGGCCACAATCCGATGGCGCAACTCATGATGTTCTTCTTCTTCACGGTACTGGCCGTCGGCATGGTGTTCACCGGCTTCGCGCTGTACAGCGAAGGCGCAGGGCTGGGCAGCTGGCAGGACACCCTGTTCGGCTGGGTCATTCCGGCCCTCGGCGGCTCGATGCAGGTGCATAACCTGCACCGGTTGGGGATGTGGATCATGATGACTTTCGTGCTGGTGCATGTTTACGCGGCGATCCGCGAAGACATCATGAGCCGGCAGTCGCTGATCTCGACCATGATCAGTGGCTGGCGGATGTTCAAGGACTGATGGCATAACTTGCGTTTGCCCCGGCGTACCTCCGTACCCGGGGCCTTTTTTCAGGTGGTGAACATGGCTCCAAAACGCATTCTGGTACTCGGCATCGGCAACATCCTATGGGCCGACGAAGGCTTTGGCGTGCGTTGTGTCGAAGCGCTCAACGAAGGCTGGGAGTTTCCGCCGCAGGTGACGGTCATGGACGGCGGCACGCAGGGCCTTTATCTGCTGCCCTACGTCCAGGAAGCCGATTGCCTGCTGGTTTTCGATGCCGTCGATTACGGCGACGAGCCGGGCAAGCTACGCGTCGTGGTCGGCGATCAGGTGCCTCGCTTCATGGGCGTCAAGAAAATGAGCCTGCACCAGACCGGCTTTCAGGAAGTGCTCATGGCGGCCGAACTGACGCAAAAATTGCCGGCGGAACTCGTGCTGGTCGGCGTTCAGGCCGAGCAGCTCGAAGATTTCGGCGGCAGCCTGCGTGACGTGGTCAAGGCGCAGATGGCGCCGGCCCTCAACATCGCGCTCGACTGGCTGGAGAAATGGGGTGCGCCCGGGCGTGTGCGTGACGGACAGGTCGAAAGCATTACCGACAGCGCGCTGGCCATGGACGTCTATGAAGCCGAGCGGCCGCCGGAAGAAGCCGCCTACCGCCTCGGCGATGCCCGTTTTCTGAACATGGAAGCTGCGTAACATGTGTCTCGGCATCCCCGCGCAGGTCATCGAGTGCGGCGAGCATTTCGCCCGCTGTACCGGCCGCAACGGTGAAACACGCGTGGATCTCAGCCTGGTCGGCCCGCAAGCGCCGGGTACCTGGCTCATGACCTTCCTCGGCGCGGCCCGCGAGGTGATTGACGCCGAGCGGGCAGCCGCCATCGACGCTGCCCTGGATGCCCTGCATGCCGCGCAAACCGGCGTCGACGATTTTTCCGCCTTTTTCGCCGATCTCGATCGCGAACCCCAACTCCCCGACTTCCTGAGGACAAAACAATCATGAGCCTCGAACTCAAAGCTGGCCCGACCTCGCTCGAAAGGCTGCAAACCGCCCTCGGCCGATTATTTCAAAAACACGGCTTTTTTCCGGTTGACCGTGAGAACCCCGAATTTCCGGCCGGCCTGACCGCCCTGCTCCTCACCGAGGACCCGCAGCGCAACCTCGAAGTGCTCGACGCCTGCGTGATCCTTCCCGAAGCGCTCAAGCCGCTGGGCGACACGATCAGCCGCTGGGTCGCCGGCCCCGATTTTTCGCCGGTCCTGATGCAACGCTACGGCGTGGCGCGGGCGCCGGCCGTGGTCTTCCTGCGTGACGGGCAGTACGTCGGCGCGCTCAACGGCATTCGCGACTGGAGCGAATACCAGAACGACGTCGCCCGTCTGCTCGACGGCCCGGCCCAACCCAAGCCGATCGGCATTCCCGTCCGCGCCGCCAGCACGCAAGGAGCCTGCGCATGAACCCGTCCACGATGCGTCCCTTCCCGATTTCCGTCGTCGCCATGGGCCCCGGCTCGCAGGGCGACGAAGCGCCGGATTACCTGCCGATGCCGAAAGGCATGGAAACCTTCTCGGCGCCGCGCTTGCCCGATAACGTCGCGCCCGAGATCGTCAACGAGGCCGCCAGCCTGCTCGGCGCCTATGTCGACGAGGCCGAGAGAGTCGGCTTTGCCGGCGGTGCCACGCTCAACCTGCGCGACCTCGACGCTGCCATGCGGGACGTCATCAACCAGTCCATGGGCTTCGGCGAAGTCAGTGCCTTCACCACGGCGCCGCAACACTGGCGCGTCCAGGAAACCGCGTTTTCCGGCATCTGGCGCGTGCTCAAGGTGGCCGACGACGGTGCGATGGTCGTCGACCGGCTCGAAACCGGCGCCATCCCGGCCGCGCTGACCGACACCATGCTGGCCACGGCGACGGCCGAACTGGCGCCGCCCGACTACCCGGCCGGCTGCATGAACGCCCAGGCACTCGTCGAGGAAATCCGCATGCAGGCTGCCGCCTGGAAGGCCGGCGATGCCGCCCACGTCATCAACCTGACCCTCCTGCCGGTCAGCGATGCCGATCTCGATACACTCTACGGCTGGCTCGGCCACCGCGAAGTTTCCATTTTGTCGCGTGGCTACGGCAATTGCCGCATCACCAGCACGCGCCTGCAGAACGTCTGGTGGGTGCAGTACTTCAACAGCATGGACGCGCTGATCCTCAACTCCATCGAGATCATCGGCATGCCGGAAGTGGCGCTCGCCGCCGAGGAAGATTTCACGGATTCCGTCGAACGCCTGCGCGAATATCTCGACATGATGGTCGAGCCGGTCTAAATTCTCTGGATGCGTTTCGAAGGTTCCTTTCTCAACGTCAAACCTGACGACAAGCTGGAGTGCGGCATCTGCTGGTGGGTCTACGATCCGGCCACCGGCGATGACGTGCGCGGCATCGCGCCGGGCACCGCTTTCGCCGATCTGCCCGACGACTGGTGCTGCCCCGGCTGCGATGCTCCGAAACACAAGTTTATGGTGACCGAATGAGCAGGGAGCAAGGTTCCATGGCTTACCATGGAATGCGACCGGCCGCGAATGAGGTTGGAGCCCTCCCGGGACGGCGTGCTTCGACGGCTGGTTCGGCTGCGATGCGGCCTGTTTGTGGCAAGTGGAGGGCAGAGTGAGTTTCTGGACGACCGACCCGTCGTCCGCGCTGGTCAAGGTCTTTGCCGAGATTGCCCGTACCCGGATGGCCGACGTGCCGATCTGCAACCAGGCGCTCCAGGTTGAGGCTGTCGGCTTTCGGCGCACGGACGACGGTCACTGGGCCGGGCTCATGATCACGCCGTGGGCGATCAACCTGCTTTGCCTGCCGGGCAACGACCAGTGGCCCGCCCTGAGCGCCGGCAGCAAGCATGTCTGGCGATTCCCGTCCGGCGATTACGAATTCATCGTTGCCGATGAGGCGAGTCTGGGGCGCTATCACCTGTGCTCGCTGTTTTCCCCGGCGCTCGAATTCGACAGTCACGAGGCAGCCCGCCTGACCGCACTGGCCTCGATCCACGCCCTGTTCGGCGACGCCATGGCCGAGCCGCCGCCCGCCAAGCCGACCAGCCGGCGGGCTTTCCTCGGATTCGGACGATGACGACCGGCACCGGCATGCTGACGGTACGGGCGCGCTACCGTGATGGCGGGTTGCACGACCTGGCCTGCAACCTGAGCCGTCCCTCGGTCACCAAGCTGTTCATCGGCCAGGTGCCCGACGCCGTGGCCAAGACGGTGCCCTACCTGTTTACGCTCTGCGCCCACGCCCAGCGGGCGGCGGCCCAGGCCGCGGTTGCCGTGGCGCAGGGCGAGGCGCAGCGTGGCGTCGACAGCGCCGCGCTGTGGATCGAAGTGCTGCACGAAAATCTCTGGCGCCTCTTGCTCGACTGGCCGCCGGCCCTCGGCTTGCGTCCGGAAAAGGCCGCTTTCGTGGCCTGGCGAAATGCCCGGCAGGGCGGCGATTGTCTGGCGGTGACGCAGACCTTGCTGCGGCAAACCCTGCGGCCGCTGGCTGAAAAATGCCTGGAAATGCTGATCGATCGCAGCACCGAGGAGGTGGCGCCGGACGATGGCGAGCATGCCATTCCAGCCCCCAGCCGGCTTGCTCCGGATGCCTGGCTTGCCTACTGGCAGGGCAACGCCGAGGAGATGCCCGTGCAGCCCTTGCCTGCCTCGATTCGCGATGTCTTTCTGGCCCGCGTGGCCGAAACCATGGCCGCCGTCGATGCGCTGGCCGGCAATCAGCCGTTTCCGGTCGCCAGCGCCGGGGGAGGTGGCTGGGGCATTGGTCAGGCCATGACCGCACGCGGGGTGCTGACGCATGCCGTGCATGTGGTCGATGGCAAGGTGACGAATTACCGTGTGCAGGCGCCGACCGACAATTTCTTCGCCGATGCTTCGGCCTTGTCGGCGCTGCTCGGCGAAGGACGCTTTGCCTCGCTGGCCGAGGCCAGGCTGGCGCTGGACCGGGGCATTCTGGCACTGGATCCTTGCGTGCCTTATGTCGTGGAGTGTATCGATGCATGAAATGTCGCTCGCCGAGGGCGTGCTGCAACTGGTCGAAGATACGGCGCGGCGCGAGAATGCCCGCCGCGTGAAGCTGGTCGTGCTGGAGATCGGCCGCATGTCGTCGGTCGAACCCGCGGCCTTGTCCTTCTGCTTCGAGGCGGTGACCAACGGCAGCATCGCTCAGGGGGCCAAGTTGGAAATCGTTGACGTGCCGGGGGCGGGTTGGTGCATGCTGTGCGCAGAGACGGTGCCGATGAGCGAACGTTACGGCGCCTGCCCGAAATGCGGCAGCTACCAGGTGCAGGCGACGGGCGGCACGGATATGCGCCTCAAGGAAATTGAAATCGAATAATCGGGAGACGGACATGTGTACAGTTTGCGGCTGCGGTGCCGGGGAAACGAAGATCGAGGGCGGGGCGCATGAACATACCCACGTTCACGAAGACGGAACGGTGCACACGCACAGCCACGACCATGCGCACGAGTACGCCCACAGCCACGACGGTGCCGCGCTGGCCGGCGCGCATGCCCACAGCCACACGCATGCGGACGGGACGGTGCATGTCCATGAGCACGTTCATCAGGGTGAGCACGGCCACGCGCATGGGCACGACCACGATCACGTGCATGCCGACGGCTCGACGCACAGCCATCCGCATGACCACGATCACGGCCATGAGCATCATCACCACGAACACGCCGTCGGCGGCGATCTCGACTACGGCGCCGGCCCGGCCCGCGCCCACGTGCCGGGCATGTCGCAGGCCCGCATGGTGCAGATCGAGCAGGACATCCTGTCCAAGAACAACAGCTACGCCGCGGCCAACCGCCAGTGGTTCGACGAGCGCGGCATCTTCGCGCTCAACCTCGTTTCCAGCCCCGGTTCGGGCAAGACCACGCTGCTCTGCAAGACCATCGAGATGCTCAAGGACAAGGTCGCCATCAGCGTCGTCGAAGGCGACCAGCAGACCTCCAACGACGCCGAACGCATCCGCGCCACAGGGGTGCCGGCGCTGCAGATCAACACCGGCAAGGGCTGCCACCTCGACGGCCACATGGTCGGCCACGCCATGGAGCGCCTCAAGCCGGCCGACGATTCGCTGTTCCTCATCGAGAACGTCGGCAATCTCGTCTGCCCGGCGGCCTTCGATCTCGGCGAACACCACAAGGTCGCCATCCTGTCGGTCACCGAAGGCGAAGACAAGCCGCTCAAGTACCCGGACATGTTCGCAGCGGCCGACGTCATGCTGCTCAACAAGTGCGACCTGCTGCCCTACCTCGAATTCAACGCCGACCTGGCCGAGGCCAACGCCCGGCGCGTCAATCCGGACCTCGTGATTTTCCGGGTCTCGGCGACCACTGGCGACGGCATGAGCGGCTGGCTCGGCTGGGTTGCCGCCGGGCTCGATGCCCAGCGCAGCCTGCGTTCGGAAAGCCTCGACGCGCTCAAGCGCCGCATCGCCGACCTGGAGCGCCAGTTGGCGGCCAAGTAGGCCGCGATGAGCGGCCGGCGCTTCCGCATTCGCGGTCTGGTCCAGGGCGTCGGCTTCCGTCCCTACGTCTGGCGACTGGCCAATGAACTCGGG
>JAGTRS010000078.1 GCA_018262195.1 Pseudomonadota bacterium | reverse complement strand
CGTTACGACCCGGTCCGGCTTTACGGCATCAAATTGTGACTTCTTCTTCTTGAAGGCCTCCATACGCAACTCCTCGCCTTCCTCGATGGCCGAGGCGCCACCACCGCCACCGCAACACCAGTTCATGAATCCGGCGTCAGGCATCTCGACGAAGTTTTTGGCGACCATGTTCATCAGGCTGCGTTGTTGCTTGATTACGCCGCCACGACGTGCAAGTTGGCATGGGTCGTGGAAAGTCAGGCGGTCGGTCTCGAAGCCCTCAGTCTTGAGCAGACCCTGCTCCTGGAGTTCTCCGAGAACCTCGATAATGTGCTTTACATGGAAGCTGAAAGTACGACCTACAAGATTGGCGCCTTCCCAGCGCAAGGCTGTATACGCGTGCCCACACTCCGGACTGATGACTGTCTTGACCTTGAGCTTCTCGGCAGCATCGACAATGCGCGCAACAATGACACGGGCGAGATCAGAGTTCCCGATCTGCATGCCGGCATTGGTTGCCTCGAAGGCGGTGGAGCAAAGTGTCCAGGTCTTGCCGGCCTGATGCATGATCTTGGCGATGGCGCCAAGATATTCGGGAAAGTTCATGATCTCCATTGAAGATAGCATCACCAAGTATTCGGCGCCTTCTACATCCATTGGAATCGGGAGGCCGTAATCTGCTTCAACGTGCCGCATTTGTGCCTTTACGGCAGGCAGCTTGACGCCCATCGGGCTGCCGATCGTAATGGTTCGATTGGCTGCTCCCTTAATCCCTTCCGGTGCGTTACCTGAGGCCGACATGCCTTCACGGAACTTGCGGACCATATAGACAATGTCATTCCCCACCGGGCAGACTACCGAGCAGCGACCACACAATGTGCAGCTGTTGTAGACCAATTCCTGCCACTCGGCCAGTTCGGCATCAGTCACCGCCTTGGACAGGCCGATCAGTTTTTTCAGACGACCAAGAACAGTGTATTCCTGCTCATAAAGTCGGCGCATGGGTTCCAGCTTGTGAATCGGCGTGTACTTCGGATCACGTGTTTCGGTGTAGAAAAGGCAAGCCTCGGCACACAGCCCGCAATGCACGCAACTGCTGAAATAACTGGCGATCGGGGCGTCAATGACTTCTTTCAGTACCCGAACCCCTTTTTCGAGAGAGGCGCTCATACCGCAACTCCTTTATGGCCATTAACCGCGCCGCTGAACCAGCGTGACCCGAAGACGGTGAAGGCATGGAACAGCTTGGTGAAAGGCAGGAACACCAGCAACAACTCAACCATCAGGATGTGCACAGCCAGCATGGTTGTGTAAGGCAGCAACAGGTGGCGCACGGCCATCCAGCCGGTAAGGACAGGCAGGAAAGTCAGCGCCCAGGTGAACCAGTCCTGGAAAGTGCTCAGGTAGCGCTTGACCGGTTTGGTGATACGGTCAAGCAGAATAACCAGCATCGCCACGATGGTCACTATGGTCACAAAGTCAACCAGTTGTGAAGGAAGTCCGGGCCAGGAGATGCCTGTCAGTCCCTGGAAAAATTTGATGTGCGGCACGAACAGAAAAACAATGATGGCCAAGCCAATGTGGAAGATGTAACCACCGATATAGGTTATTGGCGAGTTCTTCAGCATGCCTTCAGCAGGGAGCGAACGGCGGAAAACCGTATGCATGCCGGAAGCGCCTGCAACATTTCGTGGCTCGGACAAGTCCTTTTTGCGACCCAAGCTATAAATTTCGAAAAGTCGCACAAACACGCCCAGCAGGAAGATGCTGATGGCCAGATTGAGACCTGTTCCGCGTACCCAGGTCAAAAATTGCATTTCGTTCATCATCATTTCTCCAAGTCAGGCAGGGTGGTGGTCTCGTGCGCAGCCTTGGCTGCTCCCTTTTTCGCCCTGTTCGCAAGGCTGATCGCAACGCCTACCGCTGCGCCGGCCGCTGCAGCAACACCGACCGTCTTGAGCGGGGTCGCCGGCATCGAAAGTGCCTTGTAGAAGCTTCCGGCATCCCAGAAATCAGGCTCCGAGCAGCCCAGGCAGCCATGCCCGGATTCGACCGGCCAAGAGGTACCGCCATTCCACTTGGTTGTGGCGCATGCGTTATGGGTCACCGGCCCCTTGCAACCCAGCTCGAACAGGCACCACCCGTTACGTGCCCCTTCGTCGTCGAAAGTCTTGGCAAACTTGCCTTGGTCGTAAAAAGCCCGGCGGTAGCAACGATCATGAATGGTTTCACCGTAGAAGGCCTTGGGGCGTCCCAACTTGTCCAACTCGGGCAGGCTGCCAAATGTCAGGTAGTGTGCCAAGACACCGGTCATGACTACCGGGATCGGTGGGCACCCTGGAATATTCACGATCGGTTTGTCCTTGATGACATCCGCCACGGAAACGGCGCCGGTGGGGTTCGGATTGGCTTTCGGAATTCCGCCATAGGCGGCACAGGAACCCATCGCGACAATGGCTGCCGCGCCTTTGGCGACCTCTTTCAGGGTCTCGAGGTTGGATTTGCCACCAATAGTCGAATAAGCACCGTCCTGCCCGAGAGGAATCGAGCCGTCGACGATAAGCAGATACTTTCCGAAATTGTCCTTGATCGCTTGCTGCAGGGCCTCTTCAGCCTGATGTCCGGCAGCGGCCATCAGCGTTTCCTGGTAATCGAGCGAAATAACGTTGAAGATCAAGCTCTCGATGGTCGGTGAATGCGATCGCGTGATTGACTCGGTGCAACCCGTGCATTCCTGAAACGGCAGCCAGATGACCGACGGTCTGCGGGCGGCAGTCATTGCCTCGGCCATCGCGAGTCCTGCTGCAGGGGGCAGGGCCATCACCGATGCCAATGTGGCGCAGAATTTCATGAAAGACCGACGGGAGACGCCATGTTGCGCCAACCCCGCCATCAGTATCCCATCTTCGTGTCGCATGATGCCATTGCCCCCTTTTCGATTTTATGCAGGCGCCAGGAATTCCACGTATTGCTGCTTCAGAGATCGTTGATCAAGAAACCAAGCTTTTCAGCTGCCTCTCGTATGTCGTCAGGATGAGCCGGAACCAGTCCTGGCACACGGTTTACTTCGATGAATTCACCGGTAAGCACACCCTTTTCGTTACGGTGAACGAGCCACCATACGCCGTGAAAAGCTGTTTCCCGCACTTCGCTTGCGCCGTCCAGATCCAGGGACATCTCAATTTCGCCCCTCCCCAGCCGTGCCGTTAGCCAATCCTTGTCAGCGCTACTTAGCGGCATTCCACCCAAGTCGATGATGCCGCTTTCGCCACGCTCGGCAAGTGCGACAAGCATTTCAGCGACCTCATGCAAAACGGCGGTCGCGTTACCGGTCAGTTGGTCACTGCTTGGTGCGGTGAGCACAGAGATGTCTTCAAGCGCCATTTAGCCAGCCATCGATCAAGGAGTTGACTTGTCTGCACGCAACGGGAATTGCCGCGGCTACATCATCAGTCGGATGCTCGCCCCAATCCAGTTTTTGCGGCTGAATGCCTATCAACGCACGCCGTTCTGGCCAATGACCTGCCAGCACAGCGATCGCTCTCAAGTCAGTCAGACCGACTTCATGAACGCTCGATTTCCGGTTGGAGAACAGGAAACGATCCATCTCATCGCCCACGAAAACCTGAAGCGTTCCGGGCCGGGAGCCAAGTTGAGCGGCATCGATCACGACCAGCGCGTCCGCAGACTGTATCGGGACGGCCAAGGTAAAAGACAAAGTACCCACATCCAT
>JAGTRS010000077.1 GCA_018262195.1 Pseudomonadota bacterium | reverse complement strand
TGCTTCACGAGCTTCTGATGGAATGGCGTGCTGGTGAGCGGTTTCTGGATCGGCTGCCCAAGGGTCGTGAGCTTGCCGATCTCTTCCGGCTTGTGACAGGTCGTGCAACGTTCGGTCGTGGCCCCTGAAAACGGTGCATGGCAGGCAAAACAGTCTGTTTCGAGTTTGCTGTGGCCGGGAATCAGCTTGCCGGGGCCTACCATCAAATGAGGATAGACAAAGGCCAGTATGGCCAGGACGATCAGGTTGGCCGCCAAAACGATCTTGAGGATCTTACTCATCGCCACCCCCAGAACAGGAAGATGCTGACGATGTGACCCAGAGCCAGCACCGCAAAGGCAATGAAGATCGGAATATGTACCTTGCGCCACTTGGCCATGGCGTCAAAGGTCACCGACTCCCAGAATACCGACTGCTCGACCTCAGCCTTGGACAACCCGCGCAACTGGTAATGTTCGCGCTGGGCCTGGACATGTTCGCGCGAGCGTTTCAGCAGCATCTTGCCGACCATGCCGCTGATGACATTGACGCCCATGGCGATCGTGGCCAGCCACGGCAGGATGGCATTGAAGTGCACCCCGGCATGGAGCAGCACCATCCAGGACCCCAGCCAGGTGCCGATCTCGTGCATGCTGAGCCAGGATTTAACGTTCCCGGAGGCGATGACCTTCCGCTTGCGCAGGGAATAAGTTAGCGATCCGATGATCAGCAAGGTGCCGGGGATGCCGAGATAGCGTCCCACCCAGGCCAGATCGAGGCGATGGAGCAGATAGTCGCCAATGACGGTCGCCACCCCGAGCAGGGTCACCAATAGCGTGAAAGGCAGGATGTGATTGCGCCAGAGCGAAGCTGTGCCGGGTGTCGTCATTCAGGCCTCCAACGTCAGGTGGGTCTTGGGCGTACAGACGCACATCAGGCAGGTACCGGGTTCGGGATCGTAATCCGGAGATTGCCGATAGGACACTTCGCCGGATCGAATCGTAGTCTGGCAGGTGCCGCAGCCCCCTGCGCGGCAGCCCGAATCGATGGCAATCCCCTGGGATTCGGCGAATTCCAGCAGACTGCCAGACTGCGGTGACCACCGGGTCTGTTTGCCTGATTTGGCGAAGGTCACCGTGATGTCGCTAACAGGGGCTGCAATGGCACTCTCGGTAGCGGCGGTCTCCGGTTTGCGACGCTTGATGGAAGCGGGACCGAAGGCTTCGAAGTGGATGTGCGAATCGGGCACGCCCCAGTCCTCCAGCGCCGCCACCAATGTTTCCATCATCGGCGTGGGCCCACAGATGTAGTAGTGGTATGGCTTCAGCGGCAGTTCCATCCGGAATAGATTCACATCCACGCGCCCGTGGTGATGGAAGTCTTCGCCAAGTTGATCTTCCCGCAGCGGGTCGCTGAAGCACAAGCGCAAATGGACGTTGGGATTGGCAGCGGCGATTGCGCTCAGATGCGCTGCAAAAGCGGCTTCCTTGCTGTTGCGCACGCCATAGACGAACCAGACTTCGCGCTCGGGTTGGTGCGACTGGCACCAGTTGAGCATGCTGAGCATGGGGGTGATGC
The DNA here is from genome assembly GCA_018262195.1 of Pseudomonadota bacterium. Lineage (GTDB taxonomy): Bacteria > Pseudomonadota > Gammaproteobacteria > Burkholderiales > Rhodocyclaceae > Azonexus. The sequence goes on along the minus strand of JAGTRS010000077.1, from coordinate 2,277 downwards.
CGATACCGCCAGCGATCAAGACGATGGGGCTGCTGCCCGGTTCGAGATAGAAATGTCCCGATGGAGCACGGACTTGAAGTGTCGTACCGACCTGAATGTGGTCGTGGAAGAAGTTCGAGGAGCGCCCCGGAAGATGATCGCTCCCCGGGGGGGGCGGCACCCGCTTGATCGAAACGCGATAGTGGTCAGGCCGCGTGGCATCCGACAGGGAGTAGCACCGCGTGATCAGCTCGACGCCGCTGCCATCGGCCTTGGGAACTTCCAAACGGAAGGTCAGAAACTGGCCGGGCTTGTATGACGGAAGTGCCTGCCTATCCTCGGGCTGTAGGTAGAAGGAGCAGATTTGTCCGGCGGCGTCTTCGATGGCGCGTCGGGCAACCTTGAAGGTACGAAATCCTGACCAGCCAGCCACTTCCTCCTTTGGCAGATTGACCGCGGGTATCGATTCGACTGCTTCGGGCTGTCCTTCCTTGAGCCGGCTGTAGGACTGCCAGTGCTGCCAAAAGCTGATGCCCAAGAACAACCCTACCTGCAACGCGATGCCGAGAATAATCCAAAGCAGCAAGCTGAGAGAGGTCATAAGTCAGGGGATTCCCTGGGCATTTGTTCAGAGATGGAGCCTACTCTAATAACCTTAAGAACAGCTTAGTGAGATGCCAACAATACGCAGGGCATGTGGCAGGTTTCAGAGTGGAGCGGCCGATCCGTTGTCAGCTTTCGGGATACATGCAACGGCAGCAGTTGGCCGGCTGCAGTCACTCGTACGAAGCGGTTCGAATGTCCGCTTCGGCCGATGACCGGCCATCGCCGCCAAGGCCACTGGCGGACTGCTTCTGGCCGGGAGGGTGAATTCACAGGAAGCCCCACAGTCTGCCGTCCGTCGCAGCTAGGTTTTTGGCAACCGCCGCTTTGGAGCGCGAGGCTCACAGGGCGCTCCCGGCCAGTTTGAGGCAGTCAGGCTATGCACCATGACCGGCCGATCATCAAACCAGAAGACGTCCCATTATCGCGATTTCGTTGTATGGGCTGTCGCATCTCGGGGAAGGTCAGCCTGCAAACGCCCTGCTACAGACACTGCCTGCGCCGTCATATGGCTCTAAGATTTCCTGATGCTTCTGATCGAGCTTGGTGAGCCGATAAGTGATCTCTATTTATCTTTCTATACAGGGAACCTAGGCTTAAGCGCTCCCCATAATTCTGGGCCGTTTTAGGAGTGCGCTATGAGCATCAACGACGCAGTGATCCCTGTGAACGAGGTTCTGGATACGCAAGCGCAGCGCGCCCTGGAAGATCGGATTCGCGAAGTTGATGGGGTCATCGCACCGAGATTCAACGACCATAGGCCGCCGCTGATGATTGTGGCGTGCGACCCCGATCACACTCGCATCAAGGAATTCATTGATGTGGTTCAGAAACAAGGCTATCACGCTCAACATTGCGGGGCATGGGTGTTAGATATCCCGGTTGCTCAGACCAGAGATTGGGGGCTGCGGCCCCCGTTTTACATTTTTGGACGTCGACCGATGAGCGACCGATGGAATTGCATCGCCCCGTCCAAGGAGGTGCATGATGAAACGTACGTTTAATTTTTCTGTGGCGGCGGCAGTGACTGTAAGCCTGCTGTCCTTTGCCCACCTTTGCAAGGGGATTGAACTGGACCCCAACAAGGCCCTGCACGACTGGCAGATGCGGAGGCTGATGGAACCGTCACCGCTGGAACTTGAGAAAGAGCGCAAGGGCAACGTGTACATCTACGACGGTCTGACCGAACGGGAAGTTGATACTGCGCTGGATACCCAGTTCTTTCGTATCCAGAACATGATGTTCGTGGGCACGCTGAAGACTGATCCGCGCGGCGAACCGTTGCAAGACTCCGTATTCGGCCAGCCCATCCAGGAATCGGGGGGCTGCAACGAATAAAAATGCTGAATGGACCTTCAGCGAGCACATCACGACCGTCTGAGTTGGAGCGCACTGAGTCTACTCACGTTCAACTTCTTGCGCTTTGAGTCGGCAGGAAAGCTTGGCGGCAGTTTGCGCACCAGAAGCCAGCACCCGCTAATCAAGCCCTATGCTTTCAACCGCGCTGCAAACTTCGCCTGTGCCTTCGCCACTTTCGGCGCCACCACGTACTGGCAGTAAGGCTGATAGGGGTTCTGCTCGTAGTAGCGCTGGTGATAGTCCTCGGCAGGATAGAAGGTCGTCGCCTCGGCGACTTCCGTGACGATGGGCGCGCCGAACTGCTTTGATGCCGTCAGTTCGGCGATCACCGCTTCG
>JAGTRS010000076.1 GCA_018262195.1 Pseudomonadota bacterium | reverse complement strand
CACCGCGCCGAACGCAACATCGCCGTAGTCTTCCTGGTCGACATGAGCGGCTCGACCAAGGGATGGATCAACGAGGTCGAACGCGAGGCGCTGATCCTGTTGTGCGAGGCGCTGGAACTCCTGGGCGACCGCTATGCGATCTACGGCTTTTCCGGCACCACGCGCAAACGCTGCGAGCTGTTCCGCATCAAGACCTTCGACGAAGCCTACGGCGACGAGGTAAAGGCACGCATCTCCGGCATCCGTCCGCAGGAATACACCCGCATGGGCTTCGCGCTCAGGCACATGACCAAGCTCTTGAACCAGGTCGAAGCCAAGACCCGGGTGCTGGTCACGCTTTCGGACGGCCGCCCGGACGATTATTTCGACGTCTACCGGGGCCAGTACGGCATCGAGGACACGCGCATGGCGCTGCTGGAAGCAGCGCGCACCGGCATCCACCCCTTCTGTGTCACCCTCGACCGCGACGCGCGCGACTACCTGCCGCACATGTACGGCGCAGCACGTTACATCATCCTGGATGACGTGCGACAATTGCCAGTGAAAGTCACCGACATCTACCGACGCATCACGACATGAGCCTCGACGAACTGAAAGCAGGATTTTTCTACAGCAACGGCGCCTACGGCCGTACCTGGGGCGTGCGCCAGCTGGCCGAAATCGCCGCCGACGCCGCGACCGGCGAGGCAGTGGTTCACTTCAAGGGGGTTGCCGGCACCTGCCGCCGCAAGAAAGGCCATTGCAGCCTTACTGAATTTGCCCGCTGGGCCAAGTACCAGGTGTCGCTGCAGGAAAACGACTGGAAGCGGGTCGGTGGCGGGGCGCCACCCACCGAATCCCAGGCTGCCTAATTCCCGCCGGCAGAATCCGCCGCAGACTCATCCTCGACCGGCCGGGCTGCCTGCGTAGCCAAATAGTCCATGACCGCATAGGTCAGCGCGCTGCAACCCGTTCCGTCGAGCGCCGAAATCGCGAACACCGGCCCACTCCACTCATAGTCCGCCACGAATTTCGCCACCACCGCCTCACGCTCGGCCTCGTCCACCATGTCGAGCTTGTTCAACACCAGCCAGCGCGGCTTTTCATAGAGGTGCTGGTCGTACTTGCGCAGTTCCTCGACGATGGCGCGCGCTTCATGCACCGGGTCGCCGGCTTCCCAGCGCGGCGAAATATCCACCAGATGCAGCAGCAGCCGGGTGCGCTGCAGATGCCGCAGAAACTGGTGCCCCAGGCCCGCACCTTCTGCCGCTCCTTCGATCAGTCCCGGAATGTCGGCAATGACAAAACTGCGCTCGCTGTCGACCCGCACCACACCCAGATTGGGCGCCAATGTGGTGAATGGGTAATCTGCCACCTTGGGACGCGCCGCCGACACGGCACGGATGAAGGTTGATTTGCCGGCATTGGGCATGCCGAGGAGGCCAACATCGGCGAGCACTTTGAGTTCGAGTGCCAGTTCCCATTCCTCGCCTGGCTCACCCAGCGTGTGCTGGCGCGGCGCACGGTTGATACTCGACTTGAAATGCAGGTTGCCCAGGCCGCCCTTGCCACCCCTGGCCAAACAGACTGTCTGTCCGTCTTCTGCCAGATCGGCCACCACCTCGCCGCTATTGATATCAGTGAACACGGTGCCGACCGGCACGCGTACGGTGAGGTCTTCGCCGGCCTTGCCGTAACACTGCGCACCGCGCCCGTTTTCGCCTTTTTGCGCCTTGAAGATGCGGGTGTAGCGAAATTCGACGAGGGTATTGATGTTGCGATCGGCCACCGCGAACACGCTGCCGCCGCGACCGCCATCGCCACCGTCCGGCCCGCCCCGGGGAATGTACTTTTCACGGCGGAACGAAGCGCTGCCGTCGCCGCCGTTGCCGGCGATGACCTGAATTTTTGCTTCGTCGATGAATTTCATGTTGGGTATCCCCTCACCAAATTCGTTACAAACAAAAAAGCCCCATCCGGCGGACAGGGCTTTTTGGCGAACGAATCGGACTCAGTTCAAATCAATTCAGGCCGCGACCGGCTCGATCCGAACCACACGGCGGCGGGCAGCACCCTTGATCTCGAACTTGACCGTGCCATCTGCCTTGGCGAACAGCGTGTGGTCTTTGCCGATACCGACGTTGTCGCCAGGATGGAACTGGGTGCCGCGCTGACGCACGATGATATTGCCTGCCAGAACCAGTTCGCCACCGTAGCGCTTGACGCCCAGACGTTTCGATTCCGAATCGCGACCGTTACGCGAACTGCCGCCTGCTTTCTTGTGTGCCATGTGATGTGCTCCTTATGCGGAAATGCCGCCGATTTGCACTTCGGTGAAGTACTGGCGATGGCCCTGGCTCTTACGATAGTGCTTGCGGCGGCGCATTTTGAAAATCTTGATCTTGTCGCCGCGCGCCTGGTTCAGCACCGTGGCCGTGACCGTGGCGCCGCGCAGCATGGGGGCACCCATCTTGATGTCGGCGCCATCGCCCACCATCAGCACCTGATCAAAGGTGATCTCGCTGCCGATCTCGGCGTCGAGCTTTTCAATTTTAAGTTTGTCGCCGGCGCTCACGCGGTATTGCTTGCCGCCGGTTTTGATGACTGCGTACATGGGGGGTCTCCAACCAATTCGAACCCAGGAAAGCGCGAGATTTTAGCGTCGAACACACGGTGAGTCAAACGTTTTGAGACGGATCACCCACAATTATCCGAACCTATGCGGTGAAAAACCGCAGACAGACTGCTACCATTGCATGATTTTCCAATAACAAACCCATATCGTGTCTCTGGAGAGTCTGCAATCCTTTCTGGCCGATGACATGCGCGCCGTCGATCACGTCATCCGCCAAAGTCTTTATTCCGACGTGGTACTGATCCGCCAGGTCTCGGAATACATCATCAACAGCGGCGGCAAGCGCTTGCGTCCGGCGCTGGTGCTGCTCTCAGCGGGCTGCTTCGATTATCAGGGAAAGGCGCATTACGATCTTGCTGCCGTGGTGGAGTTCATCCATACCGCCACCCTGTTGCACGATGACGTCGTTGACGAATCGGAACTGCGGCGCGGCCGAGAGACCGCCAATGCACTGTTCGGCAACGCTGCCAGCGTGCTGGTTGGCGACTTCCTCTATTCGCGCGCCTTCCAGATGATGGTATCAGTGGACAATATGGAAGTGATGCGGATTCTCTCCGATGCCACCAACACCATCGCCGAAGGCGAAGTATTGCAGTTGCTGAATTGCCACGACCCCGATATCGACGAAGAGAACTACCTGCGAGTCATCCGCTACAAGACCGCCAAGCTGTTCGAGGCTGCGGGCCGCCTGGGCGCCGTCATCGGTGGTGGCACGGAGGAGGAGAAGGATGCACTGGCGCGCTACGGCATGCACCTCGGTACCGCCTTCCAGTTGATTGACGATGTCCTGGACTACTCCGGCGACTTTCTCAAGACCGGCAAGAACATCGGCGACGACCTAGCCGAAGGCAAGCCCACCCTGCCGCTGCTCTACGCAATGAAGCACGGCACCGCAGAACAGGCGGCCAGCATTCGCCAAGCCATCGAGCACGGCGGGCTCACCGAATTCCAGAGCGTGCTCGCCGCAATCAAGGACACGCGTGCACTTCAGTACACGCGCGAAGTTGCACAGCAGGAAATCGAGACCGCCAATTCAGCAATTTCTTGCTTACCTGATTCAAATTCCAAGTCAGCTTTGCTACAATTAGCGGCTTTCGCGGTTGACCGCAGTTTTTAACCGCATAGCTTTTGAAGTTCCCGGTAGTTTTCAAGTAGGGCTTTCGGAGGACAATCCGATTCCCGCCATCTGCCTCGGGGCGTAGCTCAGCCTGGTAGAGTACT